>NZ_NRDO01000020.1:197-84170 GCF_010231475.1 Citrobacter sp. NCU1 | reverse complement strand
CGTGTCAGTGGAGGCGCATTATAGGGAGTTATTTCCGGCTGACAAGCGGAAATTTGAAATAATCCTCCAAGTGCTTATTTTTTATTCTTTGCGACTATTTTGACGGCGAATTGCTGGTTAATTGTGCGATTTCACGGGCAAAAATCGCCACTTGTTCCCAGTCCGTATATACCACTTCTTTACTCGTGTCCGTTTCACCGCCTGACATCTTCATGATGAGCTTAATCATAAAGCGGTCATACCAGCGATAACGAGGATAACGAAGTGCCCCCGCAATCACTGCGCAACGATCGGGACGCCACGGTGAGTTCATCAGAAACTTACGCGCATAGCTGTTTGTCTGCGGCGTTCGCTTTTCCGGCTTACGTGCAACAAGATTCACCGAGTAGAACGCGCTCGGCATTGCGTTCAATCTTGCAGAATGTGTCTTCACGAACTCCTGGAAAGCGGCATGATAATGACCGTAGCGGATAGATGCCCCAATCACGACGCGATCATAACTTTGCCAGTCCGGCTCCTCAGTACGATGAAGATTAACGACATCCGCCCAGATCCCCAGCTCTTTTAATTCAGAAGCCAGATACGAGGCGATCTCGCGCGTTTGTCCATCCCGGGTTGAGAAGAGAATGAGTGTTTTCACGTGTTACTCCATTATTCACGCCAGAAAGTGGGGGTAAACAGCACCAGCAAAGTGAAGACTTCCAGACGACCAAACAACATATTGGCGATCAGGATCCATTTCGCAACGGGATTCATGCTAGCAAAGTTGTCTGCAACAACGCCAAGCCCAGGCCCCAGATTGTTGAGTGTTGCGACAACAGAAGCAAATGCAGAGAAGTCATCCACACCCGTTGCGATAATAGCCAGCATGCTGACGATAAAGACTAATGCATAAGCGGAGAAGAAGCCCCAGACAGCTTCGAGGATACGTTCCGGCAGCGCACGGTTCCCCAACTTTATGCTGTACACCGCGTTCGGGTGGACCAGTCGCTTCAGTTCACGATTTCCCTGCTTAAACAGCAGCAGAATACGGATCACCTTCAGGCCGCCGCCGGTTGATCCCGCACAACCACCGATAAATGCAGAGCACAGCAGGAGAACGGGCAAAAAGAGCGGCCAGCGCGCAATGCTGTCCGTCGTAAACCCGGCGGTTGTCGCCATCGACACCACCTGGAAAAAGGCCTGGTTTAGCGTCATTAGCGCCGAGGCATAGGTATTGTGGATCCATAAAACCAGTGTGCAGATGACCACCAGCGTCAACTGTACGCCAATAAACATCCGAAATTCTGGGTCGCGCCAGTAAACCTTCAGGCTTCGCCCGCTTAATAAAGAGAAGTGCAGACCGTAGTTACAACCGGAGATCAGTAAGAAGATAGCAATAATGGTATTGATAGCCGGACTGTCAAAATACCCCACGCTGGCATCATGCGTTGAAAAACCGCCAATGGCGATGGTGGCAAAACTGTGTCCAATGGCATCAAAGGCAGGCATACCCGCAAACCACAGCGCCAGCGCACATGCCACGGTCAGTAACACATAAATCAGCCACAGGGTTTTTGCTGTTTCGGCAATGCGCGGGCGCATTTTGTTATCTTTCAACGGTCCTGGCATTTCTGCCCGATAAAGCTGCATCCCCCCAACGCCGAGAATAGGAAGAATGGCCACCGCCAGGACGATGATCCCCATACCGCCAAACCATTGCAGCATCTGACGATAAAAAAGAATGGCATGTGGCAGCGAATCAAGCCCCACCAGCGTGGTCGCGCCGGTCGTCGTCAACCCGGAAAAGGATTCAAAAAACGCATCAGTAATTGTGAGGTTCGGTTGCTCAGAGAAGATAAACGGTAGCGCACCCACGCTGCCCAGTACGGTCCAGAACAGAACCACGATGAGAAACCCTTCGCGGGATTTCAGTTCGCCCTTCTCCCGGCGGTTTGGCCACCACAATAAAGAACCAATTGCCAACGCGACAAAGAAAGTTTGTGTAAATGCTCTACCCGCCCCATCACGGTAGATCAACGCAACCAACCCCGGGAGAATCATTGTCCCCGAAAATAAGATGACCAGTAGTCCAACGATTCGGGTAATGGCGCGAAAATGCATCTCTGCCGCTTCCTTTGTTCTAAAAATAAGGTGGGGATTATTCTTCAATCGCTAATAATTGCAATGAACCACGGCTAAAATCCGCCAGTTTTGCTGTAAATTCATCCACTTTTGCATAAGGAAGCGCCACCCGTAACAGAACATATGCCTGATAATCGCTGGTAACGATCTTTCCGGAAAACTGTCCCAGCAGTGCTTCAATCCCGGTCAACTGACCATATTCACACTGCAAAGTATATTCGGTTAATGGTGTCTTGCGTTGCGTGGTTAACTGCCGCAGCGCCTGATTCACCCCGCCACCGTAGGCTTTCACCAGCCCCCCAGTGCCCAACAAAATACCGCCGTAGTAGCGAACCACCACGGCGGTGATCTCACCGACGCCACTGCCCATCAATTGTGCAAGCATCGGTTTTCCTGCCGTGCCCGCCGGTTCACCGTCATCCGAGAAACACAACTGCTGTGAGTCGTCCGGCGCACCCGCCACCCACGCCACACAATGGTGGCGAGCGGTCGGGTGCTCCGCTCTGACAGACTCCACAAATGCTTTCGCCGCTTCTACGCCGTCCGTATGGGCCAGCAACGTAATAAAGCGGCTCTTTTTGATCTCTTCAACAACAGTGACCGGCGATGCAGGGATTAACCAACTGTCCATTACGCCAGTTTCAAATCACGCGTCATGTTTTCAACGTTGTTTTCGTGGATCACCACATTGTCTTCAATACGAATGCCGCCAAAGGGTTTCAGCGCTTCGATTTTCTGCCAGTTGAAGTGTTTGCTGAATTGTCCTTCACGCCACGGCGCCAACAGTGACTCGATGAAATAAAGACCCGGCTCAATGGTTAATACCATTCCCGGCTCAAGCACACGAGTGCAACGCAAATAAGGGTATTTCGACGGCGCAGCAAGATGCGTTCCCGTATCATCCTGCATAAAACCCGCTACATCATGGACCTGCAGCCCCAGCGGATGACCAATACCGTGCGGCATAAACGGTCCGGTAAGATCGTTTTCCACCATCGCCTCTTCGCTCATACCGGTCACAAGCTGATGCTTACGTAGCAGCTTCGCGATGCGTTGATGGAACTGAATGTGATAATCCACATAGCTCATCCCAGCCTTCATCGTGGCAATCAGCGCCAGTTGTTCGTCATTAACATCTTTAACCAGTTGAGCGTAGTCATTATCGCTGTGGGCAGACCAGGTACGCGTCAGGTCAGCCGCATAGCCGTTGTACTCTGCACCTGCATCTAACAGGAAGCTGCGAATTTCAGACGGCGCCTGATGATCCAGTTTGGTGTAATGCAGGACTGACGCATGTTCGTTAAGCGCGACAATGTTGCTATACGGTACATCTGTGTCGCGATGCCCGGTCGCCGTCAGATAAGCCAGGTTGATGTCAAACTCGCTCATGACGGAACGGAAGGCCTCTTCCGCCGCGCGGTGACCGCTCACCGCCATTTTCTGCGCTTCACGCATGCAGGCCTGTTCATAATCCGTTTTATAGGAACGGTAATAATGCAGGTAGTCGATCACCCCTTTCGGGTTGATGTTGCTGGCAGCAATATCCAGTTGTAATGCACGCTCAGGCACTGGGCCAATATAAGCAATGTTGCCGCGCGCGGCAGGCAACTGACTACCAATACCGTCGGCTTTTGGCAGCGCAATGATTTCAACGTCTTCGGTCCAGAAGGAGGTCGGCAGCGGCTCGACGTTGTGCCAGTAATCGACCGGCAGGTAGAACCATAATTTAGGCTTATTAACGCCATCCACCAGCAACCAGCAATTAGGAACCTGCGTCACCGGAACCCAGGCTTTAAACTGCGGATTGACCTTGAACGGATACGGATGATCGTCGAGAAAGACGTTGAACAGTTCGCCAGAGTGAATTAATAACGCATCCAGCTTGAAGCGCGCCAGTACATCACGAGTCCGTTCCTGCAAAGTAACAATATGATTTTTATAGAGTGCGGCCAGTGATTCCATTTTTTACCCTTCTGTTTTTTTGACCTCAAGTCTCCGCATCTTAGCACATCGCATTGTGGCTGCGTGATTTCTGCCGAGCGTGATCGAATCGTCATTTTTTTAATCAATCATTTGCATTTTATTAACACAAAATACACACTTCGCCTTATCTGGTATGACCAGATCACCTTGCAGATTCAGGAGACTGACATGCTTTACAAAGGCGACACCCTGTACCTAGACTGGCTGGAAAATGGCATTGCCGAACTGGTGTTCGATGCTCCAGGCTCGGTCAACAAACTCGACACTGCAACCGTCGCCAGCCTCGGCCACGCGCTCGATGTGCTGGAAAAGCAAACAGATTTAAAAGGGCTGCTACTGCGTTCCAATAAAGCGGCCTTTATTGTCGGTGCAGATATCACCGAATTCCTTTCACTGTTTCTCGTTCCCGAAGAACAGTTAAGCCAGTGGCTGCATTTTGCCAATAGCGTCTTTAACCGTCTGGAAGATTTGCCCGTCCCCACCCTTTCTGCCGTCAACGGCTATGCGCTGGGCGGCGGTTGCGAATGCGTTCTGGCAACCGACTACCGCCTGGCGACGCCAGACCTGCGTATTGGTCTGCCAGAAACGAAACTGGGGATCATGCCAGGCTTTGGCGGTTCCGTCCGTATGCCCCGTATGCTGGGCGCGGACAGCGCACTGGAGATCATCGCGGCAGGTAAAGATGTGGGTGCCGAGCAGGCACTGAAAATCGGTTTAGTCGATGGCGTGGTGAAGCCAGAAAAATTGATTAATGGCGCTCTGGCGGTACTCCATCAGGCGATCAACGGTGACCTTGACTGGAAAGCCAAACGTCAGCCGAAGCTCGAGCCGCTGAAACTCAGCAAAATTGAAGCGGCAATGAGTTTCACCATCGCCAAAGGGATGGTCGCGCAAACCGCAGGTAAACATTACCCGGCGCCGATCACCGCGGTGAAGACCATTGAAGCCGCTGCCCGCTTTGGTCGTGAAGAAGCCTTGAAACTGGAAAACCAAAGTTTTGTCCCGCTGGCGCACACCAATGAAGCCCGCGCACTGGTCGGTATCTTCCTCAACGATCAGTTCGTTAAGGCCAAAGCGAAGACGCTGACCAAAGACGTTGCAACTCCGAAGCAGGCTGCCGTACTGGGTGCCGGTATCATGGGTGGGGGTATCGCTTATCAGTCCGCCTGGAAAGGCGTACCGGTGATAATGAAAGATATCAACGACAAATCGCTCACCCTCGGTATGACTGAAGCCGCCAAGTTGCTAAACAAACAGCTTGAACGCAGTAAGATCGACGGACTGAAAATGGCGGGCGTAATCTCCACCATTCACCCAACGCTGGATTATGTCGGTTTTGAGCGTGTCGACGTGGTAGTGGAAGCAGTCGTTGAGAACCCGAAAGTGAAAAAAGCCGTACTGGCGGAGACGGAAGATAAAGTCCGTCCTGACACTGTGCTGGCTTCCAATACCTCCACCATTCCGATTAGCGAACTGGCAAGCGTCCTGAAGCGCCCGGAAAATTTCTGCGGCATGCACTTCTTCAACCCGGTTCACCGGATGCCGCTGGTTGAGATCATTCGCGGTGAGAAAAGTTCGGATGAAACCATCGCCAAAGTGGTGGCCTGGGCCAGCAAGATGGGCAAGACGCCGATCGTGGTAAATGACTGCCCTGGCTTCTTTGTTAACCGCGTACTGTTCCCGTATTTCGCCGGTTTCAGCCAGTTACTGCGTGACGGCGCAGATTTCCGCAAAGTCGACAAAGTCATGGAAAAACAGTTCGGTTGGCCAATGGGCCCGGCGTACCTGCTGGATGTCGTAGGCATTGATACCGCACACCACGCACAGGCAGTGATGGCAGCAGGTTTCCCGCAGCGTATGACGAAAGACTATCGCGACGCGATCGATGCGCTGTTTGAGGCTAACCGTTACGGCCAGAAAAATGGTCTGGGCTTCTGGCGCTATACAGAAGACAGCAAAGGCAAACCGAAGAAAGAAGAAGACGCGACCGTGGACAGTCTGTTGGCTGACGTCAGCAAAGCGAAGCGTGATTTCAGCGACGAAGAGATCATCGCCCGTATGATGATCCCGATGGTCAACGAAGTGGTGCGTTGCCTGGAAGAAGGCATCATAGCCAGCCCGGCGGAAGCCGATATGGCGCTGGTTTACGGTCTGGGCTTCCCTCCATTCCACGGCGGCGCGTTCCGCTGGCTGGACACGCTCGGCAGCGCAAAATATCTCGATATGGCGCAACAGTATCAGCATCTCGGCCCTATGTATGAAGTACCGGAAGGTCTGCGTAACAAAGCGCGCCATAACGAACCGTACTATCCCCCGGTTGAGCCTGCCCGTCCGGTTGGCGATCTGAAAACGGCTTAAGGAGTCACAATGGAACAGGTTGTCATTGTCGATGCAATTCGTACCCCGATGGGCCGTTCAAAAGGCGGCGCATTTCGTAACGTGCGGGCGGAAGATCTCTCCGCACACTTAATGCGTAGCCTGCTGGCGCGTAACCCAGCGCTGGAACCCACCGCCCTTGACGATATTTATTGGGGTTGTGTGCAACAGACACTGGAACAGGGCTTCAACATTGCCCGTAACGCCGCGCTACTGGCGGAAGTCCCGCACTCAGTCCCTGCGGTTACCGTCAACCGTCTGTGTGGTTCATCAATGCAAGCGCTCCACGACGCCGCGCGCATGATCATGACCGGCGATGCGCACGCGTGCCTGATCGGCGGTGTTGAACACATGGGCCATGTGCCAATGAGTCACGGCGTTGATTTCCACCCCGGCTTAAGCCGCAATGTGGCGAAAGCCGCGGGCATGATGGGATTAACGGCGGAAATGCTCTCTCGCATGCACGGTATCAGCCGAGAAATGCAGGATGCCTTCGCCGCACGTTCACACGCCCGCGCCTGGGCGGCCACACAGTTCGGCGCTTTTAAAAACGAAATCATCCCGACCAGCGGTCATGATGCCGACGGCGTGCTGAAGCAGTTTAACTACGATGAAGTGATCCGCCCGGAAACCACCGTCGAAGCATTGTCCACGCTGCGACCGGCGTTTGATCCAGTCAGTGGTACGGTTACCGCAGGCACGTCTTCTGCCCTCTCCGATGGCGCTGCCGCTATGCTGGTGATGAGCGAAAGTCGTGCACGTGAACTGGGTCTGAAACCGCGCGCGCGCATTCGCTCAATGGCCGTCGTGGGCTGCGATCCTTCAATCATGGGTTATGGTCCTGTGCCGGCCTCAAAACTGGCACTGAAAAAAGCAGGCCTTTCAACCAGTGATATCGGCTTGTTTGAGATGAACGAAGCGTTCGCCGCCCAGATCCTGCCGTGCATTAAAGATCTTGGGCTAATGGAGCAGATCGACGAGAAGATCAACCTGAATGGCGGCGCCATCGCCCTGGGTCATCCGCTCGGTTGTTCCGGCGCGCGTATCAGCACCACTCTACTGAACCTGATGGAACGCAAAGACGTACAGTTTGGTCTGGCGACGATGTGTATCGGATTGGGTCAGGGAATCGCGACGGTGTTTGAGCGGGTTTGACCAGGATAACGTAGGCCCGATAAGCAACGCGCCACCGGGCAAAATGCCGGGGGCGCTTCGCTTGCCCGGCCTACAACAGTGTTATCTCAAAGCCATTGGTGCCAATGGCGAAGAAAAACAGTTTAGTTGCCGTTCTTCCCGCCTGTCAGGGGCGGGTTTTTTATTGCTTTAAATAAAGGCGAAAGCATCACCAAACAGACGATCTTCCCGCGCGCTGCGCTCGTTGCAGAACAGGTCGCGAGCGATTTTCGCCATCTCGAAACGTCCGGCAATGTAGATATCATGTCCAGCCAGCGTACCATGATCCTGTAAAACCGCAGTTAAGACCGTTCCCGTGCGGCCACGCCATTTCGCTTCAGGTTGTTCAACCACCGGCTCAATACGCAGATTAGGATGATTGACCGAAAGCGCTTGCAGCTCAGAGAGATCGTAGAGGTGTTTTTCTTCCCGGCCGCCCCAGTAAATAGTGACATCGCGTTGCGGATTACGCGCCAGCGCAGTCAGCAAAATTGAGCGCACGTAAGAGAATCCGGTTCCTCCGGCGATCAGGATCAGCGGACGCTCTTCATCATCACGTAGCCAGGCTTCACCGTGTGGCATATCCACCACGATTTCTCTGTCTTTCAGGATTCTGTCCATCACTGCCATGGCATACAGATTGAGTTCTGAGGCACCGATGTGCAACTCAATAAATCCTTGCTCATCCGGTGTGGATGCCATCGAAAACGGACGTTTATCCCGCTGGTCCATCACCACCATCAAATACTGACCAGCGCGAAATGAAAACGCCGCGTCTGGCACTAAACGTACGCGATATACGGTATCGGTGATAGCTTCTACCGAGGTCACTTTACAGCTTAAGGTTGTCATGCGCTCCCTCTGTCGGGTCTATAGGGCAAAACGATCGCGCCTCAGGCGCCTTTACCGTTGTTGAAGATGGCCAGCTCATCCCAGATCGCATCGATACGCGCGGTAACGTCAGGATCTTTTTTTATGGGACGCCCCCACTCACGTTGGGTTTCGCCGGGCCATTTGTTGGTGGCATCCAGCCCCATTTTTGAACCAAGCCCAGAGATTGGCGAGGCAAAATCCAAATAATCAATTGGCGTATTTTCTACCAGCACGGTGTCCCGGGCCGGGTCCATACGGGTAGTGATCGCCCAAATGACATCATTCCAGTCGCGTGCGTTGACATCATCATCGCAGACGATAACAAATTTGGTGTACATAAACTGGCGTAAAAATGACCACACCCCCATCATGACGCGCTTGGCATGACCGGCGTACTGTTTTTTTATTGTCACCACGGCCAGTCGATAAGAACAGCCTTCCGGCGGCAGATAAAAATCGACGATTTCCGGAAACTGCTTTTGCAAAATGGGAACGAAGACTTCGTTTAGCGCCACCCCTAACACCGCCGGTTCGTCTGGCGGTCGGCCGGTGTACGTCGAATGATAGATAGCATCTTCACGCTGCGTCACGTGCGTCACGGTAAAGACCGGGAAGCTATCCACTTCATTGTAGTAGCCAGTATGATCGCCATAAGGACCTTCCGGCGCAAGTTCACCCGGCTCGATATAGCCTTCCAGCACAATTTCCGCGCTGGCAGGGACTTCAAGATCATTGGAAATACATTTGACGACTTCTGTCTTTGTGCCACGTAACAGACCTGCAAATGCATATTCCGAGAGGGTATCAGGCACAGGGGTTACCGCCCCGAGAATGGTCGCTGGATCGGCGCCCAATGCCACCGCCACCGGGAAACGTTCGCCGGGATGGGCTGCGCACCACTCCTGAAAATCCAGCGCGCCGCCGCGATGAGATAACCAACGCATGATTAATTTGTTCTTGCCAATCAACTGCTGGCGATAAATGCCAAGATTCTGCCGCTCTTTGTGCGGACCACGCGTCACCGTAAGACCCCAGGTGATGAGCGGGGCGGCATCTTCCGGCCAACAGGTCATGATGGGAATGCGGTTTAAATCCACCTCTGAACCAGAGAACACTTTCTGCTGACAGGGCGCGCCGCGCAGACGCTTTGTTGGCATATTGAGGACTTGTTTGAACTGCGGAAGTTTATCAAACAGATCGCGAAACCCTTTCGGCGGTTCCGGCTCTTTTAAAAACGCCAATAACTTACCCACTTCCCGCAGAGCAGAAACATCCTCCTGCCCCATCCCCATGGCAACACGCTTCGGCGTACCAAAAAGGTTACACAGCACCGGCATTGAATAGCCTTTGGGATTTTCAAACAACAGGGCAGGCCCACCGGCACGCAGCGTGCGGTCAGCAATTTCGGTGATTTCCAGATGAGGATCGATCTCAAGCGAGATGCGCTTGAGCTCGCCCTGCTGTTCAAGCAGCGTCAGGAAGTCGCGTAAATCGTGATATTTCATGGCGTCCATTATGGCCTCTTCGTAAGCGCCTCATTATACGGCGTTCATCATCGTGATGCTGTAATTTTGTTAAATTAGCGTGAACTTCGGCGAAGCAAGCAAACCCGGGGATTATAATTAACTTAGCGCATCGCTTTTGCTATGCTTGCGCCCCGAACAAGGAAATAAGAGTCATTATGCAATCCTGGTATTTACTGTACTGCAAACGCGGGCAACTTCAGCGTGCTCAGGAACACCTCGAAAGACAGGCGGTGAATTGCCTGACGCCGATGATCACCCTGGAAAAAATAGTACGCGGTAAACGTACCACAGTCAGTGAGCCTCTTTTCCCTAATTATCTGTTCGTCGAGTTTGATCCGGAAGTGATTCATACCACGACGATCAATGCCACGCGCGGCGTCAGTCATTTCGTTCGATTTGGCGCGCACCCTGCAACCGTCCCCTCCAGCGTGATTCATCAGCTTTCTATCTGCAAACCTCGCGATATTGTCGACCCAGAAACACCTTATCCTGGCGACAGCGTGCTCATCACAGAAGGGGCATTCGAGGGGCTGAGGGCTATCTTTACCGAACCCGATGGCGAAGCACGCTCAATGCTTCTACTTAACCTATTGAATAAAGAGGTTAAGCAGAGCGTAAAAAACACCGGATTTCGTAAGATTTAAAACGCGATCCCAAACAGCGCTCTGACGTTATCGTCTGTTATTGCCGCCAGGTGTTGCGGATCTTCCCCACGCCACGTCGCGATACGCTCAAGAATATGTGGCAACCAGGCGGGTTCATTACGTCTTGATGCAGGCTTGGGAGAGATGTCCCGGGGCAGAAGATACGGCGCGTCCGTCTCAATCAGCAGTTTTTCTGCCGGAATAAAGGGTAACAACTCGCGTAGCTCAAGCCCTCTGCGCTCATCACAAACCCACCCCGTGATACCGATATAAAGCCCTCTGTCCACACACTCCTGCATCTCCTGGCGAGAGCCAGTAAAACAATGCAGCACTGCGCCAGGCAGTTTATCCAGCCAGGGTTCCAGTAGCGTCAAAAAGCGAGTATGCGCATCGCGGCAGTGCATAAAAACAGGCATCTGTAATTCTGCGGCGATATGCAGCTGCGCCAGAAAAGCCCGCTCCTGCTCTTGCGGCGTGGAGAAATTGCGATTGAAATCCAGACCGCATTCGCCAATTGCCACGACTTCTGGCAGACCAGCCAGCGCGACTATCGCTTCTTCGGTTGATGCTTGCCAGTGGCTACTGTCATGCGGATGAACGCCAGCCGTCGACCAGCAACGCGGATATTGCCGCGCCAGCGCTTGTGCCTGCTGGCTTTCGTGCACGTTGGTTCCTGTCAGAAGCATGCCATCCACGCCCGCGGCAACGCTACGCGACACAACCTCGTCGCGATCTTTTGCAAACTGCGAGCTGGTTAAATTTACCCCGATGTCAAACATGCTGTCTCCAATACGACAACCGCCCTGACGGGCGGTTGAATTTATTCTTCAGGTTTCTCTGCTTTCTCAGCGTTTTCAGCTTTCTCGTTCTCAGCCTCGTTGTCTTCAACTCGCGTTTGTCGTTTACCCACATAGAAACGAGAGAAAAAGACGCCAACTTCAAACAAGCAATACATCGGTATCGCCAGCAACGTTTGCGAGAAGACATCAGGAGGAGTCAGCAACATCCCAACAACGAACGCGCCGACCAAAACATACGGGCGTTTCTTGCGTAAATCTTCGGGGGTCGTTACTCCCATCCAGCAAAGCAGCACAATGGCGACCGGAACCTCAAAGGAGATGCCGAATGCCATAAACAGCGCCATCACAAAGCTGAGATAACTGGCGATATCAGTAGAAACCTGCACACCTTGCGGGGCTGTGTTTGCCAGAAAACCAAATGCCAGCGGGAATACCACAAAGTAGGCGAACGCCATACCAATGTAGAACAGCAGTGAACTGGAGACCAGTAACGGCATGACAAGACGGCGTTCGTGCTTATACAGCGCAGGTGCAATAAACGCCCACACCTGGTAGAGGATCACCGGCGCTGACAAAATCAACGACACCATGAAGGTGAGTTTTATCGGGGTGAAAAACGGCGAGGCCACATCTGTGGCGATCATCGTCGCCCCCTGAGGTAACTGTTTGATCAGCGGCGCAGCAACCAGATGATAAATGTCGTTGGCAAAATAAACCAACGCCAGAAAAATCATGATAACCGCAATAATGCAGTTCAGAAGGCGCTTACGCAGCTCAATCAGATGCGTGATAAGGGGTTGAGTATCATCTACAGCCATGTTTACGGTTTATCACTCGGCGAAGGGGAGGATTCGAGAACAGGCGCGGCGGATTTCTTTTCTGCGTCCGTCACATTTGCGGAAACGGTCTCCGTCGGCGCAGGCGTTACAGCAGCCGTCTCCGGTTTCTGTTCCGGTGAACTGGCCTGTGTTTCAGCGGTGGCAGGGGTGACACCCTCGTGCTGCGCTTCGTTCCCTTTCACCACCGGATTATGGATGGTGTGTACTTCGTCACTCGACTTTTCAGGATCGTTAGCACTGTAAGAACGTTTCATTGACTCCGCAGCCTGACGAAGTTCATCCATTGATGCCTTCAGTTCAGGGGTCAGGGTATCCAGGCTCGCCTTTTCAACCTTCTTCAGGCTGTCCTGAAACTCCTGGAGCTTAAGCTCCTGGGTCAGTTCGTTCTGAACTGTGGTTGCAAGGGATCGCAATGCGCGAACCCAGCCCGCTACCGTTTTTACCGCTATAGGTAAGCGTTGAGGCCCCAAAACGATGAGGCCAATAACAAACACCAATAGCAGTTCGCTAAAACCGATATCAAACACGAATTATACCTGCTCTTTATCGTGGCTCTTGGCGTCTTCTTTTTTAGGTTCGCTTTGCTTATCAGCGATAGATTTAGCAGTAAAATCAGCGTCCTGACTGGTTTTATCCTGCTTCGTATCATCATCGCCCATGGCTTTTTTGAAACCTTTAATTGACGCGCCAAGATCGGAACCGATGGAGCCGAGCTTTTTGGTGCCAAATAGCAGTACAACGATGACGGCAATGATCAACAACTGCCAAATACTGATACCACCCATACATGTTCCTCTGTGATAGATGATGAATTATTAAGATCGCATTATACGTTACACGACCTACCTTGAGCGATGAAAAAATCAGCGCGTTTTACGCCAGCCAATAATCCAGGCAACCAGACCACCCGCCATTAACCAGCCCGGCATCCCCCCCCATTCGGGGCGGTTGATGAGCAGGAATGTCCCACTTAACAATAAGGTGGCACCAATACCCAACAAATAACGGGATTGTCCCTGGCGTACATGATTCGCCTGAAGCTCGCGCGCAATCTTATCAACACTGTGTTGTAAATATTTGCCCTGGCGCAAACTGTCATACACCAATTCAGGTAATTCTGGCATTTTTTCGACCCAGAACGGGGCTTTTTCCTTAAATGCCCTTACCAGTGCAGGAATACCGACCTGATCTTTAATCCAGGATTCGAGGAATGGCTTGGCGGTTTTCCACAAATCGAGTTGCGGATAAAGCTGCCGTCCAACACCTTCAACATACAGCAAGGTCTTCTGCAGCAATACCAACTGTGGCTGAACTTCCATATTAAACCGGCGTGCTGTATTAAACAGATTCAACAACACATGACCAAAGGAGATTTCGGCCAGCGGTTTTTCAAAGATCGGCTCACATACAGTACGAATGGCAAACTCAAACTCTTCGACATTGGTATCAGGTGGAACCCAACCGGAGTCCACATGCAGTTCCGCGACCTTACGGTAATCACGATTAAAGAACGCGATGAAGTTCTCCGCCAGGTAACGCTTATCTTCTTTATTCAGCGAGCCGACAATCCCACAATCAATACCAATGTATTTGGGGTTTTCAGGATGCTCATAACTAACAAAAATATTCCCCGGATGCATGTCCGCATGGAAAAAGCTGTCGCGAAAGACCTGGGTAAAAAAGACCTGCACTCCACGTTCAGCCAGAAGCTTCATATTGGTGCCGTTCTTTTCCAGCGTCACCACATCTGAGACGGGAATGCCGTATATCCGCTCCATAACCATCATATTTTGGCTACAGTAATCGGAATAGACTTCCGGGATGTAGAGCATCGGACTACCGTCAAAATTCCGCCGCAGCTGAATGGCGTTGGCAGATTCACGCAACAGATTAAGTTCATCAATCAGCGTTTTTTCATACTCTCGCACCACTTCGGTCGGGCGCAGACGGCGGCCATCCGGCAATAAACGCGGTACCCAGCGAGCAAGTCGATAGATTAACTTCATGTCCGCTTTGATGACAGGCAGAATGTCCGGGCGGATCACTTTAATCACCACCTCTTTACCATTCGATTTCAGACGCGCGGTGTGCACCTGAGCAATCGACGCAGAGGCCAATGGCTGTATTTCAAAATCATCAAACCAGGCATCGACAGGCAATCCTCCCATCGCTTCCTCAATTTGCGCTTTGGCGAGATTTCCATCAAATGGGGCAACCCGGTCTTGCAGTAACGCAAGCTGATCGGCGATATGAGGAGGGAAAAGATCACGGCGAGTGGAAAGCATTTGGCCAAACTTAATCCACACCGGCCCTAATTCCTGCAAAGCCAGTCTTAGTCGCTCTCCCAGCGGTTTGTCTTTGTGCTTATTCGGCATCCAGAACAATGTGTAACGCCATATCCGAAGCGGCAGCGTAATACGCATTTTGGGGATGAGTTCATCAAGGCCGTAACTTAAAAAGGTGCGAACGATGAAATAAAGGCGCCGTACTTCACCTGGCGTCATTTGGCCTCCAGTTTTTCCAGCCGTTGAGCCAGCGCGTCGACCGCACGCTCCACGGCGGCGGTTTCTTCTGCAAACCAGGCAACTTCAAGCGGTCCGGGTGCCATTCGCCACTCTTCAGTGATCGCTTCAGCGATATAACGTTGTTGGCGTTGAACCCCGTGACACAGAAATTTCGCCCCGCCACGCAACGCTTTGCTGATCCCTTCCGCAGCGATATCGCCCGTGTAGGGAGCCAGTAGCTCCGCAGGATCGAACTCAGCCAGATCGGCCAGCGCAACAACATTCTGCACCACCTGAATATCGCCCTGCACTTCCAGTTCGCCACTGCGAATAAGCGTAGTGAGTTGCTGCCGGTCGCGTAATTTTGGCAATACGCTGGCATGCGTTATCACCGTACAGTCGGCCTCACCTTCCCATGCCCCCAGTACATCGACCTGGCGTTCACTGAACACCAATACTAATGGCGTCGAAAATCCTTTCAGCTCTACACGCAGTACTTTGCCCTGCAAGCGCATCCGCGCTGGCTTTAATGCAGCCGAACGGTACAGAAAGGTGTTGAGCAAACTTTCGATTCCTGCGGTCACTAAGGGTTTAAAAGGCATCCCCGATCTCCTGTCAGAACTTGTAACCACGATGCAGGGCAACAACACCAGCCGTCAGGTTGTAATAATCGACGCTTTCAAATCCGGCGTCCTGCATCATCACTTTTAGGGTGTCCTGATCGGGATGCATACGAATGGACTCAGCAAGATAACGGTAACTTTCCGCATCACTCGCGACCATCGAACCAATTCGTGGCAGGATGTGGAATGAATACGCATCATAGGCTTTGCTCAGCGGTTCAATGATGGGTTTGGAGAACTCCAGTACCAATAAACGGCCGCCCGGTTTCAATACGCGATACATCGAACGCAATGCTTTATCTTTATCGGTTACGTTACGTAGCCCGAACGAAATGGTAATGCAGTCAAAGGTATTGTCCGGGAATGGTAATGCTTCCGCATTCGCCTGAACGTACTCAACGTTGCCAATGACGCCGATATTACGCAACTTCTCACGCCCCATCTTAAGCATTGAGTCGTTAATATCCGCCAGGATGACGTTACCTGTCTCACCCACCATACGTGAAAACTTCGCGGTCAGGTCGCCCGTCCCCCCCGCCAGATCCAGAACGGTCTGCCCACGTCGAACGCCGCTACAATCAATGGTGAAGCGCTTCCACAAACGATGAATGCCAAATGACATTAAGTCATTCATGACGTCGTATTTTGACGCCACAGAATGAAAAACGTGGGCCACCATCTCAGCTTTCTGCTCTTTAGCGACGGTCTGAAAGCCAAAGTGCGTCGTTTCTTGTGAATCTTCCACCATCTCAGTGCCTGCTCATCAATAAAATGTTCGAGAAGTGTAACAGATTGGGGCAATTTGCCCTACCCTTCTACTGGGTTCAACTACCCCGAATGGGCTAGCGTGATTGCTGCTTTACCCCCTCATCATCAGGGTAAGCTGCGTCCTGTGCCTGCTCTGGAACAGAGCGTAATCGGTACTCTTCATCCTGCGTCGTGGCTTGTTCAACCAAATCAGGATTAATGTCACGTTTAATTTCCACTCCCAACCCGCGAAAAGCCTCGGCCTGAGCCAGTACGTTTCCACGGCCTGAGGAGAGTTTTTTCATCGCCTGCCGATAGTTGTCCTGCGCCTTATCCAGGCTCTGGCCAATAGACGACATATCATCGACAAACAGCCGCATTTTGTCATAGAGCTTACTGGCCCGATCGGCAATTTGCTGGGCATTACGGCTTTGATGTTCATAACGCCATAAATTGGCGATGGTGCGTAGCGCCACCAACAGGGTCGTTGGACTCACCAGCATAATATTATTTTTAAGCGCCTCGGTAATCAGTTCGGGCTGTTTGTCCAACGCCAGCAGAAAAGCGGGTTCGACAGGGATAAACATCAGGACATAGTCCAGCGTGCGCAGCCCTGGTAACTGCTGATAATCCTTACGCCCCAGTAAACGAATATGATTGCGTACGGAAGCAATGTGTTCCTGCATCGCACTTTCGCGGGTGTCATCATCTTGTGCGTTAAAATAGCGCTCGTACGCAACCAGCGTCATTTTGGCGTCAATCACCACGTCTTTGCCCTGCGGTAGGCGCACAATCACATCCGGTTGCATCCGGGAGCGAGCATCGTTTTCAATACTCACCTGCGTTTCGTATTCATAACCTTCACGCAGCCCCGATGCCTCCAGCACACGCGTCAACACCACTTCTCCCCAGTTCCCCTGGGTTTTGTTGTCCCCCTTGAGCGCACGCGTCAGGTTGACTGCTTCCTGAGCCATCTGTGCGTTCAACTGTTGGAGATTGCGAATTTCATGCGCCAGAGTGTGGCGTTCCCGCGCTTCCTGACCAAAGCTGTCCTGCACCTGACGCCGAAAACCATCTAACTGTTCACGCAGTGGCGTAAGCAGGCCGTTAAGACTTTGGCGGTTTTGCTCATCAACCCGGCGGTTACTTTGTTCAAATATACGGTTTGCCAGGTTTTCGAACTGCTCGCTCAGACGCTGTTCGCTATTGATCATCTGACGGATTTTGTCTTCCGCATGTTGCTGTGTGGCTTCCATACGGGTGGTGACTTCACGCAAGTCAGCTTCCAGGGAGGTATTAATACTACGCAGACTGCGTAATTCATTGTTGAGAAGTTCGCATTCATCGCGCCAGTGAGCACTCTGAGCAAGCTGCTGTTTTGTCGCGCTTAAATCCGCAACCAGTTCTTCGCGCTCGGCAAATTGTTCAGCTTTCTGTTGCGCATGCTGGTAGCTGGCCATCAGCCAGCCAATCGCGATGCCCACCAATGCGATAACTGCATAAACAATGATTGAGATATCCACAACGCCTCCTGCATAAACGACGTAAGCCTGATGGTACAGACTTTACCCGCACAAAATAGAATTGTGCTGTATAAACGTCCAGTTTAAAAGGAATTTCCTGCGAGAGACTACGCAAAATAAAAAGGCCGAACGCGTCGGCCTTTTACAAGAGAAGTGAGAATTACAATAGACGACGCGCCGCTTCCACCACAATTTTCACTGCGTGGCTTTCTGTTTGCTTCATCGTTTCTGCATTTGGAATCTCTTGCTGGGTACGGTTGACGATAACGCCCGCCACCATACCGGCACGCAGACCCTGGCTTGCACACATGGTCAGCAACGTTGCGGATTCCATTTCGTAGTTCATAACGCCCATTGACTGCCACTCTTCCATGGAGCCTTTGAAGTTGCGGACTACGCGACCAGAGTAGGTATCGTAACGCTCCTGACCCGGATAGAAGGTGTCGGAAGACGCCGTGACACCAATGTGCGTCGTTGCGCCAACCGATTTTGCTGCTTCAACCAGCGCGGTGGTACATGCAAAATCCGCTACGGCCGGGAACTCCATCGGCGCAAAATGCAGGCTCGCGCCGTCCAGACGAACAGAAGCGGTAGTGACCAGTACGTCGCCAACGTTAATGTGTGGTTGAATCGCGCCGGTAGTACCAATACGCAGGAAAGTACGAATGCCCAACTGTGCCAGTTCTTCCACAGCGATAGAGGTCGATGGGCCGCCAATACCGGTAGAGCAAACAATCACTGCTTTACCATCCAGCTCAGCACGCCACGTAGTGAACTCGCGATGAGATGCCAGCTTAACCGGCTTTTCCATCAGCGCGGCGATCTTTTCCACACGCTCTGGATCGCCAGGGACGATAGCCAGTGTAGCCCCTTGCAAATCGTTTTTAGTGAGGCCGAGATGAAAAACATCAGACTTGGACATGTACAACTCCTCTGTGAATGGGTTTTGTCAGAAGAAGCAAAAAGACACTCTACCGAAGGACTAAAAACATTTTCGTGACACTCATCACCATGATGTAAATAAGTTGCATTGAATTTCCATAAAATAGCGATCCGCATCACATAAATCTGTCGATATCCCTCACCGTTGCACAAAAGATAGACCGTTTCAGGCAATGTGATTTGTCGCATGATGTCTATATTTAACATTGCGCTAATTTTCTTAAGGGTACGGAGAATACCATGACAAAGACACAACAACCGGGTTTTGCACCTGCAGCTTCGCCTCTTGCCTCTACCATTGTTCATACGACGGATGACGCCATCATTGCTGGACTGACATCGATTCCCTCTCAGGGCGATGATATGCCGGCATATCACGCTCGCCCTAAAAACAGTAACGGCGCACTGCCGATTGTCATCGTGGTACAAGAAATTTTTGGCATGCACGAACATATTCGCGACGTTTGCCGCCGCCTGGCGCTGGAAGGGTTTCTGGCTATCGCACCAGAGCTCTATTTCCGCGAAGGTGATCCCAACGATTTTGCCGATATTCCCACGTTACTGAGCGGTTTGGTGGCCAAAGTACCTGATTCGCAAGTCCTGGCGGACCTGGATCATGTCGCCAGTTGGGCTTCCCGCAATGGCGGCGATGTCCATCGGTTGATGATCACCGGTTTTTGTTGGGGTGGCCGCATTACCTGGCTGTATGCCGCGCATAATCCGCAGTTAAAGGCGGCCGTGGCGTGGTACGGCAAACTGGTGGGCGATAAAACGCTGAACTCTCCGAAACAGCCCGTGGATATCACGACTGATCTGAACGCCCCCGTTTTGGGACTGTACGGTGGGCAAGACACCAGCATTCCCATTGACGCCGTGGAAACCATGCGTCAGGCGCTCCGTGCCGCCAACGCCAAAGCGGAGATTGTCGTCTACCCGGATGCAGGACATGCGTTTAATGCCGATTACCGACCGAGCTATCACGAAGAATCCGCGAAAGATGGCTGGCAGAGAATGCTGGAGTGGTTTGCGCTGTATGGATGTAAAAAATAACTGTTAGTTGGGTGAGGCGAAGCCACCACCCGACAAAATGCCCGGTGGCGCTTTCGCTTACCGGGCCTGGAGTATTACCCCTGACGCAAATTCTGCGCGGCCTGCACCATGTTCGCCAGCGCAGCGCGGGTTTCTGGCCAGCCGCGAGTTTTCAAGCCGCAGTCCGGGTTCACCCACAGACGCTGTGCCGGAATACGCTGCTCAGCTTTCTTCAGCAGGGCTTCAATCCACTCCACGCTCGGCACGTTCGGCGAGTGAATGTCATACACGCCCGGCCCGATTTCGTTGGGGTAATCAAACTCTTCGAACGACTCCAGTAGCTCCATGTCGGAACGCGAAGTTTCGATGGTGATAACGTCAGCGTCCAGCGCCGCAATCGAATCCATGATGTCGTTGAACTCGCAGTAACACATGTGAGTGTGGATCTGGGTGTCATCCTTCGCCACGGCAGCATTGATGCGGAAGGCCTCCACGCCCCACTCCAGATACGCCGTCCAGTCACTGCGACGCAACGGTAAGCCTTCGCGCAGCGCCGGCTCGTCGATCTGAATGATGCCAATCCCTGCCGCTTCCAGATCCGCAACTTCGTCACGCAGCGCCAGCGCAATCTGTTTGGCGATGGTTTCACGGGTGACGTCTTCACGCGGGAAGGACCAGCAAAGAATGGTCACCGGGCCAGTCAGCATCCCTTTCACCGGTTTGTCGGTCAGAGACTGGGCGTACTTCGCCCACTCGACGGTGATGGCTTCCGGGCGGCTGACGTCACCAATCACCACGGGCGGCTTCACGCAGCGAGAACCGTAGCTCTGCACCCAACCGTTCTGCGTAAAGACGAAACCGTCGAGGTGCTCGCCGAAATATTCCACCATGTCGTTACGTTCAGCTTCACCGTGTACCAGCACGTCGAGACCTAAGCGTTCCTGCTCAACAATGGCCTGCTTAATGTGCTCGGCGATGCCGGTGCGGTAGTTATTGGCATCAAGATTGCCCTTTTTGAAGTCCAGACGCAGACCGCGAATTTCGGTGGTTTGCGGGAAGGAGCCGATCGTGGTGGTCGGCCAGGCGGGCAGTTTAAAGCGAGCGCGCTGGGCTTCGGCACGCACTTCATAAGCATTCGCGCGCTGACTGTCTTTGGCGGTGATCGCCGCCAGACGTTTTTCCACTGCCACATTGTGAACGCGAGTGGAATGACGACGCGCCTGAATCGGGGCGCTCCATTCCGCCAGTTTTGCGGTATCACCGCTGTTCAGCGCATCACGCAGCAGAGCCAACTCACCGCATTTTTGCAGGGCGAAGGCGAACCAGCTTTTCACTTCGCCGTCCAGACGTGTTTCTACGCTGAGATCGATCGGGCTGTGCAGCAGCGAGCAGGAAGAGGCGACCCACAGGGAACGTTTGCCCACGATGTCTTTAATCTGCGCGTATTTCTCGGTGAGATCGGCGCGCCAGACGTTACGACCGTTCACCAGCCCGGCAGACAGCAGCCACTCCGACGGCAGACGCTTGTGCAGTTCTGCAACGTCATCTTTCCCGTGAACCAGGTCAACGTGCAAACCCTGCACCGGCAGCGCGGTGATGGTGTCGAGGTTCGGCGTGACGCCTTCGAAATAGGTGGTCAGCAGCAGTTTGACCTGGCCGGTCAGCGCGTCGTACGCCGGTTTGAAGGCGTTCAGCCACGCCTGCGGCAACTCCAGCACTAGCGCAGGTTCGTCGATTTGAACCCACTCAACGCCACGTTTCGCCAGTTCAGCCAGCACCTGCTGATATACCGGAAGAATGTCATTCAGCAGGCTGAGGCGGTCAAACTGCTCGCCTTTTACTTTACCGAGCCACAGATAAGTCACGGGTCCCAGCAGCACGGGTTTTACTTTGTGACCGAGCGCCAGCGCTTCATCCACTTCATCCAGCAGTTGCGTCCAGGTCAGTTTGAACTGCTGACCTCTGGTGAATTCAGGCACCATGTAGTGGTAGTTGGTGTTAAACCATTTGGTCATTTCTGCCGCCGCCGCAGGTTCACCGGTCGGTGCGCGGCCACGGCCAATGCGGAATAAGGTGTCGATATCGACGGAGCCGTCTTTGTTCTGGTGGCGGACAGGAACATTGCCCAGCAGCAGACTGGTGGTCAGAACATGATCGTACCAGGCGAAATCACCTACCGGCAGCAGGTCGATACCCGCCTGCTTTTGCTGATCCCAGTGACGGGCACGCAGTTCACGCCCTACCTTCAGTAGCTCTTCACGGGAGGCGTTACCCGCCCAGTAACTCTCTTGTGCTTTTTTCAGCTCGCGACGCAGGCCAACGCGAGGGAAACCGAGGGTGTGATTAAGAATTGTCATTTTTCTTCCTCTCATTATTTTATTGAATATGAAAGCAAAACTCTAAATAGTTCGGCTGACAGGAAGACGGCGACACAGCGCATCCCCAGGAGCTTACTGAAGTAAGTGACTGGGGTAAGCGAGGAAGCCAACGCACCTGCAAGTCGAAATATGACGAGTTTTGGACGTCCAGATGTTTACACATCCATAATGTGAATGTACTGTGTATTCCTCAAGCGCAATTTGTTCATGCCGAAGTGAAGGACTTTCATGATCGAAATTAAACACCTGAAAACGCTACAGGCATTACGGAATAGTGGGTCGCTGGCCGCCGCCGCCGCAACGTTGCATCAGACCCAATCCGCCCTGTCTCACCAGTTCAGCGATCTGGAGCAACGCCTCGGTTTCCGGCTCTTTGTACGTAAGAGCCAGCCGTTGCGTTTTACGCCACAGGGAGAGATCCTCCTGCAGTTGGCAAACCAGGTGCTGCCGCAGATTAGCCGGGCGCTTCAGGCATGTAACGAACCGCAACAGACCCGGCTACGTATCGCGATTGAATGTCATAGCTGTATTCAATGGTTGACTCCGGCACTGGAGAATTTCCGCGCGAAATGGCCGCAAGTGGAGATGGATTTCAAATCCGGCGTGACTTTTGACCCACAACCGGCGTTGCAGCAGGACGAACTGGATTTGGTGATGACTTCCGACATCCTGCCGCGCAGTGGGCTGCACTATTCGCCTATGTTCGATTTTGAAGTGCGTCTGGTGCTGGCTCCGGATCATCCGTTGGCCAGTAAGACACTGATCACACCAGAAGATCTCGCCAGTGAAACGCTACTGATCTACCCGGTGCAGCGCAGCCGCCTCGATGTGTGGCGCCACTTCCTGCAACCAGCGGGCGTCAGCCCGTCGCTGAAAAGCGTCGATAACACGTTACTGCTGATCCAAATGGTCGCAGCAAGAATGGGGATTGCCGCCTTGCCGCACTGGGTGGTGGAGAGTTTTGAGCGCCAGGGCCTGGTGGTGACCAAAACCCTGGGTGATGGATTGTGGAGCCGCCTCTACGCCGCCGTCCGCGATGGCGAACAACGGCAGGCAGTCACAGAAGCCTTTATTCGTTCAGCGCGGAACCATGCTTGCGATCATCTACCGTTCGTACGGAGCGCGGAGCGACCCAATGGCGATGTACCCACAGTGAGGCCAGTATCACCGTCGCCCCAATGATAAAGCTTGGCCAGTGGGGCTGCTCTTGCCAGATAGCAAGGTTGACCAGCAGCCCCGCAGGGACATGCACGTTATTCATGATGCCCAGCGTGCCTGCATCCACCTGCGTCGCCCCATAGTTCCACATAAAGTACCCCAGTCCGGAAGCCACCACGCCCAGCCAGACCAGAATGCCCCATTGTAATGGGGTCGTCGGGAGTTTGTTGGGATTCCCCAGCATAAACCAGGCGGCGACAGCCACCAGAAACGCCCCCATGTAAAACCAGGCAAACGCGTTGTGCTGCGGCATCGGGTGGATCTCCATCAACCGCTTGTAGCCCACCATACCAATGGCAAAACTGATATTCGCCAGCTGTACCAACAATAAACCGGTCCAGAAGTGATCGCTGACTTTGTCATAGCGAATGATCGCGGCGCCAATTACCGCCAGCAGCGCGCTCAGTACATAACCCCAGCGCAGTCTGCGCTTGCTCAACAGATCGTAGATCAGGGTGATATAAAGCGGTGTGAGGACGGTAAACAGTAAAAATTCAGAGACGGTCAGGTACAAATAAGCGCGGAAACTGAGCAGGTACATGATGCCCAGTTGCATCGCGCCGACCAGCATGTAGAGCACAATAGTCCGCGGCGACTGCCCACGCGTGCGCAGAAACGGCAGGAAGACCAGCGCCGCCAGCCCCACTCGCATCAGCACGGAAAAATAGCTATCGACATGCCCGGCAAGGTACTCGCCAATTAAGCTAAAAGAAAAGGCCCACAGGATCGTGGTAATGATGAGTAGCGCCACAATGGATGTCTCTTTGAACAAGGAGCATCCATTGTAGCGGAGAGTTTAGTTGACAACTGGTCAACTAAAGGACAATTACATCAGGATAAAAACAGCTCACGCAGGTAATGCGGCACAGCGTCGTCCGCGTTGGTGCCAATCACATCCAGTTCAGGATGCAGATCTTTCAGGCGCTGGTGCGCATTACCCATGATGCACCCTTTACCCGCCATAGAGAGCATCTCGGCATCGTTCATGCCATCGCCAAAGGCGATGCAATCCTTCAGACTGTAGCCCATCGTTTTTGCGACGGCTTCCAGTGCATGCCCCTTCGATACTCCCCCGGCCATCACTTCCAGACACGTCAGCGTAGAGAAACTCACGTTGACACGATCTCCCCAACGCGCGTTTATCGCCTGCTCCAGCGGCAGCAGTATTTCATGAGAATTGCTGGTGAAGAACACTTTGCTGATGCCTTCTGGCTCCAGTAAGCCGGGTTCAAACAGCGAGTAATTGAAAACCGCCTCTTTGAAAAAACGCATCTCATCCGGACGATGGCGATTCATAAACCATTCGTCGTCGCGATAAACGTTGGTGACGATATCCGGGTTTGTATTCACCACGCCAAACAGATCGCTGGCAATGTCGCGATCCAGGTTATGCGTGAACACCAGATTGCCTTCGGGATCGTGCACACGCGCCCCATTGGACGTGATCATGTAAGACCGAATCCCGAGATTATCGCGGATTTGCCCTACATCGACATGATGACGCCCGGTCGCAAAAACAAAGTTGACGCCACGGGCAGTCAACAGTTTCAGGGTCTCTTTAGCGTAAGGGGATAACGTGTGGTCGGGAGAAAGTAGCGTACCATCTAAATCAGACGCAACAACCTGATACATAAGAAAATTAAACCTCTATGCAAAGCGATTTTCGCTGGATGAATTATGCCTGTTGAAAAATTCAACAATAGCGTTGAGCGCGACTGAGCGCATTGCGTCCTTTTCAAAAAGGATCTCGTGGTACGCGCCTTTAATGACAAGCGGCTGGCCTCCTTCTACAGGATGGCCTGCTGCGGCGCGGATTTCACAAAAACGGTCATGCATGCGGTTATCCACCACACGCTCTTCTTCTGCCTGGATGAGTAGCGTAGGCGTCGCATCATCGCTCGCCCCTGCCAATACCTGTTCGCCAGCCTGAATACCTTCACGTACCCAGTGATATGTCGGTCCACCAACCCGCAGTTGCGGTTCGTCGGCATAAAAACGTAAGTTACGACGGTAACGTTGTCGGCTGTGGGTTAACGCATTCATGCTAAACGGTAGCGCTCGCCAGCGCCCCGTGCCAATCGCGTACCCTTCACGAATGCGTTGATGCCCTTCCGCCCAGTCGAGAATATGGCGCACCATAAACGAGGGCAGGCGCATCACAATACCAAACATCGGCGCACAAAGCGCGATGGCATCACAATGCGCGGGGTGACGTTGCAGAAACAGAGTGGCAATCGCACCGCCCATAGAATGGGCGAGAATGTAGCGTTTTCGCCACGGTCCCGGTTGAACTTCCTGCCGCCAAAAGTCGGTTAAATCATCGACATAATCATTAAAATTCACCACATGCCCACGGTGCGTATCCGACAATAACCGCCCGGATCGCCCTTGCCCACGATGGTCGATAATGAGCACATCAAAACCCGTCTGAAACAGGTCATACGCCAGTTCGGCATACTTTACATAGCTTTCAATACGGCCAGGACAAATCACGACCACACGATCATTTTTTTCTGCACGAAAACGGACAAAGCGTACCGGAACATTGTCCACGCCCTTAAACTCCGCTTCCTCCCGTTGACGCCAGAAGTCTGTCAGTGGTCCCATGGAGAAAGCGGCAAACGCGTTTTCTCTTGTTTCCCAGTCTTTTTGCTGCTGAAACATCGGGTATCCAGCCTCGTTAACCACGTAAAATCGTTTTTTTTGTCATGTCTGACACAACACAGCAACAGTAGCGTATTGTGGCATAAAAATAGACAATCCGGGAGTTTCTCATGACCTTTGAATGGTGGTTCGCCTACCTACTGACATCCATTATTTTGAGTCTTTCTCCGGGCTCCGGCGCCATCAATACCATGACCACTTCCATCAACCACGGCTATCGTGGCGCAGCGGCGTCAATTGCCGGTTTGCAAACCGGGCTGGGTATTCACATCGTTCTGGTGGGGATCGGTCTGGGGACGCTATTTTCACGCTCTGTCATCGCCTTTGAGGTGCTGAAGTGGGCGGGGGCCGCCTATCTGATTTGGCTGGGTATTCAGCAATGGCGCGCCGCAGGCGCTATCAACCTGAACACAATGGCCAATACCCAGTCGCGTGGCCGATTGTTCAAACGCGCCGTCTTTGTCAATCTGACCAACCCAAAGAGCATTGTTTTTCTTGCCGCCCTGTTTCCGCAATTCATCATGCCGCAAGAACCACAACTGATGCAGTACATCATCCTCGGCATCACGACTATTGTGGTCGATGTGATTGTGATGATCGGTTATGCGACGCTGGCGCAACGCATTGCTGCGTGGATTAAGGGGCCAAAACAAATGAAGGCGCTGAACAAAGTGTTCGGTTCGTTGTTTATGCTGGTCGGCGCGCTATTGGCCTCAGCAAGACATGCCTGAAACGTTGCCGGAAAGCGCAACGCTTATCCGGCCTACCTACTTAGCGCGAAATAATCAGATGAATACCAAAACCCGCAAATAGTGCGCCAGCAAAACCGTCGATCCACTTCGCCAGGCGCTGATAACCGCGACGCATTTTCGGCAGGGCAAACAGACTGGCAACAATCGTAAACCACGCCAGCGTTTCCACGATAATCAGCGCGAAAATACCCCAGCGCGCTGTCGTACCGATATTATCACCGACAAACAGTGAGAATACCGAGCCGAAGTAAATAATCGCTTTTGGATTCGCCAGGTTGGTCAGTAAACCTTTCAGGAAACTACGTCCGCTCTGCGCCAGTTCCACCTGCGGTGCGGGAGCCGTCGTTTCCTGTTTTTTCAATGCGCCACGGAGCATTTGATACCCCATCCAGCACAGGTACAGACCGCCGCCCACCATGATAATGGTGTGCAGCCAGGCCATTTTCTCAATGATCAGATGCAGCCCAAGCAGCGCCACGCCCGCCCAGACCATCACGCCACAGGTAATGCCCAATACGCCCATCATCGCTTCTTTACGGGAACGGCTGACCGCCGTTTGGGAGACGAAGAAAAAGTCTGGTCCAGGACTCATCAACGCAACAATGTGTACCATGGCTACGGTGAGAAATAGCATCAACATAAAAATGACTCGCGGGGGAAGAGTTCAGTGAGTCACCATCCTGGCACTTTTTTTCCTGGCTGACTACTCTTCGTCGCCGCCATCAACATGCGCGCGAATTAGCGCCATAAATTCTTTGCCAAAACGCTCCAGTTTCCGCATGCCGACCCCGTTTACGCTGAGCATTTCACTCGGCGACACCGGCATCTGTTCCGCCATTTCAATCAGTGTCGCGTCGTTGAACACCACATAAGGCGGGATATTTTCTTCATCGGCAATCGCTTTACGCAGTTTACGTAATTTAGCAAACAGCTTGCGATCGTAGTTGCCGCCGAAGGATTTCTGCATCACACGCGGCTTCAACGCAACGATACGCGGCACGGCAAGCTGAAGGGGCACATCGCCGCGCAACACCGGACGCGCCGCTTCTGTTAACTGGAGCGCAGAGTGGTGGGCGATGTTTTGCGTCACCAGCCCAAGATGAATCAGTTGGCGGATCACGCTCACCCAATGCTCGTGGCTCTGTTCGCGGCCAATGCCGTAGACCGGCAGTTTGTCATGGGCTAATTCACGAATACGTTGGTTGTTCGCGCCGCGAAGTACCTCCACGACATAGCCCATACCAAAGCGCTGGTTAACACGATAGATCGTCGACAGCGCTTTGCGCGCATCCATTAATCCGTCGTACTGTTTTGGCGGATCAAGGCAGATATCGCAGTTGCCGCAGGCTTCCTGGCGCCCTTCGCCAAAATAGTTAAGCAACACCAGGCGGCGGCAGGTTTGCGCCTCAGCAAACGCCCCCATCGCATTCAGCTTATGCCGTTCGATATCCTGCAACTGTCCGGCAGGTTTTTCTTCAAGACAGCGTCTGAGCCACGCCATATCCGCCGGATCATAGAACAACATCGCCTCAGCTGGCAGACCATCTCGCCCTGCCCGACCCGTTTCCTGATAGTAGGATTCAATATTACGCGGAATGTCGAAGTGCACCACAAAGCGGACGTTGGGTTTGTTAATCCCCATGCCGAACGCCACGGTCGCCACGACGATTTGCAGATCGTCGCGCTGGAATTTTTCCTGCACATCTGCGCGAACCGTATTCTCCAGACCCGCATGATACGCCGCCGCGCTGATCCCGCGACTTTGCAAACGCGCGGCGGTGTCTTCCACTTTCACACGGCTATTACAGTAAATAATGCCCGACTTACCGCGCTGCTCCTGAACGTAACGCATAAGCTGATCGAGCGGTTTAAACTTCTCCATCAACATGTAGCGAATGTTTGGGCGGTCAAAACTGCTGATCTGAATTAACGGATCGTTGAGTCCCAGCAGACGAACAATGTCCAGTCGGGTGGTGTCGTCAGCCGTTGCGGTGAGCGCCATAAACGGCAGGGCGGGGAAACGCTGGCGAAGCTGACCCAGTGCGGCATATTCCGGGCGGAAATCGTGCCCCCACTGCGAAATACAATGGGCCTCGTCAACGGCTAACAACACGGGGTTCCAGTGCGCAAGATGCTCAAGAAAGTTATCCAGCATCAGGCGTTCAGGTGCGATATACAGCAGGCGGACTTGCCCGGTACGACAGCCCGTCATGACCTCAAGCTGTTGTTCACGGCTCTGGCTTGAGTTCAGACACGCCGCTGCCACGCCGTTGGCCAGCAGTTGATCAACCTGGTCTTTCATCAGAGAAATGAGCGGTGAAACAACGACGGTTAGCCCGTTCAGAAGCAGCGCCGGGATTTGATAGCACAGGGATTTCCCGCCACCGGTCGGCATTACGACCAGACAGTCGCGACCGGAAAGAACGGTGTCGATAATCGCTTCCTGACCAGGGCGAAACTGTTGGTAGCCGAAGGTTTCCTGCAAAACCTGTTTAGCTCCCGACTCCAGATTCAACACTTCCGCCTGCGCCACATTAACCCCATTCACCAGAATAAAAACAGGCGCTATTTTCAGCGCCTGAGAAAGAAACTGCAATGTTTAACTGCTTATCAGAAGATATCGTTCAGCATCACACCCACACCGACACGCGTCTGATTAAAGTTATAGTCAATCAGGGATTCGCCATACCCGCTGTAGACCTGAGTATAGAGACGAACGTGTTTCGTTATCGGATAGCTGAGTCCAAGCTCTGCGCCGCCGTATCCGGTATTCCAGTTATACTGCCCTTTTGCACTTAACACCGCGTCACCGAGGTGGTAGCCGATTTTAAGCTGGTAATACCCCATGTATTTGGTGATGTCAGGGTTATCATCGGTACTGCCCACGACAAACCATGGCTTCACTTCCACCAGCCAGTTGCCATTATCAGCCATCAGACGGGTATAAATACGGTTCCAGCTACGCGATGTCGGATCAGAACGGCCATTAGAATCGTGGTTATACCCCGTTTCTACGTCGCGCAGTGTCCAGCCCGCAAAGCGATAGTCGGTAGCAAATCCAAGGAACAGTTGCGGCTCGTAGTTCGTTTCACGGAAAGGTGAAGACTCTTCGCTATTCGACAATTGCCACCAGGATTTCTGGGTGTAGGACGCCCCCAGCACTGAATTCTCCCCCAGAATGCCACGCCAGAGAGGGAAAGCCAGACTCAGTTGAAACTTCACTTCATCTTTCCGGGCATTATCCGACCAGTCATAGCTACTGATCGCTTCTTTGTTCATGTCACTGGTAGCGGTGTAAATCAGATAGTTAGTGTCATAGGGATACAGCGTGAACGGACTGTCATGCTCTTGCAGCATGTTGGCGATAATACTGCCCCGCACCACCGGTACATTTTGAACCTCTTTCTCTGTCGCGTCCTGCGCAAACGCGGCCAACGGCAGCATTGCTGCTGGTAATAACCCCCCCAGAATTGCCCGCATCGTTACACTTCTCCTGAACTAAATATTGATGATTGTAAAATTATGTATCACGCATTCTACATACTTACTCAATACCTGTTTAGTTATCCTCTCCTAAAGTAGAAAACAACAAACAAGAAGCATAATATCAACATTTCATTAACCATGGAGTATCCAATCGTATGTCTGTTGTACTTACTGCTGAAGAAGCCCTGAAATTAGTGGGTGAAATGTTTGTCTACCATATGCCGTTTAACCGGGCATTGGGGCTGGAACTGGAGCGCTATGAAAAGGAGTTTGCCCAATTAGCTTTCAGTAATCAGCCGATGATGGTCGGGAACTGGTCGCAGAGCATTTTACATGGCGGGGTGATTGCTTCCGCGTTAGACGTTGCGGCCGGACTGGTTTGCGTGGGGAGTACGCTGACCCGCCACGAAACCATCAGTGAAGATGAACTACGCCAGCGGATGTCACGCATGGGGACAATCGATCTACGCGTCGATTATTTACGCCCAGGCCGTGGGAATCGTTTTACCGCCACCAGTAGTTTGCTCCGGGCGGGTAATAAGGTCGCCGTGGCGCGTGTGGAATTGCATAACGAGGATCAGCTTTATATCGCCAGCGCTACCGCTACGTATATGGTGGGGTAAGCACGTAAAAAAAGGTAAACTGCCGTTACATTTCTGATATGAGTTTTCCCGATGGATGCTAAGCAAACGCGGCTGGGCGTATTACTCGCTCTTGCTGCTTATTTTATTTGGGGTATCGCACCCGCATACTTCAAGCTGATCTCTTACGTTCCAGCGGACGAAATCCTGACGCACCGCGTAATTTGGTCATTCTTTTTTATGGTGGCGCTGATCAGCGTCAGTCGCCAGTGGTCGTATTTAATCACGCTACTGCAAACGCCGAAGAAGATCTTCCTGTTGGCGTTGTCGGCGGTCTTGATCGGCGGCAACTGGCTGCTCTTTATCTGGGCTGTGAATAACCACCACATGCTGGAAGCCAGCCTGGGCTATTTCATTAACCCTCTGGTGAACATTTTGCTGGGTATGCTGTTCCTTGGCGAACGTTTCCGTCGCATGCAATGGCTGGCCGTCGCGATGGCGGCCTGCGGCGTGCTGGTGCAACTCTGGACCTTTGGTTCTTTACCCATTATCGCGCTGGGTCTGGCGTTCAGTTTCGCCTTTTACGGTCTGGTTCGTAAGAAGATTGCCGTGGAAGCGCAAACCGGCATGTTGATCGAAACGCTGTGGCTTTTACCGGTCGCCGCGATTTATCTGTTCGGCATTGCCGACAGCGCCACCAGCCATATGGATAAGAACCCGATGTCGCTGAACCTGTTGTTGATCGCCGCAGGCGTTGTCACCACGATACCGCTGCTCTGTTTTACTGGCGCGGCAACGCGTCTGCGTCTCTCCACCCTGGGATTCTTCCAGTATATCGGCCCAACGTTGATGTTTATTCTGGCGGTCATGTTTTACGGTGAAACGCCGGGAGCCGATAAAATGGTGACGTTCGCCTTCATTTGGGTGGCGCTGGCGATTTTCGTGATGGATGCGATTTATACCCAGCGCAGAACGCGCAAAGGGTTGTAGTGTTTTTTTGCCGGATGGCGGCTGCGCCTTATCCGGCCTACGGGATCTGTAGGCCCGGTAGGCGTCGCGCCACCGGGCGAATCATCAAAGCCAGTTCTTCCGCTTAAAGTACAGATACGGCGCCAGCCCCGCGAGCATCATAAAGACAATCGCTCCTGGATAACCGAAGCTCCAGTGCAGTTCCGGCATAAATTCAAAGTTCATCCCGTAACTGGAAGCCACCAGCGTCGGCGGCAGGAACACCACAGAAACCACCGAGAAGATCTTGATAATCCGGTTCTGCTCGATGTTGATAAAACCCATCGCCGCCTGCATCAGGAAGTTCACTTTCTGGAACAGGGATTCGTTATGCGGCAGCAGGGATTCGATATCGCGCAGGATCTCACGCGCCTGCTCCAGTTGTCCGCCCGGCAAACGCGCTTTACGTACCAGGAAGTTGAGGGCGCGCTGGGTATCCATCAGACACAGGCGAACCTTCCAGCCGATATCTTCCAGTTCCGCCAGCGTGGAGAGCGCTTCGTCATATTCATCACCCTGATGCCCTTCCATGATCACGCGGCTGAGTTTTTCCAGATCGCTGTAGATGTTTTCGATTTCATCCGCCAGTTGTTCGATTTTGGTTTCAAACAGATCCAACAACAGCTCATACGCATTGCCGTCTACCATCGCCTGGCTACGCGCACGCATGCGATAGAGACGAAACGCCGGCAGTTCACGTTCACGCAGGGTGAATAAACGGCCATCACGGATGGTAAATGCCACCGTGGAGTTACCGGCGTGGTCTTCCGCATCTTCAAAGAAGAAAAAGGAGTGAATGTGCAGACCGTCGTCGTCTTCAAAGAAACGAGCGGATGCTTCGATGTCTTCCAGTTCAGGACGTGTTGCCAGGCTCTGACCCAGTTCAGATTGTACGCGCAGGCGCTCGTCGTCGTCCGGTTCGACCAAATCGACCCATACAGCATCAATCAGGGTTTGTGACTCCTCGACTTCCAGCCGGGTCAGTCGGTTTTTTTCCAGTTGAAATGCGCTCAGCATGACCGGGACTCCCAATGCATAAAAATATCGGACGTTCGGTGGGCACACAGAAACAAATTGGGTTTCAGACCATTAAACAGCCTGACTCAACGCGACGGGAAAAGAGAGAAAGTCGCTGACAACCGCGAAGGCTATCAGCAAAAAGGGATAGCCTTAGGAGTTGATCCTGGATGACAGGATAATGAGCCAGCATCTACTGGGTGTGTCCAAGGCGAATGTCCTCTTAGCGTAATCGTGCGCGCATGTTACGCCAGCATAAATTTGACGTCAACTCGCAACGGAACGCGAAAAAGTAATTATTTCCCCTAATGCTTTAAGGTTAGCAGAGAGGGATGATTTATCTATGTTTTCAGAACATTAAGCGGCAGATTGCCGGATGGCGACTTCGCCTTATCCGGCCTACGAATCATAAGGTTAGTGATGTTAGACCGTTTCCAGCCGGGCATAGGCCGCCACTAACCATTTGATTCCCTGCCCCTGAAACGCCACCTGCAAGCGACTGTGCTCACCGCTACCTTCCAGATTCACAATGGTGCCCTCGCCGAACTTAGCGTGGCGCACGCGCTGGCCGAGTTTGTAGCCAGTGTCGTTCTCCGCCATCGGTGTTCCCATCCGCTGATGACTAACCGGGCGGCTTATCGTCGCGCGCAGACGCACTTCTTCTACGCAGTTTTCCGGTAGTTCACCGATAAAGCGCGACGGGCGGTGGTAAACCTCTTTTCCGTACAGACGACGCGTTTCGGCGTAGGTCAGGGTCAGTTTTTGCATCGCTCGGGTCACGCCGACGTAAGCCAGACGACGTTCTTCCTCCAGACGCCCACCCTCATCAAGCGACATCTGGCTCGGGAACATCCCTTCTTCCATACCGACGATAAACACCTGCGGGAACTCTAACCCTTTCGCCGAATGCAGGGTCATCAACTGCACCGCATCCTGCCAGGTATCCGCCTGCCCTTCGCCCGCTTCCAGCGCAGCATGGGAAAGGAACGCCTGCAACGGCATTAAATCTTCGTCTTCTTCGTTGTAGCTGAACTGGCGCGTTGCCGTCACCAGTTCGTCTAAGTTTTCGATACGTGTCTGGCCCTTCTCGCCCTTTTCCTGTTCGTACATCATGCGCAGACCGGAGTCTTTCACCACGCGATCAGTCTGAACGTGCAGCGGCATATCGGCCGTTTCTTGTGCCAACGCGTCAATCAGCTCCATAAAGCGCTGTAACGCGCTCGCAGCGCGGCCCGCCAGCGCTTTCTCCTGCAACAGCTCGCGGCAGGCTTGCCACAGCGTCAGTTGACGATCACGTGAAGTCTGACGCACCACATCCAGGGTACGATCGCCGATGCCGCGCGTTGGCGTGTTGACCACGCGCTCAAACGCTGCGTCGTCATTACGGTTGGCGATCAGGCGCAGATAAGAGAGTGCGTCTTTGATTTCCTGACGTTCGAAGAAGCGCATACCGCCATAAATGCGGTACGGCATACTCGCCTGGAGTAACGCCTCTTCCAGCACGCGTGACTGGGCGTTGCTGCGATAGAGAATGGCGCACTGATCCAGCGCGCCGCCGTTGTCCTGCCAGGTTTTAATGCGGTTGACCACGAAGCGGGCTTCGTCGAGTTCGTTAAAGGCGCAGTAGAGCGAGATAGGCTCGCCGTCCGCACCATCGGTCCACAACTTCTTACCGAGACGACCGTTGTTGTTTTCAATCAGCGCGTTCGCCGCGCTCAAAATATTGCTGGTTGAACGGTAGTTCTGCTCCAGGCGGATGGTCTCCGCACCGGGGAAATCATTGAGGAAGCGCTGGATGTTTTCAACCTGCGCGCCGCGCCAGCCGTAAATTGACTGGTCATCGTCGCCCACGATCATCACTTTGCCAGTATCGCCCGCCAGCAGGCGGATCCACGCGTACTGAATGTTGTTGGTATCCTGGAATTCGTCGACCAGGATATTGGTGAAGCGTTCGCGGTAGTGCTGAAGGATATGCGGTTTGTTGAGCCACAGTTCGTGAGCGCGCAGCAGCAGTTCTGCGAAATCGACCAGCCCGGCGCGGTCGCACGCTTCCTGATAAGCCTGATACACCTTCTGCCAGGTCTGCTCAACAGGATTACCGTAGCTCTGGATGTGATGCGGGCGCAGCCCTTCGTCTTTCTGGCTGTTGATGTACCACATCGCCTGACGCGGCGGCCACTGCTTCTCGTCGAGATTCATGGCTTTGATTAGGCGCTTCAGCAGACGCAACTGGTCTTCGCTATCGAGAATTTGGAAATCCTGCGGCAGATTAGCATCCAGATGGTGCGCGCGCAGCAGACGGTGCGCCAGCCCGTGGAAGGTGCCGACCCACATCCCGCCCTGCGTCGTCCCCATCAGTTGCCCGATACGATGGCGCATCTCCGCCGCCGCTTTGTTGGTGAACGTCACCGCCATAATGGAGTACGGCGAGCAGTTTTCTACGCTCAGTAACCAGGCGATACGGTGAACCAGCACACGCGTCTTACCACTCCCTGCCCCTGCCAGCACCAGCATGTTAGTGCGCGAGGCAGCGACGGCTTCGCGCTGTTTATCATTAAGGCTGTCGAGTAGGTAAGAAACGTCCATTGGTGGCACCGCCGCGTTAGGAATAGATAAACTGCGAAATGCCCGATGGCGCTTCGCTTATCGGGCCTACGTGATTGCAGTCACCGTAGGGCGGATAAGCCTAGCGCCATCCGCCAAAACCCTGGAATTTTATACAGAACTATTGAGGATTATATCAGCGAGACCAGCGATGCCAACCGGGAAATTTCCAGATGCGGCAACAACCGGCTGTCATTGGTCTGCATCAAATCAGCATTCTCTGGCTTGATCCAGCACGCCTGCATGCCGCAGCGAATGGCGCCAGCGACGTCAGTGGTCAGATCGTCACCCACATGCATGATTTCGCCAATCGGGACGTTGAGCTTCTCCGCCGCTAAGGCATACATGTCGCTAAACGGCTTAGAACGACCGTCCGGCCCCGCCCGCAGAACAAACTCAAAATAGTCGCCCAGACCAAACAATTCCGGCTGCGCATTACCGTTGGTGATCGCCACCAGCGGCCACTTTTCAGCAAGCGCAGCCAGTGTGTCGTGTGTCTCCTGCGGGACGACAATCCGGCTACGCCACTTTGCGAAATTCATCATTGCGGCGTTGGCACCCGCTGTTGCCTCTTCCGCTGATAATCCCGCATTCAACATGGCTCGTTCTACCGCACGGTGCCGCCATTCGGTCACATCATGATAAATCTCGGGTTCCGCTTCACGCACCGCCTGGCGTAAACGCTGCAGGTCGGTGTTTTGTAATGTGCGGAGCGCAGGGTGATAGTTTTGCACAAAGGCGAGCGCTTCCTGCTCCGTGCGCAAAATAACCTGACGGTTATCATAAAGGGTGTCATCCAGGTCAAAGGTGAGCGCAGAGATGCGCCCCAACGGCCGGTAAAAACGCATTATTTCCCCCGTTTGGCGCGCGGATGCGCCGCATCGTACACCGAGGCCAGGTGTTGAAAATCAAGATGAGTATAGATTTGGGTGGTCGAGAGGTTGGCATGCCCCAACAGTTCCTGCACGCCGCGTAGATCGCCGCTCGACTCCAGCATATGGGTGGCAAACGAGTGGCGCAGTTTATGCGGATGCACATGGCTATTCAGCCCCTGCTTAATGCCCCACTCAGCAAACCGTTTTTGCACGTTACGCGCTGAAATCCGTTTCCCCAGTTTGGAGAGAAATAACGCATCGTCATCACCGCCAAACAAACCGCGAAGATCCAGCCAGTGTTCGATCCACGCCACCGCATTACGCCCGATGGGCAGGCGTCGCTCTTTGCTGCCTTTCCCCATCACCCACACTTCGCCAGTGTCAAGATCGAGATGTTTAATATCCAGCCCAACCAATTCTGACAAACGTAACCCTGCGCCGTACATCACCTCCAGCATTGCCCGGTCGCGCACGGCAAGCGGATCATTGAGGTCGATATCCAGCAGGCGATTCACATCGTCAACGTCGATATTTTTCGGCAGATGGCGCGGCGCTTTGGGTGCGGAGATCCCTTTCGCCGGGTTGGCCGGTAACTCGCCCTGGCTCACCAGCCAGTCGAAGAAACTGCGTAATGCAGAGAGGCGCAATGCCAGACTGGCTGGCCCAAGCCCTTTGCGACGACTGCGCACCGCAAAACTGCGTACTCTCGCAGCATCACATTGTTGCCAGCTTTGCATTCCGGTTTCCCCGGCTAAAGCGATAATGGCATCAAGCTGACGCTGATAGTTCAGGAGTGTTATTGGGCTAAGCTGCCGCTCCACGCCCAGATAACGCAAAAAACGGGCAACATCCTGAGAAAGCGGCAAATCCGTCATACACGTTCAATCCAACGCTCAAGCAACTCCGGCAATATTAGCGCTATCTCTTGCAGCAACTGCGTCCCTTGCCCCTGCTGATAATGGTGAGCATCACGACTGCTGAAAAGCATGACGCCAAGATCGCCCTCGCGTCCCAGCATTGACATCGCCACCGAGCCTATCGCTTTGGCTTCCGGCAGCACCACCAGCAGTTCCGGACCGTTGAGCGGACCAAGATAGTGCTGTTCCTGCCCCAGACGCTGAATACGCAACGGTTCGAAGGCCTGGCGGCTTAATGCCAGATGCGTGAAACTCGACGGCGCACCGAGACGCCAGCGATCGGGGAATAGGCGGATTGTTGCGCCTGCAAGCCCAAGATCGCGCGCCCAGCGGTGAAAACGTATCAGCAACTCATCCAGACTGCTGGCTGACGCCAGTCGCCCCTGGAGATGCAACAGCCGATTAAACAGGCTTTCGTTGGCGTTCGCCTGCTCCATCAGTAGCGTCATGTTCTCTTCGAGAACATTGATATGGTTGCGCGCGCGCGCCATATGCCATTCAACTAAAGAGATGGTTCCACGCACCGGGTGCGGGACACGCATCGCTTCGACAGCGCGCGCATTGCGGATAAAAAACTCAGGGTGACGCTGCAAATACTCGACGACCGCACGGTCATCCAGTTCCATGAGTGTTTCCTGTAGTTCTTCCCCTGGTTGCTTCATAGATGAATAAACCCGTCGTAGACATGTGCCGCCGGGCCAGTCATATATAACGGATGGCCCGGACCTCTCCAGGCGATATCAAGACGACCGCCCGGTAATTCCACGCGTACTTCTTCTGCCAGCAAACCCTGCTGAATACCGACAGCCACAGCAGCGCACGCGCCACTGCCGCAGGCCTGGGTTTCTCCTGCCCCACGCTCATAAACGCGTAACCGGATATGCTCGCGTTTGACCACTTGCATGAACCCGATATTAGCGCGCTCCAGAAAGCGTTCATGATTTTCCAGAACCGGTCCCAACGTTTCTACGGCAGCCGTATCAACATCATCAACCTGAATCACGCAATGCGGGTTCCCCATCGAAACGACGCCGCACAATACTGTCTGTTCAGCGGCTCGCATAATATAGGTCTTTTCCGCTTTGTTGGCGCGAAAAGGCACTTGCGCCGGTTCAAAGTTGGGCTCGCCCATATTGACCCGCACCAGTTCGTCGTCGGTGACGCTCAGAACCATGCGGCCATTGGCCGTGCTGACGCGTATATCGCGCTTGTTCGTCAACCCTTTCAGGCGAACAAACCGGGCAAAACAGCGTGCACCGTTGCCGCACTGCGAGACTTCACTCCCATCCGCATTAAAGATGCGGTAATGAAAATCCAGCTCGGGATCGTAAGGCGGTTCGACAACCAGCAGTTGATCGAACCCGACACCCAGATGTCTGTCCGACAGACGGCGGATCAGCTCCGGCGAGAAAAAGACATTCTGCGTTACCGCGTCGACGACCATAAAATCGTTGCCAAGGCCATGCATTTTAGAGAATTGCATCATTCGCTCCATTCACGCGGGTACAGGAGTTTACCGTCAGTAATTCACCTGAGTAGGGCCGTCGCCTGTTGCACGATCATTTCGTTCTGGCACGGTGGATTGCGTTTGCGGTTCAACCTTATGCGTCGGAGGCGGTGCATTTTTGTCCTCTGGCGGAAAATAGAGCGGGCCTTTAAGACCACAGCCTGTCAGGCTGAACAGAGTAAGAAGTACAGCGAGTGCCGGAAACACGTTTTTCATTGTGGATTGCCTGTAGGTTCATGCTTTCTGTTTTCTATCATCGCAGGAGAAGACGTAAAAGCAAGAGTTTGCCTGCAAACTGCAACGTGTTTTGTTTCGCGTTATACTGCGAACATCACGAAAAATGGGATAAAAAAATGAACGACAGTGAATTTCATCGCCTTGCAGATACCCTGTGGATGACCATTGAAGAGCGCCTGGACGACTGGGACGGCGACAGCGATATCGACTGTGAAATTAACGGTGGCGTGCTGACCATTACCTTTGAAAACGGCAGTAAAATCATCATCAACCGCCAGGAGCCACTACATCAGGTGTGGCTGGCGACCAAACAGGGTGGCTACCATTTTGATCTGAAAGGCGACGAATGGATCTGCGACCGCAGCGGCGAGACGTTCTGGGCACTACTGGAACAAGCTGCAACGCAACAAGCGGGTGAAGACGTTAGCTTCCGTTAAGTTTTATGCCGGATAGGGTCTTCGCCTTATCCGGCACAAACATCAAGAGAAATACTGCTGTAACAACGGCGTGTCGTTGTCCTGGCTGGCCGGGGGTACCGTACCAATCGACTGCGCGCGGAACGGGATCACCTGCAGACGGCCATCGGTATTCACGATCTGGTAGAACTGCGGCAAGTTGAAGTTGATGAAACTGGAGCCATAAGTAAAGCGATCGTGGGAGGACGAGTAGAAGCGGCTAACGTCGCGTACCAGCTCCTCTTTGCTACCTTCGCAATGATGGTACACTTCCGGCCGGTTACTTTCGTCCAGAATGTAGATGTTAAAGCCTTTATCATCGCCCGTTTCTTCGAAGAAGAACTGGATAATCCCTTCGCTGGCAAAACCATCCACCACGGACGGTAATTTCACATGGTTTGTCTCAACCTGCACAGAAAGCCCGTGCAGCTTGTTGTGTGAAATCGCGCCATAGAACTCAATGGCGTTTTCCAGCTTCTGTACAGAAACGTTCAGACGTTCAAAGAACAGTCCCCAGGTCTGGCCTGCAACGCGTAGCGCTTTGAAACGCCCGGTTTCCTGCCGCGTGCTGGAGAGACGCAGTTCAATACACTCAGAGACCAGTTGCTGTACGCGGGTGCGAATCAGTCCACGTAAATGCTGGCTGTAGCAGAACACTTCCACGCTGTCCGGCGGGGCGGCATCCTGGTGCATTTTGCCCAGAATCGTTTTCAGCGCTTCAATCATCGCCTGCTCACCGTTGAAATGCAGAGTACGCACTTCGTTCCATGAGTTGCGATACAGCAAGTCAACGCTGCCCACCAGGCAATTTTGCTCTTCGCCAAAGCTGAAAATATCCAGCTTGCGGAAGTCAAAATGCACCACCTGATTACGGAACGCCGCTGTCGGATCATATTCAAGGTTAACGATAATCGCCAGGTGACGAATTTCACACGGACTGTAGAGCGCTTTTGGCGTTGGTGCTGGCAAACGCAGAGGGAAATGGTGCGACACGTCAGCGACCATCTCCTGCAGCTTCGGCAGATCAACAATGCCATTACCTTTAATAAACAGATGGGTACGTGAGGTCAGAAGACCATTAAACCACGCCCAGGCCACCAGTTTGTTCAGATAACGGTTATATTCCAACGGCTGGTGACTGATGATGGAATCCATGTTCGGCGCACGGTTGTAGAGATACCAGCCTGAACGGTTGGCACGCCCCGGCGGCACATGGATAAACGTCAGATTCGGCTCGGAGAGATCCGGAGAAATCTGCGGGTTCACCAGCGTCACTTTACCCGGCAGCGCCTCAAATGCAGCATACAGTTTACGGGTCAATACCCCGATATCCTGTGGACTGGCGCTAACGCTAAGGTTGTTACGGCGCGCAAAACGGATCAGGTTACGATAGCTCTGCATCATGGCATCGAGCAGTTCGTTGTGTGCTTCACGGACTTGATCGATCTTCCAGTTAGCGCGATTGTCGAGCATGGTCAGACGCGCTTCGTCCCATCCCCACTCTTTGACTAACTGACTTAATACTTCACGGCGCCAGCCAACACAGGCGCGTTCACGACTCAGTTTCTCGCAGACTTTCAGGTAGAAACACCGACGCACCAGATCCAGGCGCGTTGGGTCTTCAATCGCCGTGAGATATTCAGTCACGCGTTCCAGCATCATGCAGTAGGGATCAAGACCAAAGGAAACGATCTCGCCATCGTGCAGACGCTGTTTGATGTCTTTCGCCAACAGGCGCGGATTCGGGTATTCCCAGGAATAGGCTTCCAGCAGCAGCGTTTTCAGCACCGCCTTGTACGGTGAATCAATGCTCTTGTACAGCTGCCAAAGACTGGCGCCAAAGTACTCTTCCGCAGAGAGTGAGCTCAGCCCGCCCAGATCCAGCCATTCATTTGGTGTTAACACGCCCTGTGCGTAGAGCGTCATCACGTAATCGTCGTAATGCTCTTCTTCGTCGCACGGCACCATACTCCACAGAATACGTTTGCCGGCCAGACGCACAGCGGTGCGATAAAATTCATCCAGCAGCAGGATATGCTGTGTGGAGCCACAGTCTTCACCACCCAGACTGCCGCTTTCATTGTGGCGGAAACGGTTTTCATCGATCAGGAAGAAGCTGACTTCAACACCCAGCGAGGCGGCCCAGCTTTCCAGAAGACTGCATTTACGTTGCAGTAACTGGCGCTCTTCGCTATCGAGCCAAGATTGATGGCAGACCCAGATATCCAGGTCTGAAGAACAGCTTTGCCCTACTGAAGACGTACTGCCCATTGAGTAAACGCCAGTGATCGGCAATTCACCTTTCGGCGGATTCTGCACAGACATACCGCGGTGCAGTTCCAGTTCATTCAGATAGTGGCGTTGGGTTTCATCAGGCGAGTAGAAACAGATGCCTTTGGGAACGTTACCATCCAGGTATCCCGGCATCAGCGGATGGTGATAATGCAATAATGTCGGCAGCAGACTGTATACCTGCTGGAAAGCAGGTCCCATGGCAGCAAGCGCGCGATCCACACGCAGTTGATTTATGGCATCCAGTCTCTGTTTCAAAGTCTCAATATAGAGGTACAAGACGTATCGCCTGATGTTGCTACCCGTCATGTTTCTGTTTGCCGCCACTGTAGCGTGGCTTTGCAAACGTCATCACTCGGGATATACCGTATGTCAAAAATAGCCGTTGCCTTTTTTCGCCCCCGTCATTTTGAGGGACAGACGAAAAAATGGTCTAAAACGTGATCAATTTAACACCTTGCTCATTGACCGTAAAGAAAGTTGCACTACTTACCAGTGTAGCACCGTTCGCTTCGTGTAAATTCCGTAGTATGGCAAGGCGCTTTCTCGTCACTCTTCACTGCCATTGACGACACAACGCCTTCTCTCTCACTCACCTTTGACCGTAACACTGACATCCCACTTGTAAGGATGTTAGGATGGTCCACGGACGATAATGACGGTAACAAGCATGTTAGACAATGTTTTAAGAATTGCCACACGCCAAAGCCCTCTTGCGCTCTGGCAGGCACATTTTGTCAAAGACGCCTTGATGGCGAATCATCCTGGACTGGTTGTTGAACTGGTGCCAATGGTGACGCGTGGCGACGTAATTCTTGATACCCCTTTAGCAAAAGTGGGAGGAAAAGGGTTATTCGTCAAAGAGCTGGAGGTCGCGCTGCTGGAAAAGCGCGCTGATATCGCGGTGCATTCCATGAAAGATGTACCGGTTGAATTCCCGCAAGGCCTCGGACTGGTCACCATTTGCGAACGCGAAGACCCGCGCGATGCGTTCGTCTCAAATACCTATCATCATCTGGATGAACTGCCGGCAGGCAGCATTGTCGGCACCTCCAGCCTGCGTCGCCAGTGCCAGTTGGCCGAACGCCGTCCGGATCTCATTATCCGCTCGTTGCGCGGCAATGTTGGGACGCGCCTCAGCAAACTGGATAACGGTGACTACGACGCCATTATTCTGGCCGTTGCCGGATTAAAACGCCTCGGTCTGGAGTCACGTATTCGCACCGCCATGCCGCCAGAAATTTCGCTTCCCGCCGTCGGGCAAGGCGCGGTTGGCATTGAGTGTCGACTGGATGATACCCGTACCCGGGAACTGCTGGCACCGCTGAATCATGATGAAACCGCTGTACGTGTCAAAGCGGAACGCGCCATGAATACCCGCCTGGAAGGCGGCTGCCAGGTCCCCATTGGCAGCTATGCTGAAATCATCAACGGTGAAATCTGGTTACGTGCGTTAGTGGGTGCCCCTGATGGTTCGCAGATGATTCGTGGCGAACGTCGCGGCTTGCCTCAGGATGCCGAACAGATGGGCATCTCCCTGGCCGAAGAACTGCTGGAGAACGGAGCCCGCGCCATTTTGACAGAGGTTTACAACGGAGAAGCCCCCGCATGAGTATTCTGGTCACCCGCCCGTCTCCCTCAGGGGAAGAGTTAGTGAGCCGTCTGCGCACACTGGGGCAGGTGGCCTGGAGCTTTCCGCTTATTGAGTTCACGCCAGGCCGCGAGCTCACTACACTTGCCGACCGCCTGACCACGCTGACTCAGAACGATCTCGTTTTCGCCCTTTCACAACATGCTGTCGCTTTCGCCCATGCTCAACTTCAGCAGCAAGGGCAAAACTGGCCAGCGCTCCCGCAGTATTTTGCTATTGGTCGCACCACAGCGCTGGCGCTTCATACGGTGAGCGGATGCAATATTCGTTATCCTCTGGATCGGGAAATTAGCGAAGTCTTGCTACAATTACCTGAATTACAAAATATTGCAGGTAAGCAGGCCCTTATTTTACGTGGCAACGGTGGACGTGAACTGTTAGGAGACACCCTAATCGAACGCGGGGCTGATGTCACTTTTTGTGAATGTTATCAACGCAGTGCAAAACATTACGATGGTGCTGAAGAGGCCATGCGCTGGCACTCTCGTGGTGTGACAACGGTGGTTGTCACCAGTGGCGAGATGTTGCAACAGCTCTGGTCAATGACACCACAATGGTATCGGGAACACTGGTTACTACGCTGTCGACTGCTGGTCGTCAGCGAGCGTCTGGCGCACCTCGCCCGGGAACTGGGCTGGCAAGATATTAAGGTCGCTGATAACGCCGACAACGATGCGCTACTGCGCGCATTACAATTACTCTCATAATGGGATGCCATAATGACGGAACAAGAAAAATCCTCCGCCGCGGTTGAAGAGACCAGGGAGGCCGTGGAAACCACATCACAGCCAGTCAAAACTGAGAAAAAGAGCAAAAATAGCACCTCGCTGATCCTGAGCGCAGTCGCCATTGCCATTGCCCTTGCGGCAGGTGTTGGACTTTATGGCTGGGGGAAACAGCAGGCGACGACGCAGACTGCCACCAGTGATGCGTTGGCTAACCAACTGACAGCGTTGCAAAAAGCGCAGGAAGCCCAAAAAACAGAACTCGACAGCATTATTAAAAAACAGGCAATGCAGTTGGATGAGGCGAACCGTCAGCAAACGACACTGGCGAAACAGCTCGCCGACGTGCAGCAAAAAGTCGCCACGATCTCCGGAAGCGATGCCAAAACCTGGTTGCTGGCGCAGGCTGATTTTCTGGTGAAGCTTGCCGGACGTAAGCTGTGGAGCGATCAGGACGTCACCACCGCCGCAGCGCTGTTAAAGAGCGCAGATGCCAGCCTTGCGGATATGAACGATCCGAGCCTCATCATCGCTCGCCGCGCCATTACCGATGATATCGCCAGCCTGTCATCTGTCTCACAGGTGGATTACGACGGTATTATCCTCAAAGTTAACCAACTCTCTAACCAGATCGATAATCTGCGTCTGGCTGACAACGACAACGATGACTCACCGATGGATTCCGACAGCAGCGAACTGTCGAGCTCCATTAGCGAATGGCGCATTAACCTGCAAAAAAGCTGGCAGAATTTTATGGACAGCTTCATTACCATTCGTCGTCGCGATGAGACTGCCGTGCCGCTGCTGGCGCCAAATCAGGATGTTTACCTGCGTGAAAATATCCGTTCACGCCTGTTAGTCGCGGCGCAAGCCGTTCCACGCCACCAGGAAGAAACATACCGCCAGGCGCTGGATAACGTTTCCACCTGGGTTCGCGCTTACTACGACACCGAAGATGCGACGACCAAAGCGTTCCTTGATGAAGTGGACAAACTGAGCCAGCAGAGCATCACCATGGATGTGCCGGAAACGCTGAAAAGCCAGGAAATTCTTGAGAAGCTGATGCAAACCCGCGTGCGTAATTTGTTGGCGCAATCAGCAACTTCGGCACCTGAGCCGACATCTGAATCTGAATCTGCACCTGCACCTGCACCTGCACCTGCACCTGCACCTGCACCTGCACCTGCACCTGCACCACAATCAGACACTCCGTCCACTGCACCGCAAGGAGAATAATGATGCTAAAAGTATTATTGCTCTTTGTATTGTTGATCGCCGGCATTGTGGTGGGCCCGATGCTCGCGGGTCATCAGGGATACGTGCTGATCCAGACCGACAACTACAACATTGAAACCAGCGTCACCGGCCTTGTGATTATTCTGATCGTCATGATGGTTGCTCTGTTTGCGATCGAATGGCTGCTACGCCGCGTTTTCCGCACAGGTGCACACACACGCGGTTGGTTTGTGGGTCGTAAACGCCGCCGTGCGCGCAAGCAAACGGAACAGGCGCTCCTCAAACTGGCAGAAGGTGATTATCAGCAGGTTGAAAAGCTGATGTCGAAAAATGCCGATCATGCTGAACAACCGGTGGTGAACTACCTTCTGGCCGCCGAAGCGGCGCAACAGCGTGGCGATGAAGCGCGTGCAAATCAACATCTCGAGCGCGCTGCCGAGATCGCAGGTAACGATACCATCCCGGTGGAAATCGCCCGCGTACGTCTGCAACTGGCACGCAATGAGGACCACGCGGCGCGCCACGGCGTAGACAAACTGCTGGAAGTGACGCCACGCCATCCGGAAGTGTTGCGTCTGGCAGAGCAAGCCTATATCCGCACCGGCGCATGGGGATCGTTGCTGGAGATTATCCCGTCGATGGCGAAAGCCAAAGTCGGTGATGAGGAGCATCGTACTCTACTGGAACAGCAGGCATGGATTGGTCTGATGGATCAGGCGCGCGCCGATCAGGGCAGTGAAGGGTTACGTAGCTGGTGGAAAAACCAAAGCCGTAAAACCCGCCATCAGGTTGCCCTGCAGGTTGCCATGGCAGAACATCTGATCGAGTGTGACGATCACGACACCGCACAGCAGATCATCATCGATGGCCTGAAACGCCAGTATGACGATCGTCTGGTAATGCCGATCCCACGTCTGAAAACCAACAATCCGGAGCTGGTGGAAAAAGTACTCCGCCAACAGATTAAAAATGTCGGCGATCGTCCGCTACTGTGGAGCACGCTGGGTCAGTCGCTGATGAAACATGGTGAGTGGCAAGAGGCTGCTCTTGCCTTCCGGGCTGCGCTCAAACAACGCCCGGATGCCTATGACTACGCCTGGCTTGCCGATGTGCTGGACAGACTCCATCAGCCAGAAGACGCTGCAGCTATGCGTCGCGATGGCCTGATGTTGACGTTGCAGAATAATCCCCCGCAATAACGCCCTCATGCCCGGTGGCGAGCAGCTTACCGGGCATTCCTCTCTACGGTAACGCCCATAAAAAAACGCCCACTCCATCAGGAGCAGGCGTTAAAACAGGTCTGTATGACAACAAAATGGGTGCTTCACTCAACGTTATGCCCATGGTGTTTGATGAGGCGAAAGCGACATCTGTCTGTGGACGATAAGCACCGTAAACGGCTCTGCATCATTCCTGAGTTTATGAGGCACTAAGGCGAACATAAGAGATGGAATGAGCATCTACCCGTATATTATTGCACAATGTGTGCCATGATTGAACTGCAAAAAACAGGGATTCGGACTATTCGGGGAACCGCATCCTGAGCGGGTCAGCGATGGCTGACATCCGCCCCCGACTACACCACGAACCGCCATTTGTCTCTGCATAACGACAAATATCCGCGAATATAAAGAAACACTGTAAACACATAAAATTACCTGTCGCCCGACAGCGACAACCTTACGCGATGGCGTCGTCAGATAGTGACATAGCGTTTGCGGATCTATTCGGGGATAAAACAAATGAGGGGAAATACCAGAAAACAAAAAACCCCGCCGAAGCGGGGTTCAAAATTGGTCGGCGAGAGAGGATTCGAACCTCCGACCCACTGGTCCCAAACCAGTTGCGCTACCAAGCTGCGCTACTCGCCGATGTACTGCTTTTTTGAATTTTTAGTTCAATTCTTTAAGTCGTGGTGCGAGGGGGGGGACTTGAACCCCCACGTCCGTAAGAACACTAACACCTGAAGCTAGCGCGTCTACCAATTCCGCCACCTTCGCATTGTCACAACTTATCAAATAATGGGGTGGCTAATGGGATTCGAACCCACGACAACTGGAATCACAATCCAGGGCTCTACCAACTGAGCTATAGCCACCACTACAAATCTTTTACGCGGTCTTTAAAACCACCGCAGCTCCAGCACCGGGTAAATGGTGCGCCCGACAGGATTCGAACCTGAGACCTCTGCCTCCGGAGGGCAGCGCTCTATCCAGCTGAGCTACGGGCGCTTAGCGCCGTTGCGGGGTCGGATAATACGGACTTCCCCCCCCGCTGTCTAGTGCCTTTTAAAATAAAATGATCGTTTGCTCAGTGTTTGTGCGTTTTGTCGCTTATTTCTCCACTTCCTGAATATCAACACCCCGATTCAAGCCAAAAACCTTGTAGGCGAGGGAAACGACACACAGAAAGAGCAGGCCGACAAACAGCGACATACGAGTCTCTTCATTAAAGTACATGCCAATTAAAACGCAAACCAGGAACGCCATCGTCACATAATTCGCCCAGGGGAACATAATTGAGCGGAAAGGATGGCGGGCGATCGCCTCTTTATGTGCCTGACGAAAGCGCAACTGGCTAATCAGGATCACAAACCACGGCACCATACCCGGCAATACGCTTGCACTGTAGACATAGACAAACACGCGCTGAGGGTTTGGGATGATGTAGTTAAGGCAAGAACCTATCAGCAAAATCACGATAGAGAGCGCCACACCGGCAACCGGTACGCCGTGGCGAGACACTCTGGCCATCGCCGTGGGGAGCTGGCGGTTCTTCGCCAGCGCGTAGAGCATACGACCGCAACTGTACATCCCACTGTTACAACCGGAAAGTGCCGCCGTCAGCACCACGAAGTTAATAATCCCGGCCGCGGCGGTAATCCCGATTTTGGCAAAGGTCAGGACAAATGGGCTTCCGGTGCTACCAATTTCGTTCCACGGGAAGATGGTCACAATAACGAAAATCGCGGCCACATAGAAAATCAGGATACGCCATAACACTTTGCCCACCGCGCTACGCAGCGTAACCTGCGGGTTTTTCGCTTCACCAGCGGTAATGCCAATCAGCTCAACGCCCTGATAGGAAGCCACCACAATACACAATGCCGTGAGAAACCCTTTCCAGCCACCGGCAAAGAAACCACCGTGCTCCGTCAGGTTGCCAAAACCAATCGCCTGACCGCCGTTACCAAAACCGAAGAAAATCACCCCCAGACCGACCACGATCATCACAATAATGGTGGTGACTTTGATCATCGCAAACCAGAACTCGATTTCACCATACAGGCGAACGGCAGCGAGATTCGCGAGAGCGACCAGCCCTACGGCGATCAATGCGGGTATCCATTGCGCCATTTCTGGAAACCAAAATTGCACGTAAACCCCAATGGCGGTGATCTCCGAAATCCCCACCGCCATCCACATAAACCAGTAAGACCATGCCGTGAGATACCCGAAGAAAGGACTCATGTAGCGGTGTGCGTAGACGGCAAAGGAACCAGCAACAGGCTCGAGGAACAGCATTTCGCCCATTGAACGCATGATGAAAAAAACAAAAAGCCCGGCAACAATATACGCCAGCAGGACTGACGGTCCGGCCCATTTCAGCGTACTGGCCGCGCCCATAAACAAGCCGACGCCAATAGTGCCCCCAAGAGCAATCAATTCGATATGACGAGCTTCCAGCCCACGCTGTAGCTCCGGTTTCTTCTCTGCCATAGTTCCTCTGGTCGTGTTTGCCTTTTTACCGGTATGACCGGTTATTGTTATGAATATGTCTTTTGCCATAACTGACCATGCAGTGCCGGGCGGTTTACGGCTGGCGTAAAAAACACCACGGCACGGCAATGATGGGGGCGAATGGTTTCTTAAATTTTCCAAAATGGCAAACAAAGCATTAAAAAAATAAATGCTTTGAGCAATAAATCAGCGATTATGAGGCGAAGGGGTAGTGCATTAAGAAGTGCACTACCCGGGAGATCAGGAGGGAAATTCAGAGGTCGCCGGTATAGTGCCAGCGGAGGTAACGCAGTAAACGTAACTGTCGGGTAATACGGCTCGGCTGTGATAATAAGCGGTACAGCCATTCCAGCCCCAGCGCTTGCCATACTTTTGGCGCGCGCTTAACGTATCCGGTAAAAACGTCATACGTCCCCCCCACTCCCATGTATAAGGCATGTGGATGAATCAGACGACAATCACGCATCAGGATTTCCTGTTTTGGCGACCCCATCGCGACCGTCACAATCTTCGCGCCGCTGGCATGAATTCGCTCAAACAGCGCCTGACGTTCTTCCGGCTTAAAATACCCGTCCTGGCTGCCGACGATATTCACATTCCATTGCGAGCGTAATTTTTCTTCCGTTTGCGCCAGCACCTCCGGCTTGCCGCCAACCAGAAAGACCGGTGTGCCTTCCTGCCCCGCCCGCGCCATCAACGCTTCCCAGAGATCGGCTCCGGCAACACGCGAGATACGCGCCTGAGGGAATTTTTTGCGCACCGAGCGCACAACGCTAATACCGTCCGCATATTTAAATTCAGCGGCATTAATCAACGCCCTGACTTCGGGGTTATCTTCCGCCGTCAGCATCTTCTCGGCGTTGATTGCCACCAGCGTTCCTTGCTTGATCTGGCCTTCTGCAAACAGGTAATTGAGCGCATGCTGCATATCGCGCCATCCAATCAACTGTAATCCACGCAGCGCGTAGACGGGTGCAGTCGTGTTATCTGTCATTTTTACCCTTCAACCTGTGTCTGCGGCAGCGCGGATTTTCGTTTTTGAATGAGTCCGGCAGAGTCAAAAAGCCAGAACAACAGTTTCGCCACCAACAAACAAACACCAAAAATCACGAGGAAAAAAACCACCCGTGAGACAAACGAATCCAGCCCTTCTCGTGCAAGGACAATCATATTGAAGATGGCGCCAAAGCAAAAACTGTGCAGAATCGCCGCCTTATAACGATTGGTTTCCCGATTACCCAGTTCATACAACCAGTCGAACCACTTGATAATCAATCCAACCACAATAGCCCCGAGCGGAATAAACAACGCCCCTCCCATCACGACCAGCGAACCGATAAGAGTCGGAGAGATAGCAAGGCCCGAGTGGTTGTTGAGAACTTCCCAGGTAAAATAATTCGCGGAGTTGAGCACAATACCAGGACGTCCTGGCCAGAGCCAGGATGGGATAAAGACATAAAAATCACGGACGATAGGCGCCAGGCCCTGAAAATCGATATTGTTATAGTTCTGCAATAACAGCGCCAGGTTCTCCCACGGGGAGAACGTATCCCGGGTCAGATACAAGAAGGTGTAAAACGCTTCATCGCCGCTGACGTTCATCCCGTAGCGCTTCAGCGCCAGCCAGAACATGCCGACGATCCCCAGTACACCCGCCGCTGCCAGCATCCAGAGTGAAATCCAGCCACGAATAATGCCAATAAACAGAAAGATGGCAAACGCGATGATGATATTGGCGCGCGTGCCGCCGACAATTATGTAGGTAAGCAAACCGAATGCGACGGTGCTGACCAAAAAGAACAGCCACGCTTTGCTGTCCTGACGTAAAAAATAAATCACCAGCATCGCCGGAATAAAGAAATAGAAGAAGCGCTTCAATGCCACGCCGGAAACTTCACTGGAGAAGATCTGACTGTATGAATTGAGCTTGAACAGCAGAAATCCGTTGTGCATGAAGAAAATCCCCACGCTCACCAACGCAATCCCCATCAGTAATACCCAGGTAAGATGCGTCTCAACCCGGTTCATCGTAAAAAGCGGCTTCCGCTGTGTAGTTGAAACCCGCTTACGCAAGCGCGTTTTATATGTGACGTAATAAACCGCATAGAAGCAGGCCGCAGACAACAGCGCCTGCAGCAGAATTTCTGGCGGTGCCACCCCCACGTCAAAACGAAACACCAGGACGCAGGTCAGAGGAAAGCCAAAAAAGAACGTCAGCAGAAACAACAACGAGAAAAACACATTGAAGTTAAAGCGAATGCGACGAAACTCAAACCAGGTCAGCATGCCGATAAACAGGGTAGAAAGCAGCCAGACCACCAGCAGACCGCTGAATTGCATCAAACTCATACAACGTCTCCTGCGGCAATCTGTAACGCTTTATGCCAGGGTTGCAGATAGTTCGGGCTAAAGAAGGTAATGCCGTTCTTATCGACAGACGCCAGCTGGCGCTGCGCTTCACGAACGACGGGTTCATTGAGAAGATCGGTCGTGAACAGCACCGGGAGATGCTGCTCCGCCATATCCTGCCAGAACGGATTCTCGCGGTTAAGCACACACGGGATCCCAGCCTGAATCAGAAGGCACAACGTCCCTATCCCCTGCTGACGCGCAAAAATAAAATACCCCAAATCACACTGACGAAGCAGCGCAAGATACGCATCAAACGCCAGCTTTTCACTGAGGATCTGTAAATTTTCAGCGCTAAACAGCGCCAGACCGGCCTGGCGAACCTCTTCGATATAGACCTCGTTATTCGCCGGATACCCCATTGGCACGATGACATTCACTGTATCGCCAAACTGTTGGTGTACCGCACGTAACGCCGCAATATGCTCGTTGCTGCGATCGCCGGAATTTCCCACCAGAATCGTCATTTTCCCTTCACGCTGGCGCTCATTTGCCAGGTTATTCAATGATGGGTCCATTCGCGTCGGGAAGTAGAGCAATTCTCCACGTACGCGCGGATGACGCTGGGCGAAATAGCTGAGGTCGCCGCGAGTGGCAAACACCCCACCCACACGACCCTGTGCCATGCGGCGAATAGGATAAAACAGTTTGAATTTCAGCCCACTGGAAACTTCATACAGATCCGCGCCCCAAATGTGCCAGTAAAACTGTTCCGGCTTAATTCCGCCGCTCAACAGCGCCAGCCACAGGCTGGTATTGAACTGACCGTGGAAGAAGAAGCGCTGTTGGCGATTGGCTTTCGCAAGCGCAATCACCGCGTCTGACAGTGTTTTTTTACCGGTATAGAAGCTCAATGAGAGCGCCGGGCAGCTTTCACTGTATCCCGCATCCTGGCCAGCAACCATAAAGACGCGCGCATGCTCGCTCGTGGCGGCCAGCGCGTCATTGAAAAACCGCAACACGGTTTGATTATGGTGAGGGATATCCGATCCCAGTACGTGAATCAGTACAGTCATGCCCGCCTACGCCAGAGTAAAAATACGCCACAACAAAGAGAAAAATAGACGATATACGTTGCCATATACGCCTGTGCCGCTCCCAGCGCGCCATGCGCGGGGATCAGCCAGTGGGCAAATGCCGTCAACAAAATGAACTGGCTAATTTCGGCCAGAATATAAAACCGCAGCGATGCTTTGGCGATCACCAAATAGCCAAAAACATATGCACCCACTTTCAATACATCGCCGACAAGCTGCCAGGCGAATAAATCGCGCATCGCCGTAAATTTAGCGGAAAACAACAGCCAGATGGCAAAATCGCGCAGCAACCACACGGTAAAGCTCGCTACCGCGACCGCCGGTAAAACAAACTTGAGCGACTTCACGAGTTCCCGCGTAATATCGCGCTTTTCCGTCAGACGCGACAATGTCGGCAGGAGATAAACGCTAAACGAGGCGGTAATAAATTGCAGATATGCATCAGAAATGCTGCTGACACCTTGCCAGATCCCAACGTCATCCCAGCTGTAGTGTGCCGCCAGCAGGTTTCGCATCATCACATACGCTACCGGAATCGTGATAGATGTGATCAGCGCCATCAACGTAAATTTACAGAGTTGCCCGGCAAGGACGCCATTCCAGGAAGGTTTAAGATAGCGCAGAGGGAGCGTTCCACGCTTAAGCAGCAGCGCCGCAGCAGGCACAACGACCAACGCGGGTACTAACGCCATACCTAACAATGCGCCTTCGTAGTCGCCGACGCGATAGCAGACATACCAGGCAATCACGCCCAACACACTACCTACGATCAGCGATAAGGCATTACCCGCCGCGTCACGAAACCCTTTCATCAGCGCCAACAGAAGATTCGCCCAGGCAATCCCCATTTGCACCAGGGCAACAAGACGCACCAACCCCTGATAGTGAGTATGTCCAAACAACCCCTGGCTGATGGGGGCCGCCGCCAGCAAAAAGATCAGCGCCAGCAGAGTCGAGAATCCCAGAACCATCGCCGAGGAAGTGCCGACCACATTGCGCAATTGCGCCGGATTATCGTGATGCTGGGCAACGTATTTGGTGACACCGTTAAAGATGCCAGCGCCAGCCAAAACGCCCAACACCGTCACCATCTGGCGAAAGTTACCCGCCTGACCGACGCCTGCGGGACCATACGCCACAGCCAACAGCTTCACCACCAATAGTCCCGCGCCAATTTTTACCAGCGTGCTGGCAGCCGTCCACAGGGACGCTTTTGCGAGCGACATTTCAGGAGAAGTAGTTGAGCAAAGTCGTGATCACCGTACGCTGATTGGTGGGTGACAGATTGTAAAACAGCGGCAGGCGCAGCAAGCGCTCGCTCTCTTTGGTGGTGTAGCGATCTTCGCCGATAAACTCACCAAATTTGTCACCCGCCGGGCAACCATGCAGCGGAATGTAGTGGAAGACCGCCATAATTTCGGCTTCTTTCATAAAGTTAATCAACGCGCTCCGATCATCAATATCCCGCAATTTGATGTAGAACATATGGGCATTTTGCGCACAACCATCAGGGATTGAAGGTAAAGTAATGCGTCCAGCACGCGCCAGCGGAGCCAGGGCGTCATAATATGTCTGCCACAACGTCAGACGCTGTTGATTGATGCGATCTGCCGCTTCCAGTTGCGCCCACAGATATGCGGCCTGGAGATCGGACATCAGATAGCTGGAACCAATATCCCGCCAGGTGTATTTGTCCACCTGACCACGGAAGAACTGGCTACGGTTAGTGCCTTTTTCGCGGATAATTTCCGCACGCTCGATTAACGATCGATCATTAATCAACGTCGCGCCGCCTTCACCACCAGCGGTGTAGTTTTTGGTTTCATGGAAACTGAAGCAGCCAATATGCCCAATCGTGCCTAACGCGCGACCTTTATAAGTGGACATGACGCCCTGCGCGGCATCTTCGACCACAAACAGATTATACTTTTCCGCCAGCGCCATAATGACGTCCATCTCACAGGCAACGCCCGCGTAATGAACCGGCACAATAGCTCGCGTCTTCTCAGAAATAGCGGCTTCGATAAGCGTCTCATCAATGTTCATGGTATCCGGGCGGATATCAACAAAGACGATTTTAGCCCCGCGCAATACGAAAGCATTCGCTGTCGAAACAAAGGTGTAGCTCGGCATGATAACTTCATCGCCAGGCTGAATGTCGAGCAACAGCGCCGCCATCTCAAGCGAGGCGGTACAGGACGGTGTCAGCAGTACTTTTGCACTGCCGAAACGTTGCTCCAGCCACTGCTGACAGCGGCGTGTAAAACCGCCGTCTCCGCAAAGTTTGCCGCTGCCCATGGCCGATTGCATGTATTCGAGTTCGGTTCCCACCACCGGCGGTGCGTTAAATGGAATCATTTTGTCACCTGTATAACCAATACGCGGTGCTTTCGATGTTGGCACCACTCTGTATGTAACGTTTAAGCGCAGCGGTGTTGCCCATCTGGGTCGCCACCCGCAATGTTGTTTTTCCGCGAGATTGCGCCCAACTGAGCGCAGCCTGCATTAATTCAGCTCCCGCTCCGCGTCCAGCCAACAGGCCAATTCGCGCATCGGCGTCATTCAATTCACGCAGCGAAACAAAACCACGAATCTCGTCCCCCGTCTCCCGGAGAACCAGACACTGATGGTCAAACGTGCCCAGCACCGCATTCTCGATCCATTGTGCGTAGAAACGGGCGCTGGCATCTGGCGCATACCACGGCGCACGAAAGCGGCTTTGAGCAAACGCTTCACTGGCCAACTGGCGTAACACCGGAATATCTGCCTGTTGTGCCACTTCTGCGCCGCCGTCATCCCGGACGTTTGCGACTGACAGCGCTAAATCGACTTCACCTTCGACCAGCGAGAATCCCAGTTCTTGTAAGGCATCCAGCTCATCCACACACGACGCTGAAATTTTTGCCTGCACCCGTGACCAGGGCTGTAAGGCGTCTGGCGTCAACAGAGGTGCATCGGGATTGATACGCGCAATGGCGCTGTTCACGCCAAAGAACGTATTTTCCCAGTTCAGCGGTTCAATACTGGCGTGGACGGGCACGGAGTAACTCCAGTAAATATTGGCCATAGCCTGTTTTCGCTAGCGAACTGGCGGCACGTTTCACACCTTCGTCATCCAGCCAACCGTTACGCCAGGCTATCTCTTCCAGGCAGGCTATCTTAAATCCCTGCCGTTTTTCCACCGTCTGCACAAAGGTACTCGCTTCAATCAGGCTGTCATGTGTTCCCGTATCCAGCCAGGCAAAACCGCGCCCCAGTAGCTCAACCGTCAGATTTCCCGCCTCCAGATACATCTGGTTGATTGAGGTGATCTCCAGTTCGCCGCGTTCTGAAGGTTTTACCTGTTTCGCATACTCAACAACTTTATGGTCGTAGAAATAAAGTCCGGTTACTGCCCAGTTGGATTTCGGCTGTTTCGGTTTCTCTTCCAGCGAGACAGCGCGGAAATTGTCGTCAAACTCCACCACACCAAAGCGCTCAGGATCCATAACCTGGTAGCCAAAGACCGTCGCCCCTTCTGTACGCGCTGCAACGTGGCGTAGTTTCGGACTAAACCCCTGACCAAAAAAGATATTATCCCCAAGAACCAGGCAGGAAGGTTCACTATTCAGAAAGTCTTCACCGATGATAAACGCCTGTGCCAGGCCGTCAGGGCTGGGTTGTTCGGCATAATGTAATGCAATGCCAAACTCTGAACCATCACCCAGTAAGCGCTTGAAATATCCCTGGTCTTCCGGCGTAGTGATGATCAGGATTTCGCGGATCCCCGCCAGCATCAGCACGGAGAGCGGGTAGTAGATCATCGGTTTGTCGTAGATAGGCAATAGCTGTTTTGACACACCGCGCGTAATCGGGTGCAACCGGGTGCCTGAACCGCCTGCCAGAATGATACCTTTCATAGATTCCCCCGCCGCAATTTAGCCTTTCAAGCCTAAACGTTCACCCTGATAGCTACCGTCCTGCACCTGTTTCCACCAGGTTTCATTAGCCAGATACCATTGCACTGTTTTACGCATACCGCTTTCAAACGTTTCCTGCGGCATCCAGCCAAGTTCGCGGGCAATCTTCGACGCATCAATGGCATAGCGCAAATCATGCCCTGGGCGGTCGGCGACAAACGCGATCAGATCGCGATAGTGCGCCACGCCATACGGTTTGTTCGGTGCCAGCTCTTCCAACAACGCGCAAATAGTTTCCACCACCTCGAGATTCTTACGTTCGTTGTGACCACCAATATTATAGGTTTCACCCACTTTCCCGGTGGTCGCCACGCAATAAAGCGCACGCGCGTGATCTTCTACAAAAAGCCAGTCGCGGATTTGCTGTCCATTGCCATACACCGGCAACGGTTTTCCCGCCAGCGCGTTGAGGATCATCAGCGGAATCAGTTTTTCCGGGAAGTGGTAAGGACCATAGTTATTGGAACAATTGGTAATTAGCGTTGGCAAACCATAGGTGCGCAACCAGGCACGAACCAGATGGTCGCTGCTGGCTTTCGAGGCAGAATAGGGGCTACTTGGCGCATACGGGGTGGTTTCGGTGAAGAAATCATCCGTAGAGTGCAGATCGCCGTAGACTTCATCGGTGGAGATATGGTGGAAGCGGAATGTCGATTTTTTCTCATCGGGCAGCGCGTTCCAGTAAGCTCTTGCCGCTTCCAACAGCGTATAAGTCCCGACGATGTTGGTTTCAATGAACGTCGCCGGGCCATCAATAGAGCGGTCTACATGGCTTTCAGCCGCCAAATGCATAACGTAATCCGGCTGATACTGTTGGAAGACTTGCTCAAGCGAAGCCCGATCACAAATATCCACTTTCTCAAACGCAAAACGGTCATCTTGAGCGACAGAGGCCAGCGACATGAGGTTTCCTGCGTAGGTGAGTTTATCGACTACCACCACCGCATCAGACGTATTGTTGATAATATGCCGCACGACAGCAGAGCCGATAAACCCGGCGCCGCCGGTTACCAGGATCCGTTTCATTAACGCCAGACTCCTTTGGTATCCACCACATATTGCTGGTGAACCGCATCACCGTTAATCGCTTTAAATTCGTTATGATCAACCAGCATCACCAGTACATCGGCGTCAGCCAGCGCGTTTTCCAGCGTGGCTAAAGTACATTGGCCATTCAGTTTTTTCGGCAGTTGGTGAATGTTCGGCTCCACCACCAGTGTTTCACCTGCGTGCCACTGGGCAATGTTCAGTGCAATGCCCATCGCCGGGCTTTCGCGCAGGTCATCAATGTTGGGCTTAAATGCCAGACCAAAGCAGGCAATTTTCACTTCGCTGGCGCGTTTATTTGTCGCAGCCAGACAATCCGCCACGGCGGCTTTTACCTGGTCAACCACCCAATGCGGTTTACCATCGTTCACTTCGCGAGCGGTACGGATAAGACGCGCCTGCTGTGGGTTTTGCGCCACGATAAACCACGGATCGACGGCAATGCAGTGCCCACCGACGCCGGGACCAGGCTGGAGAATATTCACACGCGGGTGGCGGTTCGCCAGACGAATCAGCTCCCAGACGTTGATCCCCTGATCGGCGCAAATGAGCGACAGTTCATTAGCAAATGCAATATTCACATCACGAAAACTGTTTTCGGTCAGCTTACACATCTCTGCCGTACGGGAATTCGTTACTACACATTCACCTTCAAGGAAGATGTTGTAGAGTTCACTGGCGCGCGCTGAGCAAACTGGCGTCATACCGCCAATCACGCGATCATTCTTGATCAGCTCGACCATCACCTGACCCGGCAACACGCGTTCTGGGCAGTATGCAATATTCACATCTGCCTGCTCACCCACTTGCTGTGGGAAAGTCAAATCAGGACGCATCTCCGCCAGCCACGCGGCCATCTGCTCTGTCGCCCCGACCGGAGAGGTCGACTCGAGGATCACCAACGCGCCTTTCTTCAGCACAGGCGCAATAGACTTAGCCGCCGCCTCGACATACACCATATCGGGGTCATGATCGCCTTTGAAAGGCGTCGGTACTGCTATCAGATAGGCATCGGCTTCAACAGGGGTCGTCGTGGCACGCAGAAATCCCCCTTCAACAGCCTTTTTCACGACGCTGCCCAGGTCCGGTTCAACGATGTGGATCTCACCGCGATTGATGGTTTCCACCGCATGCTGGTTAACATCCACGCCAATGACATGCTTTTGGCGGGAAGCAAAAGCGGCTGCTGTTGGCAGTCCAATGTATCCCAGCCCAACAACAGAAATGGTCGTAAAACTCATAGCAATACCCGATTATTTTTTAACGCGTGTAAAATCCGCCCACATGCCTGACCATCACCATAAGGATTATGGGCGCGACTCATGGTTTGATATTCATTTTCGTCGTGCAGCAAGCGCGTGACTTCTTCCACAATACGCTGCGGATCGGTTCCAACCAGACGCACCGTACCTGCGGTAATCGCTTCCGGTCGTTCCGTGGTTTCACGCATTACCAGCACAGGCTTACCTAATGATGGCGCCTCTTCCTGAATCCCGCCGGAATCGGTCAGGATAAGCCAGGCGTGGTTCATCAGCCAAACGAAGGGCAAATAGTCCTGCGGTTCAATCAGAATCACATTTTCAACGTGACCCAGAATACGGTTGACCGGTTCGCTGACATTAGGATTCAGGTGCACCGGATAGACAATCTGCACATCCTGATTAGCGGCAGCAATCTCTGCCAATGCATGACAGATGTGCTCAAAACCCTTGCCAAAACTTTCGCGGCGATGGCCTGTTACCAGGATCATTTTTTTATTGTTGCTGAGGAAAGGGTACTGCTCAGCCAGTTCTGCCCGTAAGGTATCGCTTGCCAGAACACGGTCTCGAACCCAAATCAGCGCGTCAATGACCGTATTACCGGTGACGAAAACGCGACTATCAGGAATATTTTCCCGCAGCAAATTCTGCCGTGAGTTTTCAGTCGGCGCAAAATGATACATCGCCAGATGCCCGGTCAACGTGCGGTTGGCCTCTTCAGGCCAGGGGGAGTACAAATCGCCAGTACGCAATCCGGCCTCTACATGCCCCACCGGAATACGTTGATAAAAGGCAGCCAGACTGGTGGCAATAGTTGTTGTTGTATCCCCATGAACCAGCACTACATCAGGCTTGAAGTCAGCAAGGATAGGCTTTAGTCCTTCCAGGATCCGACAGGTTATTTCCGTTAGTCCCTGACCCGGTTGCATTATGTTGAGATCGTAGTCAGGTTCGATGGAAAAGAGGTTTAACACTTGGTCCAGCATCTCCCGATGCTGCGCAGTGACGCAAACTTTGGCCTCAAAATAAGGGTCTTTTGCCAGCGCATGAACCAGAGGCGCCATTTTAATCGCCTCCGGTCGCGTGCCAAATACAGTCAGTACTTTCACATCGATTCTCTTCGGATTGGCAGTGAGGGCCCAGCCCCTCACTGCAACGGTGTTGCTAAATCGTGCGGCGACGGGTTAGTGCGACACCAGCACCGATCAGCCCCCCCACAATGCCCCACATCATCATCAGGAAGGCACGGCGTGGGCTATCACGTTTTACCGGTTCTTCCGGCGTACGCAAATAACGATAGGTCTGAAAACGCGGATCCAGGGTTGGACCGACATTCAGTGTGTTTAACATAGCCCGGTTTTGGAAGTAATCCAGATCGAACGCGGGACCGACGGCCTGCAGGTTTTCGAGTCGAGCCTGCAACATCGGACGTCCAAGCAAAAATAGCTCAGAATCGGGCAATTCATCGGCAGGAATATCAGTAGAAGTGCGAGAAATATTATGTTGTTCTGCGATTTTAAGCGCTTGTTCAATGCTATGAACGCGACGAGAGAAAATCGCTTTGGCGACCTCTTCCTGGCGTTTCACCTGCGCTTTCATTTGTACCGTACGCGCCGCCCATGCCCCTTTTAATTCTTCGTTGAGGTGACTTGCTGCCCGCTGGCTGGCAAATGCGACATACTGTCGCAGCAAATTATTGGCATCAGGCGCCGTTTCTGCCACCAGCTTTACACTGTCATTGGTATTGCGGGCAACATCGCCTGGCGTAAACAGAATATTGTTGATCATCTCATCGAGCATAGCCGCATCGGCTTTGCTGTTTCCGACCATGCGCTGTTTGTAATAATCCGTCTGTAACCAGAAATCGCGACGGGTATCCCACGAAGCCAACTGCATCACGAACTCTTTATACGCTTCATCCATGACGGAAGGTTGATCGGGGGGCGCAACACTCGCCTTTACGTCCAGATTACGTAAGAACTGTTGCTGAGAGTAATAACCTCCCAGCATATTGACGGTTGGACGGTCTGAGATAGCGGTTGCACTCCACTCCTGGCGCGCAAAAAAAGTGTAGGCTAGCGCAACAAGCGCAAAGACCAGCGCACAACCCACAATCCATAGTTTTCCAGCCCATAAGGTACGAAACAACCCACGAATATCCAGTTCATTTTCAGCGCTCACAGCGTGTGCCCCCGGTAATGGTTGTGTCATCGTATCCTCAATTTACTTGGTTAGATTTGGCTTGTTATCACGGTTCCTACGGAGTCTGCGCTTCACACGCTTGATAAATCTTGCCACCTTCCAGGCCCGTTTAATACAGTAACCATAAAGGAAGAATGCTAGCAAAAAGAGCACCAACATGACCCATTCGGGGACAAAATGAGAATATTCTGCCGCAACGCCGATTGATGCCAGAATCGCTGCAGCCAGCGTAATAAGCACAAAAGCCTGTCGGGAAGTAAACCCTGCGCGCATGATCAAATGATGAATGTGTTGGCGATCGGGAGAGAAAGGGCTCATCCCTTTACGCAAGCGACGGTACATGATCGCCACCATATCCATTAATGGAATGGCAATAATCCACAGCGCCGTTACCGGGCTTATCGGGTGTGTCTTACCCTGCGTCGTTTCCAGCAGAACCCAAATGACGGTGAATCCAATCAACGTACTGCCCGCATCGCCCATAAAGACTTTGTAGCGACGCCCCAAAATCCCCAGGTTCAGCATAATGTAAGGCAGGATGGCGGCAATCATCGCAAAACACCAAACAGCCAGGCTCGTCTGTCCATCAAACCACAGAATAAGCCCCATAGCCGCGAACGAAACGCTGGAAAGTCCGCCGAGCAGCCCGTCAATACCGTCGACCATGTTGAAAGCATTGATGGCTGCCCACACGGCGAAGAGCGTAAGAAAATAACCGAAAGGACCGAGAACCATCTCCCAGGGGCCAAAAATGTACCCCAGGCTGCGTAAATAGAGTTGACCGGCGACCATCATGACGACGCCGATAGCGGCCTGAATAGTGGCGCGAATTTTTACGCTGATATCAAAGCGATCGTCAAGTGCACCAATAAAGACCAGTACGCCAGCACAAGCCAGATAGAGAGAAGCATGTGGAATGTAATAATCAACAATTCCAAAAGTGAAGCAAATACCCGCGTAAACCGAAATTCCACCAACTAGCGGTATCAGTCCCTGGTGACGTTTGCGGAAGTTGGGTTTATCCACTAAACCGACCTTTTTTGCCACCTTACGTGCAAAAAACAGGAACAGTGTCGTGAATAAAAAAATACTGATGAGATCAGTACTCACTGTAAGTAAATTCACAATGCATGCTCTCAGAGAAAATTAATAGCAGAAGTATAACCATGAAGACCTTTATTCAGAAGGGAAACCCTGTTCTGAATCAGGTGCTTTTGTATAATTATCAACCACACGGTACGAATCATGAATAAAACGCAAAGCAACGGCATGTGATACCGTACTTTTGTAAAGGTGTCGTTAAGATTACAGATATAAATGCAAAACGCCACGTAAAAACGTGGCGTTTTCTCGTAAAAACTGGCTTACGAACGTTTCATCATATCGAAGAAGTCGTCGTTGGTTTTGGTCATCGCCAGTTTGTTGATGAGGAATTCCATAGCATCGATTTCGCCCATTGGGTGAATAATTTTGCGCAGGATCCACATCTTCTGCAGCTCTTCCTGAGTGGTGAGCAGCTCTTCTTTACGGGTGCCGGAACGGTTGTAGTCGATAGCCGGGAAGACGCGTTTTTCGGCGATCTTACGAGAAAGGTGCAGTTCCATGTTACCTGTACCTTTAAACTCTTCGTAGATAACTTCGTCCATTTTGGAGCCGGTATCAATCAGCGCCGTCGCGATGATGGTCAGGCTACCGCCCTCTTCCACATTACGCGCAGCACCGAAGAAACGTTTCGGACGATGCAGAGCGTTGGCGTCCACCCCCCCGGTCAGCACTTTACCGGAAGCTGGCACCACGGTGTTGTAAGCACGCGCCAGACGAGTGATGGAGTCGAGCAAAATGATAACGTCTTTCTTATGCTCAACCAGGCGTTTCGCCTTCTCAATCACCATTTCTGCAACCTGAACGTGGCGAGATGCGGGTTCGTCAAAGGTAGAAGCAACCACTTCACCTTTCACCAAACGCTGCATCTCTGTCACTTCTTCCGGACGTTCGTCAATCAGCAGGACCATCAGCACGCAGTCCGGGTGATTGTACGCAATGCTCTGCGCGATGTTCTGCAGCAGCATTGTTTTACCGGCTTTCGGCGGCGCCACAATCAGACCACGCTGACCACGGCCAATTGGCGAAGCCAGATCCAGTACGCGAGCAGTCAAATCTTCTGTTGAACCGTTACCACGTTCCATACGCAGACGAGAGTTTGCGTGCAGCGGAGTTAAGTTCTCAAACAGGATTTTATTGCGGGCGTTTTCCGGTTTGTCATAGTTAACTTCGTTAACTTTCAACAGCGCAAAGTAGCGTTCGCCTTCTTTCGGCGGGCGAATCTTACCAGAAATGGTATCACCAGTGCGGAGGTTGAAACGACGGATTTGGCTGGGGGAAACGTAGATGTCATCAGGACCGGCGAGGTAGGAGCTGTCTGCAGAGCGGAGGAAACCAAATCCATCCTGCAATATCTCCAGCACACCGTCACCAAAGATATCTTCGCCACTCTTTGCGTGCTGCTTCAGGATGGCAAAAATAATGTCCTGCTTGCGCATACGAGCCAGGTTTTCCAGCCCCATATTTTCGCCGAGAGTGATCAGCTCAGAAACCGGCGTATTCTTTAATTCGGTAAGATTCATAATGGTGTGAGTTCTTAAACTTGGGGTAAATCTCGAACTTAATGTTGTGAATGGTATGGCAGGATCATCCATGCCTGTTTACGGCCATCAACTCATGTCTGTTCGCTGTCTGGTCACAGGAAAGTACACAGAACTGAAACGACAAGACGGATTGAGTGACAAGCCAGGAATCTGTCCACTTCTCGCGTGAGATAAAACGGGAAGTATTGGATAAAACTAGATTCAAACTTAATAAGGTATGTTTAATACGAAGTCAACACTAACTTAGCATGACTCAAGCCGGGCGTCCAGTCATCCACCTAATTTAGGATGCCGGTCGCCCGAACATGATATTTCCTTACGCCAGGTTGGCGTCGAGGAACTCTTTCAGCTGACCTTTGGACAGAGCGCCCACTTTGGTTGCAGCTACTTCACCGTTCTTGAACAGTAACAGGGTCGGGATGCCACGGATACCATACTTCGGCGCAGTGCCTGGGTTCTGGTCAATGTTCAGTTTAGCAACCGTCAACTTGCCCTGATATTCGTCAGCGATTTCATCCAGAATCGGGGCGATCATTTTGCACGGTCCGCACCACTCTGCCCAGAAATCAACGAGGATCGCCCCGTCCGCTTTGAGTACATCCGTGTCAAAACTGTCGTCAGTCAGGTGAATAATTTTATCGCTCATATATAACTCCACAGGAATAAGCCTGGCATGTTGGTTCAGGATGTGTCGCTCAGGGCCACCATCACTCACAATTGAGGGACGCAGCCTTCAAAACCAACTAAAGGTTGACTTTATTTCACCGGATACGCTTTCGTAAAGCAATAGTAAGCTGATATTCTACCACACTATGAGCAAAACACATTTAACAGAACAGAAGTTTTCCGACTTCGCCCTGCATCCTAAGGTGATAGAAGCCCTTGAAAAAAAAGGGTTTCATAACTGCACGCCCATTCAGGCACTGGCCCTCCCGCTAACGCTGGCAGGTCGTGATGTTGCAGGGCAGGCGCAAACCGGTACCGGGAAAACGATGGCGTTTCTGACGTCAACGTTTCATTATCTTCTCTCTCATCCCGCGATTGCCGATCGCAAAGTGAATCAGCCGCGCGCGCTAATTATGGCGCCGACACGCGAATTAGCCGTGCAGATCCACGCTGATGCGGAGCCTCTGGCTCAAACGACCGGCCTGAAGCTAGGTTTGGCTTACGGCGGTGACGGTTACGACAAACAGCTTAAAGTGCTGGAAAGCGGCGTCGATATTCTGATCGGCACCACAGGTCGTCTGATCGACTACGCGAAACAGAATCATATCAACCTTGGCGCTATTCAGGTCGTCGTGCTTGATGAAGCCGATCGTATGTACGATCTGGGCTTTATTAAAGATATCCGTTGGCTGTTCCGCCGTATGCCGCCAGCCACTCAGCGTCTGAACATGTTGTTCTCTGCTACCCTCTCTTACCGTGTTCGTGAACTGGCTTTCGAGCAGATGAACAACGCCGAATACGTTGAAGTTGAACCGGAACAAAAGACGGGTCATCGCATTAAAGAAGAGCTTTTCTACCCTTCTAATGAAGAAAAGATGCGTTTACTGCAAACGCTGATCGAAGAAGAGTGGCCAGATCGCGCCATTGTTTTTGCGAATACCAAACATCGTTGCGAAGAGATCTGGGGTAGCCTTGCCGCTGATGGTCATCGCGTAGGTCTGTTGACCGGCGACGTGGCACAGAAAAAGCGTCTGCGCATTCTCGATGAATTTACCCGTGGTGACCTTGATATTCTGGTTGCAACTGACGTTGCGGCGCGCGGTCTGCACATTCCAGCGGTGACACACGTCTTTAACTACGATCTGCCGGATGACTGTGAAGATTACGTCCACCGTATCGGCCGTACAGGTCGTGCTGGCGCAAGCGGTCATTCCATCAGTCTGGCCTGCGAAGAGTACGCATTGAATCTGCCAGCGATTGAGACCTACATTGGTCACTCTATTCCGGTGAGCAAATACAATCCGGACGCGCTGATGACCGATTTGCCTAAGCCATTGCGTCTGACGCGTTCGCGCCCTGGTAACGGGCCACGCCGCACTGGCGCACCTCGTAACCGTCGTCGTTCAGGTTAAGAAAATATGCTCAGCTCCACCTCGTCGCTTTATGCAGCTATCGATCTCGGTTCCAATAGTTTTCATATGCTGGTTGTACGCGAGGTGGCAGGAAGCATCCAGACGCTTACCCGCATCAAGCGCAAGGTGCGTCTGGCTGCCGGGCTGAACAGCGATAATACACTTTCCGTAGAAGCAATGGAGCGCGGCTGGCAATGCCTGCGTCTATTTGCTGAACGCCTGCAAGATATTCCCCAACCGCAAATCCGCGTGGTCGCAACAGCAACATTACGTCTTGCAGTCAATGCGGGTGAGTTTATTGCCAAAGCACAAGATATTCTCGGTTGTCCCATTCAGGTTATTAGCGGTGAAGAAGAAGCCCGTCTGATTTATCAGGGGGTCGCCCATACCACCGGCGGCGCTGACCAGCGTCTGGTTGTCGATATCGGCGGAGCCAGCACTGAAATGGTTACCGGTACCGGAGCGCAAACCACCTCCCTGTTTAGTTTATCGATGGGTTGCGTTACCTGGCTTGAGCGTTACTTTACCGATCGTAACCTGGCGCAGGAAAACTTTGATGAGGCGGAAAAAGCCGCACGCGAAGTGCTGCGTCCCGTTGCTGACGAGTTGCGTTATCATGGCTGGAAAGTGTGTGTGGGTGCTTCTGGCACAGTGCAAGCGCTACAAGAAATCATGATGGCGCAAGGCATGGATGAGCGTATTACGCTGGCGAAGCTTCAACAGTTAAAGCAGCGCGCCATTCATTGCGGTCGTCTGGAAGAGCTGGAAATTGAGGGGTTAACACTCGAACGCGCTCTGGTATTCCCAAGCGGTCTGGCCATTCTGATCGCCATTTTCACCGAACTGAACATTCAGTGCATGACCCTTGCCGGCGGCGCCTTACGTGAAGGTCTGGTCTACGGGATGCTACACCTCGCCGTTGAGCAGGATATTCGCAGCCGCACGTTGCGTAACATTCAGCGGCGATTTATGGTCGATACTGAACAAGCAAACCATGTCGCAAATATTGCGGTCGCTTTCCTCGGTCAGGTGGAGAATGAGTGGCATATTGAACCGATCAGCCGCGAAATATTGATAAGTGCCTGCCAGTTACATGAGATTGGGTTAAGCGTCGATTTCAGGCAAGCGCCGCAACATGCGGCCTACCTGGTGCGCAATCTTGATTTGCCCGGCTTTACGCCTGCGCAAAAGAAATTGTTGGCAACGCTATTATTAAATCAGACCAACCCTGTCGATCTCTCCTCTCTCCACCAGCAAAATGCGGTTCCTCCGCGCATGGCAGAACATCTTTGTCGCTTACTGCGACTGGCCATTATTTTTGCCAGCCGTCGACGCGACGATCTGGTGCCGGAAATTGTCTTGCAAGCACAGAATGAAAATCTGACATTATTCCTCCGTGAAGGCTGGCTTGCGCATCATCCGCTGGGCAAAGAACTTATTGATCAGGAAAGCCAGTGGCAAAGCTATGTCCACTGGCCGCTGGACGTTCGTTAACAGCGATGGACTACCTCAATTCACTGGCAGAAACCCATCCTACTGTCACATTCTGTGTCACCGGATGGGTGTAGCGAACAAAGGAATAACCAGCGTACGCAGGCCGATTCAACACCTGAACGTTATCACCAGCAACAATGAATGTATTCTCTCCACGGGGACAGACTTTATCTGGCGCATCATAGAAATAGAGGCGCTGTTGCTTGTTAGCAACCTCCCGCATTACAAACTCGCTGGCGGAAGGATTTTCTACTCCGGATTTCAACCTGGCATCGTTGCAAACCTGCTCTTTTGTCACCAGCATATCTTCTGGAAGCCAGCCTTCTGTAGTTTGCTTCGTTTTGGGATTGATATAGCGGCTCCAGACAAAGCCATTATTTCGTCCCCAGGACAGTGCATAAACCTTATCGTTGTTAACAAGAAATGCCTGAACAGCGCAGTGTTTATTAGGTGACCAATAAAAGGGTTGCCGTTTTTGAGAATACTTCACATAGCGCTCGCTGGAATCACCTGCAATTTCAAAAGGATTAGGGTAGAAACCGCCAGTGGGATCATCGCTCATGTTCTGATTCGCCTGATAACATTGTTCATCTAATGCACGACAGGAGCGATATTCTTGAGCGGCAGTCGAATCAACAGAAAGTTTCTCCGGTTGGTCTGGATCACGGCTTTCATCCCATAATTCTCCCGTCTTAGGATCATACACTACCCACCCATAATGACCTGCCCCAGGTGCTGAATCTATTTTCCTCTCACGCTCATTCGTGATTTGAATAAATTCCAGCCCCTTACGATCATCATGGTGTTCAATAAGAAAACGAAGATCTTCAGGTCGTGGATGCTCTTTGGCAATCCAATATTGATTAGAACTTGCCAGGAACTTTTTAAGAGAAAGACTGCAATTCCTTACAGGTTGAGCCAAAGGGCTTTGGCTCAAGGTAACGTTCGTAATTTCTGCACCAAAGACGGGATAAACCACTAATGTGGTAAAAAACGAAATAGTTAAAGCCACTAATTTCATACAAACGTCCTTATTCGCTTCAACTTATTGTCCTTTTGCTTTCGCCATCATCGCTTTCAAATTTGCCAGATGGTTCTGCCCTTTCTGCATCCGTTCTTCTGCACTCACCACTTTACGTTCCTGTTCCCACACCAGATCATCCTGCGGCAGCTCTAACAGAAAACGACTCGGCTCCGGGCGCACCAGCTCGCCATACTGACGGCGTTCTTTGCACAACGTGAAGATAAGCTCTTTCTGTGCACGCGTGATCCCAACGTAGGCCAGACGGCGCTCTTCATCGATATTATCTTCATCAATACTGCTCTGGTGCGGCAGGAAGCCCTCTTCCATCCCCACCATAAAGACGTACGGAAATTCGAGGCCTTTTGAAGCATGCAGCGTCATCAGTTGAACCTGATCTAACTCCTCTTCACTTTCGCCACGTTCCATCATGTCGCGCAGGGTGAAGCGCGTCACCACCTGGGTAAGCGTCATCGGTTCATCAATTTCACTGCCTTCCAGCATCTCCGTCATCCAGCTAAACAGCTGGTTGACGTTTTTCATGCGCATCTCAGCGGCTTTTTGGCTGGGCGAAGTTTCATACAACCAGGATTCGTAGTCGATTCCGTGAATGAGGTCGCGTACCGCTGCAATCGGTTCACGCTCCGCCAGGCGCTGGATTTCGCCCAACCACTGCGTAAAGCGAGTGAGTGAATCATACCCACGCCCGGTCAGTGTCTGGCTAAGCCCCATATCAAAGCTGGCGGTAAACAAACTCTTGTTGCGGGTCATCGCCCATTCACCCAGTTTTTGCAGGGTGGCCGGGCCGATTTCACGTTTTGGGGTGTTCACAATGCGCAAAAACGCGCTGTCATCATCCGGATTGGTCAAAACGCGCAGGTAGGCAAGCAGATCTTTAATCTCAGGACGGGAGAAGAACGACGTGCCGCCAGAAATTTTGTACGGGATCCGGTTCTGCATCAGGAATTTTTCAAATACCCGCGACTGGTGATTCCCGCGGTACAGAATGGCGTAATCCTTGTATTCGGTTTTATTCACAAAGTGATGGGCGATAAGTTCACCCGTGACGCGCTCGGCTTCATGCTCTTCATTGTTCGCGCTCAACACTTTAAGCTCGGCGCCATAACCCAGCTCAGAAAAGAGACGTTTTTCAAAGACATGAGGATTGTTAGCGATGAGAATATTCGCCGCCTTCAGGATACGCCCGGAGGAACGGTAGTTCTGCTCGAGTTTAATCACCTGCAAAGCCGGGAAATCCTGGCTCAGCAGCACCAGGTTTTGCGGGCGGGCGCCGCGCCAGGAGTAGATGGACTGATCATCATCCCCCACCACTGTAAAACGTGCGCGCTGGCCCACCAACAGCTTAACCAGTTCGTACTGACTGGTGTTGGTGTCCTGATATTCATCCACCAGCAGATAGCGAATTTTATTCTGCCAGCGTTCTCGCACCTCTTCATTACGTTGCAACAGCAGCGTGGGCAGCAGGATCAGATCATCAAAATCCAACACGTTACATGCCTTCATATGCGCATCGTACAAGCCGTAGCAGTGAGCAAAAATGCGCTCCCGCTCGCCCTTCGCGCTGGCCGCTGCCTGCGCCGGGGTTTTCAGATCGTTTTTCCAGTTGGAGATCGTCGAGATCAGCTGTTGCAGCACCACTTTATCGTCTTCGATCAGCCCTTCAGTCAGATCCTTCAACAACGCCACCTGATCGGTGTCATCGAATAGCGAGAAGTTGGATTTCATCCCCAGCGCGGCATATTCCCGCTTGATGATATCCAGCCCCAGCGTATGGAAAGTGGAAATCATCAAGCCGCGCGCTTCTTTACGTCCCAGCGTTTGCCCGACACGCTCTTTCATCTCACGCGCCGCCTTGTTGGTAAAGGTCACCGCAGCAATGTGGCGCGCCTGATACCCACAGCCACGAATAAGGTGGGCAATTTTGTTAGTGATAACGCGTGTTTTACCAGAACCCGCCCCCGCCAGCACCAGGCAAGGTCCGGTGACAAATTCGACGGCATGTTGTTGTCCGGGGTTCAAACGCATAGGGGGATTGCTCAATCTATAAACACGGGGATGTGGATTGTAGCAGAAAGTCAGGCTGAGATTTACCCGTCAAATGGTAAAGTGTTGGACGGCAATCCTATGATGAGAACGACCCTATGGTTAAGAGCGCGGCAGCCCTGCATATCCTGGTAAAAGAAGAGAAACTGGCTCTCGAGATCCTGAGCAAACTGGAGCGCGGTATCAGTTTCGATCATCTGGCAAAACGTTACTCCCGCTGCCCTTCCGGGCGCAATGGCGGCGATCTTGGCGAATTCAAACAGGGGATGATGGTGGGGCCATTTGATGCCGCAGTGTTTAGTATCCCGCTGCTTAAACCCTACGGACCGGTAAAAACCAAATTTGGCTACCACATCATCAAAGTGCTGTATCGACGGTAAGCCATGCTAAAATTGCGAGCCTTATAGACCCCCTTTTGAAGGCACGATCATGGCAAAAACAGCAGCAGCAGTGCATATCCTTGTTAAAGAAGAAAAACTGGCATTAGATATTCTTGAGCAAATTAAAAATGGCGCCGACTTCGGCAAGCTGGCGAAGAAGCACTCAATCTGCCCGTCAGGTAAACGTGGCGGTGACTTAGGCGAATTCCGTCAGGGCCAGATGGTTCCAGCCTTCGATAAAGTGGTTTTCTCCTGCCCGGTGCTGGAGCCAACCGGTCCACTGCACACGCAGTTTGGTTACCACATCATTAAAGTGCTGTACCGTAACTAATAAAAAAGCCCGGTGGCGGCTAACGCCTTACCGGGCCTACAAAATGGCTGTAACATTGTAGGTCGGGTAAGCTATGCGCCACCCGACTTTTTATCTTAACCCGCTACGGCAATACGTTTCATATCGGTCATATAACCGCGCAGTTTCTGACCCACTTTCTCGATTGCATGGCCACGAATCGCTTCATTCACATCACGCAACTGCGCGTTGTCGACTGCACCGTCAGCAATCGCTTTGCCCAGGTCGCCCGGCTGAATTTCAGTCATGAACGATTTCAGCAGCGGTACGCAAGCGTAAGAGAACAGGTAGTTACCGTATTCTGCGGTATCAGAGATAACCACGTTCATTTCATACAGACGCTTACGGGCGATGGTGTTCGCAATCAGCGGCAACTCGTGCAAGGATTCGTAGTAAGCCGACTCTTCGATGATGCCGGAATCCACCATCGTTTCGAATGCCAGCTCAACGCCCGCTTTCACCATCGCGATCATCAGAACGCCTTTATCGAAGTACTCCTGCTCGCCGATTTTGCCTTCATACTGCGGCGCGGTTTCAAACGCGGTTTTGCCGGTCTCTTCACGCCAGGTCAGCAGTTTCTTATCGTCGTTCGCCCAGTCAGCCATCATGCCGGAGGAGAATTCACCGGAAATAATGTCATCCATGTGCTTCTGGAACAGCGGCGCCATGATCTCTTTTAACTGCTCGGAAAGCGCGTAAGCACGCAGTTTCGCCGGGTTAGAGAGGCGGTCCATCATCAGAGTGATGCCGCCCTGTTTCAGCGCTTCGGTGATGGTTTCCCAGCCGAACTGAATCAGTTTTTCAGCGTATGCCGGGTCGGTCCCTTCTTCCACCAGCTTGTCGAAACACAGCAGAGAACCAGCCTGCAGCATGCCGCACAGAATAGTCTGCTCACCCATCAGATCAGATTTCACTTCCGCAACGAAGGAAGATTCCAGAACGCCCGCGCGGTGACCGCCCGTTGCCGCAGCCCAGGCTTTAGCGATGGCCATACCTTCACTTTTCGGATCGTTTTCCGGGTGAACCGCAATCAGGGTTGGAACACCGAAACCACGTTTGTACTCTTCACGAACTTCAGTACCTGGGCACTTCGGCGCCACCATCACGACGGTGATGTCTTTACGGATCTGCTCGCCCACTTCGACGATGTTGAAGCCGTGGGAGTAACCCAGCGCCGCGCCCTCTTTCATCAGCGGCTGCACGGAGCGCACAACGTCAGAGTGCTGTTTGTCTGGCGTCAGGTTAACCACCAGATCCGCCTGCGGGATCAGATCTTCGTAAGTACCGACTTTGAAGCCGTTTTCGGTCGCTTTACGCCAGGAAGCGCGTTTCTCAGCAATCGCTTCTTTACGCAAGGCATAAGAGATATCCAGACCGGAGTCACGCATGTTCAGGCCCTGGTTCAGACCCTGAGCGCCACAGCCGACGATGACCACTTTTTTACCCTGAAGGTAGCTTGCGCCATCGGCGAATTCGTCGCGCCCCATAAAGCGACATTTACCCAGCTGTGCCAGCTGCTGGCGCAGGTTCAGTGTATTGAAGTAGTTAGCCATGGTGAACTCCGTGATGTTGTGTTGTCGTGCTTTCTTGTTAGGTTCGCTTGCCGTGTCATTGCAAGAGAGAATGCACTCACTATATGACAGGAAATTTATTGCGGAAATTGATATATTCACAACGTCACGTTGCAATTTCTGCAATGTAAAAGAGTGGAGTGCGATCTGTGGATTTACGCGATCTGAAAACCTTCCTGCATCTGGCGGAGAGCCGCCATTTTGGCCGCAGCGCGCGGGCGATGCACGTCAGCCCCTCGACGCTTTCCCGGCAGATTCAGCGCCTGGAAGAAGATCTCGGCCAACCGCTGTTTGTGCGCGATAACCGCACCGTGACGCTGACCGAAGCAGGTGAAGAGTTACGCGTTTTTGCCCAGCAAACCTTGCTGCAATATCAGCAACTGCGCCACACCATTGACCAGCAGGGACCGTCGCTCTCCGGCGAATTGCATATCTTCTGCTCGGTGACCGCCGCCTATAGCCACCTGCCGCCGATTCTCGACAGGTTTCGGGCGGAACATCCATCGGTAGAAATTAAGCTCACCACCGGTGATGCCGCCGATGCGATGGAAAAAGTGGTTACCGGCGAAGCGGATTTGGCGATTGCGGGGAAACCGGAAACGCTGCCTGGCGCAGTGGCATTTTCAATGCTGGAAAATCTGGCGGTAGTGCTGATCGCCCCCGCGTTGCCCTGCCCGGTGCGTAATCAGGTCTCGGTAGACATCCCGGACTGGTCGACAATTCCATTTATCATGGCCGACCAGGGACCGGTACGCCGCCGTATTGAGCTGTGGTTTCGGCGCAACAAGATCAGCAATCCGTTGATTTACGCCACCGTGGGTGGTCATGAAGCGATGATCTCAATGGTCGCGCTCGGCTGCGGTGTGGCGCTGCTGCCGGAAGTGGTGCTGGAAAACAGCCCGGAGCCGGTGCGCAACCGCGTGATGATTCTTGAGCGCAGCGATGAAAAAACACCGTTCGAACTTGGCGTATGCGCACAAAAAAAGCGGCTGCATGAGCCGCTGATTGATGCGTTTTGGGCGATTTTGCCGAACCATTAACCCCATGCAGGATGCATTGTAGGCCTGATAAGCGAAGCGCCATCAGCCGGGGTTTTGCCGGATAGCGGCGCAAGCTGCAAACGGCGTGTAGGCCTGATAAGCGAAGCGCCATCAGGCGGAGTTTTGCCGGATAGCGGCGCAAACTACAAACGGTGTGTAGGCCTGATAAGCGAAGCGCCATCAGGCATCCCGTCCTAACCCGCCAAAAAGAACCTGAATGCCGGGTTATGCGTCTCATCGTGACAGTCATAACCCAGCTCGTTCAGACGCGTTTCGAAATCCGGCTCGTGCTCGCCTAACTCAAACGCCGCCAGCACCCGACCATAGTCAGTGCCGTGGCTACGGTAATGGAACAGGGAAATATTCCAGTGCGTACCCAGCGTATGCAAGAACTTAAGCAGCGCGCCCGGCGATTCGGGAAACTCAAAGCTGAATAGCCGTTCCTGTAACGGCTTGGACGGACGTCCGCCAACCATATAGCGAACGTGCAGTTTCGCCATTTCGTCATCGGAGAGATCCACCACGCTATAACCACCGTCATTGAGCAGTTGCAGAATCTCTTTACGCTCTTCCAGACCACGGCTCAGGCGTACACCCACGAAAATGCAGGCATCTTTAGCATCGGCAAAGCGGTAGTTGAACTCGGTGACTGAACGCCCACCGAGCAACTGGCAGAACTTGAGGAAGCTGCCCTTCTCTTCCGGGATGGTCACCGCCAGCAGGGCTTCGCGCTGCTCACCCAGTTCGCAGCGTTCGGAAACGTAGCGCAGACCGTGGAAGTTGACGTTGGCACCGGAAAGAATATGCGCCAGTCTCTCGCCACGGATATTGTGCTGGGCGATATACTTTTTCATCCCCGCCAGCGCCAGCGCACCGGACGGTTCTGCCACCGCACGCACATCTTCGAACAGATCTTTCATCGCCGCGCAGATAGCATCGCTGTCGACAGTGATGATGTCGTCGAGATACTCCTGGCACAGACGGAAGGTTTCATCGCCAATGCGTTTGACGGCTACGCCTTCAGCAAACAAACCTACACGCGGCAGGTCGACCGGATGACCGGCTTCCAGTGCCGCCTTCAGGCAGGCGGAGTCTTCAGCTTCGACGGCAATCACTTTGATTTGCGGCATCAGTTGTTTGATAAGCACCGCCACGCCTGCCGCCAGACCGCCGCCACCGACCGGCACAAACACCCGGTCCAGATGCGCATCCTGTTGCAGTAGCTCCAGCGCCAGCGTGCCCTGGCCGGCAATCACCATCGGATGATCAAACGGCGGCACCCAGGTAAAACCTTGCTGCTGCGACAGCTCAATCGCTTTGGCTTTCGCTTCATCAAAATTGGCACCGTGCAGCAACACTTCACCGCCGAAACCACGCACAGCATCGACTTTGATGTCGGCAGTGGCGGTTGGCATAACAATCAGCGCTTTTACACCTAATCGCGCCGAAGAGAACGCCACGCCTTGCGCATGGTTTCCTGCGGATGCGGTGATCACACCCTGCGCTTTCTGTTCTTCCGTCAGACCCGCCATCATGGCGTAAGCCCCGCGCAGCTTGAAACTGTGCACCGGCTGGCGGTCTTCGCGTTTCACCAGGATCACGTTATCAAGGCGCGACGAGAGTTTTTCCATTTTTTGCAGCGGCGTGACCTGCGCTGCTTCGTAGACCGGTGCGCGCAGCACCGCTCTGAGATACTCGGCACCCTCAGGGGTGCCGGACAGGGGTTGCGAGTCAGCCATCATTAACCCCCCAGTTTCGATTTATCGCGCACAGCACCTTTGTCGGCGCTGGTCGCCAGGCTGGCGTAGGCACGCAGGGCAAAGGAGACCTGACGTTCACGGTTATTCGGCGTCCAGGCTTTATCACCACGGGCTTCCTGCGCCTCACGACGTGCCGCAATTTCCTGATCGCTCAGCGTCAACTGAATGCCGCGGTTCGGGATGTCGATTTCAATCAGATCGCCATCTTCGATGATCGCGATGTTGCCGCCGCTCGCCGCTTCTGGAGAAACGTGGCCGATAGAAAGACCGGAAGTGCCGCCGGAGAAACGGCCATCGGTCACCAACGCACAGGCTTTGCCAAGGCCCATTGATTTCAGGAAGGTGGTTGGGTAGAGCATCTCCTGCATCCCCGGGCCGCCTTTCGGACCTTCATAGCGGATAACAACCACATCGCCTGCGACCACTTTGCCACCGAGAATGGCTTCTACCGCCTCATCCTGACTTTCATACACTTTGGCCGGACCGGTGAATTTCAGAATGCTGTCGTCCACGCCGGCGGTTTTCACAATGCAGCCGTTTTCCGCGAAGTTGCCGTACAGTACTGCCAGACCGCCGTCTTTGCTGTACGCATGTTCCAGCGAACGGATACAGCCTTCGGCGCGATCATCATCCAGCGTATCCCAACGGCACTCCTGCGAGAATGCCTGAGTGGTGCGGATACCCGCAGGCCCTGCGCGGAACATGGTTTTCACCGCATCATCTTTCGTCAGCATGACATCGTATTGATCGAGCGTCTGCGGCAGAGAAAGTCCGAGTACGTTTTTCACTTCACGGTTCAGCAAACCGGCGCGATCCAACTCGCCAAGAATACCCAGAACGCCACCAGCGCGGTGCACGTCTTCCATATGGTATTTCTGCGTACTTGGCGCCACTTTACACAGCTGAGGTACCTTGCGGGAAAGCTTGTCGATGTCACTCATGGTGAAGTCGATTTCCGCTTCCTGCGCCGCCGCCAGCAGGTGAAGTACGGTGTTAGTGGAACCACCCATCGCGATATCCAGCGTCATGGCGTTTTCGAATGCCGCTTTGCTGGCGATATTGCGCGGCAGGGCACTTTCGTCGTCCTGCTCGTAATAACGTTTGGTCAGCTCAACAATGCGGGAACCGGCGTTGAGGAACAGCTGTTTACGGTCGGCGTGCGTCGCCAACAATGATCCATTGCCTGGCTGTGACAAGCCCAGCGCTTCGGTCAGGCAGTTCATCGAGTTGGCGGTGAACATCCCGGAACAAGAGCCGCAGGTCGGGCAGGCTGAACGTTCAATCTGATCGCTTTGCGAGTCGGAGACTTTCGGGTCAGCCCCCTGGATCATCGCATCGACCAGATCCAATTTGATGATTTGGTCAGAGAGTTTGGTCTTCCCGGCTTCCATTGGGCCACCGGACACGAAAATCACCGGAATGTTGAGGCGCAAAGAGGCCATCAGCATGCCCGGGGTGATTTTGTCGCAGTTGGAGATGCAGACCATGGCGTCTGCGCAGTGGGCGTTGACCATGTACTCGACAGAGTCGGCAATCAGCTCGCGAGACGGCAGTGAATAAAGCATCCCCCCATGACCCATTGCGATACCATCATCCACCGCAATGGTGTTGAACTCTTTGGCCACACCGCCTGCCGCTTCGATTTGTTCGGCAACCAGTTTACCGAGGTCGCGCAGGTGCACATGGCCCGGCACAAACTGAGTAAACGAGTTTACAACCGCAATAATAGGCTTACCGAAATCGGCGTCGGTCATCCCGGTTGCGCGCCACAATGCGCGGGCCCCCGCCATGTTGCGCCCGTGAGTGGTGGTGGCAGAACGGTACTTAGGCATGCTTTTTTACTCCCAGTGTCTGTCTGTTAAATGGGACGGTGCGTGCCGTCCCATTTTTTAATTATTGATTAACATGATCCAACCAACCCCATTTATCTTCCGTTTCACCGGTAAAGAGGCCAAAGAATGCTTGCTGGATACGTTTGGTGACCGGGCCACAGCGGCCTTCCCCCACCTGGATGCCATCTACGCTGCGAACAGGGGTGATTTCTGCTGCGGTTCCGGACATAAACACTTCATCCGCCAGATAGAGCGATTCACGGGACAGCACTTGCTCACGCACTTCGATATCCAGCTCTTTTGCCAGTTTGATGATCGCATCACGAGTAATCCCCGGCAGTGCGGATGAGGTGAACGGCGGGGTGAACAGAATGCCATCTTTCACTTCAAACAGGTTCTCGCCTGCGCCTTCAGAAATGTAGCCGTTCACATCCAGCGCAATCCCTTCCTGATAACCGTGGCGACGCGCTTCGCTACCCACCAACAGAGAAGAAAGATAGTTACCGCCAGCTTTTGCCGCGGTCGGGATGGTGTTCGGCGCAACGCGGTTCCAGGAAGAAACCATCGCGTCAATACCCTGATCCAGTGCTTCAGCGCCCAGATAGGCTCCCCATGGGAACGCGGCAATGATCACATCAGTGGTGTATCCCGGAGGCGGGTTAACGCCCATCCCTACATCGCCCACAAATACCAGTGGGCGGATATACGCGCTGGTCAGATTGTTTTTGCGGATAACCGCGCGACAGGCTTCCATTAACTCATCAACGCTCTGAGAAACCGGGAAACGATAAATTTTTGCTGAGTCGCGAAGGCGCTGCATGTGTTCGCGATGGCGGAACACCACTGGTCCTTTGTGAGAATCGTAGCAACGGATCCCTTCAAACACTGAGGTACCGTAGTGCAGCGCGTGGGACATTACGTGAACTTTCGCATCTTCCCAGCGAATCATCTCGCCATTGGACCAAATGTAATCAGCTTTTTTCGTCGTCATTTTTCTTCCTTTTGCGCTCAGGCGCGGATCTGTTGTGATGTGGTTGTGCTCTGGCAAATGGCAACATGTGCAACGTCTACCAGTTTGCTTAACTGACTAAACAGTAAGTCGACTGACCGTGGGCTGGCAACGGTCAATTCGATATTTATATTCTGCGCATCGCTGGCGGTTTCCATATTCATAGAACACACCTGAAAACCGCGATGGCGTACCACACGTAAAACACGCTCTAACGTTTCCGGGCTGAAGCGCGCCGCCACATTGACCTGATGTTGCATCATGATAATTTCTCCAGCATTTCTGAGTTACTGGCACCGGGCGGCACCAGGGGCCAGACATTCTCAAGTTCGTCGATTGAGACATGAAGCAGGTAAGGCCCCTCGCTGTTCAGCATGGTGTCGAGTGCCGCTTCAACCTGGTCTTTACGGGTGATGTGTTGGCCAGGAATGCCAAAGGCGCTGGCTAACATAAGGAAATCGGGATTATCGGTAAGGGTGGTTTCGCTATAACGTTCCTGAAAAAACAGTTGCTGCCATTGTCGCACCATCCCCAAACGTTGATTATCGAGTAAGACGATTTTCAACGGTAACTGCTTGCGTTTTACGGTGCCCAGTTCCTGCACATTCATCATGAAGGAACCGTCACCGGAGATACAGATAACGGTGTCATCCGGTCGCGCCACCTGTGCGCCCACCGCCGCAGGCAGGCCAAAGCCCATCGTGCCCAGGCCGCTGGAGGTGATAAAGTTTTCCGGGCGGGTATAGGTCATATGCTGTGCCGACCACATCTGATGTTGACCGACATCCGTCGTCACGACGCTGTCTGCCGGTTTACGATCTGACAATTGTTTTAACAACAACGGGGCATAGATAGCGTCACCAGGGTGGTCATAGCGCCAGCAATGCTCAGCGCGCAGTTCGGCGCAATACTGACGCCAGGCGTCAATGTTTAACGACTGCTGCAGAGCAGGCAGCAGTGTGTTCAAATCGCCCTGAAGCGCAACGTGCGCCTGACGCAGTTTGTTCATTTCTGCAGGGTCGATATCCATGTGGATTACGCCGGCATTGGGTGCGAAGGTATTCAGCTTGCCGGTCACCCGGTCATCAAAACGCGCACCGACAGCCACCAGAAGATCGCATTCCTGCACCGCAAAGTTTGCCGCTTTCGTGCCATGCATCCCCAGCATGCCAAGATAATACGGATAGTCTGACTCGACAGCGCCAAGCCCTTTCAACGTGCAGGTGACTGGCATGCGGGTCACATCGAGAAATTCACGCAACGTGGTTACCGCCTGCGCCATCCCCACGCCTCCCCCGACGTACAGCACTGGCTTTTGCGCTTGCGCTATCATTCGACGCGCTTGCTCAACCTCAGCGCCCGGGAACGTAACTTCATTTTTCACGGTGGAAAAATAGGGCTCAAGAGAACCGCTGGCCAACTGGATATCTTTAGGGATATCAACCAGGACAGGTCCCGGTCGTCCTGAATTCGCTATCCTGAAGGCGTCAGCCATGATGCGTGGTAATTCTTCCAGCGACGGCACCAGGAAACTGTGTTTGGTACAGGCCAGGGACAGCCCTAACACATCCACTTCCTGAAAAGCATCGGTGCCAATGAAGGGTGCAGAAACCTGTCCCGTGATGGCAACAACGGGAACGGAATCTAAAAGCGCATCAGCCAGACCGGTGATCAAATTGGTCGCCCCGGGTCCGGAGGTTGCGATACAGACGCCGGTTTTACCGGTCGAACGAGCATACCCGATAGCAGCCATCACAGCCCCCTGCTCATGTCGGCACAATAAGTGTTCCACGCCGCCGTCATACAACGCATCGTAAACCGGCATAATTGCGCCACCAGGATAACCAAAAACGGTTTTAACACCCTGTGCCCGCAAAGCATGTACTACCCATTGCGCCCCATTCATAGTTACTTCCCCGCCATAAATTTGGAGAAACAGAATTTTATGCTGATATTCATTTCCTGCTCCTCAGTTATGTTTTTAAGGTCAAAAAAAACCCCCGGACCTTTCGGTGCGGGGGTCTTAGTTCGTTAAGGCTTGATTTCTAAGCCTTTCCTCGTCCAAGTGCAGCCCCGCACGGTGGGATAATAATCACCACCACGCTAATCACGACCAGGCTAATCACTCGTAGAAGGGCTGTCATTTTCGGTTATTCTTGCATCTTGTTCGAAGGAATGCCTAAAGAGTTATCATAGATTTCACAAATAGCACAAGATATTTTTATTCTCTTTTTTCTGACACAGCTAACGGTTTAGTAAAAACGTATTGTTTTATATAAGAAAAGTAAAAAATGAAAATATTTCATTTTCGTTCCCACTGAATAACCATTTTCCCTCGAAATCTCGCTTATTTTCCCTTTTGCGAACCGCATTCCAATCATCACTCTTTCTTTTCAAAGTTGCACAAACTTTCATGAATCAGCTGCCAAAAAACGTTATTTAGCAAAACATTGCCGCCATTAACTTCGACATAATAGCTACATCAGGAGGAATTATGTCACTTTCAATTGTTCACACTCGCGCCGCCCTTGGCGTTAATGCGCCCCCTATAACGATTGAGGTCCATATCAGCAATGGTCTTCCCGGTTTAACCATGGTGGGATTACCTGAAACCACAGTAAAAGAGGCTCGAGATCGGGTGCGCAGCGCCATTATCAATAGTGGGTATGAATTTCCGGCGAAGAAAATCACGATCAACCTCGCCCCGGCCGATCTCCCTAAAGAGGGAGGGAGATATGATTTACCTATCGCTGTCGCTCTTCTGACCGCATCAGAACAGCTTACAACGCACAAACTTGGCGAATATGAGTTAGTAGGTGAATTGGCGCTTACAGGGGCGTTACGCGGCGTTCCCGGCGCGATTTCAAGCGCCACAGAAGCGATTCGTGCTGGCCGGAGGATTATCGTCGCCAGTGACAATGCCGCTGAAGTGGGTTTAATCAGTGGAGAAGGGTGCCTGATAGCCGATCATTTACAATCCGTCTGTGCATTTCTGGAGGGTAAACATGATCTTGAAAGGCCTGTAACACGGGATGTGGATTCCGGCGCATCATCGGATGACCTCAGTGATGTCATTGGCCAGGAACAAGGAAAGCGAGGACTAGAAATTACTGCAGCGGGTGGTCATAACTTGCTACTGATAGGACCTCCTGGAACCGGAAAAACAATGCTTGCCAGTCGCTTAAATGGGCTGCTTCCACCACTCAGCAACGAAGAAGCATTGGAAAGCGCAGCGATTCTCAGTCTGGTAAATTCCGATACCGTACAAAAGCACTGGAAGCAGCGCCCATTTCGTTCACCTCACCATGGTGCATCATTAGCTGCCATGGTCGGTGGTGGCTCAATACCCGCCCCAGGCGAAATCTCGCTGGCGCATAATGGCATTCTGTTCCTTGATGAACTACCTGAATTTGAACGGCGTACACTGGACGCACTGCGGGAACCCATTGAGTCCGGGAAAATTCATCTTTCCCGCACGCGAGCGAAAATTACTTATCCAGCGCGTTTCCAGTTGATTGCTGCTATGAATCCCAGCCCCACAGGTCACTATCAGGGAAATCATAATCGCTGCACTCCTGAGCAGACGCTGCGCTATCTCAACCGCCTATCCGGCCCCTTTCTCGATCGTTTTGATCTTTCACTTGAGATACCACTCCCGCCCCCAGGCATTCTCAGCAAACCGATAACCAAAGGAGAAGATAGTTTTACGGTTAAACAGCGTGTTATCGCTGCTCAGGAACGCCAATACAAACGACAGGGGAAACTAAACGCGCAAATGAGTAATCAGGAAATTCGAAAGTACTGCAATCTGCACAGTGATGATGCACATTGGCTTGAGGAAACGTTGCTGCAGTTGGGGTTATCCGTACGCGCCTGGCAACGACTGCTGAAAGTTGCACGTACAATTGCCGATATTGAGCATACAGACAGTATTAAACGACAGCACTTACAAGAAGCAGTCGGCTACCGAGCAATAGACAGACTGCTCATTCATCTGCAGAAACTGCTGGCATAAAAAAAGGGCAAAATGCCCTTTTTTATTAATCGTCAGATTCGGTGTAATCTTCAGCACCTTCCATCTGCGGTTTGCCACCAGACAGCGTATGGAAACGCTTGGGACGCTTGATACGCGTCATGTATTTAGACCAAACGCGTTCAGCCTCTGTAACAGGTTCACGTTCGCCACGACATACCGCGACAAACAGTTTTTCTTCTTCTGTGACTGGCTCACGTTTACCCAGATCCAGCTCATTAAAGGCATAACCATAACGTTCAAGCAGTTGTGCCTCTTTGATGGTGAAATCACCATGACGAGAGAATCCACGAGGATAATATTTATTGTCGAAATATCGATTAGTCGTCGTAAAGCTTTCCGCCATCCTGCACGCTCCTAATTCTTTGGCCGAGCTATTTATGGCGCGGAGTATTAGTTACGCTTGACAGAGTGTAAAACAAAAGATTTAAATCATAACGACAAATAATTTTGTGGAGCACATTGTGGATACGGAATTGTTGAAAACTTTCCTGGAAGTGAGTCGGACACGCCACTTTGGTCGTGCAGCTGAAGCACTCTATCTGACTCAATCAGCAGTAAGTTTTCGTATTAGACAACTGGAAAATCAGCTTGGTGTGAACCTGTTCACTCGCCACAGAAACAATATCCGTTTAACTGCGGCCGGAGAGAAGCTTCTGCCTTATGCAGAAACACTGATGAACACGTGGCAAGCTGCACGCAAAGAAGTCGCTCATACGTCACGGCATAATGAGTTTTCTATCGGTGCCAGCGCTTCTCTTTGGGAGTGCATGCTAAATGACTGGCTGGGGCGGCTGTACCAGTCTCAAGACCCGCAAAACAGTCTGCAATTTGAGGCCAGGATCGCTCAGAGACAGTCGTTAGTTAAACAACTCCATGAGCGCCAGTTGGATCTGCTGATTACCAGTGAAGCGCCCAAAATGGACGAATTTAGTAGCCAGCTTCTCGGCCACTTCACACTCGCGCTTTACAGCACGACGCCATCACGAACAAAAGACGAGTTGAATTACTTACGTCTTGAGTGGGGTCCAGACTTTCAACAACATGAAACAGGATTGATTGCGAGTGATGAAGTCCCCGTACTCACAACCAGTTCAGCAGAACTCGCACGCCAGCAGCTTTCTCCCCTCAACGGTTGCAGTTGGCTACCGGTGACCTGGGCCAAAGAGAAAGGTGGACTTCATACGGTTACAGATAGCTCTACACTTTCAAGGCCGTTATATGCCATATGGCTACAAAATAGCGATAAAAATGCGTTAATTCGCGATCTTCTAAAAACAGACGTACTGGAAGATTAAGGTCGTAGGATCGGGCAAGGATGCCGGGTGAAATACAATAACAGGCTGTGTGAGCACTACTTTTAGGCAAATTTCAGACAAAAAAAATCCTTAGCAAAAATGCTAAGGATTATTTCTGGCAGGGGCGGAGAGACTCGAACTCGCGACACCCGGTTTTGGAGACCGGTGCTCTACCAACTGAGCTACGCCCCTAAATCTTCTTATCATTAAGCCTGCTAAAGTAGCAGGCTTAATTTTCTAATAAGTGGCGGAACGGACGGGACTCGAACCCGCGACCCCCTGCGTGACAGGCAGGTATTCTAACCAACTGAACTACCGCTCCACCGAATTTTTCCACAACCACTGATTTTTATATCAGCTTACTGCTTAATTTGATGCCTGGCAGTTCCCTACTCTCGCATGGGGAGACCCCACACTACCATCGGCGCTACGGCGTT
>NZ_NRDO01000020.1:0-168 GCF_010231475.1 Citrobacter sp. NCU1 | reverse complement strand
CCACCGCGCTACAGCCGCCAGGCAAATTCTGTTTCCAGCACGCATTCACTTCCGTTCATGCACGCCGGTTTAATCTGTTATCAAGCCTACTTCTTGCGTCTCTCACGCCAAAACAGCTTCGGCGTTGTAAGGTTAAGCCTCACGGTTCATTAGTACCGGTTAGCTCAA
>NZ_NRDO01000002.1 GCF_010231475.1 Citrobacter sp. NCU1 | reverse complement strand
TCATCATCACGTTCTCCGGATTTAGGTCAGGAACGTGTCAACGCTATTCAGGATGGGTCAACGCAATAAAAAAGGCTCGCCGTGGCGAGCCTTTTTTCAATTCATGCCAATTACAGGCTGGAGACGTTTTCGGTCAGGTATTTTGCAACGCCGTCCGGAGAGGCGTTCATCCCTTCTTTGCCTTTTTCCCACTGCGCCGGGCAAACATCACCGTGCTCTTCGTGGAACTGCAGTGCGTCAACCATACGCAGCATTTCGTCGATGTTACGACCCAGCGGCAGATCGTTAACGACCTGGTGGCGAACAACGCCGTTGGCGTCGATCAGGAAAGAACCACGCAGCGCCACGCCCGCTTCCGGGTGCTCGATGCCATAGGCTTTCTGGATTTCGCGTTTGATGTCAGCAACCATTGCGTATTTCACTGCACCGATGCCGCCTTTGTCGACAGGGGTGTTACGCCATGCGTTATGGACAAATTCAGAGTCAAAAGAAACGCCAACCACTTCAACGCCACGCTTCTGGAATTCTTCATAACGTTTGTCGAACGCGATCAGTTCTGACGGGCAAACGAAGGTGAAGTCCATCGGCCAGAAGAACAGAACGGTCGTTTTACCGTTGGTGTGCTGTTTGAAGTTGAAGTTTTCAACAATCTCACCGCTACCCAGTACCGCAGCTGCTGTGAAATCTGGAGCCTGACGAGTAACCAGTACCATATAATTCTCCTGCAAAGTTAAGGGTTTTTGGAACGCAACGCGGGCCAGTATAGAAGGTGTTCGGCAATAAGACAAAGAGGCGCTGACAATCGTTCAGTGAGCTTTTACCTATCAATCGACCCACTATTAAAGTTGTTTGTTTTTCGCCAGCACCATCATTCGCGGATAAAACTGCCAGAAACGCGCTTCCAGAGCATCGTAGTGGGTATCCAGGTCATGCCACGAGTCGCGAAGGGCATCAAGGCGGGGGCGGCGACTGGCCATTCCGTTCAGAACATCCTGAATGAAATCCATATCACTGTAACGCTCAAGCCACTTTTCCGACCACAGGTAGTTATTCAGATTCACAAAACGTGGCGGCGATTCCGGCAGAATAATCTCAACCTGGGAATGGGCGTAACGCACAAAGGCCTGTAAGGGGAAGTCCGGGGAGATTTGCGCCCAGTGACGCGACAGAAAGTGATCCCACATCACGTCGAGCGTAATGGGTGCGACGCGGCGGGTATCGGCGCGAAACCATTCCCGTGCTTCGCGAACCTCCGGCAGGTTGTCGGTCATCACGTCGATTCGACGATGCATAAAAATACCTTCCACCACATCAGGCGCATAGTTCGCTTGCGGATTTCCCCGCACAAAATCAGCCAGCAGATTGCCGGAAAGTGAGCTGTTGGCGAGGTAGGCCAAATGTAAGTGAGCAAGAAAATTCATGGTTTAATGTTTATCCAGAGGGGTAAAGGTTGCAGGGAGAACGCCCCGGCACTAGACTACCCGCCTCTTATTTTAGTCAGAGTCAGTGTCATGCGCGTTGCCGATTTTTCCTTTGAATTACCCGAGTCCCTGATTGCCCACTATCCGATGCCTGAGCGCAGTAGTTGCCGCTTGCTGTCATTAGACGGGCCGACGGGCGCGCTGACGCACGGTACTTTCACCGATTTACTCGATAAGCTCAACCCTGGCGATCTGCTGGTCTTTAACAATACCCGCGTGATCCCGGCGCGTCTGTTTGGTCGTAAGGCCAGCGGCGGCAAGATTGAAGTGCTGGTTGAGCGTATGCTGGATGACACGCGTATTCTGGCGCATATTCGCGCCTCTAAAGCGCCGAAGCCAGGCGCTGAATTACTGCTGGGCGATGATGAGAGCATCAAGGCCACCATGACCGCCCGTCATGACGCTCTGTTTGAAGTCGAATTTAATGACGAGCGTCCGGTTCTGGACATTCTCAACGCCATCGGCCATATGCCGTTGCCGCCCTATATTGACCGTCCGGATGAAGACGCCGACCGCGAGCTGTATCAGACGGTTTACGGTGAAAAGCCCGGCGCTGTTGCAGCGCCAACCGCAGGTCTGCATTTTGACGATCCACTGCTGACCAAACTGCGTGATAAAGGCATCGAGATGGCGTTCGTTACGCTGCATGTCGGTGCCGGGACGTTCCAGCCTGTGCGTGTGGACACCATTGAAGACCACATCATGCATTCCGAATACGCCGAAGTGCCGCAAGACGTTGTGGATGCGGTGCTGGCCGCGAAAGCACGCGGCAACCGGGTGATTGCGGTGGGTACGACGTCCGTACGTTCACTGGAAAGCGCGGCGCAGGCGGCAAAAAATGATCTTATCGAACCGTTCTTCGGCGATACGCAGATTTTTATATATCCTGGTTATCAATACAAAGTCATTGATGCGCTGGTGACTAACTTCCATCTGCCTGAATCAACACTGATTATGCTGGTTTCGGCGTTTGCGGGTTATAAACACACCATGCACGCCTATCACGAAGCCGTAAAAGCGGAATATCGATTTTTTAGTTACGGTGATGCCATGTTTATCACGTACAATCCGCAGGCTATTAATGAACGTCCTGCCTGATGGCGCGTTGCTTATCAGGCCTACGGTTTGTAGGTCGGGTAAGCGTAGCGCCACCCGACAACACAGGCACGATACGATTTTTCTCTCTCCCGTGCGGGAGAGAGCCGGGGTGAGGGTGAACCTCATCTCGTAACATTAATCATCAGACTGTTTCTCTGATGCAGGAGAAAAAATGAAATTCGAACTGGATACCACCGACGGACGCGCTCGCCGTGGCCGCCTGGTGTTTGATCGTGGCGTAGTGGAAACGCCTGCTTTTATGCCTGTTGGCACTTACGGCACCGTCAAAGGGATGACGCCAGAAGAAGTTGAAGCCACTGGCGCGCAGATTATTCTCGGCAACACCTTCCACCTGTGGCTGCGCCCAGGGCAGGAAATCATGAAACTGCATGGCGATCTGCACGATTTCATGCAGTGGAAAGGCCCGATTCTTACCGATTCCGGCGGTTTCCAGGTGTTCAGTCTGGGGGATATTCGCAAGATCACCGAACAAGGCGTTCACTTCCGCAACCCGATCAACGGCGATCCGATTTTCCTTGATCCTGAAAAGTCCATGGAGATTCAATACGATCTCGGTTCCGATATCGTAATGATTTTCGACGAATGTACTCCCTATCCGGCGGACTGGGACTATGCTAAACGCTCTATGGAGATGTCTTTGCGTTGGGCGAAGCGTAGCCGCGACCGTTTTGACGGCCTTGGCAATAAAAATGCGCTTTTTGGCATCATTCAGGGCAGCGTTTACGAAGATTTACGTGATATCTCTGTCAAAGGTCTGGTAGATATCGGCTTTGATGGCTACGCTGTCGGCGGTTTGGCTGTGGGGGAACCGAAGGAGGATATGCACCGCATTCTGGAGCATGTTTGCCCGCAAATCCCGGCGGATAAACCGCGTTACCTGATGGGCGTCGGCAAACCAGAAGATCTGGTTGAAGGCGTACGTCGTGGTATTGATATGTTTGACTGCGTGATGCCAACGCGAAACGCCCGTAACGGTCACTTGTTCGTGACTGACGGCGTGGTGAAAATTCGTAATGCGAAGCATAAAAGCGACACCAGCCCACTCGATGCTGAGTGTGATTGCTATACCTGTCGCCATTATTCGCGCGCTTACTTGCATCATCTTGACCGTTGCAACGAAATATTGGGCGCGCGACTCAATACCATTCATAACCTTCGTTACTACCAGCGTTTGATGGCGGGTTTACGCAAGGCTATTGAAGAGGGTAAATTAGAGAGCTTCGTGACCGATTTTTACCAACGCCAGGGTCGACCTGTTCCACCTTTGAACGTTGATTAATTTTAATAATGAGGGAATTTGAATGAGCTTTTTTATTTCTGATGCGGTAGCGGCAACAGGTGCTCCGGCGCAGGGCAGCCCGATGTCTCTGATTCTGATGCTGGTGGTGTTTGGTCTGATTTTCTACTTCATGATCCTTCGCCCACAGCAGAAGCGTACTAAAGAACACAAAAATCTGATGAACTCCATTGCGAAAGGCGATGAAGTACTGACTAATGGTGGCCTGGTGGGTCGTGTGACCAAAGTAGCTGAATCTGGCTACATTGTTATCGCGCTGAACGACACCACTGAAGTGGTTATCAAACGTGACTTCGTAGCTGCCGTTCTGCCGAAAGGCACCATGAAGGCGCTGTAATTTATTGTTTTCCCAAAGGGAACTGCCGTGTTAAACCGTTATCCTTTGTGGAAGTACATTATGCTGGTCGTCGTGATTGTCGTCGGCCTGCTTTACGCACTTCCCAACCTGTATGGTGAGGATCCGGCTGTTCAAATCACTGGCGCGCGCGGTGTCGCCGCCAGTGAGCAAACGCTGATCCAGGTCCAGAAAACGTTACAAGAAGAAAAAATTACTGCTAAGTCTGTGGCACTGGAAGAGGGCGCTATTCTTGCGCGCTTCGACACCACCGACATCCAACTGCGCGCACGTGAAGCGCTGGTGGGCGTGCTGGGTGATAAATACGTCGTGGCGCTAAACCTTGCTCCAGCGACCCCGCGTTGGCTGGCTGCTATTCACGCAGAACCGATGAAACTCGGTCTCGACCTGCGTGGCGGCGTTCACTTCCTGATGGAAGTGGATATGGACACCGCTCTGGGTAAGCTGCAGGAGCAAAATATCGATAGCCTGCGCAGCGAACTGCGCGATAAAGGCATTCCTTATACGACTGTACGCAAAGAAGACAAATACGGTCTGAGCATTACGTTCCGTGATGACAAGGCCCGCGATGAGGCGATCGCGTATCTGACGCCCCGTCATCGCGATCTGGTGATCACAGGCCAGGGTAGCAATGTACTGCGTGCGGTAATGACCGATGCTCGCCTGAGCGAAGCCCGCGAATATGCGGTGCAGCAGAACATCAATATCCTGCGTAACCGTGTTAACCAACTGGGTGTTGCTGAGCCTGTCGTACAACGTCAGGGTGCAGATCGCATCGTCGTTGAGTTGCCGGGTATTCAGGATACCGCGCGTGCGAAAGAGATTCTGGGCGCCACGGCGACTCTGGAGTTCCGCCTGGTCAACACCAACGTGGACCAGTCTGCTGCCGCTTCCGGGCGTGTACCGGGCGATTCTGAAGTGAAACAGACCCGCGAAGGTCAGCCGGTTGTGCTGTACAAACGTGTGATCCTGACCGGTGACCATATCACCGACTCCACTTCCAGCCAGGACGAATACAATCAGCCGCAGGTTAACATCTCGCTGGATAGCGCGGGTGGCAACATCATGTCTAACTTCACCAAGGACAACATCGGTAAACCGATGGCGACCCTGTTTGTGGAGTACAAAGACAGCGGTAAGAAAGATGCCAATGGTCGCTCGATTCTGGTGAAGCAGGAAGAGGTGATCAACATCGCCAACATCCAGTCACGCCTGGGCAACAGCTTCCGTATTACCGGCATCGACAACCCGAACGAAGCGCGTCAGCTCTCTCTGTTGCTGCGTGCCGGTGCGCTGATTGCGCCGATTCAGATTGTTGAAGAACGTACCATCGGCCCAACGTTGGGTATGCAGAACATCGAACAGGGTCTGGAAGCGTGTCTGGCAGGTCTGGCGGTTTCTATTCTGTTCATGATCTTCTTCTATAAGAAGTTCGGTCTGATCGCAACCAGCGCGCTGATTGCAAACCTGGTCCTGATTGTCGGCATTATGTCGCTGCTGCCAGGGGCCACGCTGAGTATGCCGGGTATTGCGGGTATCGTGCTAACCCTTGCGGTGGCGGTCGATGCTAACGTACTGATCAACGAACGTATCAAAGAAGAGTTGAGCAACGGGCGTTCGGTGCAGCAGGCGATCAACGAAGGTTATGCGGGTGCATTCAGTTCCATCTTTGATGCGAACATCACGACGCTGATTAAAGTCTTGATCCTGTATGCAGTGGGCACCGGCGCAATCAAAGGCTTCGCTATCACCACCGGTATTGGTGTAGCAACGTCGATGTTTACCGCAATTGTCGGTACGCGTGCCATCGTAAACCTGTTGTATGGCGGCAAACGCATCAACAAGCTGTCAATCTGAGGAGTGCGTTGTGGCACAGGAATATACTGTTGAACAATTGAACCATGGCCGTAAAGTCTGGGACTTTATGCGCTGGGACTACTGGGCTTTCGGCATCTCTGGTCTTTTGCTGATCGCGGCCATTGTGATTATGGGCGTGCGCGGCTTTAACTGGGGACTGGATTTCACCGGTGGTACGGTAATTGAGATCACGCTGGAGAAACCAGCAGAAATAGATGTCATGCGCGAAGCGTTGCAGAAAGCGGGTTTTGAAGAGCCGCAACTGCAAAACTTCGGCAGCAGCCACGACATCATGGTGCGCATGCCGCCGACGGAAGGCGAAAATGGCGGTCAGGTGTTAGGCAGCAAAGTGCTGACGATCATCAACGAAGCCACCCACCAGAATGCGGCAGTGAAGCGTATTGAGTTCGTTGGACCTAGCGTAGGTGCCGATCTGGCGCAAACGGGTGCAATGGCGCTGCTTGCGGCGCTGATCTCCATCCTGGTGTACGTCGGTTTCCGCTTCGAGTGGCGACTGGCGGCGGGGGTGGTTATCTCTCTTGCACACGATGTGATCATTACGCTGGGCGTGCTGTCGCTGTTCCATATCGAGATTGACCTGACGATTGTCGCATCTTTGATGTCGGTCATCGGTTACTCGCTGAACGACAGCATCGTGGTTTCTGACCGTATTCGTGAAAACTTCCGCAAAATCCGTCGCGGGACGCCTTACGAAATCTTTAACGTGTCGCTGACCCAGACGCTGCATCGTACGTTGATTACCTCCGGTACGACATTAGTGGTTATTCTGATGCTGTACCTCTTCGGTGGTCCGGTACTGGAAGGCTTCTCACTGACCATGCTGATCGGTGTCTCTATCGGTACGGCTTCATCCATCTACGTTGCCTCAGCGCTGGCGCTGAAACTGGGGATGAAACGCGAGCACATGTTGCAGCAGAAAGTTGAGAAAGAAGGGGCGGATCAGCCGTCAATTCTGCCTTAAGCAGACGTTCACGCTATCATCGAAATCCCGGTCAAATGACCGGGATTTTTTTTGCTTATCCGTTTGAGTTTACAAAAGTAAGAGCCGTTGCTCCTGGGGGATGTGTTAACGCCGGGGCGCGATGACGTTTTATGCCATCAGGATAAAAAGGCTATTTTCGGGTTCTGTCAGTTGGATTGCGCGTCTTTATTCTTTTGATATTTACCCATTTGTACATAACCAATATGGTCAGCCATTAACTGCGCTTCGTGCTCACTGTGCGTCACCAGCAGTGCGGTTTGCCCCGCATCGCGCAAAATATCCCGAACTTCTGTGCCGAGGCGCTCGCGTGTTTTTTTATCTAGGCTGGAAAAAGGCTCATCCAATAGCAGGATATCGGGATTCGGCGCCAGCGCACGGGCTAATGCGATACGTTGTTGTTGTCCGCCCGAGAGTTCATGAGGGTAGCGACCCGCATGGCTGTGCAACTCCACCATTCTAAGCAGCTCTGTCACTCTGGCCTGTTGCGCCTCACGCGGCATCCGTCGTAAACCAAACGCCACGTTTTGTTGTGCTGTCAGATGGGGGAATAACGCATATTCCTGAAATACCATCCCGACGTGACGTTTCTCTGGCGGCAGATGTATGCCCGGTCCGGCGACACGTCGTTGCGATACATAAATCTCTCCGTTTTGCAGCCGTTCAAATCCGGCAACGGCGCGTAGGACGGTGGTTTTGCCGCAGCCGGAGGCCCCCAGCAGACAGGCAAGTTCACCTTTGCGCAAGGTCATTGAAAATCCCTTTAGCACTGATTGCTGGCTGTTGCCGTAGGCAACATGCACATCCTCCAGGCGTAATGCAATTTCTGACATTGTCGTTCCTTTAGTGGCGGCGAGTCAGTTGATGACGCACCAGCAAAATAACCGGCAGTGTGCCTGCAAGAACAATCATTAAAGCGGCAATGGCCCCTTCTTCATAGGTTCCGCGAGCGGCTTCTGCATAAAGCAACGTTGCCAGCGTTTCGAAGTTGACGGGACGTAAAAGCAGCGTCGTTGGCAGCTCTTTCATCGCATCGGCAAAGACTAACAATGCGCTACTCACCAGCGCTGGGCGTAATAACGGGAAGTGAACCCGGGCAAATGTCCCCGCGCCATTTTCACCTAACAAACGCGAGGCTTGTTCAAGGGAAGGGGGGATACGACCGAGTCCGGAATCCAGTGCGCCGATGGCAATCGCCTGAAAACGCATTGCACAGCAGATAACCAGCAATATCCCCGCAGACATCAACGGCAAGCCGCGCATATCCAGGAGTTCCGCCAGCCATTTATCGACCGCCATTGCCGGCGTCAGAAAACCAATCGCCAGAATGGTTCCTGGAACCGCGTAACCCAGGGAGGCGAGGCGCATGACGCCGCGACGGAATCCCGGCATTGCGTTGTCCGCAGCGCTATGGCGCGCGCTCCACGCCACCAGCAAACTGACACACACGACGACCAGGGTGGTTCCCGCCGCGAGCGTCAGCGTGTTTTGCAATGCCGAAAGTAACGAGGCGGAAAGCGGATTTTCTTCACCTAACCGTTTCAGGCTTTCCCAGACCAAAAACAGGACCGGGGCCAGAAATCCGAGAATCACCGGTAGCGCAATGATCGTGCCGAGAAGCCATCCACGCCAGCCGTGTACGCGTGTCGGTTGAATTTCCCGCAGGCTGCGGCTGCTAAATCCTTGTTTTCTGCGGCCATAAAATTCCAGCGTCAGTATGCAGAAAATAAACATCAGCATCATGCAGGCGATTTGCGCAGCGGATGCCAAGTCAGAGCGAGAAATCCAGGTGGTATACACGGTGACCGTCAAGGTTTGAACACCCAGAAATTCGGATGCACCGATATCGTTCAGCGTTTCCAGCAGCGCCAGGCTGATTCCCACTGCCAGCGCCGGGCGTGCCAGCGGCAGAGCAACGCGAAAGAAAGTGCCGGCAGCACCACAGCCCAGCGTACGGGCGGCCTCCAGCAGGTGCGCTGGCTGGCTAATAAACATCGCCCGGGTCGTCAGGTAGACGTAGGGGTACAGCACTAAACCGAGCAGAATAATGGCGCCTGGCAGGGAACGCAAATCAGGCAGACGGAACTGTCTCGGGCTGTCAAATCCCAATAAAAAACGGATGAATGTTTGCAGCGGGCCGATGGGATGCATTAAGTCGAGCCAGGCGAATGCCACAATATAGGTCGGCATTGCCAGCGGCAGCAGGAGCGCCCAACTGAGGATTTTGCGTCCGGGGAAATCCCATGCCGTGACAGCCCATGCGCTGCCGACGCCAATAACGCCCACCATTACAGCCACCCCCGCCAGCAATAGCACGGTATTTTTCAATACAGAGGGCAGCACAAAGGTGATGAGATTATCCCAGTGGGAGAAGTCAGCCTGCGTTGCCTGCCAGACCAGAGCCACGATAGGGGTGAGTACGCCCAGCGCAATACACAGCGCGCCAAGATGCAGCGGCGTTAATAACGACTGCGGCCCGGAAACCAGGCCGCGTAACGTCGTCTGATGAAGAGACTTATTGATCGAATCCAACTTTATCAACCAGCAGGCTTGCTTGTTTACGGTATTTCACAATTTCAGTTAACGGGACTTTATCGACGTCAATCTCACCGATCGTCGCGCTGATCACAGGATCAAGCTTAACGCCTTTCAGTACCGGATATTCAAAGTTTGCTTTGGCATAGAGTTGCTGGGCTGGCGCAGACACCAGGTATTCCATCAGTTTTATTGCCTCTGCTTTATTCGGCGCGTAGCGGGCCACTGCGGCACCACTGATATTCACATGCGTGCCGCCTTGCTCAAAGGTTGGTTTCACGACTTTAATAGCGTCACCCCAACGGCGGGCATCACTGCCTTCTTTCGCATTTTTCATGTGGCCGACGTAATAGGAGTTCGCCAGACCGATATCACAAATGCCGCCGAGAATATCACGGGCGACGTCACGGTCACCGCCGGTGGCTTTACGCGCCAGATTTGCCTTCACGCCACGCAGCCACTCTTCGGTTTTCGCTTCACCGTGGTGGGCAATCATGGCGGCAATCAGTGCCGTATTATAAGGATGTTGTCCGGAACGGATACACACTTTACCTTTGTATTGCGGGCTGGAAAGCTGTTCATAATGCCAGTTATCAATGGGCAGGGATTTATCCGCATAGAGCACACGGGCGCGCATAGACAGCGCAAACCACTGATTATCTTCACCACGTAAATTGGCTGGAATGGCCGCCTTCAGCGTCTCTGACTGTACTGGTTGCGTGACGCCCGCTTCGACTAAATCAATGAGATTACCAGCATCGACGGTCATCAGCAGGTCAGCAGGGGAATTTTGCCCCTCCGCTTTCACGCGTTCTAGCATCCCATCTTTAATATAAACCGTGTTCACTTTGACGCCGCTGGATTGTGTCCAGCTATCGAGCAATGGCTGAATCAGGCCTGGTTCACGCGTGGTGTAGAGGGTTAACGTCTCCTCGGCCAGCGCGGGGGCGCTGAAACAGAGAGCCAGAGCTGATGCAAGAGTGATTCGGTGCAGTCTGATGCTGGGCAGAGCATTCATCGTTTTTATCCCGGAGTAATTGGAACTAATCGTTATCCGAACTGGAGCCTGTTCTTCAGGCGCGCATACAATAAATGATAATCAGTAGCAGTGACAATTATGTGGAAATGCAACTGATTCACATTTACAAAACTTTAATCAACGATGTGATATGAGAAGGGGCGGCGTCGGTTGGCATCTCAAATGGGGCACTATTTTCACCTGTAGCGGGTAGGCACCGCAGCGTGTAAAACAGCGATCACTCCTGACAGTATGCTGTCAGGAGGCCTGTTTTATGATTTCTCCTGAACTCACCTAAACAGGCAGGAGGAACCATGAAAAGCATTATTAACTGGTTTGAAATTCCGGTAGCAGATATGGAACGCGCCATTGCGTTTTATGAGCCGGTGATGCAGATGTCACTACGCCGTGAAAAAATGGATTGCGCCGATCTGGCTGTTTTTCCGTATGACGAACCGGCAACCGGCGGCGCACTGGCAAAATTTGATGGGATAACACCCTCAACGCAGGGCGCTATTATTTATTTACATACGGCGGATCTGGCGGCAACCCTTGGACGGGTCACTACCGCTGGCGGAGAGTGTGTCTTTGGGCCGCTCGACCTGGGGCAGAATATTGGCACTATTGCGCTGTTTACCGACAGTGAAGGCAACCGTGTTGGCCTGCATCAACCCGTGTAATCATCGCTAATACAGAGAGTGAAAATGACCCGACGCGCCGACCGCTTGTTTCAGATTGTGCAAATCCTGCGTGGCAGGCGGCTGACAACGGCGGCGCTGTTGGCCGAACGGCTTGAGGTTTCTGAGCGAACAATCTATCGCGATATCCGCGACCTTTCATTATCCGGCGTACCCGTGGAAGGCGAAGCGGGGATTGGGTATCGCTTAATCGCCGGCTTTGATCTCCCGCCGCTGATGTTAACGCACCGCGAATCAGAAGCGTTGATGGTGGCCATTCGCTTGCTGAAAACATGGGGAGGGGATTCCCTTTCGCGGGAACTGGAATCTGCGCAGGAGAAGGTGCTGGCGATATTGCCGGAAGAGAGCCGTCGTCGGGCGGAACAGACGAGGATATTTGCGCCTGATTTTGGTACGCAGCCGCATTCCCGCAGTGCCTTTGATCTTATTCACCAGGCGGTTTCGGCGCAGCAGGTACTGGCGTTGCATTATCGCGATGAAGCCGGGCATCTCAGTTGGCGGGACGTGCAACCGCTCGGGATGTTCTTCTGGGCAGAACACTGGCTGCTGATTGCCTGGTGTGAGCGGCGTGAAGATTACCGCTGTTTTCGCTTTGATCGTTGTCTGCAGATTACCCCGCTTGACCGACGTTTTCGTGAAGACGCGAACCGCTCTTTAAGTGATTTTTTGCGTAAAGTGCAACATGAAGAAAGGAGATAAATTGTCTTCTCTCCGGGATTGCTAAAAAGTCAGCTTCGCGGGAAACTGCACATGACCTTATCGTTAACCCTGGTATTTCATCATCATGGCAATAATCCCCAAAAATTATGCGCGGCTGGAAAGCGGCTATCGTGAAAAAGCGCTGAAACTCTTTCCCTGGGTCTGTGGGCGCTGCTCACGCGAGTTTGTCTACTCGAACTTGCGTGAGTTGACGGTGCATCACATGGATCACGATCACACCAATAATCCGGAAGATGGCAGTAACTGGGAACTGCTTTGCCTCTACTGCCACGATCATGAGCATTCAAAATACACGGAGGCCGATCTGTATGGTTCCACGGTCATTGCCGGGGAAGATGCGCAGAAAGATGTCGGAGAAGCGAAGTACAATCCGTTCGCTGACCTGAAAGCGATGATGAATAAGAAGAAATAAAAAAAGCACCGACGATATTTTCGTTTGGTGCTTTTTTGCCCGGTGACACTTTGCTGACCGGGCCTGTGTTTTACTGGCCGGATAAGACGTTTGCGTCGCCATCCGGCTACTTCGCGCAGTTAGAAGTTATAACCTACCACCAGGTATCCACCCCAACCGGTAGAGCGTACGTTAAAGTCGCCTTTACCGAAGTTCAGCTCTGCGTCATCGCTCCACTGACCCCCATTGTGCCAGTAACGGGCTACAACGGAGTAGTGCCAGTGATCGTAGTTCAGCGCCAGAATGTGGCTGGAGGCGATAGAGTTATTGGTACGCGCTTTGTTGCCGTTAAGATCGGAAAAATCTTCGTCGCCCAGATCTGAACCCCAGTCAAAGTTAGTGAAGCCGATGTAGCTCAGGTTGCCGCCCCACAGAGTGGTAATCGGCACGAAGTATTTCACTTTGAAGCGGTAGCCATCCCACTCGTTTTCGTTCGCTGCGCCGTAGTTCTGCCACTGGTATTTTGCATAGACGTTCATGGACAAGCTCATCGGCAGACCGGTGTCGATGTCGGTACCTAAACCCATGTACCAGGTGCTCTGGCGACCATCTTTGTTACGACCCATGTCGTAGATGTAGTTGTTCGCGAAGTACCACTCTTTAAACGGACCAAAGCTCAGGTCGGTATTGGTCAGTTTATCGATAGAGAAACGGGGTTCGATTTCCATAAACAGCGGAGAACCGTGGTTCCAGATACCTTTCGCATCGCCGTTACCGCCGAAGAATACCGGGGCATCCGCGTAACCATAGAAGTCAAACCAGTCTTTTTTCCCGAAAGCTTCATATTCCAGATAGGTGTCGTTACGGATCTGCGGTCCGAAACGCGTGTGGTAGCTGCCGACCACGTTTACGCTCTGGTGCCACCAGTCAGAAAGATATTGCGGTTTGTCGTTTTCAGCTGCATTAACGGTGAAAGACGACGAGAGCGCCAGCACTGCACCGGCTGCGAGTAATGTTTTTTTCATATGTATGCCACTGTTTAAAAATCCCTTGCGGGAGTGAAAAAGGCGCAAATTGCGTTTCTAAATATTTCGTGTTTCTGCGGAGCCTATTATAAAAACCCTTGCTCACAAAAATCTGTCTTGTTTCACAGTTCTATCATTCGCGTAATCGATTGCGTTCACGTTTGCGTATTTTAAACGATGAGAGTGTACTGGCTTTCATGAATGTAGCCAATTTTCATGAAAAGTGAGAATGATGTAAGAGGAATAACAAAACTAAAGGGGGATGTGTTGCGGAACGAACAAAACGCTCCGCTGGGGCGTTTATTGCGTCACAGGCTGGATGTCGTGGATGCGAATAAAACCGGGCTGATCCGGCGTCAATCCATTTAACTGTAACGGAATGTCAATGTCGCTGGGGGCCAGAAGGCTGGCTGGGGCGTTAATCAATTGATTACGTACATTCACTTCCTGATAATTTTCAGTCGTTCCCTGGATTTGCCCATATTCCACCGTGCCGCTGAATGCGGGTAATGGATCGTTGGACTCGCCCTGAATACGTAGCGTCAGACGCATACCGTCGGCATTGGGGGCAATATTGATAAGCGACATGCGCAAAGTGCCAATCTGGCTGTTCAGACGGGCTGGCGTTTTGGAACCCGGTAGCAGGTAAACGCCGCTGGACGATTTCGCATTCAACCTGTTTTGCTGCGTAATCTTGACGGTTTCCTGGTTTAATTGCGTCATTTCTGCATTTAACGTACTGACGCTTTGATGCATCTGGCGTACTTCGCTCTGCTGTACACAGGCACTGAGACTAAAGAAGCTTCCCACCAGGATAATTCTTAGGTAACGTCTTGTCATGTAGATTATTTCCTTCATTGTCGGGATAACCTAATGGTAGATCTGCTGGTGAGCAAAGGGATAGATCCTTTGTCTCAAAAGCGCTCCGCCTTTGTTGTCACGTCAGTTCAGGGTAAAATAGATTTCGTTAACCACTGAGGTACAGGACGCCGTATGCATTGCCCATTCTGTTTCGCCGTAGACACTAAGGTTATTGACTCTCGTCTTGTCGGCGAGGGCTCTTCAGTACGCCGCCGTCGGCAGTGTCTGGTTTGTAATGAACGTTTCACTACGTTTGAAGTCGCAGAGCTTGTGATGCCACGCGTGATAAAAAGTAACGATGTGCGTGAACCTTTCAACGAAGAGAAGCTGCGTAGTGGTATGCTCAGAGCACTGGAAAAACGCCCGGTCAGCGCCGACGACGTCGAAATGGCGTTAAATCACATTAAATCGCAACTGCGCGCCACCGGAGAACGTGAAGTTCCCAGTAAGATGATCGGCAATCTGGTAATGGAACAACTGAAAAAGCTCGATAAAGTTGCCTATATCCGCTTTGCCTCCGTGTACCGCAGTTTTGAAGATATCAAAGAATTCGGCGAAGAGATCGCTCGCCTACAGGACTAAGCCATGATGGATGAGTTTTACATGGCGCGAGCGCTGAAACTCGCTGCGCGCGGGCGGTTCACCACCCATCCCAATCCTAACGTTGGTTGCGTGATCGTCAAAGAGGGCGAGATTGTCGGTGAAGGTTATCATCATCGCGCCGGTGAACCTCATGCTGAAGTCCATGCGTTGCGAATGGCCGGCGAGAAAGCCAAAGGCGCCACCGCGTATGTCACGCTGGAACCGTGTAGCCATCATGGCCGTACGCCGCCGTGCTGTGACGCATTAGTGGCGGCGGGCGTCACCCGAGTCGTCGCGGCCATGCAGGATCCCAACCCGCAGGTAGCGGGACGTGGGCTTTATCGTCTGCAACAAGCCGGCATTGACGTGAGCCATGGGCTGATGATGGGCGAAGTGGAAGCGTTAAATAAAGGTTTTCTCAAGCGGATGCGTACGGGATTCCCGTATATACAGCTTAAGCTTGGCGCTTCGCTCGATGGTCGTACGGCAATGGCCAGCGGCGAAAGCCAGTGGGTGACTTCGCCACAGGCGCGACGCGACGTGCAGCGTCTGCGTGCGCAAAGCCATGCCATTCTGACCAGCAGTGCGACGGTACTGGCTGACGATCCGGCATTAACGGTGCGCTGGGATGAACTGAACGCGGATACGCAGGCGATTTATCCGCAGGAAAATCTGCGCCAGCCGGTGCGTATTGTTATCGACAGTCAAAACCGCGTCACGCCAGAACATCGCATTGTGCAGCAGCCGGGTGAAACCTGGTTTGCCCGTACGCACCGTGATGATCGCGACTGGCCGGAAGGCGTGCAGTCAATCATTATTCCGGAGCACAACGGCCATCTTGACCTTGTCTTGCTGATGATGCAGCTTGGTAAACAGCAAATTAACAGTCTCTGGGTTGAAGCGGGGCCGACGCTGGCGGGAGCGCTGTTACAGGCTGGATTAGTGGATGAGCTTATCGTCTATGTTGCGCCTAAACTGTTAGGAAGCGACGCCCGGGGATTATGTGTACTGCCGGGGCTTGAGAAATTAAGTCAGGCCCCCCATTTTAAATTCAATGAGATACGCCATGTAGGTCCGGATATTTGCCTGCATTTAGTGGGCGCATGATCTCCCGGTTCGAAAGGGAAGCAGCGCACAAAATATTATGATAAAATCCGCCCCCCTGCGGGGCCACAAATGAACCCGAAGGAAGAGTATGAACATTATTGAAGCTAACGTTGCTACCCCGGACGCTCGCGTCGCCATCACCATTGCGCGTTTCAACAACTTTATCAATGACAGCCTGCTCGAAGGTGCGATTGACGCCCTGAAACGTATTGGTCAGGTAAAAGATGAAAACATTACTGTCGTTTGGGTTCCGGGCGCGTATGAGCTGCCGCTGGCGGCTGGCGCACTGGCAAAAACCGGTAAATATGACGCGGTGATTGCGCTGGGTACCGTTATCCGTGGCGGTACTGCACACTTCGAATATGTCGCTGGCGGGGCAAGCAATGGCCTGGCGCATGTCGCTCAGGAAAGCGAAATCCCGGTAGCCTTTGGTGTTCTCACCACTGAAAGTATTGAACAAGCTATCGAACGTGCTGGCACGAAAGCCGGTAATAAAGGCGCTGAAGCTGCACTGACCGCGCTTGAAATGATTAATGTATTGAAAGCCATTAAGGCCTGATTTTTGTAAGGGGAAATCCGTGAAACCTGCTGCTCGTCGCCGCGCCCGTGAGTGTGCCGTTCAGGCGCTCTACTCCTGGCAGTTGTCCCAGAACGACATCGCTGATGTTGAATACCAGTTCCTGGCGGAACAGGACGTAAAAGATGTAGACGTACTGTACTTCCGTGAACTGCTGTCCGGGGTGGCGACTAATACCGCGTACCTGGACGGATTGATGAAACCTTACCTGTCTCGTCTGCTGGATGAGCTGGGTCAGGTAGAAAAAGCGGTGCTGCGTATTGCGCTGTTTGAACTGTCCAAACGTAGTGATGTGCCTTATAAAGTGGCCATTAACGAAGCTATCGAACTGGCGAAAACCTTCGGTGCCGAAGATAGCCACAAGTTCGTCAACGGCGTACTGGATAAAGCAGCACCTGTGATTCGCCCCAACAAAAAGTAATCATCAGGCCGTCAGAAGAGCGGGATGTTTCCGCTTGCCTGACGGCCTTTTCTTTTTTCCTGCTGAGGCATAACGTATGGCATGCGGCGAGTTCTCCCTGATTGCCCGTTATTTTGATCGTGTACGAAGTTCTCGCTTCGATGTCGAAACCGGCATTGGCGACGATTGCGCTCTCCTGAATATCCCTGAAAAACAGACCCTGGCAATCAGCACCGATACGCTGGTGGCGGGCAACCACTTCCTTCCTGATATTGATCCTGCCGATCTGGCCTATAAGGCGCTGGCGGTAAACTTAAGCGATCTGGCTGCGATGGGGGCCAACCCTGCCTGGTTAACGCTGGCATTGACGCTCCCTGATGTGAATGAAGACTGGCTCGCCGCATTCAGCGACAGCCTGTTTGAACAACTCAGTTATTACGATATGCAGTTGATCGGCGGCGATACCACGCGTGGACCGTTGTCGATGACGCTGGGTATCCATGGCTATGTTCCCACTGGGCGCGCTTTAAAACGCTCGGGCGCGAAACCGGGCGACTGGATTTACGTCACCGGGACGCCGGGTGACAGTGCCGCGGGGCTGGCGATTTTACAGAATCGATTACAGGTCGCAGAGGCGAAAGATGCAGAGTATCTGTTGATGCGTCATTTACGCCCCACGCCGCGTATTTTGATAGGCCAGGCGCTGCGCGATCTGGCGAGCGCGGCTATCGATCTCTCCGATGGACTGATCTCGGATTTGGGGCATATTGTCACTGCCAGTGGTTGTGGCGCTCGTGTTGAGGTGGACGCATTACCATACTCCGGTGCGTTTTCCCGTCATGTGGCTCCCGATCAGGCTCTGCGCTGGGCGCTCTCTGGCGGTGAAGATTACGAATTATGTTTCACTGTCCCGGAAATTAACCGCGGCGCGCTGGATGTGGCCATTGGTCAGCTCGGCGTCCCGTTTACCTGCATTGGGCAAATGAGCGCAGATGTGGAAGGCATGAATTTTGTGCGTGACGGAAATCCTGTCACCTTTGACTGGAAAGGATATGACCATTTTGCCACGCCATAAAGATGTCGCGAAGAGTCGGTTAACGCTATGTAATCCGTGGCATTTATTGGCGACAGGATTTGGTAGCGGGCTTAGCCCCGTCGTGCCAGGTACGATGGGATCGCTGGCGGCGATCCCTTTTTGGTATCTGATGACATTTTTACCCTGGCAGCTTTACTCTCTGGTGGTGATGCTGGGGATCTGTATCGGTGTTTATCTTTGCCATCAGACGGCGAAAGATATGGGCGTACACGATCACGGTAGCATTGTGTGGGACGAGTTTATCGGGATGTGGATAACCCTAATGGCATTACCCACCACGGCCTGGCAGTGGGTGGCCGCAGGGTTTGTGATTTTCCGTATTTTTGATATGTGGAAGCCCTGGCCAATCCGCTGGTTTGACCGCAACGTTCATGGCGGGATGGGGATTATGGTCGATGATATTGTCGCGGGCGTGATTTCCGCCGGGATCCTGTATTTCATCGGACATCACTGGCCGATTGGGTTGATTTAAACGCGTATATTGCCGGATGGCCCGGCCCGCGGATTTGCACGACGCCAATGTAGGCCCGGTAAGGCGAAGCCGCCACCGGGCGAGATTTTGCCGGATGGCGGCATAAATGCCTTATCCGACCTGCGGGGTTGCACGGCGCCTGTGTAGGCCCGGTAAGCGTAGCGCCACTGGGCGAGTTTTTGCCGGATGGCGGCATGAATGCGTTATCCGGCCTGCGGGGTTGCACGGCGCCAGTGTAGGCCCGGTAAGCGTGCGCCACCGGGCGAGTTTTTGCCGGATGGCGGCATGAATACGTTATCCGGCCTGCGGGGTTGCACGGCGCCAGTGTAGGCCCGGTAAGCGTAGCGCCACCGGGCGAGTTTTTGCCGGATGGCGGCATGAATGCGTTATCCGGCCTGCGGGGTTGCACGGCGCCAGCGTAGGCCCGGTAAGCGTAGCGCCACCGGGCGAGTTTTTCCGGATGACGGTATGAATGCCTTATCCGACCTGCGGGGTTGCACGGCGCCAGTGTAGGCCCGGTAAGCGTAGCGCCACTGGGCGAGTTTTTGCCAGATGGCGGCATGAATGCGTTATCCGGCCTGCGGGGTTGCACGGCACCAGCGTAGGCGCGGTAAGCGTAGCGCTACCGGGCGAGTTTAGCGGGATGGCGGCATGAATGCGTTATCCGGCCTGCGGGGTTGCACGGCGCCTGTGTAGGCCCGGTAAGCGTAGCGCTACCGGGCGAGTTTTTGCCGAATGGCGGTATGAATGCGTTATCCGGCCTGCGGGATTGCGCGGCATCAGCGTAGGCCCGGTAAGCGTAGCGCCACCGGGCGAGTTTTAGCGGGATGGCGGCATGAATGCGTTATCCGGCCTACGGGGTTGCAGGGTGTCAGTGTAGGCCCGGTAAGCGTGCGCCACCGGGCGAGTTTTTGCCAGATGGCGGCATGAATGCGTTATCCGGCCTGCGGGATTGCGCGGCATCAGCGTAGGCCCGGTAAGCGTAGCGCCACCGGGCATTATCACATTACTTAAACCCCACCACTGGATGCGGCTTGTACGGTGTTTCCAGCTCGGCAATCTGTTCTGGTTGCAGCGTTAAGTCCACGGCATTCAGCAGTTCATCTAGCTGTTCTTCGCGTGATGTACCGATAATCGGCGCAGCGACGCCACGTTTACTCAGCAGCCAGGCCAGCGCGACCTGGGCACGCGTTGCGCCAAGCTCTTCACTGACGCCAGCCAGACGTGCGGCAATCTGAGCATCGTTTTCGTCACTTTCGCTATACAGGTTTTTCCCCACTTCATCAGAAACCAGACGGGCGGTGGTTTCACCCCAGGGCCGCGTCAGGCGTCCACGTGCCAGCGGACTCCAGGGGATCACCGCCACGCCTTCCTGGTAACACAGCGGTAGCATTTCGCGCTCTTCTTCGCGATAGATAAGATTGTAGTGATCCTGCATGCTGATGAACTGCGCCCAACCATGCTGTTTCTGGAGCGCCAGCGCCTGAGCAAATTGTGCCGCGTGCATGGAAGAGGCGCCGATGTAGCGTGCCTTGCCAGCCTTTACCACGTCGTTCAGGGCTTCCAGCGTCTCTTCAATGGGCGTGTTGTAGTCCCAGCGGTGAATTTGCAGGATATCGACATACTCCATACCAAGGCGGGTGAGGCTGTCGTCAATGGAACGCAGAATTTGCGCCCGGGACAATCCTTCCGGCAGGTCACCGACGGGATAAAAGACTTTGGTTGCGACCACAACGTCTTCGCGGCGGGCAAAATCCCGCAGGGCGCGACCAACAATTTCTTCGCTACTTCCGTCGGAATAACTGTTGGCGGTATCGAAGAAATTAATGCCGCCAGCGAGGGCGCGTTGAATGATGGGGCGACTGCTTTCTTCCGGAAGCGTCCAGGCGTGATTGCCGCGATCCGGTTCACCGAACGTCATGCAGCCCAGGCAGAGGCGAGAGACCCGGAGGTCAGTTTTTCCTAACGTATTGTATTGCATGATACCACTCCTGCTTTGCTGTTCATCGTTCAAGCATAGCAGGAGTGAGGAGGGGAGTTACGCCAGCCAGGCCTTGATTCTGGCCTCAATACCTTCAGCTGTGAGCCCCAGTTCTGCGCGGGCTTCATCCTGGGTACCTTGTGGGATGAAATGGTCTGGCAAACCGAGGTTAAGTACCGGCACGGGTTTACGATGCGCCATCAGCACTTCATTGACACCGCTGCCTGCGCCACCCATGATGGCGTTCTCTTCAATGGTGACCATTGCCTCGTGGCGGGCCGCCATGTCCAGAATCAACGCTTCATCCAACGGTTTCACAAAACGCATATCGACTAAGGTCGCATTGAGCGACTGCGCCACTTTGGCCGCTTCTGGCATCAGCGTACCGAAATTCAGAATCGCCAGTTTTTCACCGTGGCGTCTGACGATACCTTTCCCTATTGGCAGTTTTTCCAGCGGCGTCAGTTCAACGCCGACCGCATTACCGCGTGGGTAACGTACGGCGGCAGGACCCTCGTTGTAGTGATAGCCGGTGAAGAGCATCTGGCGACATTCGTTTTCGTCGCTCGGCGTCATGATGACCATTTCCGGAATGCAGCGCAGGAAGGAGAGATCGAAGGCCCCCTGATGCGTCTGCCCGTCAGCACCGACAATCCCCGCCCGGTCGATAGCAAACAGCACCGGCAGTTTTTGAATGGCGACATCGTGCAGTACCTGATCGTAGGCGCGTTGCAGGAAGGTGGAGTAAATCGCCACCACCGGCTTATAACCGCCAATCGCCAGACCGGCCGCAAAGGTCACCGCGTGCTGTTCAGCAATCGCCACGTCGAAATAGCGATCGGGGAATTTACGCGAGAACTCCACCATCCCGGACCCTTCACGCATCGCCGGTGTGATGGCCATTAGTTTGTTGTCTTTGGCCGCTGTTTCACACAACCAGTCGCCGAAGATTTTCGAGTAACTCGGTAGGCCGCCGCTGCTTTTTGGTAGACAGCCGCTGGAAGGATCAAATTTAGGGACGGCGTGGAAGGTAATCGGGTCTTTTTCTGCAGGTTCGTAACCACGGCCTTTTTTGGTCATGATGTGCAGGAACTGCGGTCCCTTCAGGTCGCGCATGTTCTTCAGCGTGGTGATGAGTCCAACGACATCGTGACCATCGACCGGCCCGATGTAGTTAAAGCCCAGTTCCTCGAACAGTGTGCCGGGGACGACCATGCCTTTGATATGTTCTTCAGTACGTTTGAGCAACTCTTTAATCGGCGGTACGCCAGAGAAAACTTTCTTCCCGCCTTCGCGTAAAGAGGAGTAGAGCTTACCGGAAAGCAGTTGCGCCAGATGATTGTTCAGCGCACCGACATTCTCGGAGATCGACATTTCGTTGTCGTTCAGGATGACCAGCATGTCCGGCTTAATATCGCCCGCATGGTTCATCGCTTCAAACGCCATCCCAGCGGTGATGGCACCGTCGCCAATCACACAGACGGTGCGGCGGTCTTTGCCTTCTTTTTCAGCGGCAACGGCAATACCAATTCCGGCGCTGATGGAGGTGGAAGAGTGGCCGACGCTTAAAACGTCGTACTCGCTCTCTTCGCGCCAGGGAAAGGGATGCAAACCGCCTTTCTGGCGAATGGTGCCAATTTTATCGCGGCGGCCCGTGAGAATTTTATGCGGATAAGCCTGATGCCCTACGTCCCAGATCAACTGGTCAAACGGGGTATTGTAGACATAGTGCAATGCCACGGTCAGTTCCACCGTGCCCAGCCCGGAGGCGAAGTGTCCACTTGAACGGCTGACGCTGTCGAGTAAATAGCGGCGCAGTTCGTCGCAGAGTTTCGGCAGGCTCTCTTTAGGGAGCAGACGTAACTCCTGGGTGGAATCGACCAGTGCCAGGGTAGGGTATTTGGCTATATCAAAACTCATCAGAGACTCATCGTTTGTTTACCCAAATTGCAGTGTATCTACTGCAATTCATTGCTCAGGGTAGTCAATTATTTATCACGCTGGATTATGTAGTCCGCTAGCGCTTCCAGTGCCGAAGTATCGAGAGATAATGCTGCCAGTTGACGTAAAGACTGGCGAGCATCATCAATCAGATCCTGGGCTTTATTTCGGGCTTGCTCAAGGCCCAAAAGTGCAGGATAGGTACTTTTGCCAAGTTGCTGATCAGCTCCCTGGCGTTTACCCAGCGTTGCAGTATCACCCACCACATCCAGAATGTCATCCTGAACCTGGAAGGCTAAACCGATACTTTCTGCGTATTTATCGAGTATCGGCAGGGCATTTCGTCCGTTTTCTCCGGCACTTAGAGCACCGAGACGAACGGCGGCGCGGATCAGTGCGCCGGTTTTATGACGATGGATTCGTTCCAGCGCTTCCAGCGGGACCTGTTTTCCTTCGGCATCGAGATCCAATGCCTGGCCGCCGCACATGCCCGCAATGCCGCTCGCATTCGCCAGTTCTGAGATCATGGCGATACGGTCACGATCGGCCACTTCCGGCATCGGCGCGTCGCTGATGATGGAAAACGCCAGGGTTTGCAGGGCATCGCCAGCCAGGATCGCATTGGCTTCACCAAATTTTACATGACAGGTCGGCAGTCCGCGACGCAGATCATCGTCGTCCATTGCCGGTAAATCATCATGGATCAATGAATATGCATGTATGCACTCAACAGCGGCGGCCGGGGCATCCAGCGTGGTGATGCTGACGCCAAACATCTGACCGGTGGCGTAAACCAGGAACGGGCGCAGGCGCTTACCGCCTAATAATGCGCCATACTGCATGGTTTCAACCACGGGAGTGTTCTGAAAGGGCAGTGGTGCGATAAAACGACTCAACGCCTGGTTTGCTTGCTCAACGCAAGCCTGTAACTGCTGCGTAAAATCCATTTACTTACTCATTATCCGGTGTAAAAGGCGTGGGTGAGGCGTCTTCATTATCAGTCAGCAGGATCCGCACACGCTGTTCCGCCTGTTGCAGCTTATCCTGCCCCTGACGTGCCAGTTGCACGCCACGTTCGAATTCGTTCAGCGCCTCTTCCAGCGGCAGGTCGCCACTTTCCAGACGGGTAACAATCTGTTCCAGCTCGCTCAGCGCTGTTTCAAAGCTGGCGGGCGCCTCGTTTTTCTTCGGCATAATGAATGTCTGACTCTCAATATTTTCAGCCCCACCATGGTAACGGACTCAGGGCAATTATCAAATAACGCGCAATGTGCACAGGAGGCGCGCGATGGTGGTATACTTGCGCGCCTGGATGCAGCCGCAGGTGTGGGCTGCTGTATTTTTCCCATAACAAGTCCTTTAGACTTGCCAAAGAACCATTGCCGCCATGAAGTTTATCATTAAATTGTTCCCGGAAATCACCATCAAAAGCCAATCTGTGCGTTTGCGCTTTATAAAAATTTTGACCGGGAACATTCGTAACGTTTTAAAGCACTATGACGAGACGCTCGCCGTTGTCCGCCACTGGGACAATATTGAGGTTCGCGCCAAAGATGAGAACCAGCGTCTGGCGATTCGCGACGCGCTGACCCGTATCCCGGGTATCCACCATATTCTTGAAGTGGAAGACGTGCCGTTCACCGACATGCACGATATCTTCGAGAAGGCGCTGGTCCAGTATCGCGACCAACTGGAAGGAAAAACCTTCTGTGTCCGCGTCAAGCGTCGTGGTAAACACCCATTCAGCTCTATTGAAGTCGAACGTTATGTCGGCGGTGGTTTGAATCAGCACATTGAGTCCGCGCGTGTGAAACTGACTCACCCGGATGTGACGGTACATCTGGAGGTAGAAGACGATCGTCTGCTGCTGATCAAAGGTCGGTATGAAGGTATCGGCGGCTTCCCGATCGGTACGCAGGAAGATGTTCTGTCGCTGATTTCAGGCGGTTTCGACTCAGGCGTTTCCAGCTACATGCTGATGCGTCGCGGCTGCCGCGTGCATTATTGCTTCTTTAACCTCGGCGGTGCGGCGCATGAAATCGGCGTGCGTCAGGTTGCTCACTATCTGTGGAACCGCTTCGGCAGTTCGCACCGCGTGCGTTTTGTCGCGATCAACTTTGAACCGGTGGTTGGCGAGATCCTCGAAAAAGTGGATGACGGCCAGATGGGCGTGGTACTTAAACGCATGATGGTGCGTGCGGCGTCGAAAGTGGCGGAACGTTATGGCGTACAGGCGCTGGTGACCGGCGAAGCGCTGGGCCAGGTGTCCAGCCAGACACTGACCAACCTGCGTTTGATTGATAATGTCTCCGATACCCTGATCCTGCGTCCGCTGATCTCTTACGATAAAGAGCACATCATCAACCTGGCGCGCCAGATTGGTACTGAGGATTTTGCACGGACCATGCCGGAATACTGCGGTGTGATTTCGAAAAGCCCGACCGTGAAAGCGATCAAGGCGAAGATTGAAGCGGAAGAAGAGAACTTCGACTTTAGCATCCTCGATAAAGTGGTTGAGGAAGCGAACAATGTCGATATTCGCGACATTGCGCAGCAGACCCAGCAAGACGTGGTGGAAGTTGAGACCGTTAGCGGTTTTGGCCCCAACGATGTGATTCTGGATATTCGCTCTGTGGATGAGCAGGATGACAAACCGCTGAAGGTTGAAGGCGTGGATGTGGTGTCTCTACCGTTCTACAAACTGAGCACCAAATTTGGCGATCTCGACCAGAGTAAAACCTGGCTGTTGTGGTGCGAACGCGGTGTGATGAGCCGTTTGCAGGCCCTGTATCTGCGCGAGCAAGGCTTTGAGAACGTGAAGGTCTATCGCCCGTAGTACGTTTGTTGCCCGGTGGCGCTACGCTTACCGGGCCTACAATTTTTGTCTACCGGATAAGGCGTTGACACCCTCATCCGGCAATCTGACCACGTTACTCAAAGCGAATGGGGAGCGTTTTCCCGTTCGATTCCCAAACGCCCTGATAAATGCCATCTTTTAAATCCAGCGTGATTTTCTCTTCGACTTCGGCAGAGACGGCAGTTTTCAACTCATAATGCTGAAGATTCTCCGTGCCGCATTTACCGATCAGTTCGATAGGTGAGCCGTATTTTTCATAAAAATAGGCGCCGCTGGCAGACGTGTCATCACAGGCGATGTTCATCACGATGCGCATACTTTTTCCCAACGTGCCGTAGACCAACTTGTCGTTAAGCGAAGGCGCGGGGGAGAGGGGCTTTTCACTCTGACCAGAAATCAGTGACTTCCCGTAGGGGGTCAGTTGGTCTTGTAGCGTCGCGGCGGCGATTTTTGTCGTGAAATCACCGAGTTCATCCATTGCGCGGCTAGCATGGTTGCTACAACGTCCATTAATGAAGACGAGATCGCCTTTCTGAAGTGAGAATTTATCGACATAGAACAGCCCGCCCTCATACGTCGCGCAAGAGGCATAGAGCTCCTCGTAATTAAAATCCTCCCCATTTTCTGCGTTGATTTGCTTTGCCCACTCGGACTTATGCTGTTCAACAAAGGCGGCTATCTGGGAGCGAATATCTTTTCTGACGCGGGTATTTAACTGGGCAATAGTGGCCGGGGTTAACAGATCATCGAGGGTGATATTCGCACCACTCGCTAAATCAAAGCTCAGTGGCACATTGTAAGACTCACAATAGGCGCCGCAACCTTCCACAAAGAGGTTTAATGTCAGTATCTTATCGTCACGATAGACGACGGTATAGTCCAGGTTGGCGGTGGCATCAATGCCCGCTTTCGCCAGTTTATTCAACGTGGCTTGCGGATCGTTACCCGGCAACTGGTTCAGAAAACGGGAGAAGATAAAATCGTTGATCCGTTTTGCGGCTTGTGGATTATCCGCTGAGGTGAACCAGGGGAGACGATACTGAATTTCCGTGCTCTCTGGATAGCTGAAGTTAAGGTTCTTAATGTCTAACTGCGTTGCCATCGCGCAGCCAGAAAGTAACCATAAAGCCACTCCGGTCAGACATCCCTTCATCTTGTTATTCCTTTATCAAAATTAAGCCATCCGCTGCAATGGCCTTGAAATTACTCGTAGTAGTTATAAATGCCTGCTGCCATAACTAGCTGTGACGCCACCTGATGGGCCTTTTCACGCCCGACCAGCAGGTCAATGATTTTCAGACCAAAGTCGATAGATGTCCCTGGTCCCTGACTGGTCAACAGGTTAACTCGCGGGTCCCATACCACCCGTTTGTCCTGCCACTGCTCTGCCGGGATTTTATCTTTCAGCGCGGGAAAGCCTGTCATATTGCCGAGAGGGAAGATATGGTGCGGAACCAGTACCGTTGCCGCCGCCGCGCAGATTGCAGCGACGATGCGTCCGGAACGATGGAACTGTTTGACTGTTTCAACCAGCAACGGGCTGTCGCGAAAACATTCGGTGCCTTTAATACCGCCCGGCAACACAATGATGTCGAAATCACCGTCAGCCACTTCCACCAGAGGCGCATCTGCGAGCAGTTTCACGCCACGCGAACAGACGATAGTCAGGCAGCCGTCGCTGGCTACACTCGCCGTCGTGACCTGAATTCCACCACGAACCAATAGATCGATAGTGGTGACCGCTTCGGTCTCTTCACTACCAGGGGCGAGACATACCAGTGCTTGAGCGCTCATACTCACTCTCCTTTCGCTTTATCATTTCAAACAGACGGGCGTTTTCCGCAACGGCAATACCATGCGCGCGGGCGCGTTTTAACAAATAGCCGGTGATGTAATCGATCTCGGTGTGGCGCAGAGCACGAATATCCTGCAGCATGGATGAGATGTTTTGTGCCGTACTGTCAATCACTTGCTCAACATAATAGCGTAAATCATCCACCGAGGTATGGTGCCCTTCACGTTCGATAACGGCGGCGACCTCCTGGCAGATCAGCATGATTTGCTCAGGGTGCTGTCGTAGCTCGCCATTTGGGCAGTTCCACAGGGCGGTGAGCGGATTTATCACGCAGTTCACGGCCAGTTTGCGCCACATTTCAGCACGAATATTGTTATGCCAGGCAACATCAGGCAACACGTTTTGCAGGCGATCGGCGAGGTAACTGTAATCACCATCCTGTTCACGCGCAGGACCAATCCGCGTAGTACCGTTGGCGACGTGGATAATGATGTTGCCATCGCGCCTTGCTGCCTGTGTGGTGGTGCCCATCAGCAGGGGGTGAGAAATGCTCTGCAGTTCTTCAATGGTCCCCATTCCATTGTGAATCAACAGAATCGGCGTGGTCACCGGCAGAAGTGCCGCAAGCCCTTTCACGGCGTCCGAGACTTGCCAGGCTTTGAGTGTCACCAGCAACAGATCGCTTTTCGCGAGAAAATCGGGGTCGTTTGCCGTCAGGGATTCATTAAAAATTGAACCATCGGTTTCGATCAGGTTCACGCTGCAATAAGGTTGCGGTACTCGCAGCCAGCCTTGTACTTCATGTCCATGTTTGCACAGCGCTGTAAGCCAAAGCTGCCCTAAGGCTCCGCATCCCAATACGGTTATTTTCATTCTTCCTCCTCACCCGCAACAGCACCGGGTGTTCTTCCACATAGTATAGCGCTGTCTGTCGAGGAACTTTGCAGGTATTATGCTTCGCATCAAAAACAGAGGGAGAGGAAAAGATGCCATCTTTCGATATTGTGTCTGAAGTTGATCTTCAGGAAGCGCGTAACGCCGTCGATAATGCAAGCCGCGAAGTTGAGTCACGCTTTGATTTTCGGGGCGTTGAGGCCACTTTTGAGCTGAACGAGGCGAATAAGACGATCAAAGTCCTGAGCGAATCTGATTTTCAGGTCAATCAGTTGCTGGATATTTTACGTGCCAAGTTGCTGAAACGCGGCATTGAAGGGACGTCTCTGGACGTTCCGGAAACCTTCGTGCACAGCGGTAAAACCTGGTTTGTGGAAGCAAAGCTGAAACAAGGCATTGAAAGTGCCGTGCAGAAGAAAATCGTCAAGCTGATTAAAGACAGCAAGCTGAAAGTGCAGGCGCAAATTCAGGGTGAAGAGATTCGTGTGACCGGGAAAGCCCGCGACGATCTACAGTCCGTGATGGCGCTGGTACGCGGCGGTGATCTGGGTCAACCGTTCCAGTTTAAAAACTTCCGCGATTAAGTTGTCATCCGACCTAGTGCCCGGTGGCGCTGACGCTTACCGGGCCTACGGGCGATGTCGATTCGTAGGCCGGATAAGGCGTAGCCGCCATCCGGCAAACTATTCTCTTACCCCAGCTTGATTGCCTGCTCAACCTCAAAGCGATTGGTGATTTTGCTGTCAATCTTCACATAGGCGGAATGTTCGCTCGCCACAATCAGGACTTCACTCACCCCGTCTTTGGCCATCAGGCGCTGTTTGAGGACGTCATCAGCGGCAACATCTGGTGGGATTTCGACACGTAAGCTGCTGACATACGGCGGTTCTTTCATGGTGCTGGCAACCGCCAGCCACACGACTGTCAGCATGGCTCCCGCCAGAAACACCGCCTGACCGTCAAACATACCATCGACCCATCCCCCCAACGAACCGCCAATTGCCACGCCGAGAAACTGACTGGTGGAGTAGACGCCCATTGCGGTCCCTTTGTAACCAGCAGGAGACTCTTTGCTGATGAGTGAGGGGAGGAGGGCTTCCATCAGGTTGAAGGCGAGGAAGAAAAGCTGAACCCCGGCAATCAGTCCCCAAAAATGGACGTTTGCGCTCCACAGTACAATTTCTGCTATCAGGATCAGCGCCACGCACCCCAGAAATACCCGCTTCATCCTGCGTTTTACTTCCGCATAAATAATGAAGGGCACCACGGAAACAAAAGAGATCAACATGGTGACCAGGTAAATCTTCCAGTGTTCGGCGGCGGGAAAACCAGCGGCGGTGAGCTGACCGGGGAGGGCGACGAAAGTCGACATCAACAGGATGTGCAGGCACATAATGCCGAAGTTAAGCTTGAGCAGTTTGGGTTCGGCCAGTACTTTGCTGAAGCTGCCTTTCACCATCCCGGATTCGCGGTTCAGCACATGGTTAGTACTGTTTGGCACCACCCAGATAGTCAGAATAATGCCCAGAGTGGCCAGGATTGCGATCATCCAGAACAGGGCATTTAGCCCCAGTGCGTGAGTGATGATTGGTCCTAGCACCATCGCTATGGCGAAGGTAATGCCAAAACTGACGCCGATAAATGCCATCGCTTTGGTGCGATTTTGCTCGCGGGTGAGATCCGATAACAGCGCCATAACGGCGGCTGCAATGGCACCAGACCCCTGCAAGGCGCGCCCAAGAATAATGCCCCAGATGGAGTGGGAGAGGGCGGCGATTACGCTACCGGCGACGAACACCGCCAGGCCGCCGACAATAAGCGGCTTGCGACCAATACGGTCAGAGAGCAATCCGAAGGGGATCTGAAAGACGGCTTGCGCCAGCCCGTAAATGCCGATGGCAATCCCAATCAAGGCTTCGCTGGCGCCTTGTAGCGCCATACCGTAAGTGGTCAGAACAGGCAGGACCATAAACATGCCGAGCATGCGCAATGAAAATACGGTCCCTAAACCCCAGGTGGCGCGCAACTCGCCTGGCGTCATTTTGTAATCGTTCATTCCCACCTCTGTATACAATTCGCGACTAGTGTAAAGCGGTATGTCGGTGGGGTAAATACGCGGTTAATGAGAAAATATTACGTACCTAACTAATTTGTGATGTGAATAAAAAAGGGCGCCGGAGCGCCCTTTTTAAGCGATGTTTGACTTACCAGGCGTAAGTCAGCAGGTTTTGTGAATTCGGCACCATAAAGTCAACGGACATCATCACGGAGAGCGCGGTAATGGCGATGATGGAGAAGCCGAACAGCTTACGCGCCCAGACCTTATCATCTTCCACTTTGTAACCGCGCAGCGCCATGCCGAGCCACCAGACGCTGACCGCCGCTGCGACGATCAGGTATTTGTAACCTGCGTAGCCGCCGAGGGTTAGCATCAGGGTAGCGATAGCGAACGCTACGATGTACAGCGTGATGTGGTTTTTCGCGACCGAAATGCCTTTGACCACCGGCAGGACCGGGATATTGGCCGCCTGATAATCCTTAAAGCGGAAAATCGCGATGGCATACGAGTGCGGCATTTGCCACAGGCTAAAGATCGCCAGCAGAATCAATGCACCGCTATCGAACTCGCCCGTTACGGCGCAGTAGCCAATCACCGGCGGCGCAGCGCCGGAAAGAGAGCCAATCAGCGTGCCGTAAACGGAGTGGCGTTTCATGTACAGGCTATAGACGCCAACATACACCACGAAGCCCATTACCCCCAGCCAGCAGGCCAGAGGGTTAGCGCCAAACCACAACAGCATGAAGCCAGCAATACCCAGCAGGGTGGCGTACACCAGCGAGACGTTAGGAGAGATCAGGCCTTTTACCAGCACCCGATTCTTGGTCCTTTCCATCTTCCTGTCGATATCCCTGTCGATGTAGTTGTTAAATACACAACCCGACGCCACAACCAGAGACACACCGATCAGCGTGTAGATAAACAGGGGGTAATCAATGCTGCCTTTTGAGGCCAGCAGGAACCCCCCAATCACCGAGATCAGGTTGCCAAAGATGATGCCTGGTTTCGTTACTTGCAGGTATTGCTTAAACATCATACTCGCCGCTCTTAGTGCATCATCATGTTGTAGTTCAGGTTCCACATAATCCAGATGGAACCCACAACCAGGATGGCGATGATCAACACGGTAAAGACGAAAGCCGTCATGTTCCAGCCTTCATCAGATTTGGTGTTCATGTGCAGGAAGCACACCAGATGCACCAGAATCTGTACCACTGCCATCGCAAGAATCGTCCCCAGAATTACGGCTGGAGAGGCAGAACCCGTCATTACCATCCAGAACGGAATGACCGTCAGGATGATCGACAGGATAAACCCTGTCATGTAGGTTTTTACGCTGCCATGGGACGCGCCGCTATGTTCGGTAGAATGACTCATTACATCGCCCCCATCAGATAAACAACAGTGAACACACAGATCCACACCACATCCAGGAAGTGCCAGAACAGGCTCAGGCACATGATGCGGGTACGGTTAGTGCTGGTCAGGCCGCGACGGGCGATTTGCACCATCAGCACCGCCATCCAGATAAGACCGGAAGTGACGTGCAGACCGTGCGTACCAACCAGCGCGAAGAACGCAGACAGGAAGCCGCTGCGATCCGGACCCATACCTTCAACAACCAGGTGATGGAATTCATAGATTTCCATCCCGATGAAGCCTGCGCCAAACAGCCAGGTCAGCATCAGCCAGGAGATGACCTGGCTCTTGTTGTTCTTGTACATGGCGATCGCCGCCATGCCGTAGGTGATGGAGCTGAACAACAGCAGGAACGTTTCTACCAGAACGAACGGCAGTTCAAAAATGTCCTTCCCTGTTGGGCCACCTGCAGTGCCGTTCACCAGAACGGCATAGGTTGCAAACAGAATCGAGAACAGAATGCAGTCGCTCATCAGGTAGATCCAAAATCCGAAGATTTTGGTCTGGCCTGCATCGTGGTGCCCGTGTTCGTGCGCGTGGGCAGTCGCGTGCGTTAAAGTATCAGTTGCCATTTTTCAGCCCTGCCTTAGAAATCTCAGCGAAATGCTGATTTTCCAGTTTTTCGACTTCCGGGACGGGTACGTAGTAGTCCACGTCTTCATCAAAGCTTTTCACAATCCAGCTGATGATCATGCCTGCGAAGCTTGCAATCGCCAGCCACCAGATATGCCAGATCATGGCGAAACCGAAGAGTGTTGCGAAGGCGGCAATCACAATGCCCGCACCGCTGTTTTTCGGCATATGAATTTCTTCATAGTGCGCAGGCTGTTTGTACGCTTCGCCTTTTTCTTTCATTTCCCAGAAGGCATCACGTTCGTGTACGTGCGGCACAACGGCAAAGTTATAGAACGGAGGCGGGGAAGAGGTTGCCCACTCCAGCGTACGGCCGCCCCACGGATCGCCTGTCAGGTCACGGTTCTGGTCGCGGTCGCGAATAGACACGTAGATCTGAATCACCAGACACAGGATACCCAGCGCAATCAGCGCGGCACCACAAGCGGCAATCATCAGCATGGCGTGGAACTGCGGATCAATCTGTTGGCTGAGGCGACGGGTCATCCCCATAAAGCCCAGCACGTACAGCGGCATAAATGCCACGAAGAAGCCGATGATCCAGCACCAGAAGGCGCGTTTACCCCAGGTTTCGTTCAGCGTGTAGCCAAACGCTTTTGGCCACCAGTAAGTCATACCCGCGAAGCAACCGAAGACCACGCCACCGATGATAACGTTGTGGAAGTGGGCAATCAGGAACAGGCTGTTATGTAGAACGAAGTCCGCACCCGGAACCGCCAGCAGAACACCCGTCATACCACCCACAGAGAAGGTGACGATAAAACCGATGGTCCACAGCATTGCGGAGTGGAACACGATACGTCCCTGGTACATGGTGAACAGCCAGTTGAAAATCTTCACCCCGGTCGGGATGGCGATAATCATCGTGGTGATACCGAAGAAGGCGTTTACGTTTGCACCCGCACCCATGGTGAAGAAGTGGTGCAGCCAGACGATGAACGACAGCACGGTAATACACACGGTTGCCCACACCAGTGAGGTGTAACCAAACAGGCGTTTACGCGAGAAGGTTGCTGCGACTTCGGAGAACACCCCAAATACCGGCAGAATCAGAATGTACACTTCCGGATGGCCCCAGGCCCAAATCAGGTTGATGTACATCATCATGTTGCCGCCCATATCGTTGGTAAAGAAATGGGTGCCCAGATAGCGATCGAGGGTCAGCAGCGCGATGGTTACCGTCAGAATCGGGAACGAGGCGATGATCAGCACGTTCGCACACAGCGATGCCCAGGTAAATACCGGCATCTTGAACATGGTCATGCCCGGCGCACGCATCTTCAGAATCGTCACGAAGAAGTTGATACCGGTCAGCGTCGTACCGATACCGGAGAGCTGGAGACTCCAGATCCAGTAATCTACCCCGACACTTGGACTGTACTCTATTCCCGAAAGCGGCGGATACGCCAGCCAACCGGTCTGTGCAAACTCACCAACGCCAAGAGAAATGTTGACCAGAATCACACCGACAACGGTGAACCAGAAGCTCAGGTTGTTCAGGAACGGGAAGGCAACGTCACGTGCGCCGATCTGCAGAGGAACCACCAGGTTCATCAGACCGATAACAAATGGCATTGCCACGAAGAAGATCATGATCACGCCGTGGGCCGTGAAGATCTGGTCATAGTGGTGAGGCGGCAGGAAGCCTGCTTCCCCGGCCGAGGCCAGCGCCTGCTGACTACGCATCATGACGGCATCCGCAAAGCCACGCAGCAGCATGACGATAGCGACGATGACATACATGATGCCAAGGCGTTTGTGGTCAACCGAGGTGAGCCACTCTTTCCACAGGTAGGTCCACTTACCGAAGTAAGTGATTAGGCCCAGTAAGGCCGCACCACCGATGATAATGGCAGCGATCGTAACCATGACGATAGGTTCATGGAACGGGACTGCATCCAGTGTTAATTTTCCTAACATCGTTTTCTTCCTCAACCCCCTGAATGGGCGGCTTCCGCGTGGCTCATGTCCATGCCTTCCATTCCTTCATGTGAGCTATGCTCGGCTGAAGGGTGGGCCATGTCCATGCTCTTACCGTGAGCCATGAATTTGTTAATAACGTCTTTAAACAAATCCGGTTTCACGGCGGAGAAATATTCCACCTGGTTGTATTCGCTTGGTGCAGCCACTTTTTCGAACGCCGCCATATCATTCATGGTGTTCGAAGACTGTTTCGCTTTAGCAACCCACTGGTCGAATGCGGCGCGATCCGGTGTGGCAATAGCTTTGAACTTCATGCCGGAGAAACCGGGTCCGCTGTAACTTGCGGAAATACCATCATAGGTACCGACTTCGTTGGCGATCAGATGCAAACGCGTTTGCATACCGGCCATGGCATAGATCTGGCTACCCAGACGCGGGATAAAGAAGGAGTTCATCACGGAATTGGAGGTCACTTTGAACTCAACCGGTGTGTTCGCCGGGAAGGCGATCTCATTTACGGTTGCAATGCCCTGTTCCGGATAGATGAAGAACCATTTCCAGTCCATGGAAACCACTTCGATGGTAATGGGCTTCTCGTCATGCGCCAGCGGTTTGCTTGGCTCAAGTGCGTGAGTGGTTTTCCAGGTAAGTACGGCAAGGAAGATGATGATTAAGATAGGCACCGTCCAGACCACAGCTTCCACTTTATTGGAGTGTGACCAGTTCGGGCTGTACTTCGCATCTTTATTGCTCGCACGATACTTCCAGGCGAAACCAACAGCCATCAAGATAGCGGGAATAACGACAATCAACATCAGGCCAAATGCCGTCAGTATCAGTGAACGTTGTTCCAGTCCTATCTGTCCTTTGGGGTCAAGCAGCGCAGAATTACAGCCACTAAGTAATGTAGCGCCTGCAATTAATGACAACCATCCCAAACTTTTATTGTATTTCCTGAGTCTCATTTAACGACCTCAATTCCACGGGACCTGGTGGCGTTTAAAGTGTGTGGGCATTTTACGGGAAGGTTACATTACTGTAAACATGATTGGATCTGTGTTACTGGGTTCTGCCGTACATGTCACATATGTTGCAAGGTGTGTTGAATTGACTTTAAGAACCTGTTGCGACATGACGTTATAACGAAAGTGGGCGTTCCACTGAGCCAGGGAGGGCAATTGGTATAACCAATGTGAAAATAAAACAATTAATTAACAATCCATTATCAATAAACGGACAATTAAAAAACGGGAAATTAAATACTCACTGGCTGAATCGTGTAAGGAAAATAGGGAGCGGTGAAATTGTCAATAATTTCCAATTTCTATTGAGCACAAAAAAACAAATATAATTTTTATCAAGTGGTGTTTATTTGACCGTTATAATTACGGCATGTTATTACAACGGCAAATAATAGTTTCTTTACAGCAAGCGTGTTTTCCGAAGCGCCAGATAATCGAGCAATCCGCCGAACACAATGCCGCACACGGCGACCACAACGCCCGTTTCCAGCATCGCAGGCAGGAACGAGAAGTTGGTGTAATTTACGGCATTCATTGTCAGCAACAGCAGCCACACAGCCACCAGGCAACAGCCTGTTGTCAGAGTGAGCAAGGCCAGACTGTAGGCTCTGCGATATTCCGTTCGCGGAATAAAGCTTTCGCTTTCCCAACTGTGCTCCAGCGTTTGACGACAAACCAGCAGCAGCAGCAGCCCTGGAACGGCGGCAGCGACGGAAAAAAGATAGAACGTTGGCCAGCCGTGGGCCTCGACAAACCAGCCCGCGACGGGACCAACATAAACGCGCCCTACCGCAGAGAGCGCTGAGAGCAGTGCAAATTGGGTAGCGGAAAATGATTTGTTGCATAAGGTCATGAGCAGCGCGACAAATGCCGCTGTTCCCATACCGCCGCACAGGTTTTCGAAAAACACCGCCGCGCCCATGCTGAACATGTGCTTGTCGGTGACAGACAGTAACCAATATCCGGCGTTTGAAGCACCCTGCAGCATGCCGAAGATCAATAACGCGCGAAACAGCGACAGACGCTGCATCAAAACTCCGCCGTACAGCGCACCCACAATGGTGGCCAGCAATCCCAGCGTTTTATTCACCACGCCAACTTCACCGGCGTCAAATCCGACGCCGCGAATCAAAAAGGTGGTGGTCAGGCTCATGGCGAAGGCGTCGCCCAGCTTATAGAGCACGATAAGCAGCAAAATCAGCCAGGCGTTATTACGCCCAAAAAAATCACGCAAGGGTGCAGCGACCGCCTGTTCCAGTGTTTTGGGCACCGGGATGCTATCGGTGGGTTCGGGGGCGAGCAATGTGGCAATAATGCAGGGGATCAGTAAGACCGCCATCAGCCAGTACATTCCTTGCCAGCCGAGCCAGCGGTCTGCCATCCAGAGGGCCAGCCCACCGGAAACCAACATGCCAAGGCGATAGCCTAACACGCTGATCGCCGCACCCGTCCCACGCTCCTCGGCGGGCAACACATCGGTCTTCCAGGCATCAAAAACAATATCCTGCGACGCCGAGCAGAAGGCGATAACCACCGCCAGTGCAGCCATCCAGCGCAATTGTGTTCCAGGTTCCAGGAAACCCATTGCCGCAATTGAAATCAGCAACAATAACTGTGTGGTGAGCAGCCAGCCGCGACGACGACCTAAAAAAGGTGGCGTGTAGCGGTCCATGATGGGCGACCAGAGAAACTTAAAAACGTAGGCCTGTCCCACTAAGGAAAAGAAACCAATGGTTTTAAGGTCTATGTTCTCAACGGTCATCCAGGCCTGAAGTGTGCCTGACGTCAGTGCGAGAGGTAAACCGGAAGCGAACCCCAGAATCAACAGGATAGCGGAGCGCGGTTGCTGAAATATACGTAAATAGTGACTGGGCATGGGCTTCTACGGGCCCGACGTACGCCGGGCCTGAGGGCAGAAATTAACGTGCGTTCTGCTTAATGAAATCGTGAACGCTGGTGTCCTGAGACATATCAGCGATGGTGTCGGTCAGGACGCTGTTAACGGCATCAGCAATATTTTTGTTAGAGGCCTGCAGCGCGCCTTCAACAGAATAGCTTGCGCGGTAATTCTTGGTCATCTTGTTGCCGTTTGCCGCGGTCGCGATGATAGCGATGTCAGCTTTGGTCGCGATGTTATAGCGGACGCTGCCCTGAGACACATCGGCATACAGCTGGCTAACAATAATTTGCAGGTTCACCGGGCCGTTCGGTCCTACCATGTAACCGCGCGCGGTCATCTGTTTTTCCAGCACTTCTTGCAGCAAGAAACGCAGATCGCGAGACGCGGTCAGCGTCACCATCTGGTTGTCGCGGGTCACTTTCGCCAGCGCCTGATCCGGACGCTGATCGGCGCCGTTAATGCTGACAGTCACCCCCATCAGACTTGGGTCCTGCTGCGGCAGGGAAATTTTGGGAGAGACATCAATCGTTGTTGGCGGTGTTGCGCATCCTGCCAGCATAACCAGAGCAACTAACGGAAAGAGGATTTTTTTTAACATGTTCGAACTCTCAGTGACTCTTATAAGTGTGATAGAAAAAATTCTCGCCATCATAACATTGCCAACGGCGAGGGGAAGTGTTCAACGCATGTAAATTCATTGTGTTGTCGCTTTTCTGACCCTCAAGGCACAAAACCCCGGTTTTTGGCCACCAAATGGGCGGATAAGTCAGTACACTTCATACGTTTGAATGAGAAAATCAGACGAACGCTAAATTTTTGTTGTAAGAGTGTAATGGAAGCGGTAAAAGCGGCTAGTATTTAAAGGGATGGGTGACATCTCAGCGTTGTCGGAGGAGATATTTCATGATGATACGTGAGCAAATAGAAGAAAAATTAAGGACAACGTTCCAACCCGTGTTCCTTGAAGTTGTGGATGAAAGCTATCGTCACAATGTTCCGGCAGGCTCTGAAAGCCATTTTAAAGTTGTGCTGGTCAGCGATCGCTTCACTGGCGAACGTTTTCTTAATCGTCATCGGATGATTTACAGTACGTTAACGGCGGAACTCTCCACAACCGTACATGCGCTGGCGCTGCATACCTACACCATTAAGGAGTGGGAAGGGTTGCAGGATACGATCTTCGCATCGCCTCCTTGTCGTGGAGCAGGAAGCATCGCGTAGAAAAACGCATTTGCAACAACTGACGCTTTTCCAGTATGTTGCTACAGATTATGTGAAAACGGCCTGCGGGCCGTTTTGTTTTATCTGAATTTTGAACGGGTAGTGCAGTATTCAGACAAAAATTAGCCGGGAATTGTGAAAAAAGCCGCAGCAACGCGCGATAACCGTTCTCGACTCATAAAAGTGATGCCGCTATAATGCGGCGTCTTATTTTTCGGAATGTCTTCGGGATGATTCTGACGACAGGGAATGTGATTGATTAAGAGAACATCCCAGTTCCGCGAAGCCAACAACCTGTGCTTGCGGAGTAGAGTTGACCGAGCACTGTGATTTTTTGAGGTAACAAGATGCAAGTTTCAGTTGAAACCACTCAAGGCCTTGGCCGCCGTGTAACGATTACAATCGCTGCTGACAGCATCGAGACCGCTGTGAAAAGCGAGCTGGTCAACGTAGCGAAGAAAGTACGTATTGACGGCTTCCGTAAGGGCAAAGTACCGATGAATGTTGTTGCTCAGCGTTATGGCGCTTCTGTTCGCCAGGACGTTCTGGGTGACCTGATGAGCCGTCACTTCGTTGACGCGATCATCAAAGAAAAAATCAACCCGGCGGGTGCTCCGAACTATGTTCCGGGCGAATACAAGCTGGGTGAAGACTTCACCTACGCGGTAGAATTTGAAGTTTATCCGGAAGTTGAGTTGACGGGTCTGGATGCAATCGAAGTTGAAAAACCGGTTGTTGAAGTGACTGACGCTGACGTTGACGTGATGCTGGATACTCTGCGTAAGCAGCAGGCGACCTGGAAAGATAAAGACGGCGCTGTTGATGCAGAAGACCGTGTCACTGTCGATTTCACCGGTTCTGTAGACGGTGAAGAGTTCGAAGGCGGCAAAGCGACTGACTTCGTACTGGCGATGGGTCAGGGTCGTATGATCCCGGGCTTTGAAGACGGTATCAAAGGTCACAAAGCGGGCGAAGAATTCACCATCGACGTGACCTTCCCGGAAGAATACCACGCTGAAAACCTGAAAGGTAAAGCGGCTAAATTCGTTATCAACCTGAAAAAAGTTGAAGAGCGTGAGCTGCCGGAACTGACTGCAGAATTCATCAAACGTTTCGGCGTTGAAGATGGTTCCGTAGAAGGTCTGCGTGCTGAAGTACGTAAAAACATGGAGCGCGAGCTGAAAGGCGCTGTTCGTAACCGTGTTAAATCTCAGGCTATCGAAGGTCTGGTAAAAGCGAATGACATCGACGTTCCTGCTGCACTGATCGACAGCGAAATCGACGTTCTGCGTCGTCAGGCTGCTCAGCGTTTCGGCGGCAACGAGAAACAAGCTCTGGAACTGCCGCGTGAACTGTTCGAAGAACAGGCTAAGCGCCGCGTTGTTGTTGGCCTGCTGCTGGGCGAAGTGATTCGTACCAACGAGCTGAAAGCTGACGAAGAGCGTGTTAAAGGCCTGATCGAAGAGATGGCTTCCGCTTACGAAGATCCGAAAGAAGTTGTTGAGTTCTACAGCAAAAACAAAGAACTGATGGACAACATGCGTAACGTCGCTCTGGAAGAGCAAGCTGTTGAAGCCGTTCTGGCTAAAGCGAACGTGACTGAAAAAGCCACTTCCTTCAACGAGCTGATGAACCAGCAGGCGTAATTCGTTGCTTAAGTAGCACGAAAATCGCACAAAAGCCCGTCACCGTCCGGTGGCGGGTTTTTTTTTGTCACGCATTTTGCATGGGAAGAGTGCGAAAACAGCGTTTCAGTGTTAGCGTTACAGCAAAAGATTGTTATGCTTGAATTATGGCGATGCCGTACCCATAACAGAGGGACTAGCTGATAATCCGTCCATAAGGTTACAATCGGTACAGCAGGTTTTTTCATTTTTTATCCAGGAGACGGAAATGTCATACAGCGGCGAACGAGATAACTTTGCACCCCATATGGCGCTGGTGCCGATGGTCATTGAACAGACTTCACGTGGTGAGCGCTCTTTTGATATCTATTCTCGTCTACTTAAGGAACGTGTCATTTTTCTGACCGGCCAGGTTGAAGATCACATGGCTAACCTGATTGTGGCGCAGATGCTGTTCCTGGAAGCGGAAAACCCGGAAAAAGATATCTATCTGTACATCAACTCCCCTGGCGGGGTGATTACCGCAGGGATGTCTATTTATGACACCATGCAGTTCATTAAGCCGGACGTTAGCACCATTTGTATGGGTCAGGCGTGCTCAATGGGGGCGTTTTTGCTGACTGCAGGCGCAAAAGGTAAACGTTTCTGCCTGCCGAATTCTCGCGTCATGATCCACCAGCCTCTGGGCGGTTACCAGGGCCAGGCGACGGATATTGAAATTCATGCCCGTGAAATTCTGAAAGTGAAAGGGCGCATGAATGAACTTATGGCGCACCATACAGGTCAATCTCTTGAGCAGATTGAACGTGATACTGAGCGCGATCGCTTCCTCTCCGCTTCTGAAGCGGTGGAGTATGGATTAGTCGACTCGATTTTGACCCATCGTAATTGATGCCCAGGGCGCAAGTGTGCCGCTATAATATCTAAGGGCGGCACAACGCTGACAAGCGACTTGCGCCTGAGAATGGCATTTGCGTCGTCGTGTGCGGCACAAAGAACAAAGAAGAGGTTTTGACTCATGACAGATAAACGCAAAGATGGCTCGGGCAAATTGTTGTACTGCTCTTTTTGCGGCAAAAGCCAGCATGAAGTGCGTAAGCTGATCGCCGGTCCATCCGTGTATATCTGCGACGAATGTGTCGATTTATGTAACGACATCATTCGCGAAGAGATTAAGGAAGTGGCACCGCACCGTGAGCGTAGTGCGCTGCCGACGCCGCATGAAATTCGCAATCACCTGGACGATTATGTTATCGGCCAGGAGCAGGCGAAAAAAGTGCTGGCGGTCGCGGTATACAACCATTACAAACGTCTGCGTAACGGCGACACCAGCAATGGCGTCGAGTTGGGCAAAAGTAACATTCTGCTGATTGGTCCTACGGGTTCCGGGAAAACGTTGCTGGCCGAAACGCTGGCGCGTCTGCTGGACGTACCGTTCACCATGGCAGACGCCACCACCCTGACCGAAGCGGGTTATGTGGGTGAGGATGTTGAGAACATCATTCAGAAGTTGTTGCAGAAATGCGATTACGACGTACAGAAAGCACAGCGCGGTATTGTCTATATCGATGAAATCGACAAAATTTCCCGTAAATCAGACAACCCGTCTATTACCCGTGATGTTTCCGGTGAAGGCGTACAGCAGGCACTGCTGAAACTGATCGAAGGGACGGTCGCCGCCGTTCCGCCGCAGGGTGGTCGTAAACATCCGCAGCAGGAATTCTTGCAGGTTGATACCTCTAAGATTCTGTTTATCTGTGGTGGTGCGTTTGCCGGGCTGGATAAGGTTATCTCCCATCGCGTTGAAACAGGCTCGGGCATTGGTTTTGGCGCGACCGTGAAAGCGAAATCCGATAAGGCCAGCGAAGGTGAACTGCTGTCGCAGGTTGAGCCAGAAGATCTGATCAAATTCGGTCTAATCCCTGAGTTCATTGGTCGTTTGCCGGTGGTCGCAACGCTGAACGAACTGAGCGAAGAAGCGCTGATCCAAATTCTGAAAGAGCCGAAAAACGCGCTGACCAAGCAGTATCAGGCGCTGTTTAATCTCGAAGGTGTGGATTTAGAGTTCCGTGATGAAGCGCTGGATGCTATTGCCCGTAAAGCGATGGCGCGTAAAACGGGGGCGCGTGGCCTGCGTTCTATCGTAGAAGCTGCTCTGCTCGACACGATGTATGATCTGCCTTCAATGGAAGATGTTGAAAAAGTGGTGATCGATGAGTCCGTCATCGACGGCCAGACTAAGCCGTTGCTGATTTATGGTAAGCCAGAAGCGCAGCAAGCCTCTGGTGAATAATTAGCCATTTCATACAATCAGTTAATCAAAAAGGGGGGATTTTATCCCCCCTTTTATTTTTCCTGTAAACACGCCGTTGAATGTGTGGGAAACATCCCCATATACTGCTTACATGTTAATGGTCGTGTGAAACACAGTCACATAACCAGATTACCTGGCGGACACTAAACTAAGAGAGAGCTCTATGAATCCTGAGCGTTCTGAACGCATTGAAATCCCCGTATTGCCGTTGCGCGATGTGGTGGTTTATCCGCACATGGTCATACCCTTATTTGTAGGGCGGGAAAAATCTATCCGTTGTCTGGAAGCGGCTATGGACCATGATAAAAAAATCATGCTGGTCGCCCAGAAAGAAGCATCAACGGATGAGCCGGGTGTAAACGATCTTTTCACCGTCGGGACCGTGGCCTCTATTTTGCAAATGCTGAAACTCCCTGACGGTACCGTAAAAGTGCTGGTCGAGGGGTTACAGCGCGCGCGTATTTCTGCACTGTCTGACAATGGCGAGCATTTCTCCGCAAAGGCGGAGTACCTTGAGTCGCCAGCCATTGACGAGCGCGAGCAAGAAGTGCTGGTACGTACCGCAATTAGCCAGTTTGAAGGCTATATCAAACTGAACAAAAAAATTCCGCCAGAAGTGCTGACATCGCTCAATAGTATTGACGATCCTGCCCGTCTGGCTGACACCATCGCTGCCCACATGCCGCTGAAACTGGCAGACAAGCAATCTGTGCTGGAAATGTCCGACGTCAACGAACGTCTGGAATATCTGATGGCGATGATGGAATCCGAAATCGATCTGCTGCAGGTTGAGAAGCGTATTCGCAACCGCGTGAAAAAGCAGATGGAGAAATCTCAGCGCGAGTACTATCTGAACGAGCAAATGAAAGCCATTCAGAAAGAGCTCGGCGAGATGGACGACGCGCCGGATGAAAACGAAGCGCTGAAGCGTAAAATCGACGCGGCGAAAATGCCGAAAGAGGCAAAAGAGAAAGCGGAAGCAGAACTGCAGAAGCTGAAAATGATGTCTCCGATGTCGGCGGAAGCGACCGTGGTGCGCGGCTACATTGACTGGATGGTTCAGGTACCGTGGAATGCGCGTAGCAAGGTCAAAAAAGATCTACGTCAGGCGCAAGAAATCCTCGACACCGACCATTACGGTCTGGAGCGCGTGAAAGACCGCATCCTTGAGTACCTCGCGGTCCAAAGCCGTGTGAACAAAATCAAGGGGCCAATCCTGTGTCTGGTTGGACCGCCGGGGGTAGGTAAAACCTCTCTGGGTCAGTCCATTGCGAAAGCAACCGGGCGCAAATACATTCGTATGGCGTTGGGTGGTGTACGTGACGAAGCCGAAATTCGCGGCCACCGTCGTACGTATATCGGTTCTATGCCGGGCAAACTGATCCAAAAGATGGCGAAAGTGGGGGTGAAAAACCCGCTGTTCCTGCTTGATGAGATCGACAAAATGTCATCCGACATGCGCGGCGATCCGGCGTCTGCACTGCTTGAGGTGTTGGATCCTGAGCAGAACGTGGCGTTCAGCGATCACTACCTGGAAGTGGACTACGATCTCAGTGACGTGATGTTTGTCGCAACCTCTAACTCCATGAACATTCCGGCGCCGCTGCTGGATCGTATGGAAGTGATTCGTCTGTCCGGTTATACCGAAGACGAGAAACTGAACATTGCGAAACGTCACCTGCTGCCGAAGCAAATTGAGCGTAACGCACTGAAAAAAGGCGAACTGACGGTCGATGATAGCGCCATTATTGGCATTATTCGCTACTACACCCGTGAAGCGGGCGTGCGTAGCCTGGAGCGTGAAATCTCCAAATTGTGCCGTAAAGCCGTTAAACAGTTGCTGCTGGATAAGTCACTGAAACACATTGTGATCAATGGCGACAATCTGCACGACTACCTCGGCGTACAACGCTTCGACTATGGTCGCGCGGACAGTGAAAATCGCGTGGGGCAGGTGACGGGTCTGGCATGGACTGAAGTGGGCGGCGATCTGCTGACCATCGAAACGGCCTGTGTACCGGGGAAAGGGAAACTCACCTATACGGGTTCTCTGGGCGAAGTCATGCAGGAATCCATTCAGGCTGCGTTGACTGTGGTGCGCGCGCGGGCGGAAAAACTGGGTATTAATCCGGACTTTTACGAGAAACGCGATATCCACGTTCACGTACCCGAAGGTGCGACGCCGAAAGACGGTCCGAGTGCCGGTATTGCGATGTGTACAGCCCTGGTTTCCTGCCTGACCGGTAACCCGGTTCGCGCCGACGTGGCGATGACGGGTGAGATCACCCTGCGTGGTCAGGTACTGCCTATCGGTGGTTTGAAAGAAAAACTGCTGGCTGCACACCGTGGTGGGATCAAGACGGTGTTAATTCCTGACGAAAATAAACGTGACCTGGAAGAGATTCCGGATAACGTTATTGCCGATCTTGATATTCATCCGGTGAAACGTATTGAGGAAGTTCTGACGCTTGCGTTGCAAAATGAACCCTCTGGAATACAAGTTGTAACCGCAAAATAGTGACCTCGCGCAAAGAGCGCTAATAAAAACAGGGCTGGCAGGCCATTTCGGACTTGCCAGCCTTTTTTTGTATCGCTAACTTAGATGCTGAATTAGGCCTGCCATCATTAACGGGTGTTGTAAGGGCATGGCAGGCCTGATATAACTGCTGCGCGGTCGCACTTTGAAGGACTCAGGTGCGATATAAATTATAAAGAGGAAGAGAAGAGTGAATAAATCTCAACTGATCGACAAAATTGCTGCAGGGGCTGATATCTCTAAGGCTGCGGCTGGACGTGCGTTAGATGCAATTATTGCTTCTGTTACTGAATCTCTGAAAGAAGGGGATGATGTTGCACTGGTAGGTTTTGGTACTTTTGCTGTTAAAGAGCGTGCTGCCCGTACTGGTCGCAACCCGCAAACAGGTAAAGAGATCACCATCGCTGCTGCTAAAGTGCCGGGTTTCCGTGCAGGTAAAGCGCTGAAAGACGCGGTAAACTAAGAGTGATCCCCTCAGGGGATGTGGCAAAGTACAAGGGCGCATCAGCTGATGTGCCTTTTTTATTTGTGATCCGGGACTTTCTACACGTTGTGGGCTGACAATTGCCCCCGTTTCTTGTCACAATAGGCCTTTCCGCGCAGCGTTCTGGAAACGCTATGCTGCGTGAGGTTATACATCACCTACAGCGGAGTGTGGTTACACCATGATGGACAGCTTACGCACGGCTGCTAACAGTCTCGTGCTCAAGATTATTTTCGGTATCATTATCGTGTCGTTCATTTTGACCGGCGTGAGTGGTTACCTGATTGGCGGAGGCAATAACTACGCCGCAAAAGTGAATGGCCAGGAAATCAGCCGCGGGCAGTTTGAGAATGCGTTTAACAACGAACGCAACCGCATGCAGCAACAGTTAGGCGATCAGTTCTCTGAACTGGCGGCGAACGAAAGCTACATGAAAACGCTGCGTCAGCAGACGCTGAATCGTCTTATCGACGAAGCCCTGCTGGATCAGTATTCCCGCGAACTCAAACTGAACATCAGTGATGAGCAGGTCAAGCAGGCCATTTTCGCAACGCCAGCCTTCCAGGTCGACGGTAAATTTGATAACGATCGCTACAATGCGATTGTTAACAAGATGGGAATGACGGCGGATCAGTATGCACAGGCGCTGCGTAACCAACTGACGACGCAACAGGTGATCAACGGCGTTGCCGGCACCGAGTTTATGCTGAAGGGCGAAACTGACGAACTGGCGGAATTGGTTGCCCAGCAGCGTGTCGTTCGTGAAGCGACTATCGATGTGAATGCCCTTGCGGCGAAGCAGCAGGTTACTGATCAGGAAGTTTCCAGCTACTACGAGCAGAATAAAAATAACTTTATGACGCCGGAGCAGTTCCGCGTGAGCTACATCAAGCTGGATGCCGCTGCGATGCAGGAGACGGCCAGCGATGCCGATATCCAGGCTTATTATGACCAGCATCAGGAACAGTTCACTCAACCGCAGCGTAACCGTTACAGCATCATTCAGACCAAAACGGAAGATGACGCTAAAGCGGTACTGGATGCGCTAAATAAAGGCGGTGACTTTGCTACCCTGGCGAAAGAAAAATCCGCTGACATCATTTCTGCCCGTAACGGCGGCGATATGGGGTGGCTGGAAGACGCCACGACGCCGGATGAGCTGAAAAATGCCGGTCTGAAAGAAAAAGGCCAGTTGTCCGGTGTCATCAAATCGTCTGTCGGTTATCTGGTCGTTCGTCTGGATGATATCCAGCCTGCGAACGTTAAACCGCTGAGCGAAGCGCGCGACGACATTGCCGCGAAAGTGAAGCAAGAAAAAGCACTGGATGCGTACTATGCGTTGCAGCAGAAAGTGAGCGATGCTGCAAGCAATGACAACGAATCCCTGGCGGGTGCAGAACAAGCCGCAGGAATGAAAGCCGTTGAAACTGGCTGGTTCAACCGCGATAGCTTGCCGGAAGAACTGAATTTCAAACCGGTTTCTGATGCTATCTTTAATGGCGGCCTGGTGGGACAGAACGGTACGCCGGGTAACAACTCCGACATCATCACCGTCGATGGCGATCGTGCTTTTGTACTGCGTGTTGCTGAGCACAAACCAGAAGCGGTTAAACCGTTGGCTGAGGTGAAGGAACAGGTGACTGCGCTTGTTAAGCACAACAAAGCGGTGCAACAGGCGAAGCTAGATGCGGACAAACTGCTGGTTGAGCTGAAAGCCGGTAAAGGCAATGAGGCGATGAAAGCGGCAGGTCTGAGCTTCGGTGAGTCTAAAACGCTGAGCCGTACGGGTCAGGATCCGGTGAGTCAGGCCGCGTTTGGTCTGAGCCTGCCTGCGAAAGATAAGCCGGTCTACGGTGTTGCCAATGATATGCAAGGTAATGTGGTTCTGCTGGCGCTGGATGCCGTGAAAGCGGGTTCAATGCCGGAAGAACAGAAAAAAGCGATGGTTCAGGGGATCACCCAGAACAACGCTCAAATTGTCTTTGAAGCGCTGATGAGTAACCTGCGTAAAGCGGCGAAAATTAAAGTCGGTGATGCGCTGGAACAGCAGCAGTAATCGAGACGCTTCGCAGAAATTTGCAAAAAGTTGTAATCCTCAAAGGCCGCTTTCGCGGCCTTTTCCATTTCTGATATTTGCCATTTGTCCCTGTTTCTTCGACCCGTTATCGTGGCTTTGCTGTTAATAAACAAGGAGAAACAGTATGAAACGTGGAATCAAAACTTTGCTGGTAGCGCTGTCTCTGACCTGTACTGGAGTGACAGGCAGCGCACTGGCCGCCGAGTCAGCGGCAAAAAATCCGGCAGTACAAACGAAGGCTGACGCACCTGCTACGGCGCAAACTAAAGCGTCACTCCCTGCGAAAGCCAGTGATGACGAGGGCACCCGGGTGAGTATTAATACCGCGTCAGCAGAGGAGTTAGCGAGGGCAATGAATGGCGTTGGGTTGAAAAAGGCACAGGCCATCGTCAGTTATCGGGAAGAATACGGGCCGTTTAAAACGGTTGATGATTTAAAACAGGTGCCTGGGATGGGGAGTTCGCTGGTGGAACGTAACCTGGCGGTTTTAACACTTTAATCACTTGCGTAGTGGCAAAAATTTGCCATGCTATAGAGGTCATACCAGTTGTGGCCTCTATACAGTCATCTTTTCGAAAAAAATAAACTAAGGTTCCTGCGCTATGCAAACACAGATTAAAGTCCGTGGTTATCATCTTGATGTCTATCAGCATGTCAACAATGCCCGCTATCTTGAGTTTCTGGAAGAGGCGCGCTGGGATGGCCTGGAAAACAGCGACAGCTTTCAGTGGATGACGGCGCATAACATCGCTTTTGTGGTGGTAAACATCAATATTAACTACCGTCGCCCGGCGGTGCTGAGTGATCTGCTTACCGTTACCAGTCAGGTGCAGCAAATCAACGGTAAGAGTGGTGTGTTAAGCCAGGTCATTACACTGGAGCCAGAGGGGCAAGTTGTGGTGGATGCGCAGATTACCTTTGTGTGTATTGATTTGAAAACGCAGAAAGCGCTACCTCTGGAGGGGGAGTTACGCGAAAAGCTGGAGAAGATGGTGAAGTAACGTCTTATTGCCTGATGGCGCTGCGCTTATCAGGCCTACATGTTCATCTTGCGTAACGAGTAGGCCGGATAAGGTATTTACGTTGTCATTTGGCAAAACCGACGGATATTACTTCAGCCCGGTTTTCTGCTTCATCGCCGCCATGACTGCGGGTTTATCCGCCAGATAATGGGTCAGTCCGTTAGCTCGCAGGGTACAGGCGGCACAGTGTCCACAACCGTCGCCTTTGATCCCGTTATAGCACGTCAACGTCTCCTGACGGACAAGATCCAGTTTGCCCCAGTAATCGGCCAGCGCCCAGGTTTCGGCTTTATCAAGCCACATTAATGGTGTTTCAAAGCGGATATCCTTTGCCATCCCCAGGCTAACAGCGTGATTGAGTGCTTTGACAAACTCATCGCGGCAATCCGGGTAACCGGAGAAATCCGTTTCACAAACACCGGTGATCACGGCCCCGGCTTTTACCTGGTAGGCGTAGATGGCCGCCAGCGTCAAAAACAGAATATTGCGCCCGGGCACGAAGGTGTTGGGAATACCCTCCGCGTCCGGTTCGTAATCCGGTACTGGAATGTTGTCGCGCGTCAGGCTGCTGATTGCCAGTTCGTTCAGTAGCGTTACATCGAGCACTTTGTGCGAACGGGCACCGAGTTTTAAGGCCAGGTCACGTGCCACATCAATCTCAGCGCGATGCCGCTGACCATAATCAAAGGTGACGCAATGGACTTCATCATATTGATGTAGTGCTTGCGCCAGGCAGGTTGTGGAGTCCTGACCCCCACTGAATACTACGACGGCACGTTTCATGGATTATCCTGACAAATGATAAAACGCTATGGTAGCGTCTGAGGGGGATGCCGACCAGCTTCTTCATGACGCGGGGGAGGCAACCAGGCTTCGGTGAAGTCAAACCAGCCTCGTGCGTTCAGTCGGACCCCATTGACGCCCGGTGGCGCGCTAATACGATAGTGATAATTGAAGAGCGGTGTGAGCGTGGCATCATTCATCAGATTTGCGAACACCTGCGCAAGTGCGGCATAACGATCGCCTTCGTCGGGCTGAATCTGTAGCGCATCCAGCGTTGCCTGTAGATGGGAATAAGCCGGAGCGTCTAAGACATGCGGCCAGAGCGGATCGCAGCGTAGCCATTGCTCAAGCGTGTACTCTGGCGCTTCGCCAATGAGTCTGTCGCCCATCATCAAATCGGCATCCGCCAGAATAGCGCTGTTATCCCAGTTTTTGGCATTATGAAAAATAAGCGTTAATTCACAACCGAGCGTGGCCAGATAGTGCTTGAGCTGTTCTGCCATGGTATGCAGTTCAACGGGCAGATGGTAGACCAGCGTGAGTTTTTCCGGCAGTTCTACCTCCTCCAGACCTTCCCACTGGGGCATGGTCCAGTTGGGCAGCAACGCCTGGCTCGGTGTAATCAGGTTTTCATCAACAGGCAATGTTTGCAGTAGCGATGTGTGATGGATGATATCCACCAATCTTCTCGCCTGTTGCACACTCAGCCTCGGCCCTTTCTTGAGTGTTAAATAGCAAAATCCGAGGCTGATGCCGCTGCTCACCTGGCTGAGCGTGGTCAGTTCTTCCCGCTTTCCGATCGCTATCTGCACTGGGTGGCGGCAACTGGTCCCCAGGTCTTGTGCGAAAAGCTGCGGTGTTATCCAGTATTCAACCGCCTTTAACAGCGGGTGACTCCGGTGAAAATGATCGTGACTCTCAAGGCGGACGAGCTCTGGTGTAAATAACGCCAGCCGGAAAGGGCCGGTACCGACCAGCGGTTGCTGCGGATGCGCCAGAAGGCTGCAGTAGCTCGCCAGGCGGTGCGCCAGCCAGTAATCAGGACGATGCAAAATGAACGTCAGACATTGCGGGTGGCTTACCTCAATACGCTTCACGCTAATAAACAACTTATTGAGCGCCGGGAGATTGAGCAGCATGAGTAACCGTTCATGGAGCTGCGAGGTTGCCACTGGATCGCCATTGTGCCAGTAAAGTGTCGAGCGAATGTAAAAATCCCAGCGTAACCCCTCGTGGGAGACATCCCAGTGATGCGCCAGGTCTCCGCAAGGACGCTGAGTATGACTGTCAAAGCGGGTTAATCCGGAGAAAATCTGCCCGGCAAGATGTTGTTCAGCGCGCCCGGGGAGGAATCCTGGGTGGAGCGGATCAAGAGGACGATAATAGGGAATACGCAGAGTTGGCGTATCGTTTTGCCATTGCCCCCCCATAAACGGTTGCAACATGGCGCGTAGTTCGCCCGGTGCCAGTTGCGCCAGCTCCAGCACATTGAGTTGCTGCCCTTTCTCCAGCGCCTGCTCCATCATGGTATTGCGCAATGATTCGGGTGTGACCAAAAAACGGAGTTGCCCTCGTTTTCCGCGCCCGGACTGCGACGCCCACGTCAACCATCCTGCTTCCTGCGACTGGCGAAGCAGTGTCCGTACATGACGTTCGCTACAAAAACAGCGTTCTGCCAGTTCGCTCACAGTAACAAACTGAGCTTCACCGGCAGAAGGCTGCCAAAGGCGCTGGTACTGGTTGAGTCGATTGAGAAGTCGCATAAACCCGGAACAATTCCTTTTATATATTCACTATTACTTCCGTATATCTCAGGTAATACTGAACCACAAGTTAACCGTGTCACAGAGTGGGGAAAGAGATGGCTCGTCTGGCAGCATTTGATATGGATGGCACACTACTGATGCCAAACCACCATTTGGGCGATGAAACCCTTTCAACACTGGCGCGCTTGCGCGAACGTGACATTACCCTGACCTTTGCGACGGGTCGCCATGTGCTGGAGATGCAGCATATTTTGGGGACCTTTTCACTGGATGCGTTCCTGATAACCGGCAACGGTACGCGAGTTCATTCGCTGGAGGGAGAGGTGTTGCATCGCCAGGATCTTGACCCAGATATCGCAGATATTGTGCTGCATCAGGCGTGGGACACGCAGGCCAGTATGCACATTTTCAATGACAACGGCTGGTTCACCGGACAGGAAATCCCGGCGATATTGCATGTGCACGTCTATAGCGGATTTCGTTATCACGTAGTGGATGTCAAACGGATCCCGGCCCACCAGGTGACGAAGATCTGTTTCTGTGGCGATCACGAAGATCTGATCCGGCTTCGTATTCAATTGAACGACGCGCTGGGCGAGCGGGCAAACCTCTGTTTTTCCGCAGTCGATTGCCTGGAAGTTTTGCCGTTGGGTTGCAATAAAGGCGCTGCTCTGACGGTACTGAGCAATCATCTGGGGTTTACGCTGGCGGAGTGTATGGCGTTTGGCGATGCCATGAACGATCGTGAAATGCTGGGGAGCGTTGGCCGCGGTTTAATCATGGGTAACGCTATGCCGCAATTGATTGCCGAGCTACCTCATTTATCAGTGATTGGGCATTGCCGTAATCAGGCTGTCTCTCACTATTTAACGCATTGGCTGGATAATCCACATCTACCTTATTCCCCCGAATGAGAGATCCCTTCCAGCAAGCCAGACATGAACAGTCATTGTCTGGCTTTTTTTATACTGACTTAGCGGACGTTCAGCATCCGGGCAAGTTCAGCCTGCCACGGCGCTAAATCACCAATATGCGCGCTGACCCACTGCGGATTGTAGTAGGTGTCGAGATAACGTTCGCCGCTATCACACAGCAACGTCACGAGAGAACCTGTTTCTCCGGCATCGCGCATACGGACTGCGAGTTGCAGTGTTCCCCACATATTGGTGCCGGTTGAGGCGCCTACTTTGCGACCCAACTGCGTTTCCAGCCAGTGCGCGGTCGCGATGCTGGCAGCATCCGGCACACGCAACATCTCATCCACCACATCCGGAATGAAAGACGGTTCTACGCGTGGGCGGCCGATACCTTCGATTTTGCTGCCGACCGGACTGCGTAATGCGGCATCACGTTCCTGCCAGTAGGGTAAAAAGACCGAGTTTTCCGGGTCAACGACCATCAGACGCGTGTCGTAGCCCTGGCAGCGAATGTAGCGGCCAATGGTGGCTGAAGTCCCGCCAGTGCCTGCGCTCATGACAATGTGTCTGGGCACAGGATTGGGTTCGCACTGCATCTGACGAAAAATACTGTCGGCAATGTTGTTATTTCCGCGCCAGTCAGTAGCGCGTTCAGCATAGGTGAACTGATCCATATAGTGACCGTTCAGTTCACGCGCCAGTTGTTCTGAGGCGGCGTAAATCTCGCAGGCGCTTTCCACAAAATGACAACGGCCACCGTAAAACTCTATTTGTTCGACTTTGCGCTTTGCCGTACAGGAAGGCATGACGGCAATAAAGGGCAGGCCCAGAAGGCGAGCGAAATACGCCTCGGAAACGGCGGTTGAACCCGATGATGATTCAATGATTGGCGTGCCTTCTTTGATCCAGCCGTTGCACAGTCCGTACAGGAACAGTGAACGCGCCAGTCGATGCTTCAAACTGCCAGTAGGGTGTGTGCTTTCATCTTTCAGATAGAGCTGAATTCCCGGAAACGCAGGCAGCGACAGCCGGATAAGATGAGTGTCTGCTGAACGCTGATAGTCAGCGTTAATTTCATTAATGGCGTTTTTAACCCAGGCGTTATTCATCAGTGTTTTCCATTTGTCATTTTGTGCCCAGATTAGCGAAAAGCACGGAAAAAATTGTTGCCATTTAACCTTTAAAATAGAATGTAGGGAGAAAATTCTTCTCTGTGAGGTGGGCATGTTAGATAAAATTGACCGTAAGCTGCTCGCTTTGCTGCAGCAGGACTGTACCCTCTCTTTGCAGGCGTTAGCCGATGCCGTTAATCTGACCACCACACCCTGCTGGAAACGACTGAAACGTCTGGAAGATGACGGCGTTCTGGTGGGAAAAGTCGCGTTACTGGACCCCGAAAAATTGGGACTGGGCTTAACCGCCTTTGTGTTGATAAAAACGCAGCACCACAGCAGCGAATGGTACTGCCGATTCGTGACCGTGGTTACTGAGATGCCGGAAGTTCTGGGCTTCTGGCGCATGGCGGGTGAATACGACTATCTGATGCGGGTCCAGGTGGCGGACATGAAACGCTATGACGATTTCTACAAACGTCTGGTGAACAGTGTTCCCGGACTGTCAGATGTCACATCAAGCTTTGCGATGGAACAGATTAAATATACTACCGCTCTACCTATTGAATAATTCTCCCGGCACTGATTGCCGGAAATCATGTCAGGACAGAATACGTGCGATTATTTGTTCAATTAAGCTGGTACTTTCGCCGGGAGTGGCGTCGCTATCTCGGTGCAGTTGCCTTGCTTATCATCATTGCTATCCTGCAACTGATCCCGCCTAAGGTGGTCGGCATCGTTGTGGATGGCGTAAGCGCACAACGCTTTACCTCTCAGCAGGTGTTGATGTGGGTGGGAACCATCGCGCTGATTGCCGTCGTGGTCTATCTATTACGCTACGTCTGGCGCGTTCTGCTGTTTGGGGCGTCCTACCAACTTGCCGTTGAGTTGCGTGAAGATTATTACCGTCAACTCAGTCGTCAGCATCCTGAATTTTATCTACGACATCGCACCGGGGATTTAATGGCGCGTGCCACCAATGACGTGGATCGTGTGGTGTTTGCCGCCGGGGAAGGGGTGCTAACGCTGGTGGACTCCTTGGTTATGGGGTGCGCCGTATTGATTGTGATGTCCACGCAAATCAGCTGGCAACTGACGCTGTTTGCCTTGTTACCGATGCCGATTATGGCGCTCATGATTAAGCGCTACGGTGACCGGCTACACGATCGTTTCAAACTGGCGCAGGCGGCATTTTCCAGCCTTAACGATCGGACTCAGGAGAGCCTGACCAGCATTCGGATGATCAAAGCGTTTGGTCTGGAGGACAGACAATCAGCGCTTTTTGCCGCCGATGCGGCGGATACTGGTAAGAAAAATCTGCGGGTCGCGCGTATCGACGCCCGATTTGATCCGACGATTTATATCGCCATTGGTATGGCAAACCTGCTGGCGATTGGCGGTGGGAGCTGGATGGTGGTCCACGGCGCGTTAACGCTCGGACAACTGACCAGTTTCATGATGTACCTCGGCCTGATGATTTGGCCGATGCTGGCGCTGGCGTGGATGTTTAATATCGTCGAGCGAGGCAGCGCCGCCTATAGCCGAATTCGCGCCATGCTGGCAGAAGCACCGGTGGTACATGACGGCACAGAACCCGTACCGGAAGGGCGAGGTGAACTGACGGCGGCGATTGGCGAGTTTCGTTATCCACAGGCGGCGCATCCCGCGCTGGAAGAGGTCCATTTCCACCTCAAACCGGGTCAAATGCTGGGGATTTGTGGACCGACCGGCGCCGGGAAAAGTACGGTACTTTCGTTGATCCAGCGTCATTTTGACATCACCCAAGGCGATATCCGTTTTCACGGTATTCCGCTGACGCAGTTGCAACTGGATAGCTGGCGTAGCCGACTGGCCGTGGTCAGTCAGACACCGTTCCTGTTTTCAGATACGGTCGCCAACAACATTGCGCTGGGGTGCCCAAACGCGACGCAGGATGAAATTGAACATGTGGCACGTTTAGCCAGCGTTCATGAGGACATTTTACGTCTGCCGCAAGGTTATGACACCGAAGTCGGCGAACGTGGGGTCATGCTTTCCGGGGGGCAAAAACAACGTATTTCCATTGCCCGTGCGTTGCTGCTTAATGCGGAGATCCTGATTCTGGATGATGCCCTGTCGGCAGTGGATGGTCGTACTGAACATCAGATTTTGCATAATCTGCGCCAGTGGGGAGAAGGGCGTACGGTGATCATTAGCGCGCACCGCTTGTCCGCTCTGACGGAAGCCAGCGAAATTATCGTGATGCAGCATGGGCACATTGCTCAGCGAGGCGAGCATGACGATTTGGTTCTGCAATCCGGTTGGTATCGCGACATGTACCGCTATCAGCAGTTAGAGGCCGCGCTGACGGACGCCCCTGAAATGCCAGAGGAGGCGGCGAATGCGTAGTTTTGGACAGTTATGGCCAACGCTAAAAAGGTTGTTGGCGTACGGTTCTCCGTGGCGAAAACCGCTGGCCATTGCAGTGGTTATGCTCTGGGTCGCCGCGGCGGCAGAGGTCAGCGGGCCGCTGTTGATCAGCTATTTCATTGACCACCTGGTGGCGAAAAACAATCTGCCGTTGGCAATGGTGGCGGGGTTGGTCGCGGCCTACATTGGCTTACAGTTGCTGGCGGCCGGCCTGCATTATGCGCAGTCGCTGTTATTTAATCAGGCCGCTGTTGGCGTCGTGCAACAACTGCGTACCGACGTGATGGATGCTGCGCTCCGCCAGCCGCTGAGTGAGTTTGACACTCAACCCGTCGGGCAGTTGATCTCCCGGGTGACCAATGACACCGAAGTGATCCGCGACCTATACGTCACGGTTGTGGCGACGGTGTTGCGTAGCGCCGCGCTGATTGGCGCAATGTTGGTGGCGATGTTCAGCCTGGACTGGCGCATGGCGTTGGTGGCGATGGCGATTTTTCCTGCCGTGCTGGTGGTGATGGTGATTTACCAGCGCTACAGCACGCCGATCGTCCGCCGTGTGCGAGCGTATCTGGCGGATATCAATGACGGTTTCAATGAAGTCATTAACGGCATGAGCGTCATTCAGCAGTTTCGCCAACAGGCGCGCTTTGGCGAGCGCATGGGGGAGGCCAGCCGTTCTCACTATATGGCGCGGATGCAAACCCTGAGGCTGGATGGCTTTTTACTGCGCCCGTTGCTGAGTCTTTTCTCGGCGTTGATTCTGTGTGGGCTGCTGATGTTGTTCAGCTTTACCTCGGCAGGCACCATTGAAGTTGGGGTGCTATATGCGTTTATTAGCTACCTCGGGCGGCTGAACGAGCCGTTGATTGAATTGACGACGCAACAATCCATGTTGCAGCAGGCGGTGGTGGCGGGGGAGCGCGTTTTTGAACTGATGGATGGCCCCCGTCAGCGTTACGGTGACGATAACAGGCCGCTACAGACCGGGAGCATTGATGTTGACCATGTCTCTTTCTCCTACCGCGACAATAATCTGGTACTACAGGATGTCAGTCTGTCAGTGCCGTCCCGCAGTTTTGTGGCATTGGTCGGGCATACCGGGAGCGGTAAGAGTACGCTCGCCAGCCTGTTGATGGGCTATTATCCGCTGACTCAGGGTGAGATCCGTCTTGACGGGCGGCCACTCTCTACGCTGGGTCACAGCGTTCTGCGTCAGGGGGTGGCGATGGTGCAGCAGGACCCGGTCGTGATGGCGGACACTTTCCTGGCAAACGTCACGCTGGGTCGCGATATCTCCGAAGCGCGCGTCTGGCAGGCACTGGAAACGGTCCAACTGGCGGAACTGGCACGCGGCCTGAGCGACGGTATCCATACGCGTCTGGGCGAGCAGGGAAACACCTTGTCCGTAGGGCAAAAGCAACTCCTGGCGCTGGCGCGCGTGTTGGTTGAGACGCCGCAGGTGCTTATCCTGGATGAAGCAACGGCCAGCATCGACTCGGGGACCGAACAAGCGATTCAGCAGGCGCTGGCGGCCGTGCGTGAACACACGACGCTGGTGGTGATTGCACACCGGTTATCGACAATCGTCGAGGCCGACACCATTCTGGTGCTGCATCGCGGACAGGCGGTTGAGCGAGGCACTCATCAACAATTGCTCGCAGCGCAGGGACGTTACTGGCAAATGTACCAATTACAACTGGCCGGGGAAGAGCTGGCCGCCAGCGCGCGCGAGGAATCGCTTAACGCCTGATGCACCAGCGTTGCCCGCTACTCTCGCGGGTGGTGCAAAAATGAAACGCATCATGCACTGGCATGGTGCGTTTTTTGTTCCCCGCTTCGCTTTCGACGCACATCACATTTCTCCCCCCTTGCTTTGTTGCCTGTTTTTTGTGCAATCACCTGCCGGATTGGCTCATTTCGCAATGTGGCACACCCCTTGCAACAGATCTCTCGTGTCGCTGCAGTTATTACCCATTTCTGACAGGAGGGGATCTATGAAGCTGGTTACCGTGGTAATCAAACCGTTCAAACTGGAAGACGTTCGTGAAGCGCTGTCTTCTATAGGCATTCAGGGGTTGACGGTCACTGAAGTGAAAGGTTTTGGGCGTCAGAAAGGGCATGCCGAGCTGTACCGCGGCGCGGAATACAGCGTCAACTTTCTACCAAAGGTAAAAATTGATGTGGCCATCGCTGACGATCAGCTTGAGGAGGTGATCGATATCATCAGCAAGTCTGCATGGACCGGAAAAATTGGCGACGGCAAAATTTTCGTTGCTGAACTGCAACGCGTCATTCGTATTCGTACCGGTGAAACCGACGAAGCGGCACTGTAACTTTCAGGCTACACAGTGATAGGAACGAAAAAAATGAAGATAGCAACGATGAAAACGGGCCTGGTTTCACTGGCGCTGCTGCCAGGTCTGGCGATGGCGGCTCCCGCCGTTGCCGACAAAGCCGATAACGCCTTTATGATGATTTGTACCGCGCTGGTGCTGTTCATGACGATCCCCGGCATTGCCCTGTTCTACGGTGGTTTGATTCGTGGAAAGAACGTGCTGTCAATGCTCACGCAGGTCACCGTGACGTTCGCGCTGGTCTGTATTTTATGGGTGGTTTACGGCTATTCGCTGGCCTTCGGTGAAGGCAACAATTTCTTCGGTAACTTCCACTGGACGATGCTGAAGAATATTGAACTCACGGCGGTGATGGGCAGTTTCTATCAATATATTCACGTTGCGTTCCAGGGATCGTTCGCCTGCATCACTGTTGGGCTGATCGTGGGGGCACTGGCTGAGCGCATTCGTTTTTCGGCGGTGCTGATTTTCGTCGTGGTCTGGCTGACGCTTTCCTACATTCCTATTGCGCACATGGTGTGGGGCGGCGGTTTGCTGGCATCTCATGGCGCGCTGGATTTTGCGGGCGGCACCGTGGTGCATATTAACGCCGCGATTGCCGGTCTGGTTGGGGCTTATCTGATTGGCAAACGCGTCGGTTTTGGCAAAGAGGCGTTTAAACCGCATAACCTGCCGATGGTCTTTACCGGTACGGCAATTCTGTATGTTGGCTGGTTTGGCTTTAACGCTGGTTCCGCCAGTGCGGCGAATGAGATTGCGGCGCTGGCTTTCGTCAATACCGTGGTGGCAACGGCGGCGGCTATCCTTGGATGGATATTTGGCGAATGGGCGTTGCGCGGTAAACCGTCTCTGCTGGGGGCCTGTTCTGGCGCGATTGCCGGTCTGGTTGGGGTCACGCCAGCCTGCGGTTACATCGGTGTCGGCGGCGCGCTAATTATTGGCGTGGTGGCGGGTCTGGCAGGATTATGGGGCGTGACCATGCTTAAACGCCTGCTGCGTGTTGACGATCCTTGTGATGTGTTTGGCGTTCACGGCGTCTGTGGGATCGTCGGTTGTATCCTGACTGGGGTTTTCGCCTCTCGCTCGCTTGGCGGCGTGGGGTTTGCTGAAGGCGTCACGATGGGGCATCAGGTGCTGGTGCAGTTAGAAAGTATCGGCATTACGATCCTCTGGTCCGGCGTGGTCGCGTTTATCGGTTACAAACTGGCGGATTTAACCGTGGGGCTGCGCGTACCGGAAGAACAAGAGCGCGAAGGGCTGGATGTCAACAGTCACGGCGAGAATGCGTATAACGCGTGACGTAGATTGCCCGGTGGCGCTGTCGCTTACCGGGCCAACAAAAAGCCGGATAAGCGTCAGCGCCATCCGGCTTTTTTCAGTTGTGATTCCGCATGACCCCTTCCTGCACGGTAGACGCAACCAGCACGCCGTCCTGCGTGTAAAACTCACCGCGCACAAAACCGCGGGCGCTGGAAGCAGAAGTACTCTCTACGCTGTACAGCAGCCAATCATTCATATTGAAAGGACGATGGAACCACATCGAATGATCGATAGTGGCAATCTGGATCCCTTTTTCGAGAAAACCAATACCGTAAGGCTGCAACGCCACAGGCAGGAAATTAAGATCGGAGGCATAGCCCAGCAAATATTGATGAGCGCGGAGGCTGTCCGGCATCGTGCCGTTTGCGCGGATCCAGACCTGACGCGTTGGATCTGAGACATGGCCTTTTAGCGGATTATGAAATTCAACTGGGCGAATCTCTAATGGGCGATCGCAGAGAAATTTCTCTTTTAACATCGGCGGCAGTAAATGCGCCACTGAGCGGGCAATTTCGGTTTCCGATTTCAGGGATTCAGGCCCCGGCACTGTGGGCATTTTTTTCTGGTGTTCAAATCCCTCTTCCTGACCCTGGAAAGAGGCGGTCATGTAAAAGATAGGCTTCCCATTCTGAATAGCGGCCACCCGCCGGGCGCTAAAACTGTTGCCATCTCGCAGCACTTCTACATCGTAAATAATCGGTTTTTGACTATCACCAGGGCGTAAAAAATAGCTGTGGAAAGAGTGTACATGGCGATCTTCGGCGACGGTTTCTTTGGCGGCACACAGCGCCTGGCCGACCACTTGTCCGCCAAACACCTGACGTAATCCCAGGTCTTCACTTTGTCCCCGAAAGAGTCCTTCTTCAATTTTTTCAAGATTTAACAATGTCAGCAAATTTTTCAGTGCCAGACTCATACTTACTCTCCAGGTAATGACGGCGCCGCAGCGAGATAGCCACAGTATAACGCAATTTTAAAAGTGGTCCGATGGGTGCAATAGTCTGAATAACTGGCCAATTTCAGGAAAAAATAGGTAATTTGTGCCAAACTTAATAACGTTATGTGTTTGTTAACCATTCTCCGGCGAGTAAATAACTTGCTGGGGCTCTGGTGAGAAGGAGAATTTAATGAAACTTGTGCACATGGTAAGTGGTTTAGCAATGGCGGTTGCTCTGGCAGCCTGCGCAGATAGAAGCGCAGATGTTCAGACACCCGCGCCAAACCCAGGCACTTCCGGTGTGGCTACACAGCCTGCAATTCAGCAACCCACGGTTTCGGGCACCGTCTGGATCCGTCAAAAAGTGGCCTTGCCACCGGATGCTGTCTTAACCGTGACACTGTCGGATGCCTCACTGGCTGATGCGCCGTCAAAAGTGTTGTCGCAGCAGGCGGTACGTACCGAAGGCAAACAGGCGCCGTTTAGCTTCGTTCTCCCGTTCAATCCGGCAGATGTACAGCCAAACGCCCGGATCCTGCTGAGTGCCGCGATCACCGTTAATGACAAACTGGTATTCATTACCGATACCGTTCAGGAAGTGATTAATCGGGGTGGGACAAAAGCCGATCTGACGCTGGTTCCGGTCCAGCAAACGGCAGTGCCAGTTCAGGCTGACAGTGGGACGACCGCAACGCCTCCTACGCAGTACTGATCTGGACTTAACCCTCTTCGATTCGGAGAGGGTTAATACACCCAGCGGTATCGTTGCAAATCGATCTGCCCACTCCCGGACACTATTACCCCTTCCGATAATAAAGCCTGTCGTTGACGCTGAAGATCAGGACCAGTCAGCGAGATCGCGCCGTGGCGATTGACAACTCTGTGCCAGGGGAGGGTGCTGCCTTCCGGTAACCGTTTTAATACGCCGCCGACCTGACGCGCGGCACGGGGTGAACCTGCGAGTCGCGCGACATCACCATAGGTGGTCACAAACCCTTCAGGTATGGAGGCGACAATGTGCCAGACGCGTTGGGGGAAAGAGTCTTGCATATTCATGGTGTATTCCTGCGCTAATCCTTCAGCATAATCCGCAATAGAGGCAGAGTGAAGTCACATTGCGCAAGAAAACAGCATCCGGTGAAGGATTGGTTGCAATTACCGGGGACAGCAGTGATAATGCGCCTGCGCGTTGGTTAACAACGCTCTCAATGGGGGCTCTGTTGGTTCTCCCGCAACGCTACTCTGTTTACCAGGTCAGATCCGGAAGGAAGCAGCCAGAGCAGACGACGTGTGTGCCGGGATGTAGCTGGCAGGGCCCCCACCCAATTCTGCCGTCCGGCACGTCAAATAATCTTACGCATTTTCCCCACACCGCTTTGAAAACGCAATCCGTCCCACAAGGGCTGTAACGTGCTGAATGCCGCGCGTAATGTGTCGTCCGGGTGGGTGAATGGCATTCGCAAGAAGCGATCGAAAGCACCATTCAGACCAAAACGGGTGCCAGTGCCGAGCTGAATCCCTGCGCTTTCGGCATGTGTCGCGAACTGGGTGGCTAAGGTATCAGGCAATTCTACCCAAAAAGATAGTCCTCCCGCAGGCGGGGAAAACGTCCACTCCGGAAAATGCGCTCGCATCAGTTCACCGCATAGCGCGCGTCGCCTGGCCAGTTGTTGCCTGCGTTCAGGAAGGAAGGTTCCGGAATGTTCAATTAACCAACCGGTTGCCAGTTGTTCCAGAACCGGTGAACCCAGGTCGAACGTATCACGGGTTTGCACGAGCGCGGCAATGGTGCGTGACGATGCGCGAACCCAGCCCAGACGCAGTCCTCCCCAGAAACTTTTTCCTGCCGACCCCAGCATAATAATGGGCGCGTCGGCGTTGTAGCAGGCGAGCGGCGGCGGCGGTGGGGCATCAAACCACAGATTCACCATCGTTTCATCCACCACTATGGTGGTCCGTGTTCTGGCGGCAATATCCGCCACGCTCTGGCGCGTCGCGTCGTCCATACAACGCCCGGTGGGATTATGAAAATCAGGCATCAGATAAGCCATTCTTGGCGACGTTTGCGCGATGGTGGCGAGCAGACCGGCGGTGTCCCAGCCATGCTCAGGTAAAGAGACGCCCACCGGACGACACGACGCGCCCTGAATGGCCGCGATGGCGAGCGGGTAGGTGGGGTGATCCACGACAACACGGTCACCTGGACCGGTCAGCAGACGCAGGATCAATGCCAGTCCACTGACCGCGCCGTTGACGACCATGACCTCATCCGGGTGGGTGGGCAACCCTCGTTCACAGTAGTGGCTGGCAATGGTTTCACGTAGCGACAGTAATCCCTGTGGCAAATAGCCCGAACTCAGTAAATGCTGGGGCATTGCACACAGAGCCTGGTGGTAGGCCTGATGAATTTCGGGACCGGCGCTCAGGGCGGCGGTGGACAGATCCAGCGCCATGCTGGTGCCGGTTCGGGTGGGTACCCGGTGGATATGTTCTGGCAGAATGACCCGCGAGCCACTCCCCTGTCGGCTTTCCAGGTAGCCTTCCTCACGCAGTTGCGCCAGCGCGCTGGCAATGGTGGTTCGGCTCACGTCCAGCACGGCGGCCAGTTCGCGCTCGCCGGGAAGACGGCTATCCAGTGCCAGACGACCATCCAGAATGAGCAGACGCAGCGCTCTGGCAAGCTGACGCCAGAGAGGGATGCGTGAAGCGGTTTCCTGCCAGTGTCCGAGCAAGCGCTGCAGAGACTGGCTTCCATGACGACGAGATGACATAACAGTCCACTTTTTGAAAACTGGACATTAATCATAGTGCCAATTGTGGAGAAGATGAACGTTATCTGGCGAGGAGGGGGAATTATGCTGCGTCGATTGGTTCAATTGTATTTGGGGCTGGCGCTTTACGGTGTCTCAACCGCTATGTTTGTGCGTGCGGATTTAGGCGCTGACCCCTGGAATGTTTTTCATCTCGGTGTGGCGAATCTGCTGTCGATGAACATCGGTATTGTGATGATTGGCGTTGGTGTTCTGGTTTTGCTGTTATGGATACCCTTGCGACAACGCCCAGGGCTTGGAACACTGAGCAACGTTATTGTTATCGGCCTGGCGGCAGATGCGACGCTGGCTATCATGCCTGGATTTGAATCCCTGCTCGTGCGCACTGTTTTGCTGGTTTCTGCGGTGATCGTCAATGCGCTGGCCACCAGTATGTATATTGGCGCCGGTTTTGGCGCCGGTCCACGTGACGGCCTGATGACCGGGATTCATGCACGTACCGGTTGGCCCGTGCGCTCTATTCGTACTGCGATTGAGGTTTCCGTCTTGTTGAGCGGTTGGTTCCTTGGGGGGGCATTGGGCGTCGGCACCGTGCTGTATGCGCTGGCGATCGGGCCGTTAATCCAGATTTGCCTGCCCTGGTTTCGTTATTCCCCGACGGCGCGCGTTCCGGCACACAATGCATCTACGGCACAGTGCCGCAATGGCGACTAAACTTAACTGCGACTGACGCGGCCAGATTGTCTTGCCGTGCAGTAACACTTCGGAGGTTTATCTCATGAAGTATGTTGATGGTTTTGTGGTTGCCGTGCCTGCCGAAAACAAGGAGGCCTACGTGGCAATGGCGGCAAAAGCTGTCCCGCTCTTTAAGGAATTTGGGGCATTACGCGTGGTTGAATGCTGGGCCGATGATGTTCCGGACGGCAAGCTGACCGATTTTCGCATGGCGGTGAAAGCGGAGGATCATGAGGAAGTGGTCTTTAGCTGGATTGAATACCCCTCGAAAGAGGTCCGCGACGCGGCGAATCAAAAGATGATGTCGGATCCACGAATGAAAGAGTTTGGCGAGTCGATGCCGTTTGACGGCAAGCGCATGATTTATGGCGGATTCTCTCCCATTCTGGATGACTGATGTGACTGGCTGTGCGGCGTGCCGCCAGCCATCCCGACATTATAGATGTTGTTCGGCCCACAGAATAAACTCGGGTTTGCCCAGGGCTTTACTGTATAGCCAACCCTGACCGTACTGCACGCCGTGTTCACGTAACCACTTCTCCTGGCGGGGAGTCTCAATACCTTCGGCGACCATTTTCAGTTTGAGGGTTTTTGCCATCTCAATAATGTGCGTCGTGACATTTTTATATTCCAACGCATCGACAAACGACTTGTCGATTTTCAGGATATCCACTTCCAGATTCTGCAAATAGCTGAGGCTGGAATAGCCAGTACCAAAATCGTCGATATAGATTGCGTGTCCCGCTTTACGGTATTGGGTAATGATGGGCGCGCAGGTTTTCGGGTCGGCAAATTCGCGTTCTGTCAGTTCCAGCGCGATTTGCGATGGGGAAACGTGATGCCGATTTAGCAACTGGCTTAAATGCGAGGGCAACGTTTGCGAGGCCAGATCGCTGGGCTCAAGGTTGATAGAAATATGCAGCCCGGGATGTAGTCGCAACCATTTACCCATCTCCTCAAAGACTGTGTCGATAATCAGATGGCTGAGCGATTCTGACAATCCTGTCTCTTCTGCCAGCGCAATAAAAATGTCTGGTGACAGGTAGCTGCCATCGCTTTGCGGCCAACGAGCCAGCGCTTCGGCGCCGACAACTTTGCCGGTACTTAATGAAACAATAGGCTGGTAGTGAACTTTGATATCACGATTTTGAATGGCATCCTGCAGGCGATGGTGGGGGGACTGTATACGACGCAGAATGCGCAGAATAAACGCGGCGCTCAATAGACCAATCGCAAGACCGGCCGGGAGCCAAATAAAGGCCTGACGATACCAGTTTTTTTGCAGTGAAAGCGCGGAAGACCAGGCCACAATAGAAATACGCATTTCCGGGACAGGCTGAATATTATAGAGGGTTCCGTCATTCTCCATATGCTGGTCTGCGGCTTGCTGCAATTGCTCAATGATCTCCGGTTTGAGGTGATCGTTGCTGGTGATCACGATGTTGTGCGCTTCCCCAATAATCGCCGCATCAATTCGCGAAGAACTAAAAGGGATCACGTCAATAAATGACGCGGGGTCAATCATCACGATATAGCGGTGTGTGCCCACCGCCACCATATAACGTTTTATCCCTAAATCATTTTGTGACGTTATCCATACACGATAGCCGTCCCGGGATATTTTGCCGGGTTCAGGCAGTGTGGCGGCGTGGCTTTTTTGCTCCAGCGATGAACAGGCGGGAACGTTATTCTCCAGATATAAAACTTCCTGGACGTAGCGGTTGCTATAGGAGACCCGGCGCATCGCCAGTAAATGTTCATTACTGCAAGGTATGCCCTCGAAACGCTCCATCTCCAGTAGTGCGAGCTTTCCCTGAGCGGCGACTTTATCAGCACGTAAAGCGACACGTGATGAATAGGTGTTCAGCTCTTCGATAAATTTCTGTTCAACCTGACGATGCGCCAACCAAAGGCTTAATCCAACAGGAACAAGGACAGATAAAATAAGTACACCCGTCACCAGGCCGGCCAGATGTCGTGTCGTCACGTTGATACCTCTATTTACGAAGCGTAGGCAAAGTATATCTGATCGTGAAAGATCTCCTTTTGTGGATGTCGTTATTCTATGATTTTTTTGGATAACATGTCTTCCATCGTCAGAAAAAGCGTCATTCTGGTTTAATTCCCACTGTATAAGCAAGGTTGAATTGTCGCTGTTGATAAGGTAGTGTTATGTTATAACATTATTTAAGGGGCGGCAATGAAACCTGATATTCATCCTGTTTATCGTACGGTGGTGTTCCATGACACCAGTGTGAATGCATATTTTCACGTCGGTTCGACCATCCAAACCGACCGTGAAATCGAACTGGAGGGCGTGATATATCCGTACGTCACTCTTGATGTTTCCTCCAAATCACATCCGTACTACACCGGAAAACAGAAAACATTCGACAATGAGGGGAGCGCAGCGCGTTTCCAGAAACGTTTTGGGCATTTTATTGGAACGACGCGGGGGTAAGATGAAAGTAGTGAGTTCACTTCGCAGTGCAAAGCAACGGCATCCGGATTGCCAGGTTGTCAGACGCAAAGGACGTGTGTATGTGATTTGTAAAACGAATCCGCGTTTCAACGCGGTGCAGGGGCGTAAAAAAAGACGTTAACGGTTTTGCCAACATTTCAGGGAACCCGGTGCGCGCCAGGGAAGGTGCGCACTTTTTCTCGCGCATAGGGTCTACGGGGTTGTCTGCACGCGTGCAAGCGTAAAAATATCGTAGAAGGAGAGTTCACCTTTACGCGATATCATTTTTTGCAATTGCGCTTTATCGTCGTTGTCTACATGCGGTGAATGAAGAATGGCGGTGATTAGCGTGGAGGGGACAAAGCGAGTGTTATACCACTCACCGTTATAGCAAACTCTAAAATCCAGCACGTCAATATCTTCATAACGATAGCGTGGCGCGACGTCAAAAAAGAAAAAGCCATTTAGCAATACAAACAACACTACCAGCAACCAGACGGAATCCACCAGCGTTTCGGACTGGAGCATCACTGCCAGTGTGGCAAACCAGGCGATATACATACCGACAAACAATCCAGGATGTTTGCGAATGAAGCTAATGCTAAAACGCGGTCTGTTATCGCGTTTTTCACGCGTGTTGAGATCGTCAATGGTTTCGGTAAGCAGGCGTTGTATTTCTGTCATCTTTTGCCTTCGTGATATCAGCGACATTCAGGGGAACAGCCCATTTTAAAAGGGTGTTCCGGATGAAAAAAGTAACAGATTAACCTCAATTTAGCATAACAGTTACATTTCACTTTCCAGTGTTTTGATAATACGGGCCGGATTCCCGCCAACCACCACATTTGCCGGAACGTCTTTCGTCACCACCGCGCCTGACGCAACAACCACATTATCACCGATGGTCACGCCAGGATTAATCACGGCGCGTCCGCCTATCCAGACGTTGTTTCCGATGCTGACAGGTTTCCCAAATTCCCTGCCGCTGTTGCGTTCAGTCGCGTCGAGCGGATGTGTCGCTGTGTAGATATGCACGCCGGGTGCAAGCATGCAGTTGTCGCCGATATGAATTGGGCAGACATCAAGCATCACGCAGTCGAAGTTTGCGTAAAATGCTTTTCCGAGATAAATGTTATAGCCGTAGTCGCAGCGAAACGAGGGCTCGATCCAGGTGTCATTTGCGCGCCCCAGTAATTCATTCAGGATTGCCTGACGTTCATGCTTTTCATCGGGTGCGGTGTGATTGTAACGATGGGTTAACTGACGCGCCCGAAGGCTGTCCCTGCGTAACGTCTCGTCTGCCGGGCGATACATCTCGCCGGCAATCATCTTTTGTTTTTCTTCACTCATCATGCGCTCTCCTGTGGGTTGCCTGAATCTCGCAATACAGTAAAACGCAGTATGATGAAAGGGAACGTTCCCATAAGGCTGGCGTGATCCAGCTCACGTGAATAAACGTAAGAAATAACAGTAAATACGGAAAATCAGCCTGTCCGGCTGCACGCATGTTTTCCCTGAAAAATGCATATCCAATTAACGAATAAATTTCCAGACTGAGGTGGGGATCTTGTCGTAAAGCTTATTCATCGTCAATTCTGCAAGACGATGGTCTGCTGCTGAGTAAAATACAGCCAATTCATTGTCAGATAATTCATATTTATTTTTCTCAATAACACGTTCAAGCGTGTCAATAGTCTGACAGCGTCGTAAGCGCATCAAATAATCAGTTTTAGTTAATGGTTTATCGGACATAAATCTTACCTATGATTGTAATATTTTTAACAAGACAAACTAACAGGGTTAGCCCTGGTGGCGTTGACAAAACAGCGAAACAGGCGGTTTCCCGACTTTCGCCATTTCTGAAGATCTTGCGCATTAATGCCATAACTACTGAACAACATAAACGTGTCGTCCAGATATTCATCTATCTGCGCAATCAGCTTATTGTCCTCATTGTACTTAATTTTATAATTAAGTGCGAAGGTTGCAATATGCTCTATCAGTTCATTAAGCTGAAGATTGATCGCCGATGTCGGGTCGTTAACCCAGCCATGGTTACTTTCCTCAAGGTTTGCAAGGCAGTCATGATACAGGGTTTCACAGAGAAACTTAAGCTGTGCGATATCATGTCTTTTGGGTGAGTATTCATCCATAACGCATCCCCTTCTTAGTGGCTTGAACTAACCGAACACCTTTCGGGATGGATACAACTGACTGACCTGGAACTTACCCTCATCTCCTGATGATTTAACTATAATCCACTCTAAAAAAGATTTCATCGTCATATTACGAAAAATTACAATTAGGGCGAATTAGGTCACTGAAGACAATTTTACTCATTTTAGCAGAGATATGCACAGGCGCGGAATGAAGGAAAATTTTTATTACGTTTGCATTTCATAACGTTATCCCCTTCGGTCATCACAATCTGCGGTCACTGCCTGCTGCAAAGTAGAAAGTACCAGGAATACTCTTAATATTTCTTAATTAATGAAAATATAAGAAATTACCCAACAGATCAGGAATAGCCTTCGGCATTCTATGGATTATATGTCTTATTTATACTACAGAAAATAAATGAACTGACAATAAGCGTTTTTTATGAATTTTATCCAATAAAAAGGCCGCGCAAGCGGCCTTTGTTAAGAAGATGAATTAGTGATTCTCTACCGAATGACTATGTTCAATGTCTTCGTTCTTGCGGCTAAAGCGGCGGCGAACCACCACAAAGAAGACCGGCACGAAGAAGATTGCCAGAACGGTTGCGGTGACCATCCCGCCCATTACGCCTGTACCGACGGCGTTCTGCGCGCCGGAACCTGCGCCGGAACTGATAACCAGCGGCATAACCCCCAGGATAAACGCCAGAGACGTCATCAGAATTGGGCGTAAACGCATACGTACGGCGTCCAGCGTTGCCTCAATCAGACCTTTGCCTTCTTTATCCATTAGATCTTTGGCGAATTCGACGATCAGTATCGCGTTCTTCGCCGATAACCCAATGGTTGTCAGCAGACCAACCTGGAAGTAAACGTCGTTAGTCAGGCCGCGGAAGGTGGCGGCAAGCAATGCACCGATAACACCCAGCGGAACCACCAGCATAACAGAGAACGGAATTGACCAGCTCTCGTACAGCGCTGCCAGACACAAGAACACGACGATCAGTGAAATCGCATACAGGGCAGGGGCCTGGTTGCCTGATAAGCGTTCCTGATAAGACATACCTGTCCAGTCATAACCAATACCGGAGGGCAGTTTGCTGGCCAGCTGTTCCATCATCGTCATGGCTTCACCGGTACTCTTACCTGGTGCTGCCTGGCCGAGAATTTCCATTGAAGGCAGGCCGTTATAGCGTTCCAGACGCGGTGAACCGTATTCCCAGCGAGAGGTGGAGAAGGCGGCAAACGGCACCATCTGTCCATTGCTACCACGTACATACCAGTTATTAATATCTTCCGGCAACATACGGTATTTGGCTTCAGACATGACGTAAACTTTCTTCACACGACCACGGTCGATAAAGTCGTTTACGTAGCTTCCGCCCCATGCGGCACCAAGCGTTGTATTAATGTCACTGATAGATACGCCAAGCGCCTGCGCTTTTTCCTGATCGATGTCGATCTTGAATTGCGGGGTATCTTCCAGACCGTTAGGACGTACGCCGACTAACAGCTCCGGATGCTTAGCTACTTCACCAAACAACTGGTTACGTGCTTGCGTCAGTTTTTCGTGGCCGAGGCCCGCCTGGTCAATCAACTGGAAGTCGAAGCCGGTCGCCGTACCCAGTTCAACAATCGCGGGCAGGTTAAAGGCAAATACCATAGCGTCTTTAATTTTCGAAAACGCTCCCATGGCACGACCCGTGATCGCCTCTACCTTGTTCTCTTTGCCTGGACGTTGACTCCAGTCTTTCAGAGAGACGAACGCGATACCGGTGTTCTGACCACGACCCGCAAAACCGAAGCCGTTAACGGCAAAAACCGATTCAACGTTGTCTTTTTCTTTGGTCAGATAGTAGTCCGATACTTCGTCCAGCACCTTCTGCGTACGCTCCTGCGTTGCACCAGCCGGCAACTGGGCCATCGTCATGAAGACCCCCTGATCTTCATCAGGTAAGAAGGAGCTTGGCAGGCGAACAAACAGATACGCCATACCGACCACGATGACCAGATAGAGCAGCAGATAACGACCGGTACTGCGCAGGATGTTGCCTACGCTGTCGGTGTAATGGTGCGTGCTCTTATCGAACATGCGGTTAAACCAGCCGAAGAAACCTTTCTTACCTTCGCCGTGATCGCCCTTAGCAATAGGTTTGAGCATCGTGGCGCACAGGGCTGGCGTCAGGATCAATGCCACCAGCACCGACAAGGCCATTGCCGAAACGATGGTGATAGAGAACTGACGGTAAATTGCCCCGGTGGAGCCGCCAAAGAAGGCCATCGGAATAAATACCGCAGAGAGTACCATCGCGATACCGACCAGTGCGCCCTGAATCTGGCCCATGGATTTACGCGTGGCTTCTTTTGGCGGCAGGCCTTCTTCCGCCATAACACGTTCAACGTTCTCAACCACCACGATGGCGTCATCCACCAACAGGCCGATGGCGAGCACCATCCCGAACATCGTCAGGGTGTTTATCGAGAAGCCAAATATCGCGAGGATGGCGAAGGTACCCAGCAGGACCACCGGAACCGCAATGGTCGGAATCAACGTCGCGCGGAAGTTCTGCAAGAACAGATACATGACCAGGAACACGAGGATGATCGCTTCCGCCAGCGTTTTCACCACTTCGTGAATAGAAATCTTCACGAATGGGGTGGTGTCATACGGGTAAACAATCTTCAGACCGGACGGGAAGAACGGCTCCATCTTTTTCAGCTCGGCGCGGATCGCCGCAGCGGTATCCAGTGCGTTTGCGCCAGTTGCCAGTTTGATCCCAAGACCGGAGGCCGGTTTACCGTTGAACTTCGCAACAATGTCGTAGTTCTCGCCGCCCAGTTCCACTTTCGCGACGTCACGCAGGCGAACCTGAGAACCGTCCTGATTCACTTTCAGCAGAATTTTGCTGAACTCATCGGCGGAAGTCAGACGCGTTTGCGCGATAATTGATGCGTTAAGTTGCTGACCTTTTACCGGCGGCGTACCCCCTAACTGACCGGCAGCAACCTGGGCGTTCTGTGCTTTGATCGCGTTAATCACATCAACAGGCGTCAGCTGGAAGTCGTTCAGTTTATTCGGGTCCATCCAGATACGCATGGCGTACTGAGAACCGAACAACTGAACGTCACCCACGCCGGACGTACGGCTGATGGCGTCTTTCATGTTGGCGCCAACATAGTCCGAGATATCTTCCTGAGTCATGGTGCCGTCAGTGTTAATGACGCCCACCACCATCAGGAAGCTACTGGATGACTTCTCAACGCTAACACCTTGTTGCTGAACTTCCTGAGGAAGTAACGGCATTGCCAGTTGCAGTTTGTTCTGCACCTGAACCTGTGCGATATCCGCATCGGTACCAGACTGGAAGGTTAAGATGATCTGCACGGTACCCGTGGAGTCACTGTTTGAGGACATATACATCAGGTTATCGATACCGTTCATATTCTGTTCGATAACCTGTGTCACAGTGTCCTGCACTGTTTTGGCATCTGCGCCAGGGTAGGTCGCGGAGATCGATACTGCGGGTGGCGCAATCGTAGGATATTGCGCTACCGGCAGCTTGAGGATCGCGAGTCCCCCGGCCAACATGATGATGATGGCGATCACCCACGCAAATATAGGGCGATCGATAAAGAAATTAGGCATGTCTTAACGGCTCCTGTTTAAGTTAAGACTTAGACTGTTCAGGCTGGCTTCCGCTCGCGGCTTGCTGCTCGTTATCAGCAGTCACTTCTTGTGCTTTTACCTGCGCGCCAGGACGCACTTTTTGCAGCCCACTGACAATCACGCGGTCGCCTGACTTAAGACCTTCTGTCACCAACCACTTATCGCCTATCGCCTGAGTAGCGACGATTTGACGCGTTTCCACTTTGTCATCCGCACCAACAACCAATGCACTGGCTTCACCACGCGGGGTACGAGTAACGCCCTGCTGCGGAACCAGAATTGCACTTGGATTCGTCCCTTCTTCCAGACGAGCACGAACAAACATGCCTGGCAGCAAGGTGTGATCCGGGTTCGGGAAGATGGCGCGTAACGTAATCGACCCTGTGGTTTGGTCAACGGTCACGTCAGAGAACTCCAGCGTCCCGGACTGCGGGAATTTAATGCCGTCGTTGGTGACCAGATCGACTTTGGCTTTTCCGTTCTCTTGCTTCAGCGTGCCATTCGCCAACTCTTGCTTCAGACGCAGGAAGTCATTGCTCGATTGCGTTACATCAACATAGATAGGATCGAGTTGTTGAACGGTGGCCAGCGCCGTGGCTTGACCATTTTGTACCAATGCACCTTCTGTGACAGACGATTTACCAATGCGACCGCTGATCGGCGAGGTCACTTTGGTGTATGCCAGATTAATACGTGCGGATTCGACAGCGGCTTTTGCGGCCACGACAGCGGCATTCGCCTGTTGCGCATCAGCAAGCGCAGTATCGTAATCCTGTTGACTGATGTACTTAGTACCCAACAGTTTCTGGTAACGCTTAACGGTCAGCTGTGCGATGTTCGCTGCCGCCTGCGCTTTGGCTAAATCACCTTTTGCACTTTCGTAAGCTGCCTGATAAGTCGCAGGATCAATCTGATAGAGAGACACACCTGCTTCGACATCACCGCCTTCAGTGAAATTGCGCTTCAGGATAATACCGCTTACCTGAGGGCGAACTTCCGCAATACGGAAAGCGCTGGTGCGACCCGGGAGTTCAGTCGTTATCTGCAGAGGTTCAGTTTTGAGCGTTACAACTCCAACTTCTGGCTTCTGCTGGCCCCCTTTTTGAGCCTCTTTGTCGTCACATCCTGTTAGCGCTAAGCTGCCTGAGAGCATCAGAACGACCGCCAGAGGCGTTAACCCTCTGTTTTTGTTCATATGTAAACCTCGAGTGTCCGATTTCAAATTGATCAATGGCCTGGCCCATAAACCCAATACTGCGTTTATATTATCATCGTGCTATGGTACATACATTCACAAATGTATGTAAATCTAACGCCTGTAAATTCACCAACATATGGCACGAAAAACCAAACAACAAGCGCTGGTAACACGACAACACATACTGGATGTAGCTCTGCGTTTGTTCTCGCAACAAGGTGTATCATCCACCTCGCTCGTGGAGATTGCAAAAGCTGCTGGCGTCACACGCGGTGCAATCTATTGGCATTTCAAAAACAAGTCGGAATTATTTAGCGAAATCTGGGAATTATCAGAATCCAATATTGGTGAGCTTGAGATTGAGTATCAGGCAAAATTCCCCGGTGATCCACTATCAGTATTAAGAGAGATTCTAGTCTATCTTCTTGAAGCCACTGTGACAGAAGAGCGCCGACGGTTGCTGATGGAGATTATATTCCATAAATGCGAATTCGTTGGGGAAATGGTTGTCGTTCAACAGGCGCAGCGGAGCCTCTGTCTGGAAAGTTATGATCGCATTGAACAAACGCTAATGCATTGTATTAAATCGAAAATGTTACCCGAAAATCTTAACACCCGCCGGGCGGCGATATTAATGCGCAGTTATATCTCTGGCATAATGGAAAACTGGTTATTCGCGCCGCAGTCCTTTGACCTTAAAAAGGAGGCGCGTGATTATGTCGCTATTCTGTTGGAGATGTATCAATTCTGTCCAACGCTGCGGGTACCGTTATCTGGCGAAACTCACTGAGACCATTTCCAGGATTTTTCCTGGACGCTTTCTATCCTGCTATTTTGTCTGTCAGAGCCGTGATATTCTTGCGGCCAGGCTATTTTCGGTCGTTCTTTCGGTTCAGAAACCTTCATTCTCATGACTATGTTGCAGATTAATAAACGTTTACAGCATCTTGTTTTTATTACTATTTTTTTCTTCATCCTGTTGCTGTCCTGCCAGTCATCAGCCTTTGCGCGCGCGCAATCGAACGGTGACCTGCCGACGAAAGCCGATGTGCAAAGCCAGTTGGATGCGCTCAGCAAACAAAAAGACCTCACTGCGCAGGATAAGCTGGTGCAGCAGGATCTTCTTGAGACACTGGAGACGCTCGATAAAATTGAGCGGGTGAAAGATGAGACCGTTCAGTTGCGTCAGAAAGTGGCGCAGGCTCCGGAAAAAATGCGCCAGGCATCCGATGCGCTCAATGCGCTGAGTGACGTCGATAATGATGATGAAACGCGAAAAATACTGAGCACACTCTCATTGCGTCAGCTTGAATTGCGTGTTGCGCAATTGCTGGATGACTTGCAAAGTGCGCAAAACGATTTGGCGGCCTATAACAGCCAACTCGTCTCCCTCCAGACGCAACCGGAGCGGGTACAAAACGCCATGTACACCGCCTCCCAGCAACTGCAACAAATTCGCAATCGACTGGATGGCACCAATGTGGGCGAAGCGGCGCTGCGCTCAAGCCAGCAAGTGCTGCTTCAGGTACAGCAGGCATTGCTCAATGCACAGATAGATCAACAGCGTAAGAGTCTGGAAGGCAATACGGTTTTGCAGGATACCCTGCAAAAGCAGCGCGATTATGTGACGGCAAATAGCAACCGACTGGAACACCAGCTTCAGCTTTTACAGGAAGCAGTAAACAGCAAACGCCTTACGTTGACGGAGAAAACGGCGCAGGAAGCGGTCAATCCGGATGAGACCGCGCGTATCCAGACGAACCCGCTGGTGAATCAGGAGCTGGAGATCAACCATCAACTGAGCCAGCGGCTGATTTCGGCCACGGAAAACGGCAACTCGCTGATGCAGCAAAATATTAAGGTCAAAAACTGGCTGGATCGCGCGCTGCAATCGGAACGCAATATTAAGGAACAAATCGCGGTCCTCAAAGGCAGCCTGCTGTTGTCCCGCATCCTTTATCAGCAACAGCAAACCCTACCGTCAGCGGACGAATTGAAAGACATGACCAACCGCATTGCGGATTTGCGTCTTGAGCAATTTGAAGTCAACCAGCAGCGTGACGCGCTGTTTCAGAGCGATACCTTTGTCGCCAAACTGGAAGAAGGGCACACCAAAGAAATTAATGAAGAGGTTCACGACGCGCTGGTACAGGTGGTTGAAATGCGTCGCGAACTGCTTGATCAACTGAACAAACAGCTGGGCAATCAATTGATGATGGCCATTAATCTGCAGATCAACCAGCAGCAATTAATGAGCGTCTCCAAAAACCTGAAAGAGATCCTCACCCAGCAAATTTTCTGGGTTAACAGTAACCGTCCGATGGATTGGGACTGGATTAAAGCGTTCCCGCAGACGCTGAAAGATCAGTTTAAGTCGATGAAAATCACCGTAAACTGGGAAAAGGCCTGGCCTGCGGTGTTTATTGCTTTTCTGGCGGGATTACCCTTATTACTGATCGCCGGACTGATACGCTGGCGCCTGGGATGGCTCAAAGCTTACCAGCAAAAATTAGCCGCCGCGGTGGGGTCTTTACGTAATGACAGCCAGCTCAACACGCCAAAAGCGATTCTCATTGATCTGATTCGCGCCTTACCGGTGTGTCTGGTCATCCTCGCTGCGGGTCTTATCCTGCTCACCATGCAGCTAAACATCAGCGATCTCCTGTGGGCGTTCAGTAAAAAAATGGCGCTTTTCTGGCTGGTGTTTGGCTTGTGCTGGAAAGTGCTGGAGAAAGAGGGCGTCGCAGTACGTCACTTTGGTATGCCAGCGCAGCTGACCAGCCACTGGCGCCGCCAGATAGTGCGTATCAGCCTCGCGCTACTGCCCCTGAATTTTTGGTCAGTGGTGGCAGAACTCTCGCCTCTGCATTTGATGGATGATGTGCTGGGTCAGGTGGTGATTTTCCTGAACCTGCTGCTGATTGCTTTCCTGGTGTGGCCGATGTGCCGTGAAAGCTGGCGCGACAAGGAATCACATGGTCTGCGACTGATCACCATCACGGTGTTATCCATCGTTCCTATCGCACTGATGGTCTTAACAGCGACCGGTTATTTCTATACGACGCTGCGTCTGTCAGGCCGCTGGATTGAAACGGTCTATCTGGTGATTATCTGGAACCTGCTGTACCAGACGGTACTGCGTGGATTGAGCGTTGCCGCGCGCCGTATTGCCTGGCGCCGCGCGCTGGCGCGTCGTCAGAATCTGGTCAAAGAGGGCGCTGAGGGGGCTGAGCCGCAGGAAGAGCCGACCATTGCGCTCGAACAGGTCAACCAGCAAACGCTGCGTATCACCATGTTGCTGATGATCGCGCTGTTCGGCGTGCTGTTCTGGGCTATTTGGTCTGACTTGATCACCGTGTTCAGCTATCTCGATAGCATCACGCTCTGGCATTACAACGGCACGGAAGCGGGCGCGGCCGTGGTGAAAAACGTCACCATGGGCAGTCTGCTGTTTGCCATTATCGCCTCAATGGTAGCCTGGGCGCTGATCCGCAACTTACCGGGATTACTGGAAGTCTTGATCCTCTCGCGGCTAAAATTGCACCAGGGGGCGTCTTACACCATCACCACGATCCTCAATTACGCAATCATTGCCATTGGCGCAATGACGGTGTTTGGATCGCTCGGTGTATCGTGGGACAAACTGCAGTGGCTGGCAGCGGCACTGTCCGTTGGTCTGGGTTTTGGTTTGCAGGAGATCTTCGGTAACTTTGTTTCGGGTCTGATTATTCTGTTCGAACGCCCGGTACGTATTGGGGATACGGTCACGATTGGGACTTTCTCTGGAACGGTAAGCAAGATCCGCATTCGCGCCACCACTATTACCGACTTTGATCGTAAAGAAGTGATTATCCCGAACAAAGCGTTTGTGACTGAGCGTCTCATCAACTGGTCGCTCTCGGATACCACGACACGTCTGGTGATCCGCCTTGGTGTGGCCTATGGCTCGGATCTGGACAAAGTGAAAAAAGTGCTGTTGCAGGCGGCGATGGAACACCCGAAAGTGATGCACGATCCAGAACCTGACGTATTCTTCACCACTTTTGGCGCCAGCACGTTGGATCACGAACTGCGCTTATATGTGCGCGAACTGCGCGATCGTAGCCATACGGTAGATGAACTGAACCGCGCGATCGACCGTCTGTGCCGTGAAAACAACATCGACATCGCCTTTAACCAGCTTGAAGTGCATCTGCGCAACGAGAAGGGAGATGAGGTGACAGAAGTGAAACGCGAGATCAAAGACAACGAGCCTGCGCCAGCGATGGGCTAAACGCGTTCTTTGTTATCAGCAGCTCCCTTCCTGAGAGGAGGCGAGCTGCTGAGTTTTCCTTTCATAATCCCGCTTTATAATCTCCAGCGCTTTCAGCACCGTGTCGGGAGCGACGTTGTGCTCTTCTAATAACATAATTAAATCAACGGCCAGTTTGACCTCATCAGGGGCGTTTTCAAGCGACATAGATTCTCCGGGGATTAACGGGTTAAACGTGCCAGAACGTTTTCGATTTTTTCCAGCGCGTGGCGACAGCGCGCCAGACGGGCCTCATAGGCTTCCACTTCACGATGCAATCTCTGTTGTTCATCCAGACGGGTTGCCCTGGCGAGCAGGGCTTTACGCTCCTGAGTCATTTCCAGCAAACGGCGCTCAAATTGTTGGTGCTGAACACGCTTGCGTTGCCAGCGGGCGAGTGTCGGAGAGCCACTGTCCCATTCCCTGAGTGACCACGAGGCGGTTTCACGCGAAATAGCCTCCATCTGGGAGGCAAGATGCTCAGCAAGCCAGGCGATTTGGGGCAACTGCTGTTGATCAACAGCATGGCGCAGGGCGGTCAGGTTTTCCCCGACTTCTTCCAGATAGGCCTGTAGCAACGTGCTGCGCGTATGAAAAAGATGGCGGTCAAAGCGAGGGCTGAGCGTTGCATGCAATGCCTGCGGCGCGCAACGCTGGCGCAGGTTAATAAGTTGCTCTTCCAGTTTCTGTAACAGCATGGCGGTTTTCAATTTAACACTCCGATGAAAATGATAACCGTTATGCTAAAGTAGCATTCAGGTGTTCCAGATACTCTTATTATGCAACGTATTATTTTAATCATTATTGGCTGGCTGGCGGTAGTGCTGGGAACATTAGGTGTTGTGTTGCCGCTGTTGCCCACCACCCCTTTTATCTTGCTGGCGGCCTGGTGCTTTGCCCGCTCATCGCCACGTTTTCACGACTGGTTACTCTATCGCTCGTGGTTTGGCGGATACTTACGCTACTGGCAACAGCATCACGCAATGCCTCCTGGCGCTAAACCACGGGCGATCATTCTTATTTTGATGACCTTCGGCGTTTCTCTGTGGCTGGTCAATATGATGTGGGTCCGGATACTGTTACTGGTGATTTTAAGCTGCCTGCTCATTTTTCTGTGGCGGATCCCAGTGATTGATGAAAAGCAACAAAAGCACTGAAGCACCATAATCGCTGTTGCAATTGTTGCCAACAGCCAGTAAATTCGACCGTTTTCGAGCACAGGCGCAGGCGGTCAAAGGTTATACAATCATTACTTTTGACCTGATATGATTGCGCCGTGAGTAACACCGTTCTTAGCAGGCATACATCCATGACCGCGACTGCACAGCAGCTTGAGTTTCTTAAAAATAGCATCAAAAGCATCCACGACTACCCAAAACCGGGCATTCTTTTCCGTGATGTCACCAGCTTACTGGAAGACCCGAAAGCGTACGCGCTTAGCATTGAATTGCTGGTTGAGCGGTACAAAGATGCGGGCATCACCAAGGTCGTCGGCACTGAAGCGCGTGGCTTCCTGTTTGGCGCGCCGGTAGCACTGGGCCTGAACGTTGGCTTTGTTCCCGTGCGTAAACCGCGTAAATTGCCACGTGAAACGATCGCTGAGAGCTATGAGCTGGAGTACGGCACCGATCAGCTGGAAATTCATGTCGATGCTATCAAACCGGGTGACAAAGTTCTGGTTGTCGATGATCTGCTGGCCACCGGCGGAACCATTGAAGCGACCGTAAAACTGATCCGCCGTCTGGGTGGTGAAGTGACAGATGCAGCCTTTATCATCAATCTGTTCGATCTCGGCGGCGAGCAGCGCCTGGAAAAACAGGGACTGACCTGCTATAGCCTGGTGCCTTTCCCGGGGCACTGATTCAGGCTATCTGCGCCTGATGCATTAGCAAGAGACACAACCTCGCTGTATCTGCGAGGTTGTGTTAGCATTACCCCTTCGTGAATCCACCTTCCAGCGTTTCAGAGCCTGCCAATGAGTTATCAGGTCTTAGCCCGAAAATGGCGCCCACAAACCTTTGCTGACGTCGTCGGCCAGGAACATGTGCTGACCGCACTGGCGAACGGCTTGTCGTTAGGGCGTATTCATCATGCTTATCTTTTTTCCGGCACCCGTGGCGTCGGTAAAACCTCTATCGCCCGTTTGCTGGCGAAAGGGCTGAATTGTGAAACCGGCATTACCGCCACCCCCTGCGGCGTGTGTGATAACTGTCGTGAAATCGAGCAGGGGCGTTTTGTCGATCTGATTGAGATCGATGCCGCGTCGCGCACCAAAGTTGAAGACACACGCGACCTGCTGGATAACGTCCAGTACGCGCCTGCGCGTGGTCGTTTCAAGGTCTATCTGATCGATGAAGTGCACATGCTGTCGCGTCACAGCTTCAATGCGCTGCTCAAAACTCTTGAAGAACCGCCAGCCCATGTGAAGTTTCTGCTGGCGACGACCGATCCGCAGAAACTGCCAGTGACTATCCTGTCACGTTGTCTGCAATTTCATCTCAAAGCGCTGGATGTCGATCAAATTCGCCACCAGCTTGAGCATATCCTCAACGAAGAACACATCAGCCATGAACCGCGTGCACTGCAATTGTTGTCCCGCGCGGCGGACGGCAGTTTGCGCGATGCACTGAGTCTGACAGATCAGGCCATCGCCAGCGGCGACGGTCTGGTTTCCACTCAGGCGGTGAGCGCGATGCTCGGTACCCTGGACGATGACCAGGCGCTTTCTCTTGTTGAAGCGGTGGTGGAAGCCAACGGCGAGCGTGTGATGTCGCTGGTAAACGAGGCGGCGGCGCGGGGGATTGAATGGGAAGCGCTGTTGGTTGAGATGTTAGGTCTGCTGCACCGCATTGCGATGGTACAGCTTTCACCTGCGGCACTTGGTAGTGACATGGCGGTCATTGAACAGCGCATGCGTGAATTGGCGCGGGTCGTACCGCCAACCGATATTCAGCTCTACTATCAGACGCTGTTGATCGGTCGAAAAGAGCTGCCCTATGCGCCGGACAGGCGGATGGGCGTTGAAATGACGCTACTGCGTGCGCTGGCGTTCCACCCGCGTATGCCGCTCCCGGAGCCTGAAGTTTCACAACCCGCTTTCGCGCCGGCCGCTCCGACAGCGGTAGCGACACCAGCACCCGCTCCCATACAACAGTACTCAGCGCCAGCGCACCAGGTATCTGCGGCCCCGTTACCGGAATCCACCAGTCAGGTACTGGCGGCGCGTAATCAACTGCAGCGTGCTCAGGGAGCAACCAAAGCAAAAAAGAGTGAACCGGCAGCCGCTTCCCGCGCGCGGCCGGTGAATAATGCTGCGCTGGAAAGACTGGCCTCCGTGTCTGAACGTGTTCAGGCGCGTCCGGCGTCCTCTGCGCAGGAAAAGACACCCGCGAAGAAAGAAGCCTATCGCTGGAAGGCAACCAATCCTGTCGCGGAAGTGAAAGAGGTTGTCGCCACGCCGAAAGCGCTGAAAAAAGCGCTGGAGCATGAAAAAACGCCAGAGCTGGCGGCAAAGCTTGCGGCAGAAGCGATTGAGCGCGACCCGTGGGCGGCGCAGGTGAGCCAGCTTTCACTGCCAAAACTGGTGGAGCAGGTCGCGTTAAATGCGTGGAAAGAGGAGAACGGCAATGTCGTGTGTTTACACCTGCGTTCTACGCAGCGGCACCTCAATTCCAACGGCGCGCAGCAAAAGTTAGCGGAAGCGTTAAGCATCTTAACGGGTTCGCCGGTTGAACTGACCATCGTTGAAGACGATAATCCAGCGGTGCGAACGCCGCTGGAGTGGCGTCAGGCAATCTATGAAGAGAAACTCGCGCAGGCGCGTGAGTCGATTATTGCGGATAATAACATTCAGACGTTGCGTCGTTTCTTCGACGCAGATCTGGACGAAGAGAGTATCCGCCCCATTTGATCGTAAGCTGTGCTTACGGTCGTCATCCCTTAACGTGATTGAGAGAGAAGCCTATGTTTGGTAAAGGCGGTCTGGGTAACCTGATGAAACAGGCCCAGCAGATGCAAGAAAAAATGCAGCAGATGCAGGAAGAAGTCGCGAAACTGGAAGTGACCGGTGAATCTGGCGCTGGCCTTGTGAAAGTGACCATCAACGGTGCGCATAACTGCCGTCGCGTGGAGATCGATCCAAGCCTGCTGGAAGACGACAAAGAGATGCTGGAAGATTTGGTTGCTGCGGCATTCAACGATGCGGCTCGTCGCATTGAAGAGACCCAGAAAGAGAAAATGGCATCCGTCTCCTCCGGCATGCAACTGCCGCCAGGCTTTAAGATGCCGTTCTGATGCAAACCAGCCCGCTGTTAACACAGCTGATGGAAGCGCTGCGTTGTCTGCCAGGCGTTGGCCCCAAGTCAGCGCAGCGTATGGCGTTCACGTTACTGCAACGCGATCGCAGCGGCGGGATGCGCCTGGCGCAGGCGCTGACGAAGGCAATGTCGGAAATCGGCCACTGTGCCGATTGCCGCACCTTCACCGAGCAGGACGTTTGTAACATCTGTGCGAATCCGCGTCGTCAGGAGAACGGTCAAATTTGTGTCGTAGAGAGTCCTGCGGACATCTACGCCATTGAGCAAACCGGGCAGTTTTCCGGGCGTTACTTTGTGCTGATGGGGCATTTGTCGCCGCTGGACGGTATTGGGCCGGATGATATCGGTCTTGACCGTCTGGAGCAGCGACTGGCCAGTGAACAACTCAGTGAAGTGATCCTCGCGACCAACCCAACGGTCGAAGGGGAAGCCACGGCAAACTATATTGCCGAGCTTTGCGCGCAATATGACGTTGAAGCCAGCCGTATCGCCCACGGCGTGCCGGTCGGCGGCGAGCTGGAGATGGTCGATGGCACCACGCTGTCGCACTCTCTTGCCGGGCGTCATAAGATTCGTTTTTAATTAACGATACTCGTCATACTTTGAGCTGCAGGTGCGTTGGCTTTCCTCGCTCACCCCAGTCATTTACTTCAAGTAAGTGACTGGGAATGCGCTGCGTCGCCGCCTTCCTGCCGCTCGAATTATTTAGCGTATATAAGCGGTTTTCACCGCTTCCGCTTGAAATCCTTCACGCGCGTCCCCATTTCCCCCTCAACGTGTTTTTTACCATTAAAAATGGCATTGTTGAGGTAGATCTACATGAAAGGACAAGAAACCCGTGGTTTTCAGTCAGAAGTAAAACAACTTCTGCATCTGATGATCCATTCTCTGTATTCCAATAAAGAAATCTTCCTGCGTGAGCTTATCTCTAACGCCTCGGATGCGGCAGACAAACTGCGTTTTCGCGCGCTGTCTAACCCGGACCTGTATGAAGGCGACGGTGAGCTGCGTGTGCGCGTCTCCTTCGATAAAGAAAAGCGTACGTTGACCATTGCCGACAACGGCGTGGGGATGAACCGTGACGATGTGGTTGATCATCTGGGAACCATCGCGAAGTCCGGCACCAAGTCCTTCCTCGAATCCATGGGCTCCGATCAGGCAAAAGACAGCCAGCTTATCGGTCAGTTCGGGGTCGGTTTCTATTCCGCGTTTATCGTCGCCGATAAAGTCACCGTACGTACTCGTGCGGCGGGCGACAAGCCGGAAAACGGCGTGTTCTGGGAATCTGCCGGTGAAGGCGAATATACGGTTGCCGATATCACGAAAGAGGATCGCGGCACCGAAATCACCCTGCACCTGCGTGAAGGTGAAGACGAGTTCCTTGATGACTGGCGCGTACGCTCCATCATCAGCAAATATTCCGACCATATCGCACTGCCGGTAGAGATTGAAAAACAGGAAGAGAAAGACGGTGAAACCGTGGTTTCCTGGGAGAAAATCAACAAAGCGCAGGCGTTGTGGACGCGTAACAAGTCTGAAATCAAAGACGACGAATACAACGAATTCTATAAGCACATCGCTCACGACTTCACTGACCCGTTGACCTGGAGCCACAACCGCGTGGAAGGGAAGCAGGAGTACACCAGCCTGCTGTACATCCCGTCTCAGGCGCCGTGGGATATGTGGAACCGCGATCACAAGCACGGTCTGAAACTGTACGTTCAGCGCGTGTTTATTATGGATGACGCAGAGCAGTTCATGCCGAACTACCTGCGCTTCGTCCGCGGCCTGATCGACTCCAACGATCTGCCGCTGAACGTCTCCCGTGAAATTCTGCAGGACAGCACGGTAACTCGCAATCTGCGCAGTGCGCTGACCAAACGCGTATTGCAGATGCTGGAAAAACTGGCGAAAGACGACGCGGAAAAATACCAGACGTTCTGGAAGCAATTCGGTCTGGTGCTGAAAGAAGGCCCGGCGGAAGATCACGCCAACCAGGAAGCGATTGCCAAACTGATGCGCTTCGCGTCTACGCACACGGACTCTTCCGCGCAGACTGTATCACTGGAAGAGTACATCTCCCGGATGAAAGAAGGGCAGGAGAAGATCTACTACATTACCGCAGACAGCTATGCGGCTGCGAAGAGCAGCCCGCATCTGGAACTGCTGCGTAAGAAAGGCATCGAAGTGCTGCTGCTTTCTGACCGCATCGATGAGTGGATGATGAACTACCTGACCGAGTTCGACGGCAAGCCGTTCCAGTCCGTTGCTAAAGCGGATGAGTCCATCGATAAGCTGGCGGATGAAGTGGACGAAAGCGCGAAAGAAGCCGAAAAAGCGCTGACCCCGTTCGTTGAGCGCGTGAAAACCCTGCTGGGCGACCGCGTGAAAGAAGTGCGTCTGACGCACCGTCTGACGGATACGCCGGCTATCGTGACGACCGATGCGGATGAAATGAGCACCCAGATGGCGAAACTGTTCGCTGCGGCGGGCCAGGCGGTACCCGAGGTGAAATACATCTTTGAACTTAACCCGGATCACGTGCTGGTGAAACGCACGGCGGATACCCAGGATGAAGCGCAGTTCAAAGAGTGGGTTGAATTGTTGCTGGATCAGGCGCTGTTCGCTGAGCGCGGCACGCTGGAAGATCCTAACCAGTTCATCCGTCGTATGAACCAGTTGCTGGTGTCGTAAGATTTACCAGCCACTGAGCATCGCAATGAAAAGGGCAACGTAAGTTGCCCTTTTTTCGTTTCAGCGCATCGACACCGTCGTCACGCTATTTGTCGCCAGGGTTTCCTGCGTGTACTGTGCCAGTTCGCCGCTTTGCAAATAGACCTTGTGGGTGATGCAGAGACTGACTTGCCCTTCCGGTAACCGTAAAAGCCAGGCCTCATCGGCATTAAGTATTTTTCCCGACCATATTTTGACGTCGTGGCTGATGGCGTAACCACAGGTTTGCTCAATATAGTGAAGCACTGACTGGCGGCAGTTTTCCTGTGTAAACTCAGGGAATAACGCCTGCGGCATCCAGGTTTCTTCAATGATGGTGGGCTGTTGGTTGATGATTCGCATTCGGCGATAGTGAATCAACGCGGTTTCTGGCGGTAAGTCGAACAGCGCCGCTACCTCAGCGTTAGTGGATTGAATGTCATAACTGAGCACCACGTTATCCAGCGTTTGATCCCGGTGAATACGTTCCGACAGCGTAATGACAGTGTTGTCCTGGTAAAACTCGGGTGGATTAACGAAGATCCCTGAGCCTTGTCGGGTATGAACGAACGATTCCCTTTTCAGGCGCGCCACGGCTTTCTGAATGGTGGGGCGGCTGACGCCATAGCGCTCTGCAAGGGCATGTTCACCTTCTACCGGTTCACCGGCAGCGTATTCACCTTTAAGGATTTTCTCTCTTAACAACAGATAGATATCAAGATACTTCATGGCGTCCATTGTGGCGCGTCTTACGACGCGCCCTATGTATGTTAGGCTTGCGGTTGAACGAGTAATTGCTGCTTTTTCGTCATTCTAAGTCGTTTGAGCGCAATAGCAATGACGGCAGTGGTGATAATACCGCAGCCCATCGCAACGAGCGCCATTAACGGCTTATCAAAACCGCCCAGCAGAACAATAATCGGACCGCCATGCGCGACATTGCAGTGCAGGCTGAAAACAAAGCCCAGTATGCAGGCAACCGCAGAGCCAATCATGTTCGCCGGGATCACAGACAGTGGATCACGCGCGGCAAAGGGAATTGCGCCTTCTGAAATACCGACCAGTCCCATTGCTGCTGCGGCTTTACCGTTTTCGAACTCTTCATCGTCAAACAAATTGAAACGCCTGCCGATAAAGGCCGCCAGCGCCATGCCCAGTGGAGCAACCGGGATAGCTGCCGCCTGCGCGCCCATAAACTGCGTTTGCCCCTGAGCGATAAGACCCACGCTGAACATGAAGACCACTTTGCCAAAGGGACCGCCCATGTCAAAGCCCTGCATCAGTCCCATCACCAGGCCAATCAGAATGATATTGCCCGTGGAAAGGTTGGTCAGCATATGGTTAAGGAAGGCCATCAGATCGGCTACCGGCGCGCCGATGACAAAGATAAATAACGCAGCAATGAACGCGGTGCCCGCGATGGGGGCAATCATGATCGGCACCAGCGGTAGCAACATTTTGTGCCATGAAAGCTGAGTCAACCAGCGGATGAAATATCCCACCAGCAGCCCGGCGATGATCGCGCCGATAAAGCCGCACCCCGCGCTGGCACCGTAAAACGAACCGGTATTGGCGATCCAACCGCCAATAAGTCCGGGCGCCAGCGCAGGTCGTTCACCAATCGCGTAAGCAATATACCCGGCCAGAACTGGGATCATCAGGGTGAACCCAACAACGCCGACATTCAGCACCTGGTTCCATAAACTGCCTTCCGGGATAGCCAGACCTGATGGCGTCGGAACACCACCCAGCGCCAGCGCCAGGGCGATCATTAACCCGCCGGTCACAACAAACGGGATCATGTACGAAACCCCGTTCATCAGCGATTTGTATAACTGGCTTCGTACCGTGGTGGTCGATGCCTGCGTTTTGACCGTGCCTTTCGCCTGATAAGGCTGTGCCGCCAGCGCCTGGTGAATTAATCCCTGCGCATCTTTGATGGCGGCTTTGACGCCCGTAATGACCACTTTCTTACCGTTAAAGCGATCCAGGTCGACCTGCTTATCGCAGGCGACAACTATGGCGTCAGCCCGGGCGATATCGTCCGCGCCAGGCGCATTTTTTACGCCAATAGAGCCGTTGGTTTCGACAATGGCTTCATAGCCCATCTCTGCGGCTGCTTTTTCCAGCATTTCTGCGGCCAGATAAGTGTGTGCAATCCCCACCGGACAGCCCGTCACACCGATGATCAACCCGCGTGAGGCGGTGACGTGTGTCGTACCGGAACACGCTTCACTGGGCTGGCAGAAATAATCGACGACGGCCTGAACATCCTGACAGGCGAGGATTTGGCTGACGCTGTCATCTTCCACCAGTCGGGAAGAGATCTGCGCCAGCACCTCAATGTGGGCTTCACTGGCCTGTTCTGCCGAGGCGATCATCAGGATCAGGTGAGTGGGCTGTCCATCTTCAGCGCCATAATCAATGCCCTGACGGCTGATGCCGATGGCGACGGCAGGTGATACAACACAGCTGCTACGGGCGTGCGGAAGCGCGACGCCGCCTTCAAATCCGGTATTTCCCGTCTCTTCTCTGGCCCAGACCTCCTGGAGGAATTCCCCGGTGTGGCGAATTTTATTCTCGCGGAATAACAGGTCTGCGAGTTCAGTCAGCGCAGCCTCTTTTTGGCTTGATTTGAGATCCAGACAAATCAACGCCGGATGAATAAGGTCGTTTATCTTCACAGTAGACTCTCACGATTATTTGTATTTACAACTTTCGCAGAGGCTAAAAGTTTACCCTGTAAGGGATCTTGATATTGATCATGAGTTGATGTGCGTTTTACGCCGTTTGTTGGGATTTGCTGGCGATTTCACACATTCAGATTGGCGATGATTTGCTCATTTCAGGATTTTTGATTTAGGTCAAAGAAGGATATTTGTAATTACAAGTTAATAGAGGGACGATTTTTATGGAGGCAGAACAGTGAGCAAACAACCGATTATCGCCGAACAAGTCGACGTGAATAAAAAGATCCCCTGCGAAAAAAGCCCGGAAGAGCAACTCGCGATCATGGAAGCCTACACCAGGGCATTTCAGTCAACGCCGGAACGCTTTGCGCGTGAAGTTCGCTGCTTGCAGGAACTCTATCCCACGCTGTTCCGTCGTCCCTTTGCCGACGATCTTATTCTGGGGCGTGTCGATGCGTTGCCGATTGGCTTTGGTTGCGTCACCTCTGTGGGGGGCGTTGGCCACTACTGCAATTTTGCAAAGTTAAGCCAACTGCGTGAAACACTGGAAACAGACGCGCAGCGGGAACGGATTGATGTGCTTGAGCACTTCTGGCGCGAGCATGACACCCGTACGGTCTATTTCCGTCAGGCGCTAACCGATGACACGCTGGGTAAGTTTGTCGATGTTAACTTCCCGGCGATTGCCACTGCGCGTTTAAGCGGGATGTATCTGGATTATCCGCAACTGATGGAGCTGGGGATTGGCGGACTGCTGCAGCGCATTGAGCAACAGCAGAAGTTGGCTGAGAGCGTGAAGGATGAGACGGCGGTTCAGTTGTATCACGCCTTCCGCGGTGTGCTGGACATTTTGCAGCAGGTGATTGACCGACACATTCAGTTGGCCGCAGACGAAATGGTCAATTGCACGGATACCGACCGCTGCCAGCACCTGGTGCTGTTAATGAGTGAACTGGCGGCTATCCGCAATGATAAACCGGCCACCTTTATTCAGGGGATTGAATTGAGCTGGCTGTATAGCCTGTGCGCGGGCGTGGTGAACTACGGGCGCATGGATGACTATCTTGGGGATCTGCTGGTGGCGGATCTACAGGTCGGACGACTCACTGAACGGCAAGCCATTGACTGTATTCGTTCCCACTATCGCCTGATTGAAGCGCGTAAAACCACGGTGAACGGCCGTGTTGTCGTCGGTGGGAAAGGGCGTCGTAACCCGAAAAATGCCGATGTGTATTGCCGCCTGGCGATTCAGGCCGTCGAGGAAAATGGCGATACAGAACCGCAATTTACATTGCGTATTTATGAAGGAATGGATACCGCTATCTGGCAACAGGCGTTGGCGGTGATTGGCACGGGGTTGACCTATCCCATTCTGTATAACGATGACGTGAATATTCCGGCGGTCATGAACGCCATGCAGGTCGCGGAAGCGGAAGCTGAGCAGTATGTTCCCTTTGGCTGCGGTGAGTTCGTGTTGGCCGGAAGGAGCGTCGGCACGCCAAATACCTGCATGAACTTACTTAAAATTCTCAATATTTCACTCAGTGGCGGCATTGATTTTTGGGATGGCAAAGAGAAAAGCGGTGGCGTGGCATTAATACAGCCAGAACAGATAACCCGCTTTGATGATGTACTTGGTAACTATCAGCGGTTACTGGATTACTACATTGACACCTCGGCGCGCGCCCAGGCGTTGTCTTATCAGGTGATGAATGAGCAGGTCGGATTTTTATTCACTTCGCTGCTGACGGCAGACTGCGTGGCGCGTGGCAAAGCCCTTCTGGATGGCGGCGTGCGTTATCTGGGCGGGACTAACGAAACCTACGGCAATACCAATGCGGCGGATTCCCTGACCGCGATCAAACAGGTCATTTTTACCGAGCAACGCTACAGCTACATGACGCTGATTGCGGCGCTGAAAGCGGATTTCGAGGGGTACGATGACCTGAAGCGTGCGCTGATTGCCGCGACGAAGTTCGGTAATGACGACGATGCAGCCGATTGTCTTTCGGTAATGCAGCATCAGTATGTCTGCAATGGCGTGCGTGACGCGGCGAAGCGGGTTGGGCTGGACAGCTATCTGGTGGTGATCATCAACAACCAGGTGAATACCGAATGGGGACGCGCAACCAGCGCCTCCGCAGACGGACGGCACAAAGGCCTTTATATGAGCAATGCCAACAACCCGCAAAGCGGCGCGGATAAAAATGGCCCGACGGCAATGCTCAACTCGTTGTTGAAACTGGAGGCTAAGTATCACGCCGGTTCGGTACAAAACATCAAATTCAGCAAAGGCCTGTTCAACACCCGTCGCCCGCTGGTTGAGGCATTAATGCACTCCTATTTTGAGCGTGGCGGGCCGCAGCTCATGGTTAGCGTGGTTGGAAAAGGCGAACTGGAGGCGGCGTACCAGCACCCGGAAAAATACCCCAATCTGATTGTGCGGGTCGGTGGATTCAGCGCGCGTTTTGTGAATCTGGACAGAGATGTTCAGCAGGAAATCCTCAACCGTACGCTGAATGACTGAGGTGTGTGATGAGCGAGACGGGCACGATTTTTGATATTCAGAAATTTTCTCTCCACGACGGGCCAGGGATACGTACCACCGTATTTCTGAAAGGTTGCCAGATGCGTTGCGTCTGGTGCCACAACCCTGAATCGCTGAGAGCGGAAAAGCAACTGGCGTTTATGGAGCATAAGTGCCTGCAATGTCAGCGATGTGCTGAGGTTTGCCCGCACGGTTGCCACCAATTTGCACAAGGGCGGCATGAGATTGACTATTCTGCCTGTCAGACGTGCGGACGCTGCGTTGAGGTGTGCCCGTCGCAAGCGCTTAAAATCTACGGCCAGACCAGGGATGTTGACGGGATCATTGCAGAAGTCCTAAAAGACAAGCCCTACTTTGAGAAAACGGGGGGCGGGATAACGCTATCGGGAGGGGAGGCGATGTTCCAGTTTCCCTTTGCGTTAGCGCTTGCAAAAGCGGCGAAAGCCGCAGGTTTGCACGTCTGTATTGAAACCAACGGCGCGTCGCGCCCTGAGCGGTATCGCGAGATTGCCCCCTGGGTGGATCTTTTTCTGCTCGATTACAAAGTGACCGATGCACGGGCGCATAAATCGCACACCGGTGTCGCCAAACGCGTGGTGGAGATGACGCTGGAGACGCTCAATGAGATTGGCGCAAAGGTTGTCCTGCGCTGCCCGCTCATTCCGGGGTATAACTTCAATGACGAACATCTGGCTGCGATCCGCGCTATCACAGCCCGCTACGACGCGATCCTGCATGCCGAAATATTGCCATACCATAATTTAGGAATGGCGAAACATCGTGAGTTGGGACAGATCCCGGTATGCACGATTACCGTACCGGACGATGCGACCGTGGCGAAAGCACTGGACGTTCTCAATCAGGAAGGAGGAAAAACAGTACGCCGGGGATAGGGGCGGATTCCGAAAACCGATATGACTCTCATATTTCAAGCGGTATGTACGTGGGCTATGTTGATTCACCCCAGTCACTGACGTTGGTCAGTTTCTGGGGATAAATGAGGGACATTCATGTCCCTCACTGAGAGCAGCCTCCAGCTGTTCAAATTCGTTCCTGACGAATTTTTCGTTCACATGCCAACTTCCTGCAACTCGAATGATTTAGAGTATATAAGGGTGCGATATAAAAATAATTCACGATATCCTACTGTTAACCGTTTCAGCGTAAAGCGCCTTTCTTGAGCCAATTGCGTGATGGTGGTATCGTTTAGCGCTTTTTAAAAAATATCGACAACCTTTAAGGGGATTTTCGTAATGCGTATCATTCTGCTTGGCGCTCCGGGCGCGGGTAAAGGCACTCAGGCTCAGTTCATCATGGAGAAATATGGTATTCCGCAAATCTCCACCGGTGATATGCTGCGTGCGGCAGTGAAGTCGGGTTCCGAGCTGGGCAAACAAGCAAAAGACATCATGGACGCCGGTAAACTGGTGACCGATGAGCTGGTTATTGCACTGGTGAAAGAACGCATCACCCAGGAAGACTGCCGCAACGGTTTTCTGCTCGACGGTTTCCCTCGCACCATTCCGCAGGCTGACGCCATGAAAGACGCGGGTATCGTGGTCGATTATGTTCTCGAGTTTGACGTACCGGACGAGCTGATTGTTGATCGCATCGTAGGTCGTCGCGTTCATGCGGCATCTGGCCGTGTATACCACGTCAAATTCAATCCGCCGAAAGTGGAAGGTAAAGACGATGTGACCGGCGACGAGCTGACCACGCGTAAAGACGACCAGGAAGAAACCGTACGTAAGCGTCTGGTTGAATATCATCAGATGACGGCGCCGCTGATCGGCTACTACCAGAAAGAAGCTGAAGCGGGTAACACCCAATACGCCAAAGTTGACGGTACTCAGGCCGTAGCTTCTGTGCGTGCCGACCTGGAAAAAATCCTCGGTTAAGTTTTATCGCATTCAATGCCGGATGGCGGTGTGAACACCTTATCCGGCCTACCGTCTTCGCGTAGGCCTGATAAGCGTAGCGCCATCAGGCATTATCTAATTACCTCTCGCAGCAATTAGTTCTTCTTCCTCACTTTTCCGCTACAATTCTCCGCAATGTGAATGGACAAGAGGCGGTAATGCGTCAGACGAAAACCGGTATTCTGCTGGCTAACCTTGGCACCCCCGATGCCCCAACGCCTGAAGCGGTCAAACGCTATCTAAAGCAATTTTTAAGCGACACTCGTGTGGTCGATACCCCCCGGCTGTTATGGTGGCCGCTGTTGCGCGGTGTGATTTTGCCGCTACGCGCGCCGCGCGTGGCGAAACTCTACCAGTCTGTCTGGCAGGAAGGCGGCTCTCCGTTGATGGTCTACAGTCGCAGGCAACAGCAGGCGCTGGCCGCACGACTTCCGGACATCCCTGTTGCGTTGGGGATGAGCTACGGTTCGCCTTCGCTGGAAAGCGCGGTGGAGGAACTGCTGACCAATAATGTGGACAACATCGTGGTCTTGCCGCTTTACCCGCAATACTCCTGCTCGACGGCCGCCGCAGTTTGGGATGAACTGGCGCGCATTCTGGCAGGGAAACGGCGAATTCCGGCGATTGCTTTTATTCGTGATTATGCCGATGACCGTGCGTATATTGAGGCGTTGGCAAACAGCGCGCGCGCCGCCTTTGCCCAGCATGGCGAGCCGGATTTACTGCTGCTCTCTTATCACGGTATCCCTCAGCGTTACGCCGATGAAGGTGATGACTACCCGCAGCGTTGTCGTGATACCACGCGCGAACTGGTTTCTGCGCTTGGCGTTGCACCTGAAAAAGTGATGATGACCTTCCAGTCCCGCTTTGGCCGCGAACCGTGGTTGACGCCGTATACCGACGAGACGCTGAAAATGCTGGCTGAAAAAGGCGTAGGGCATATTCAGGTCATGTGTCCGGGATTTTCGGCCGACTGTCTGGAGACGCTGGAAGAAATTGCGGTGCAGAATAAAGAGATCTTCCTCGAGGCAGGCGGTAAAAAATATGAATATATTCCGGCGCTTAATGATGCGCCAGAACATATCGAAATGATGGTGAAACTGACGGCGTCTTATTGCTGAGCGCCATCCAGTTGCTGCGTGAAGTAATGTGCGCCATCGCGCAGAGCGTCATCGGCGGTTTTCATCATCCGCGAGTAGTGCAGAAAGGCGTGGAGCGTGCCGGGGTACATTTTGTATTCGCAAGGCTGCTGATGCGCCTGTAACGTCTGGTGCAGCAGTCGGCTGTCATCAATTAAGGGATCAAACTCCGCGCCGGCAATAAAGCAGGGCGGCACATCACGGGTCAGGTCGTTGTTAAACAAGCAGTAGTATGGCGATTCACGGTCGTTTGCGTCACCCAGATACGCCTGTTCATAGTTCTGTAGATCCTGACGGGTTAACCCATCCCAGTCGCCGCCAAACAAACGGCGGCTGACGGAATCCTGCAAGCCGTACAGCCCATACCAGAGCAGAACCCCGACCACATTAGTGCAGACAATTTGCTTGTCGCGCAACCACAGCGCGCTGGCGAGCGACAGCATGGCCCCTGCGGAATCTCCGGCAAAACCGATATTCTGCATGTTGAGCGAGAATGCGTCTGCGTGTTGATGGAAGAACTGACATACGGCGGCGGTTTCTTCAATCGCCTGCGGGTAACGGGCTTCCGGCGACAAGGTGTAATCAATGCCAATGACCGTACACTGGGTGTAACGTGCCAGTAGCCGCATAATCCGGTCATGGGTGTCCAGGTTGCCGAGAATAAATCCACCGCCGTGCAGGTAAAACAGAGTGGCGTTGCTCTCGGGCTGTGGAAAATAAAGGCGCGTGGCGATCGCACCAAACGTTGTTGGAACGGCGTACTCCCGGGTGTCCATTTCTGGCGCATCGGCGTTCCAGAACTGCCGTTCGCGGGTGTAGTGCTGGCGTTGAGCGTTGATATCACCCTCCACGGGCCAGGGGGGTAGACCGTCTTGTTGAAAGTTCGCCACGGCTTTCATCTCGGCGGAGATGCTGTCGAGGACGGGGATTTTGTTTTCCGGTTTCATAAAACGCTCCTTGTGAAAGGAACCCATTGTAGAAACTGCCGCCGGATAAACTGCGATCCCGTCGTCTGATATTGAAACTCCGCCTCACGTCGCGCGATAAGGAAGGAATGTGCTACCATTCTTCGCTCCGTTATCCACCCGTAAAAACGACCATGAAATTTCCCGGTAAACGTAAATCCAAACACTATTTTCCCGTCAATGCGCGCGATCCTCTGCTGCAACAAATTCAACCTGAAAACGAGACCAGCGCGTCGTGGGTCGTGGGTATCGATCAGACCCTGGTGGACATTGAAGCCAAAGTTGATGACGACTTTGTACAACGTTATGGATTGAGTGCCGGACACTCCCTGGTCATTGAAGATGATGTTGCAGATGCACTGTACCAGGAACTGGTGCGCGAGAATCTGATCACCCATCAATTTGCGGGTGGCACTATCGGCAATACCATGCACAACTACTCTGTGCTGGCCGATGATCGTTCCGTTCTACTCGGCGTGATGTGCAGCAATATCGAAATTGGCGGCTATGCCTATCGCTATTTGTGTAACACCTCCAGCCGTACCGACCTGAACTATCTGCAGGGTGTTGATGGGCCGATTGGTCGTTGCTTTACGTTGATTGGCGAGTCCGGCGAACGCACTTTTGCGATAAGCCCCGGGCACATGAACCAACTGCATGCGGACAGTATTCCGGAGTCCGTGATTGCCGGAGCCTCAGCGCTGGTTCTGACCTCCTATCTGGTGCGCTGTAAACCGGGTGAGCCGATGCCGGAAGCCACCATGAAGGCGATTGAATACGCCAAAAAGTACAACGTTCCAGTGGTGCTGACTCTCGGGACGAAGTTCGTCATCGCCGACAATCCACAGTGGTGGCAGGCGTTTCTGAAAGAGAATGTCTCTATCCTGGCGATGAACGAAGAAGAAGCGCAGGCGCTGACCGGGGAAAACGATCCACTTTTGGCGGCGGATAAAGCGTTAGATTGGGTCGATCTGGTGCTCTGCACCGCCGGTCCGGTCGGTCTGTATATGGCCGGTTTTACGGAAGATTCCGTCAAACGCAAAACACAGCATCCGCTGCTGCCGGGCGCGATTGCGGAGTTTAACCAGTACGAGTTTAGCCGCGCAATGCGCCACAAAGATTGCATCACCCCGCTGCGTATTTATTCGCATATCGCGCCATACATGGGGGGGCCGGAAAAAATCATGAACACGAATGGGGCGGGCGATGGCGCGCTGGCGGCGCTGTTGCACGATATCACCGCCAACAGCTATCACCGTGCCAGCGTACCGAACTCCAGTAAGCACCAATTCAACTGGCTGACTTATTCGTCGTTAGCGCAGGTGTGTAAATACGCTAACCGTGTGAGTTATCAGGTGCTTAACCAGCACTCGCCACGCTTAACGCGCGGTCTGCCGGAGCGTGAGGATAGTCTCGAAGAGTCGTACTGGGCTCGTTGATGTTGTTTGCCCGATGGCGCTTCGCTTATCGGGCCTACGAACAACGCCAGGCCGGTGACGCTCACGCTTACCGGGCAATCATGTAGGCCTGATAAGACGCATCTGCGTCGCCATCAGGCAAATAACAACGTTAACCCGTCACCACTTCGCCCGCCGGCGGCGTTTCCAGCAGTTCAAGCATGGTACGTGCGATTTCACGCTCGCCCATCACCACCTGATTCGCACCCCGTTCGGTAATGTATTCCACTTCATCGTCAAAATGCGCGCGGGCGATAAGTTAGCGCAGGTGTGTAAATACGTTAACCGCGTGAGTTATCAGGTGCTTAACCAGCACTCGCCACGCTTAACGCGCGGTCTGCCGGAGCGTGAGGATAGTCTCGAAGAGTCGTACTGGGATCGTTGATGTTGTTTGCCCGATGGCGCTTCGCTTATCGGGCCTACGAACAACGCCAGGCCAGTGCCCGGTGACGCTCACGCTTACCGGGCAATCATGTAGGCCTGATAAGACGCATTTGCGTCGCCATCAGGCAAATAACAACGTTAACCCGTCACCACTTCGCCCGCCGGCGGCGTTTCCAGCAGTTCCAGCATGGTACGTGCGATTTCACGCTCGCCCATCACCACCTGATTCGCACCCCGTTCGGTAATGTATTCCACTTCATCGTCATAATGCGCGCGGGCGATAATTTCGATATCCGGGCATTTTTCGCGTGCAGACGCGACAATCTCACCCGCTTCATAACCATTTGGAATGGTCAGAAGCAGCCAGCGGGCGCAGTCCAGATGCGCCAGATTCATGATCTCTTCATTGGCGGCGTTGCCTAATACGGCGCGGATCCCGCGTTCACGCAGCTCATCAACACGGGTACGTGAGGTTTCGATGACCACCAGCGGAATACCCGCCGCCATTAATTTCTCGCCCAGCAGACTGCCGACGCGACCAAAGCCGACCAGCAGCGCGTGATTGCAAATATCCACCGGGATCTGCTTCTCTTCTTCGATGGCTTCTTCCAGGGTTTGTTCTTCGAGGGTTTCGGTTTTCGCGAGATATTTTTCCAGTACGGCAAACAGCACTGGATTGAGCATAATGGAGAGGATCGCCCCCGCCAGAACAAGATTCTGCCCCGCTTGCGGCAGCAGATTCAGCGCCATACCCAGTCCTGCCAGAATAAACGCAAATTCACCAATTTGCGCCAGGCTGGTGGCAATGGTTAACGCAGTACGTTGCGAGTGGCCAAACAGGCGCACGAGGAAAAAGGCAGCGACAGATTTACCGAAAATAATAATGACCAGCGTTGCCAGAACGGCCAGCGGTTGTTGGATCAGAATCAGTGGATCAAACAGCATACCGACGGAGACAAAGAACAGTACCGCAAACGCATCGCGCAGCGGCAGCGTGTCATGTGCCGCACGGTGGCTCAGTTCTGACTCGTTTAGCACCATCCCGGCGAAGAAGGCACCCAGCGCAAAGGAGACGTCAAACAGTTCGACCGCGCCAAAGGCGATCCCCAGCGCCAGAGCGAGCACCGAGAGAGTGAACAGTTCCCGTGAGCCTGTCGCTGCGCTACGCGCCATAATCCACGGCACCAGACGACGCCCGACCAGCATCATAATGGCGATAAACGCGACCACTTTACCGATGGTAATGCCCATGTCGACAGCCAGGGACGTAAAACCGACGTTGTCCTTTTCCATCATGCTGGCAACGGCAGGCAGTAGAACCAGCGTCAGCACCATCACCAGATCTTCAACAATCAGCCAGCCAATGGCGATTTGCCCACGCTGGCTATCAATAAGCTGTCGTTCTTCAAGTGCCCGCAACAGTACCACGGTACTGGCGGTGGAAAGACATAACCCAAAAACGATACCGGTCATCGGTGACCAGCCCAGAACTGCAGAAAGCGCCATGCCCAGTAACGTCGCCACGGCTATCTGGGCGATCGCACCGGGAATGGCGATGGCCTTTACCGCCATCAAATCCTTGAGAGAGAAGTGCAACCCGACGCCGAACATCAGCAGGATAACGCCAAGTTCCGCCAGTTCAGGCGCAAGTTTAGTATCAGCCACAAAACCAGGCGTAAAAGGACCGGCCAGAACGCCCGCTAACAGATATCCCACCAGAGGAGAAATACGCAGTTTATTGGCAAGCATGCCGAATATAAAAGCGAGCACAAGGCCGCCTACAATGGTGGTGATAAGCGGGGTGGCGTGATGCATTCCGTCTCCTTTCTGGGGTGTGTTGATCCATTTTTGGCCTGGAAACCAAAATTCCAGGTAATAGTTTATGACAATTTCGGTGTTTATGTTTATGAATAATTATTGAATTTTGATGAAAAATGGAATTTAGACTGTAAAACGCACGGATCGGAAAACGAAGAGAGTCTGTGAACAGCAAAGGCTTATGGCGACTGGAAGTGAGCGTGGCCAAAGTTTACCTTTGGCCACAGGAAAATCAGACTTTATGCCGGTTATCAGGCAAGAATATGGTCAGTATCCCCAGAAGAGGCAGGAAAGCACAGATTTTGTAGACCAAATCGATACTGGTATGGTCGGCAATCAGTCCTAACACGGCTGCGCCAAGGCCGCCCATGCCGAAGGCGAAACCGAAAAACAGACCAGAAACCATGCCGATACGACCCGGAAGCAGCTCCTGGGCATAGACCAGGATGGCAGAAAACGCAGAGGCGAGGATAAAACCGATGATCACGGTTAAAACGCCCGTCCAGTAGAGGGTTGCATAGGGTAAAACGAGGGTAAAAGGCGCAACGCCAAGAATAGAGCCCCAAATAACATATTTTCTGCCGATCTTGTCACCCAAAGGCCCGCCAATCAACGTTCCTGCGGCAACGGCAAATAGGAAGGCAAACAGATGTATTTGCGCGTTTTGTACCGATAATCCGAATTTTTGCATCAGATAAAAGGTGTAATAGCTGCTGATGCTCGCCATATAGAAGTATTTGGAGAATATCAGGATTAATAGGATACAAACGGCGAGTACCACTTTGTTACGTGGGAGCGGATTGGTTATCACCGCTTTAGGTTTTCCTTTGCTCATCCGATGCTGCGCGGCATACCAGCGGCTAATCTGCGCCAGCACGACAATCGCCAGCAGCGCCGCCAGCACAAACCAGGCCACATTACCTTTGCCGTAGGGCGCGATGATCACCGCGGCCAGCAAAGGGCCAAGCGAACTGCCAAAGTTACCGCCCACCTGGAAGATTGACTGCGCGAGGCCGTGGCGCCCGCCTGAAGCCATTCGCGCCACGCGGGAGGATTCCGGATGAAACACCGACGAGCCGGTGCCGACCAGCGCCGCGGCTAACAGTACCACGCCATAACTGCCAGCCATCGCCAGTAATACCAGACCGCTCAATGTGAAACACATCCCAATCGGCAGCGACCACGGCATGGGGTATTTGTCTGTCCAGTAGCCGACCACAGGCTGGAGCAGGGAGGACGCTAACTGATAGGTGAGGGTGATCATCCCTATCTGCATAAACGTGAGCGAGAACTCGGATTGTAACAGTGGGTAAATCGCCAGAATCAGCGACTGGATCATATCGTTTAGCAAGTGGGAAAGGCTGATGGCGCCTAAAATGCGAAACGACGTGCGTGCGTGCGTAACGGGCGCAGACGCGCTCGCTAACGGCTGGGTTGGTTCACTCATTGCCATAGAACGTCACTTCTGTTGTTTTGTTTGCGATGTTGGAGATAGTCTGCGTTGTAATTATTACCTGACTAACATACCTGTGGATGGTGTTTGAAGGAAGTCTCAATTCTGAAAACATTTTCGGCTATTATTTCATATCATTGTCTTTTCAGCGGTTGATATTGGGTCAGGGAGAGAAACATGAAATTTTTGAAGCGAGGCGTGGCGCTGGCCGTGTTCGCTGCGTTCGCACTGGTGAGCCAGTCTGCGCAGGCTTATGAGAAAGATAAAACCTATAAAATAACGGTTCTGCATACAAACGATCATCATGGTCACTTCTGGCGTAGCGAATACGGCGAATACGGTCTTTCAGCACAAAAAACGCTGGTTGACGGCATTCGTAAAGAGGTTGCGCAGGAAGGCGGTAGCGTGTTGCTGCTCTCTGGCGGTGATATTAACACGGGGGTTCCAGAGTCAGACCTGCAAGATGCAGAGCCTGATTTTCGGGGCATGAATCTGATTGGCTATGATGCGATGGCCGTCGGGAACCACGAATTTGATAACCCGCTTACCGTACTTCGCCAGCAGGAAAAGTGGGCAAAGTTTCCTTTTCTCTCTGCCAATATCTATCAGAAAAGTACCGGCGAACGTCTGTTCAAACCCTGGGCTATTTTTAAGCGACAGGATCTGAAAATCGCCGTTATCGGTTTAACCACGGATGATACGGCAAAAATTGGCAACCCGGAGTATTTCACCGACATTGAGTTCCGCAAACCGGCTGACGAAGCCAATCTGGTTATCCAGGAATTGCAGATTAACGAAAAGCCGGATGTCATTATCGCCACCACACACATGGGGCACTATGACAATGGCAATCACGGGTCGAACGCGCCGGGCGATGTCGAAATGGCGCGAAGCCTGCCGGCAGGAGCGTTGGCGATGATTGTGGGTGGTCACTCACAAGATCCGGTGTGTATGGCGGCGGAAAATAAAAAGCAGGTTAATTATGTGCCGGGTACGCCATGCGCGCCGGACAAACAAAATGGCATCTGGATTGTGCAGGCGCATGAGTGGGGGAAATACGTCGGACGGGCCGATTTTGAGTTCCGTAATGGCGAGATGAAAATGGTGAACTACCAGCTCATTCCCGTGAATCTGAAGAAGAAAGTGACCTGGGCTAACGGGAAAAGTGAGCACGTACTTTACACCCCGGAAATCGCTGAGAACCCACAAATGCTCTCTTTGCTGACGCCGTTCCAGAATAAAGGTAAAGCGCAGCTGGATGTGAAAATTGGCAGTGTGAACAGCCGTCTTGAAGGCGATCGCAGTAAAGTCCGTTTTGTGCAAACTAACATGGGGCACCTTCTGCTTGCCGCGCAGATGGCGCGCACCAGCGCTGACTTTGGCGTGATGAGTGGCGGTGGTATTCGTGATTCCATTGAAGGCGGCAATATAACCTATAAAAGCGTGCTGAAGGTACAACCGTTCGGCAACATCGTGGTGTATGCCGACATGAGCGGGAAAGAGGTGATTGATTATCTGACCGCCGTGGCGCAAATGAAGCCGGATTCAGGCGCTTATCCGCAGTTCGCCAACGTCAGTTTTGTGGCGAAGGACGGCAAGCTCAATGATTTAAAAATCAAAGGAGAACCTGTTGACCCGGCGAAAACCTACCGGATGGCAACGTTGAGCTTTAACGCCACGGGCGGCGACGGTTATCCGCGAATCGATAATAAACCGGGTTATGTGAATACCGGATTTATCGATGCGGAAGTGCTCAAACAGTACATTGAGCAGAACTCGCCGCTGGATGCGAGTACTTACGAACCTCAGAATGAGGTCTCCTGGCAGTAATTCCGACTTGCCGGATGGCGCTTGCGCTTATCCGGCCTACGGGGCACTGCGTGTTGTAGGCCGGAGAAGACGCTTGCGTCGCCATCCGGCAAAAAACACGGGGCAGGTGTGAATCTGTATGCCGGATGGCGCTTCGCTTATCCGGCCTACGGGGCACTGCGTGATGTAGGCCGGAGAAGACGCTTGCGCCGCCATCCGGCAAAAAAAACACGGCGCAGGTATGAATCTGTATACCGGATGGCGCTTCGCTTATCCGGCCTGCGGGGCACTGCGTGATGTAGGCCGGAGAAGACGCTTGCGTCGCCATCCGGCAAAAAAACACGGAGCAGGTATGAATCTGGATACCGGATGGCGCTTCGCTTATCCGGCCTACGGGGGCACTGCGTGATGTAGGCCGGAGAAGACGCTTGCGTCGCCATCCGGCAAAAAAACGGAGCAGGTATGAATCTGTATGCCGGATGGCGCTTCGCTTATCCGGCCTACGGGGCACTGCGTGATGTAGGCCGGAGAGGACGTTTGCGTCGCCATCCGGCAAAAAAACACGGAGCAGGTATGAATCTGTATACCGGATGGCGCTTCGCTTATCCGGCGTACGGGGCACTGCGTGATGTAGGCCGGAGAAGACGCTTGCGCCGCCATCCGGCAAAACCCTCAATCCCGTCGCGCAATATCTGCAAATTTCGCATCGAGGATCTTCGCCAGATCGCCCGCCGCAAGTTCAATATCCAGCCCGCGTTTACCGCCTGAAACATAAATAGTGGTGAACGTCTGGGCTGGCGCGTCAATCAGCGTCGGTAGCCGTTTTTTTTGCCCCAGCGGACTGATGCCGCCCACCAGATAGCCTGTCGTACGTTGCGCCACCATCGGGTCAGCCATATCGACCTTTTTGGCACCCAGCGCTTTGGCGACTTTTTTCAGATCCAACTGCCCGGCCACCGGCGTGACGGCGACGGCGAGCTGTTTCATATCGCCATTCACGGCAACCAACAGTGTTTTGTAAACCTGATCGGCATTTAGTCCTAATTTACGTACCACCTCGTCACCAAAATTGGTTTCCTGCGGATCGTGATCGTAGGTATGGATGTTAAATGGGATCTTGTTCTTTTCTAGCAACTTAACGGCGGGAGTCATAACGGTCCTTCTTACTACAAATGTGATATGCCATCAGCATACGCCCGAAGGCGGACGAAAAAATAGTACAATCTTGCGCAATAGGTCTTGGCAGTTACAGCAACTTTGAGCGACAATCTGAAGATCCGGACATAAGTCCGGCATAATAATAAAGATGAAATTCCTCTTTGACGGGCCAATAGAAATATTGGCCATTTTTTTAACGCATCAGATCCGGTAAATTCCCTTCTCCATACAGATGCAGCGCACCCACCGCGACGACGTACTGACCGGGAGGCATGGCGTAGAGTTGCTCCCGCCAGGCGATATTACGCTGATGCATAAGCACATCATATAACGACTGACTAAAGGTATTCGGCAGCGTGAGATCGTTATTTTGCGGCGGCGTTTTCAGCCACCAGCTCATCATCTGTTGCAGTAACCTGGCGTTGGTGTGCCAGTGCGTCAGCGTATCGTTCAGCAGCGCCATACCGTTATCGGGTAACTGGCACAGGAGCGCTATCTGACTGGATGCTCCTTCCAGCTCAATAATCGGTTTTTGTGCCTGCTTCGCGGCCTGTAGCAATTGGTAGTCAATACCATATTCAGCGCGCAGTCCCAGTTGTTGCGCCTGGGTTGCCTGCAAGACCATGGCGATTTGCCACAGCGGCTGAGTAGAAAAGAGAGACGCGGAGATCCCCAGCTCATCGGTGACTTTATGCAGATGACGCAACTGCTCTTCGCTGATACGTTCTTCCAGCGCGGCAAATGTGGGGAGATTGACAAACGGGGTGTCGTCGCCGGAGACATCGGCTTCAACGATTAAGGCATCGGCCTGTCTGAGTTTTTTCAGTAATTTAGCCGGGAGGGGCGCCATATCGCGACTGCCCATATGGATACTGCCGACCAGATGAAAATGACGACGACCGGGCAGAACAACGTCGATGGCAGGCCAGGTATAATGATTGCCGCGCAATGCGCGCCAGAACGATTTTACCCAGTACATCAGATCCATACGACCTCCCTTAGTAGTACGCCATGCTAGCGCGTGGGGAGAGAAGGCGCAATGCGTGAATTGCCGGATGGCGCTAACGCTTATCCGGCCTACAACGTTTGTGCAAATGGTGGGCTGTTACTCGATCACTCTTTCGGTTTAAACCGTAACAGGCGGTTGGCATTGCTCACCACGGTAATCGAAGAGAGCGCCATCGCCGCGCCAGCGACGACCGGGTTGAGCAATGTTCCGGTGAGCGGCCACAGAATACCGGCGGCAACCGGGATGCCGATACTGTTATAGATAAACGCCCCCAGCAGGTTCTGCTTCATGTTGCGCAGTGTGGCGCGTGAGATAGCAAGCGCATCCGCCACCCCCATCAGACTATGGCGCATCAACGTGATAGCCGCAGTTTCAATGGCCACATCGCTGCCGCCGCCCATTGCGATACCCACATCAGCCTGCGCCAGCGCCGGGGCATCGTTGATCCCATCGCCCACCATCGCCACCTGGCGCCCCTGGCTTTGCAGGCGCTTGATAGCATCGGCTTTACCGTCCGGTAATACGCCCGCAATCACCTCATCAATCCCCGCCTCTTTCGCAATTGCGTTGGCGGTGGTGGGGTTATCGCCGGTTAACATCACCAGACGGTAGCCCGCACGATGCAGGCGCTGGAGTGCCGCCACGCTGTCGCTGCGCAGAGGGTCGCGTACAGCCAGCAATGCCGCCGCTTTGCCGTCAATCGCCAGCAGCACCGGGGTGGAACCTTGTGAAGCGCGGGCTGAGATCTCCGCGTCCATTTCAGTAGTATCTACCTGTTGTTCATTCAACAGCGCCTGGTTGCCCAGCAGTAGCGCATGACCCTCCGCTTCACCACTCACGCCTAAACCGCGCAGTGTCCGGAAGCCATTCACTTGTGGCAATGTTGCCTCACCGGCTTTTTCCAGAATGGCACGGGCCAGCGGGTGGCTGGAACCTTGTTCAAGGGCTGCCGACAGGCGCAGCGCCTGTGCTTCGTCTGTTCCACCAAAGGTTTTGATCGCCACTACCTGCGGTTTCCCTTCGGTCAGCGTACCGGTTTTATCAAAAACGACCGTATCGAGCGTACTGGCGTGTTGTAAGGCATCGGCATCGCGTACCAGCACGCCAAATTCAGCGGCGCGACCCACGCCGGAAATAATCGACATCGGCGTTGCCAGCCCCAGCGCACAAGGGCAAGCGATAATAAGTACCGTCGTGGCAATCACCAGCGTATAGACAATTTGCGGCGCCGGACCGAAGAAATACCAGATAGCGGCGCTCACCAGCGCAATCACCACCACCACGGGGACAAAGACGGCAGAAATTTTATCGGCCAGTTGACCGATTTCCGGTTTGCTGCTCTGCGCCTGGCGTACCATGCGGATAATCCGCGACAGCGTAGTGTGGCTGCCGACCGCGCTGGCGCGAAACAGCACGCTACCGTCCTGAACGACTGTCCCGGCATGCACGCTGTCGCCTTCGCCTTTCTGTTGCGGGATAGGCTCGCCGGTGAGCATAGCTTCATCCAGCCAGGCTTCGCCCTGAGTGATTTCACCGTCTACCGGCACGCGATCGCCAGTGGTCAGTCGCAATAACATACCCGCCTGCACGTCGGCCAGCGGCACGCTTTTTTCACCCTCATCGGTGACAACGCGCGCCGTTGGCGGCGTTAAATCGAGGAGTTTTTCCAGCGCCTTAGAAGAACGCTGACGAGCGCGCGCTTCCAGCATATGTCCGAGGTTAATCAGACCGATGATCATGGCGCTCGCTTCATAATAGAGATGGCGCGCTTCCATCGGGAACCACTGCGGCCACAGGTTGACGCTCATTGAGTAGAGCCAGGCCACCCCGGTACCGAGTGCGACCAGCGTATCCATCGTGGCGGCGCCGTTCATCAGGCTCTTCCACGCGCTGCGATAAAAATGGCCGCCTGCAAAGACCATCACGGCCAGGGTAGTGAGGCCAATGGCGAGCCACAGGCTGCGGTTATCGGCGGTGACCATCATGTTGTCGCCGATCATCCCCCAGACCATCACCGGTACGCCGACCAGCAGCGCGACAATCGCCTGCCAGCGGAAGCGTTTCATGGTGGCGACGGCGGTTTCCTGCTGGCGTTCACGGCGTTTTGCATCATCTTCAATGGCTTCGGCACCGTAGCCGGCTTTTTCCACCGCCTGCACTAAATCTGCGGCGGACGCGCTGCCCATGACCAGCGCAGTGCGTTCCGCCAGGTTTACCCGTGCCTGCGTGACGCCCGGTACGTTTTGCAACGCATTTTGTACCCGGGAAACACAGCTGGCGCAGCTCATACCGCTTAATAACAGTTGTTGGCTGTCATCATCGGCCGTTGCTGCCGGAAGCTCAGGAGGGACCGCTGCCAGCGCTTCCGACGGGGTTGATGACTCCGCCAGCGGTTTAGCCTTTGGGTGGCTTAACTCTGCACCATAACCGGCTTGTTTGATGGTTTCGATCAAGGCTTCGGCACTGGCACTACCGGTGACGTGCGCTTCCGTCACGGTGACGTCTGCCTGTTCCACATCCGGGCGTTGCTCAAGACTTTCTTTTACGCGTTTGACGCAGTGACCACAGGACAGGCCGTCCAGGGTCAGGTCGATGGTTTGAGACATAACAAAACTCCTTTAAAATGGTCAGAGACTTATTGACCTTCGTAATCGTATCGACTAACTGTTATAAAGGTTAAACCTTCCATCAAGGGGAAGGTCAAGGGGGAAATGTGAATATTAGCGATGTAGCGAAAAAAACCGGGTTAACCAGCAAAGCGATTCGATTTTATGAAGAGAAAGGGTTGGTGACGCCGCCGCTTCGTAGCGAAAATGGCTATCGCACGTATACCCAGCAACATCTGAACGAATTAACGTTATTACGTCAGGCGCGCCAGGTGGGGTTTAACCTGGAAGAGTGCGGTGAACTGGTGACGTTATTTAACGATCCGGGACGGCACAGCGCCGATGTGAAAAAGCGTACCCTGGAGAAAGTCGCTGAAATTGAGCGGCATATCAGTGAACTGCAAACGATGCGCGGGCAACTGCTGGCGCTGGCGGAAGCCTGTCCTGGCGACGACAGCGCAGAGTGCCCGATTATCGATAACCTTTCTGGCTGCTGCCATCACAAAATTCCGGCTTAACGTTCTAATGCCAGCAGTTGAGCGCTGGCAAACCAAAAATCGATGACTTTGCGCTGTAGAGACAACTTGCTGGTTTTGTGAATGATTCCGTCTTTAAACAGCTAAACAGATATACCTGAAACTCAGGGATCTGAAGCCGCACCCTGAGTCCGGCTGAAAATCGATGAGACGTTGACGGCCTGCCGGGATGCAGGCTCGACCCCTACCCAAAAGGCAGACGGTATAAGGCGAATGTATCGCGAAGCGACGATTTCCCGCCGGGAGCCAGGGTTGCAAGGGAGGCGGCGGTGAGCCTCCCTTGCACGTTCACAGGTAGGGTGATTTCAGAGAAGCAATGTACATAAAGTGAACGTCAACATTCGCTGGTGTGAAAGGTTCTCCCGGGTTTCTTAACTGACAAGCATCCGGCTTAACGTTCAGGTTGTTTGAGCATAAACACCACGGTACCCCGATACCAGGGCGAGGCCTTTAGTTGCGCTTCGTCCTGTGGGGCCCAGGCTCCGTTTTGCACCAGTCCGAGCTTAAAGGGAATGCGCAGTCGCTGTAGCGCCGGCAAATAGTGCGCGTAGTTATCGACCGTATGACGTCCCTGATAGCTTTGCACCACCAGTTCATCCACCGGGAGTGCGTTGAGGGTTTCAATATCCCCCGTTTTCGCCCAGTCCAGCAATCCGGTCACGCCAAGGGCAAACTCCGGCGGTAACTGTTGACGCAACTGACGCAAAAAATGGGCGTAGTCCGCCAGTTGATGGGTGGCGGCGTCAAAATCGACCTGCAAGCCGATGACCTGGTTGCCTGTTTTTTGCCAGCGCTGCATCAGGTGGACAACCCGCGCCGGGATCGCCTCCGGCACGTCAAGCGTCGTAAAGCGCACGGTGAGCCAGATGGTCGGAAACGTCAGGCGACTGACGGGCAACCCCAGACGTTGAAAGACCACCTCGCCCGAGCGTGTCAGTACCTCGCCCTGATGCAGGTAGACCGTTTGCGCATTTTTCAGGTCAGCGCTGGCTTTCACGCCAGACCACAGCCAGAACGCCTGGTGTTCGCGGGCATTGACGGTTTCTGCCGCCTGCGACTGACCTGTCAGCAGCGCAACTACCAGTAATATTTGAGCTTTTGTGCCCACGGGCTACCCGGATACTCTGTTTTCAACTGCGTGAACCAGCCTTTACGCTGGACTTTATCGACCTCTTTGCCACCACACTCGTTTATCCCGGACGGCGAATAGCACATGATAGCCCGGTAAAGGGCGTAGCTTTTATCTTCGGGTTCCGCTTTCGGTGAGGCGATAACCTGCTGGTAGTAGCTCTGGCGATCAAACTGGCCATACGGATGTTTGCGCTCGATGGCAGCCTCCAGCGCACCGTTTCCTTCGTTGTCTTTCCATAAATCAACATGCGTTTGCGTGGTGCGAAAGAACTCGCCCAGACAGTTGAGGGCATGCGCATCGTTGGCTTTTTTGCTCAGGACGCCTACCGTTTCGCTCAGGCCGCGACAGACGTATCCGGCATCCGCCGCGCTGCCATTCCAGTCAAAGACGCTCAGATTCACGTCGTCGAAGTCCTCACCGATGACCGGCGGCGTAATCGCCTGCACAAGTTTGATATCGGTTAACCAGTCGCTAAAACGATTTTCGGTGAGATCACGCACCAGCAGAGTGTGCAGGGCGATAGTGCGTTCTTCATTATTCGTTCCCTGGCTTGCCAACTGGCGCAACAGTTCGCGTGGGGCCTGCGTTTTCAGCACCCGGGAACGGAATCGCAGGTTGGTCACCGGACTTTGCGGGGCAAAAATCGCGTTAATCTGGTTGCTGTAAACCAGCGTCGCGGCAAGTTTTGCCTGGAGATACTGCTGTTGCTCGTTATCCTTGCTGAGTTTCAGCAGTTGTTGCCAGAAATCACGCGCCGCTTGCCACTGTTGCTGTCCCATCAGCGCTTCGCCGTACAGGACTTGCTCGCTGAAGGCGAGAATATCCTGTACCGGGAGCTGCTGAGCGGGGGTGACAGCCTGAAGGACAGCGGCATAGTTGTCGGTCGCCATCCACAGATTAAGTTGCAGGTTGCGCCACAGCGACGCTTTTCCACCTTTCTCAAATGCCGGTTTGCTGCTGTCGAGGTCGGTTTGCGTCAGCGTCGGTTTATTGTCACTTTTCAGACGCAGCGCGCGTAACAATTCGATGTAGCTGACCTGTAGCGCATCAGGGAAGGCTTCCTTGAATGGGGCGTTATAGAAGCGCATGCCGTACACGTTATCGTATTCGGTCACCAGACGACGCAGTGCGGCAGGATCTTTCGCCTGCTGGAATGTCTGTTCATACAATGTCGCCAGTGGCGGCCACGCTTGCTGATACCAGTTGATACGGCGCAGCATGCCCTGTGCCGATTCGGCATACTGTCCTTGCGGCCAGCGTTGCAGATAGCGCTGTGCCGCTTCCTGCGCCTGACTCGCAAACTGCGGATCTATCTTGTTGATATCAAAATCGCCATATTCGCCGGTACTGTGCTGGCTACTTTTGTTCAGCGCCGTACGCATCAGCATGTATTGCGCCGTCTCTTCCAGCCACGGATTTTTGCTGTTCACAAGGGCAGTGAAATCCTGCTCTGCGGATGTGTAGTCCTCGGTGTAGAAATAGGTAGCACCGGTCAGATAGGTTTTGTACAGCAGGGCGGTGGAATCTGCCGGAAGCGTTGAAAGCGCGTCAGTTACCTGCCCTGTGGTGGCGCCACCCCAGACAGCCATGCGCGCCTGCGCCAGTGCGTGACGTTGTTCCGGCGTAAGCGCCGCGTCGTTGATAAGCGCAGCGAAAAACTGACTCACGCCAGTACTGCTATTTGAGACGTAGCGATTTTCCAGCCCGCTGTCGTTTTTGCTCAATCGTTCTATCTCTGCCGGATCAATTTTCAGCGCCGTCGCCTGCTGAGTCAGCGTCGGGTTGTCACTGGATATCGCAGTTGTCGCAGAAGGGGCGCTCACCGCATCCCATTGCGGATGGTACGCAAAATAGTAATCGCGGGAACGGGTGATATCCGCCGGCATCGACTGCACGGGGAGGGCGAACGACTTTGCTTCGCTGAATAACCGCAGCAGGTTGTCGCGGGTATCATTTCCGGGAGTGAGTACGGGGACGCCTTTCAGCAGGCAGTTTTCGCTGCTCCAGGTGCAGTCCTCGATATCGAAAGAGGCGAATGCCTGCGGCGCACCCGCCAGCAGCGTGCAGAGGGCGAGTGTAAGAGGAGTCTTCCTGGCCATAATGTTATTCCCTGATGATTATTGTTCTGATGATATCGATTTGAGTTTCAACGTAATGCCTTCAACAGCGATCACTTCGACATGCGTACCGGCAGTGAGATCCTGATCGGCGCTGACGGGCCAGGAACTGTCGCCAACCCGCATGTGACCCCGCCCGTTGACCAGCGTTGTGTCCAGAATAAACCGACGGCCAACCAGTTGTTGTCCACGTTGATTGAGATGGCTGTCTGACGATTTTTGCTCACTGACGCGCCGCGTCAGCCACTTCCACCAGAACCACGCCGCCAGCAGAGTTAATCCGGCAAACAACGTGCCTTGCCACTCCCAGCTGAAAGGAAATAGCCAGACCGTTAATCCGGTGATCACTGCCGCCACGCCGCTCCACAGCAGATAGCCGTTACCGCCGAGCATCTCAGCGGCCAGCAACAGACCGCCGAGACTGAGCCAGAAAAGATGCGGATATAGCAGAATCATCTCTATCATGGGTTTTTCCGTTCGCTGGCGCTGTCCTTAATCAGTTCGGTGATCCCGCCAATGGCGCCCATCAGACTGCTGGCATCAAGCGGCATCATCACCACTTTACTGTTGTTAGCCGAACCGATTTGTTGCAGCGCTTCGGTGTATTTCTGCGCCACGAAATAGTTGACCGCCTGAATGTTCCCGGAGGCAATCGCGTCAGACACCATTTGCGTGGCGCGGGCTTCCGCCTCGGCGGAACGTTCGCGGGCTTCTGCCTGTAAAAATGCCGACTGACGATCACCTTCCGCTTTCAAAATCTTCGCCTGTTTTTCACCCTCGGCTTTGACGATCTGCGCCTGACGGATGCCTTCAGCCTCCAGAATGTTGGCGCGCTTGGTTCGTTCCGCTTTCATCTGCACATTCATTGCGTCAATTAGTTCTGTCGGTGGGCGTACATCGCGGATTTCAATGCGGGTAATTTTGATCCCCCACGGGTTGGTGGCTTCGTCGACAATGTGCAACAGGCGCGTATTGATGTTGTCGCGCTGGGAGAGCATTTCATCAAGCTCCATGGAGCCCAGCACGGTACGGATGTTGGTCATGGTCAGATTGATGATCGCCAGCTCCAGATTACTGACTTCATAGGCGGCTTTCGGCGCATCAATCACCTGGATAAAACAGACCGCATCAATCGAAACGTTGGCGTTATCTTTCGAGATCACTTCCTGCGATGGAATGTCGAGAACCTGTTCCATCATATTGATTTTTCGGCCAATCCTGTCCATGAATGGCACGACGAGACTCAGGCCCGGTTGCAGCGTTTTGGTATAGCGGCCAAACCGCTCTACGGTCCACTGGAACCCCTGCGGTACGATTTTGACGCCAGCACCGACAATCACCAGTGCGACAAAAATAAGAATCGGGATAAAGATAAGCATCGATAAACCTCCTGTAGTGTTGTCCATGTCAAAAACGATTTTTATTGTCTCCGTGAACTAATTATACCTGATTAATCATAGTGAGTTACCTCCTGGTCATTAGAGGGATACACTACATTTTTGCCAGAAACATGAAAAACGGATGCGTAATGAAAGAAGAAAGCATTTTGCTCCAGCTAAAACGGGTGGGATATCAGGTTGGCGCTACCAACATTCTGAATAACATCAGTTTTACTCTTAGGGCGGGGGAATTTAAACTGATTACCGGCTCTTCAGGATGTGGTAAGAGCACACTGCTAAAAATCGTCGCATCGTTGATTAGTCCGAGCCGTGGCGAGATCTTTTATACCGGGAGTGAGATAACTACGCTGAATCCCGAACACTATCGCCAGCAAGTCTCTTATTGCGCCCAGACGCCCGCGCTGTTTGGCGACACGGTATACGATAATCTGATTTTCCCGTGGCAGATCCGTCATCAACACCCAGATCCTGATACCTTTGCTGACGATCTGGCGCGCGTTGAATTACCGCAAGCGATCCTGACCAAGAGGATTAACGAACTTTCGGGGGGCGAGAAACAGCGGATCGCCTTAATTCGCAATTTACAGTTTCTGCCTAAAGTGTTGCTGCTGGATGAAATTACCAGCGCGTTAGATGAACGCAATAAACGCAATGTGAACGACCTTATCCATCATTATGTCCGCGATAAAAATATCAGCGTGTTATGGGTGACTCACGATAAAGATGAGATAAACCATGCGGATAAAGTGATCACACTCCAGCCTCATGCCGGAGAAATGCAGGAAGCAAGCTATGAACGAGCATAATATTACGAATGAATCTCTGGCCTTCGCGATGATGCTGGTGGTAGTGGCGATCATGATTAGCCACAAAGAGAAACTGGCTCTGGAAAAAGAGATTATCTGGAGTATCTGCCGGGCGGTGATCCAGCTTATTGTTGTGGGTTATGTCTTAAAATACATATTCGGTGTTAATCATGCTGTTTTAACCATTTTGATGGTGTTGTTCATCTGTTTTAATGCGGCGTATAACGCGCAAAAACGCAGTAAATATATCGACAAAGCCTTTATCTCATCGTTTATTGCGATTACGTCCGGCGCGGGGTTAACGCTGGCGGTATTAGTGCTTTCTGGCTCCATTGAATTTGTGCCCATGCAGGTGATCCCCATTTCCGGCATGATTGCAGGGAATGCGATGGTGGCTGTCGGTTTGTGTTACAACAACCTCGGGCAGCGATTTAATAGCGAACAACAGCAGATTCAGGAAAAGCTCAGTCTTGGCGCAACGCCGAAAATGGCCTCTGCCGGACTTATTCGCGACAGCATTCGCGCGTCGCTTATTCCGACGATTGATTCGGCAAAAACCGTGGGCCTGGTCAGTTTACCGGGGATGATGTCAGGACTTATTTTTGCCGGTATCGACCCGGTGAAAGCGATTAAATATCAGATAATGGTGACCTTTATGCTGCTCTCAACCGCCAGCCTGTCGACCATTATCGCCTGCTATTTAACCTACCGGAAGTTTTACAATTCGCGCCACCAATTGGTGGTGGCGCAGTTGAAGAAGTCGTGATGTGTTAGCGGATGGCGGCCAACAGACAGGCATAATCCTGTAGGCCGGATAAGCGATAGCGCCATCCGGCATCAATCAATAAAGCAGAGCGTACAGCTGGCGGCGATACTTTGAGGCCAGTGCGTCACCGGTCCCCAGCGCCGCAAGAATTTCCTGGAACGTTTTACGCGCCTGACCTTCAGCCGCGCCGAGATCTTTCTTCAGATGGCTGAACAACAGTTCCAGCGCTTCTTCATTACGACCCACCTGATGCAGCTGTAACGCCAATTGCGCGGCCAGCGAGGCATCCTGCGGGTTGTCCGCAACTTGCTGCTGTAATTGTTGAATTTCCGGGGTATCTGCCGCTTGTTTCAGCAGTTCAATTTGTGCGACCAGCCCTTGAAAACGGGTATCCTGATCCTGCAATGGAATGGTTTTCAATACCGCTTCGGCCTCTTCGGTGCGGCGAAGGGCAATTTGCGTTTCCGCCAGCAGCAGGCCGATCTCGCTGTTCTGGCTGGAGAGCTGCCAGGCATCTTTGAGCAGTGGCAGCGCCTCGGCGTAGTTGCCTTCCTGCATCAGTTGCATCGCCTGCTGCGCTTTCAGTTCTTCTTCACGTGGCAGAACTTTGTCGAGCAGCTCGCGGATAACCTCTTCTGGCTGCGGCCCCTGGAAACCATCCACCGGTTGACCGTTCTGGAACAGATAAACGGTTGGGATAGCGCGCAAACCAAACTGGGAGGCGATCATCTGTTCCGCGTCACAGTCCAGTTTCGCCAGAATAAACTGACCGTTATATTGTGCGGCCAGGCTTTCCAGCACAGGCGTCAGTTGTAAGCAGTGCTGGCTACGCTCAGACCAGAAATAGAACAGGACCGGGGTGGTCATCGACTGTTCAAGGGTCTGCTGCAAATTGGATTCGTTAATGTTAACAATATTCTGTACGGACATGGAGTCGCTCTCTTTTGTCTATATTTCTTTTTACATGGGGGCGCGGACGTATGCTTCAACTCACCCCTGCAAAATTTTGTCCATTATGCGCCCTGGCAGCAGGCGTTTAAGTAGCATGACGGCCCACGTCACCATCGTGACGGGATAGCGTAATTTCGGTTTATCGCTTTCAAACGCGTGGCGTACTTTGGCGACAACGGCCTCTGGCCCTAGCGTAAAACGTGCGGCGATACCGGGGTTTTCTACCGGTTGGTCATTTTGTGTCTGGTTCACATTTTCTGTGAATCGGGTGCGGATGGGGCCGGGTTCGATCAGACTGACTTTGATGCCGGTGTGGCGCAGTTCCATCCGCAGCGCGTCTGACCAGGCTTCCAGCGCATATTTGCTGGCCGCGTAGGCGCCGCGACCTGGCGAGGAAATGAGTCCCATCACCGACGACGTCATGACAATACGACCTTCACGGTGTGGCAACATTGCGGGTAGCAGACGCATGGTGAGCTGATGCGCGCCAAAGAAATTGGCGGAAAACTGCTGTTCCATCTGCTCGCGGCTGATGGTTGAGAGCGGGCCATAAACACCGTACCCGGCATTATTGAAGATCCCATACAAACAATTATCGGTCAGGGCGATCACTTCTCTGGCGGCACTGTCCACACTTTCGGGGGAATCCAGATCCAGCAGAACACCGGTGAAGCCCATACTGTTCATGCGAGCGACGTCATTGGGTTTGCGGCAGCCCGCCAGAATTTGGAACCCCTGGCGCTTGAGTTCAAGGGCGCTTTCCAGGCCGATTCCGCTGGAACATCCTGTTATTAAGACCGATTTTTGCATAACTTTACCTGTCAGGATCTCCGATGATTTACGAGTCGTGGTTAACTAATGGCGTCAATTATTTCGCCATCCAGTCGGCGATAAACGGTTGAGCGTCGCGATTGGGATGAATACCGTCGTCCTGCATCCATTGGGGTTTCAGATAAACCTCTTCCATAAAAAAGGGCAGGAGTGGAATATCGAACTCTGTGGCGAGTCTGGGATAGATGGCGCTAAAGGTTTCATTATACCGACGACCGTAGTTTGCGGGCAGACGTATTTGCATCAGAAGGGGTTTGGCATTGGCGGCTTTAACGTCTTGCAAGATTTTACGCAGCGTTTGCTCCGTTTGCTGAGGCTGAAACCCGCGTAAACCGTCATTGCCGCCCAGTTCTACCAGCACCCAACGGGGTTGGTGTTGTTGAAGTAACCCGGGCAGGCGCGCCAGCGCTTGTTGTGAGGTATCACCACTGATACTGGCGTTGACCACCGTTGTTTTGGTCTGCCATTTATCATGCAGGAGCGCCGGCCAGGCGGCATTGGCCGACATGCGGTATCCGGCGCTCAGGCTGTCGCCCAGAATCAGTAACGTATCTGCGGCGGCGGCGCGGAAGGTTAACAGAATCAGGAACAGGAAGGGCAGATGCCAGCGGAAAACATTGTTGAAGTTCATCATCTTAAGAAGTCCGTCGGTCAGGGTGAGCATGAGCTTTCCATCCTTACCGGAGTTGAACTGGTTGTCAAACGCGGCGATACCCTCGCGCTGATTGGTGAGTCGGGGTCGGGGAAATCCACCTTACTGGCGATCCTCGCCGGTCTGGATGACGGCAGCAGCGGTGAAGTGAGTCTGGTGGGAAAACCGTTGCACACGATGGACGAAGAAGCGCGGGCGCAACTGCGCGCCCAGCATGTCGGCTTTGTGTTTCAGTCTTTTATGTTGATCCCCACGCTGAATGCGCTGGAAAACGTTGAACTGCCCGCGTTGTTGCGCGGTGAGAACAGCAGCCAAAGCCGCACGGGGGCGAAAGCGCTACTCGAACAGTTAGGATTGGGAAAACGGCTGGACCACCTCCCGGCGCAACTTTCCGGCGGTGAACAACAACGCGTGGCGCTGGCGCGGGCCTTCAATGGGCGTCCGGACGTGCTGTTTGCCGACGAGCCAACAGGCAATCTCGACAGGCATACCGGCGATAAGATTGCCGATTTACTCTTCTCCCTCAACCGCGAACACGGCACGACACTGATTCTGGTGACGCATGACCCACAGTTGGCGGCGCGCTGTGACCGCCGTCTGCGGCTGGTCAATGGGCAGTTACAGGAGGAGGCATGATTGCACGCTGGTTCTGGCGCGAATGGCGCTCCCCGTCATTGCTGATTGTCTGGCTGGCGCTGAGCCTGGCGGTGGCGTGCGTGCTGGCGCTTGGCAAGGTCAGCGATCGCATGGAAAAGGGGCTCAGCCAGCAAAGTCGCGAATTTATGGCGGGAGACAGGGCGCTGCGCAGCGCTCGCGAGGTGCCGCAGGCGTGGATTGATCACGCGCGTAAACTCGGGCTGAAGGTGGGGGAACAACTGACGTTCGCCACCATGACTTTCGCTGGCGATACGCCGCAACTGGCGAATGTCAAAGCCGTAGACAGTGTCTATCCGATGTACGGCGAACTGCAAACCGACCCGCCAGGGCTAAAACCACAACCCGGTTTTGTGCTGCTGGCTCCGCGTCTGATGGCGCTACTCAATCTGAAAATCGGCGATACCCTTGAGGTTGGCGACGCAACGCTGCGCATTGCCGGGGAGGTGGTTCAGGAGCCGGACTCTGGTTTTAACCCTTTCCAGATGGCGCCGCGCCTGATGATGAATATCGCCGATGTTGAAAAAACGGCGGCGGTACAGCCGGGGAGCCGCGTCACATGGCGCTATAAATTTGGCGGCACGGCGCAACAGCTCAACAGCTATGAAAAATGGCTGTTGCCACAACTTAAACCCGAGCATCGGTGGTACGGACTGGAGCAGGACGAAGGGGCGCTGGGCAAATCGCTGGAGCGTTCGCAACAATTTCTCCTGCTTTCGGCGCTGTTAACGCTGTTGCTGGCGGTGGCCGCGGTTGCCGTCGCGATGAACCATTACTGCCGTAGCCGCTACGATCTGGTTGCCATCCTCAAAACGCTGGGGGCCGGTCACGCGCAATTACGTAAGCTGATCATCGGCCAGTGGTTAATGGTACTGGCGCTTTCTGCCATCACGGGCGGCGGTGTGGGGCTGCTGTTTGAAAGTGTGCTGATGGTGTTGCTCAAACCGGTTTTGCCTGCCCAGTTGCCTCCCGCCAGCCCCTGGCCGTGGCTGTGGGCGCTGGGGACGATGACGGTGATTTCTCTGCTGGTCGGGCTGCGTCCGTACCGACTGTTATTAGCGACACAGCCGCTGCGGGTGTTACGCCGTGACGTTGTGGCGAATGTCTGGCCGTTGAAGGTCTATCTTCCGGTTGTGAGCCTGGTCGTCGTCGCTCTGCTTGCCGGGTTAATGGGCGGCAGTATGCTGCTGTGGGCGGTTCTGGCGGGCGCGGTGGTGTTGGCGCTGTTGTGCGGCGTATTAGGCTGGATGCTGCTGAATGTCCTGCGTGGCCTGACATTAACCTCGCTGCCGTTACGGTTAGCGGTGAGTCGACTGCTGCGTCAGCCCTGGTCTACGCTGAGCCAGCTTTCCGCGTTTTCGCTCTCCTTTATGCTACTGGCGCTATTGCTGGTGCTACGCGGCGATTTACTTGATCGCTGGCAGCAACAAATGCCGCCGGAAAGTCCGAATTACTTTCTCATCAACATTGCGACGGAACAGGTAACGCCGCTGAAAGCGTTCCTCTCGGAGCATCAGGTGATCCCTGAAGCGTTCTACCCCATCGTGCGGGCGCGACTGACGGCCATTAACGAAAAGCCCACGGAGGGGAATCAGGATGAAGCGCTTAACCGGGAACTGAATCTGACCTGGCAGGATATCCGGCCAAACCATAATCCGATTGTTGCCGGAAACTGGCCGCCAAGGGTTGGAGAAGTGTCGATCGAAGAGGGGCTGGCGAAACGCCTGAATATCAGGCTGGGGGATTCCGTAACCTTTATGGGCGACACCCAGGAATTCAGCGCGAAGGTCACCAGTCTTCGCCAGGTGGACTGGGAAAGTCTGCGCCCCAATTTCTTCTTTATTTTCCCCTCTGGCGCGCTGGATGGGCAACCACAAAGCTGGCTCACCAGTTTTCGCTGGGAGAACGGCAATGGCATGCTGACGCAGCTGAACCGCGAGTTTCCCACCATCAGCCTGCTGGATATTGGCGCGATCCTGAAACAGGTGGCTCAGGTACTGGATCAGGTCAGTCGGGCGCTGGAGGTGATGGTGGTGCTGGTGACCGCCTGCGGCATGCTGTTGTTACTGGCGCAGGTGCAGGTGGGTATGCGCCAGCGTCATCAGGAGCTGGTCGTCTGGCGAACGCTGGGCGCGGGGAAAAAACTGCTGCGTACCACGTTGTGGTGCGAGTTTGCCATGCTGGGATTGGTTTCCGGGCTGGTCGCGGCCATTGGCGCGGAAACGGCGCTGGCCGTGTTGCAAACCCGCGTTTTTGACTTCCCGTGGGAGCCTGACTGGCGACTGTGGATTGTGCTGCCATTTTGTGGCGCACTGTTACTCTCCGTTTGCGGCGGATGGCTAGGCGTGCGTCTTTTAAAAGGTAAAGCGCTGTTCCGTCAGTTCAGTAATTAATTCATATTAGTAATGATTACGCGCCGGGTTTTATACTGGCGCGTACTCATTATGTGGCACGAATTGATAACCCCTTGATATTTAGTAGCACAAATCATTAAAAACCCGCCAACACAGCAGTATCAATAAAAGTTAATATTTGCATACTGAATAATTAGCAGGCTATCTCCGTCAGAACTCATGTCGGCTGGCGACGCGTGTGCGTCTGTCCGTCGCGTGAATTTTGCAGGGGAAATCTATCAAGGAAAAATAATGATTATAAAAACAACAGCGCTGGCGGCATCGATCGGCGCAGCAGTGGCATTGACGTCTTTCGCCTCGCAGGCGGAAATCACGGTTCTGAAACAGGATCCTCAGGCGGGTAATCCTCTGAGCCGTCTCAACTTCACCGTCGGCGGGAGTATTCGTCCGCAGTTCCAGAATATGGCTGGCGATGACGGTGCGAATGGGTATAAACGTAATGGGTTTGATGGCGGTACCCGTTTTCGTTTTGCGGCCGATTACTACCTGTTTGATGACATTAGCTGGGTCAGCTACTACGAGCTGGGCGTGAACTTCCCGGCGATGTTCAACTGGGACAACCACTATGCGGAGGGCGCCCACGACACGACCCGCCGTATGCTGTACACCGGTCTGAAAAGTGATACCTGGGGTACGCTGACCTTCGGTCAACAGAACAGTATTTACTATGATGTGGTCGGGGCGAAAACCGATATCTGGGACTACGACATGATAGGTCAGGCGCCGGGTAACGGGATTAACGGCGACTACGATGGTTCGTACCGTACCCGTAAATCTCTGAAATATAAGAAAGCGGTGGGGGATGTTGATCTCTACGCCTCTTATCTGTTCAGCGACGACTACAACCCGAACAATGGCCTGAAATACAAACGTAAAGGCGGTGGCTCTCTGGGGGCGGATTATCACATCACTGACGATCTGACCTGGGGTACGGCGTGGAACTACACCCGCGCGGAAATGCGTGGCGATGGCAGCAAAACCTACGACCAGAACATCGTCGGTACGGCATTAAGCTGGACGCCTGACAACTGGACGTTTTCCATGGGCGGCGGCTGGTATCAGAACTTTATGACCACTAAAAAAGTGTCTGTGAATGATTACTTTGCTGGTGATGCGTGGGGTCTGGAATACTTTGCGGGGTATAAATTCCCAATTGGTCAGTATGCGGTGAAATCCATCCAGCCTTACTTTATGGGCGATCGTATTGAATACGTGAATGGGCGTGATTATCTGCGTACCGACAACGGCGTGGGGGTAAGCTTTCAACTGGATTATGGTTTCCGTGTTGATTACGAACACGTCTTCACTTCCAGCACCGACGACCTGGGTGACATGAACCTGGTACGTCTGCGTTACGACTTCTAAGTCTGATATTGTGCCCGGTGGCGCTACGCTTACCGGGCCTACAACGCTGATGTGAACCGTGTGCCGGATAGGGCAACTGCCGCCATCCGGTATTTTTTAGCGGCTCAGCCACCGGGCAACGTCATCAAACGTGCCGCGATACACGATTTTCTCTGCTTTCTTTTCGAGCTGATAGCGATACATCGGGTCGTAATACTCTTCCAGTAGCGGAACAAGCCAACTGAAATGCGCCTCGGTGCTGCCGTTGCTCTGCTGTTCAGCCAGAGCGCTATCGAGCGTTGCAGTCAGTTCTTTAAATCGTTGCAGTCCCAGCCGACGCTGAATGGCTGACAGTCCGTGGTGCAGGTATTCGCTGTACTCCTGCCAGCCGCGCTCTTCGCCGTACGCGTGAGTAAAGTCATGGTGCATACGAACGAAATACTCTTCACGCAGGCGCTCAAGGCGTAACTCAAACGGGTCATCCACGACCGCAATAGTGGCCTGCGCCATCCGCTCGCGTAAACATTCCGGCAAATGGTTCGAGCCAATCATCCGGCCCTCATCCTCCAGCACCCATAAACGCGGCGTCTGGCGCGCATCGACCTTGAGTAACTCGCAAGCCAGCAGGTTTTCAAAGCTGGCCTGGCTGAGTTGCGGTTGCAGCGTGCGGCCAAACGAGGAGCCGCGATGGTGCGCCAGCCCCTCTAAATCGATACCGTTGGGCTGTTGTTGGACCAGTTGCGTTTTACCGCTGCCGGTACAGCCGCCAATTAAAATGATCGGTTTTTGCACCAGTTCTTCAGTGAAGCGGATTGCTGACTGGCGTAACGCTTTATAGCCACCGCTGACCAGCGGATAGTCAATGCCTGACTCGCGCAGCCACTGCTGGACAATGTGCGAGCGTTGACCGCCGCGCGCGCAGCAGAGATAGCCTGTAGGCCGCTGTTGACACGCTTCTCGCCAGCCTTCCAGCCGCTGTTGGCGAAGCTCGCCGGAAACCAGTTGATGACCCAGTTTGAGTGCGGCCTCGGGTCCCTGACGTTTGTAGCAGGTGCCTACGACGGCGCGCTCTTCATCATTCATCAAAGGCAGGTTAATGGCGGCGGGCATGGCGCCCTGCGTGAATTCTATTGGTGCGCGTACATCGATTAAAGGCGTATCGGCGGTGAGGATCGCGCGATAATCCGTTCCATCGTTCATGAGAGATCCTGATAACACAAAACAGCAATGGGCAGGATTTTACGCGCTGAGAGAGGGGCCGGGAAAGGAGAAGTTCTATTTCCCGGCATTTTTCTGGGTTATTTAAGCTTACTTTGCGCCCAAATGATGCCGCTGGCGTAGTCTGGTGGCAGTAAGGGTACCAGGGCCTCCAGCGTGGCGTTAAGGCGCGCGGTGTCGCTGTCGGTCAGGTTCAGGTGCCCCAACTTACGTCCTGGCCGCACCTCTTTGTCATACCAGTGCAGATGCACTAATGGCAGTTTCAGCCAGTTATAATTCAGCGCAGTGCCAATCAAATTCACCATTACCGATGGGCTGTTTACCACCGGCGTGGGTAATGGCAGGCCCGTAATCGCGCGCAGGTGCAGCTCGAACTGACTGATGCTGGCGCCGTTTTGCGTCCAGTGCCCGCTGTTATGCACGCGTGGGGCCAGCTCGTTGATCAGCAGTCCTTCTGAGGTGATAAAACACTCCATCGCCATCACGCCGACATAACCCAATTCCTGCATGATGGCGCAAAGCATGGCTTCCGCTTGTTCTTGCAGTCGGGGGTTGGCCTGCGGGAACGCCACGCTGGTGCGCAGAATTCCGTCCTGATGCAGGTTGTGCGTCAGCGGATAAAACACGGTGCTGCCGTCGTGCCCGCGTGCGCCCACTAATGAGACTTCCCCGGAGAAGCTAATGCCCTGTTCGACAATACACTCGCCGTAGCAGTCATCCGGCAGTTGGTCGGTTTCACCATTGCGTAAGCGCCATTGCCCGCGACCGTCATAACCGCCGACGCGGCGTTTGACTATCGCCAGCTCGCCCAGACGGTCAAAAACGAGCGGCCATTCGTGGCTCCCGGACAGCAATTGCCACGGCGCGGTGGCAAGAGCGAGTTTGTCAAAAAGCTGCTTTTGTGTGAGGCGGTCGGCGATGATGGGGAACACATCTCGGTTGACAAAGGCCGGATGGCGCGCCAGTTCGCGGGTCAGCGCGGTTTCTGGCCAGCGCTCAATTTCTGCGGTAATCACGCTTTGCTGAAAAGGAACGGCGGCAGGTTCGGCGTCCAGTCCCACTGGCCAGACGGCGATGCCTAATGGTTCACCGGCCTGGCGCAGCATTCGTCCTAATTGACCATTGCCCAGCACGCAGACCTGCTTCATGCCGCACCCCGCGGATCTGGATTCTCCAGCACGTCATCCGTTTGTGCTTTACGCCAGTCACTCAGACGCTGATGCAGTGCGTTGTCATGGGTCGCCAGAATTTGTGCCGCCAGCAGTGCGGCGTTCGCCGCGCCCGCTTTACCAATGGCCAGCGTACCGACCGGAATGCCGCGTGGCATCTGAACGATAGAGTAGAGGCTGTCAACGCCGCTCAGCGCCGCGCTCTGTACCGGAACGCCCAGTACAGGCACCAGCGTCTTCGCGGCAATCATGCCCGGCAAATGTGCGGCACCGCCAGCACCGGCAATAATCACCTGATAACCGTTCTCTTCGGCGCACTCGGCGAAGCTGAACAATTTGTCGGGGGTGCGGTGAGCGGAAATCACTTCAACATGGTGTGGAACGTTCAGGATTTCAAAAATTTCGGCGGCAAACTGCATGGTAGCCCAGTCGCTTTTGGACCCCATCACGATGGCGACACGCGCCGGATTATTGCGGGAAGACATGCGTCTGAAAACTCCTGTGGTGCGGGACACACTGCTTTTGAGGCCACAGAGAATAGCATGATAATCCGGCAAGGAAAACGGTTGCGCGGTTAAAGTTGCGGCGAATGGCGGTGAGAATTTAAAACGGGAAGGCGATCAGTTCAACGTTGTCCGGCGTGACTTTTACCATTGAGCCTTCATGGTGCCAGGCGCCTAAAACAACACGAAAAGCGGGGTGTCCGTTGATGGTGAGTTCATGTACTGCCGGACGATGGGTATGGCCGTGAATCAGCCATTGCACAGGCTGTTTCTCCATTTCAGCGATCACTGCCTGGGGGTTAACATCCATAATGTCCAGCGATTTACTGCTGTTGGCGGATTTACTGCCCGCCCGCATTTTGGCGGCAATGCGTTTACGCACAAACAGCGGCAGGGCAAGGAACAGTGTTTGCAGCCAGGGTTTATGCACTTTGGCGCGAAACGCCTGGTAACCGGCATCGTCGGTACACAAGGTGTCGCCATGCATGATCAACACGCGTCGGCCATACAGATCAAGGACCTTTTCCTGCGGTAGCAGGGTCATGCCGCTTTCACGGGCAAAACGGTGACCGAGCAGAAAGTCGCGGTTGCCGTGAATGAAAAAACAGGGCACGCCGGAATCAACCACCGCGTTAATGGCCGCGGCTATCTCGCGGTGAAGGGGGTTGGGATCGTCGTCGCCTATCCAGGCTTCGAAAAGATCGCCCAAAATGTACAGAGCGTCGGCCTGACGCGCTTCACCGGCTAAAAAACGCAGAAAACCGGCGGTGATCGCCGGTTCTTCTGTGCAGAGATGAAGATCTGCAATAAACAGTGTCGCCACGATTACTCGCTGACGGTCACGTTTTCGATGATGACGTCTTCTTTTGGTACGTCCTGATGCATACCGCTGCGACCGGTGGAGACCGCTTTGATTTTGTCTACAACGTCCATGCCTTCAACGACTTCAGCGAATACACAGTAGCCCCAGCCCTGCATGCTTTCAGCAGAGAAGTTCAGGAAGTCGTTGTCGACAACGTTGATGAAGAACTGGGCAGTCGCGGAATGCGGAGCCTGAGTACGCGCCATTGCCAGCGTACCACGGGTGTTTTTCAGACCGTTGTTGGCTTCGTTTTTGATAGCTTCTTTAGTGTCTTTTTGTTTCATGCCCGGTTCAAAACCGCCGCCCTGAATCATAAAACCGTTAATGACACGGTGGAAAATGGTGTTGTTGTAAAAACCTTCGCGGCAGTAGTCCAGGAAGTTTTTAACTGTTTCAGGCGCTTTGTCATCAAAGGTTTTGATTACGATATCGCCGTGATTAGTGTGGAAAGTAACCATTTTTGCATCCTGTTCCGAGATAGTGGTGCTTCGACCCAACGCTGGGTCACAGATAGTGGGGTGTTATAGCATAACCGTAAGACGGGATCATCTTGCAATGTGTGCTGATTCCAGTCTGAATTATGGGTGATGCTGCCAACTTACTGATTTAGTGTATGATGGTGTTTTTGAGGTGCTCCAGTGGCT
>NZ_NRDO01000019.1 GCF_010231475.1 Citrobacter sp. NCU1 | reverse complement strand
TCAAAGCTGAAAGCTTTACTGAACCCCCAGCCTAGCTGGGGGTTTTCTATAGACAATAAAAAAGGCACCTTTCGGTGCCTTTTTCGATTACTCGATATCGAGTGGGTCTTCGGAAAGAATTATCCCGGTGTTATCGGCGTACAGATGGTCGCCGGAAAAGAACGTCACGCCGCCAAAATTGACGCGCACATCGCTTTCTCCGATACCTTCACCTGAGGCTCCGACCGGAATGGCGGCAATCGCCTGAATACCGATGTCCAGTTCTTCCAGATCGTCTACCTGGCGTACTGCGCCGTAGATGACCAGACCTTCCCATTCATTCTGCACGGCCAGACGCGCCAGCTCGGCATCGACCAGTGCGCGACGGACAGAACCACCGCCATCGACCAGCAGGATGCGTCCACGGCCATTTTGTTCGAGCAGATCATACAGCAACCCGTTGTCCTCGAAACATTTTACCGTAATGATTTGTCCGCCAAACGACGACCGTCCTCCAAAGTTAGAGAACAGCGGTTCCACGACGTTGACATCTTCCTGATAGATGTCACAAAGCTCGGAAGTATCGTATTTCATAGGATCAACGTTCAGTTGCTGCGAGAATTTTTAGTATATCGCGCTATGTGTACTGTTGGCAAAATCATCAATTGTTAATTGATATTTGTCAGTTAAACAGGCCACTGACTTAAGAAAATGCCAACCACAAACAGTAGGTTAGTTAATAGCGCAGCTTTGACCGTTCGCTCCAGCATTGGGCGCATCGCAGCCGGTTCCATTTCGCGCATCACATACCGCGCCTGTTTGATCAGTAGCGGTGCCGCCAGAACAAACAACCATCCCCACAGGCTTTGCAAAGAGAGAAGGTTAAACAACGCCAGGCAGACCAGTGTCCCCATCAACAGGCAGGCATGATAGCGACGGGCATTGACTGCACCTAAACGTACAACCAGCGTGTTTTTACCGTTTTCCCTGTCACTGTTGATGTCGCGCAGGTTATTGATATTGAGCACCGCCGTTGCCAGCAGACCACTGGCGGTTGCCGGTAAGATGAGTTCAGGAATCAGCGTGTGTGCCTGCAAATACCAGCTACCCATGACGCTCAGCCAGCCAAAGAACACCAGTACGGAAATATCGCCCAGACCGATGTAACCATAGGGGCGGTTACCCACGGTGTAGGTAATGGCCGCGATAATCGACAGGCCGCCCAGCACCAGGAAACCGACAAAATCGGTCAGCGTGTCACATGCCACGACGACCAGCGCCAGACCGGACAGACAAATGAGCACGACGGTGACGATCAATGCCCGCCTCATCTCCTGCTGAGTGATCACCCCTTTTTGCATTCCACGCAATGGACCAATGCGATCAGGTTTGTCGCTGCCTTTGACAGCATCGCCATAGTCGTTAGCGAGGTTTGACAGGATCTGCAGCAGCCCTGCGGTAATCAATGCCAACACCGCGACCAGAGGGTCAAAAAATCCCTTCCACCATGCCAGGGCCGTACCGACGATGATCGCCGCGAAGGCGAGCGGTAGGGTCTTGGGTCGTAAACTTTCCAGCCAGGCCTGTGAGCGGCTAATTTGTTGTTGTTCAGTCATATTTAGCGCCAATAAAAATGGGGCTTTTCAGCCCCATCAACAATGATGAAAATGCAGTGAACGCGATTATAGGATAAAACGGCTCAGATCTTCATCTGCGACCAGCGCATCCAGATGTTTGCTCACATAATCCGCATCAATTGTTATGCTTTGACCGTTCAGATCGCTTGCATCATAAGAAATATCTTCCATCAGACGCTCCAGCACGGTGTGCAAACGACGGGCACCGATGTTTTCGGTGGTCTCGTTTACCTGCCACGCGGCTTCGGCAATGCGCTTGATACCAGACTCGGTGAATTCAATATTCACACCTTCGGTCGCCATCAACGCTTTGTACTGGACGGTGATAGAGGCATTCGGTTCCGTCAAAATGCGCTCAAAGTCGCTGGTGGTCAGCGCCTGCAGCTCAACGCGGATTGGCAAACGACCCTGTAATTCAGGGATCAGGTCAGACGGTTTTGCCACCTGGAATGCGCCGGATGCGATAAACAGAATGTGGTCAGTTTTGACCATGCCGTGTTTGGTGGAGACGGTGCAGCCTTCAACCAGCGGCAGCAGATCTCGCTGTACGCCTTCGCGGGAGACGTCCGGGCCGGAGGATTCGCCGCGCTTACAGATTTTGTCGATTTCGTCGATAAACACGATACCGTGCTGCTCGACCGCGTCGATTGCGTCTTGTTTCAGTTCTTCCGGGTTGACCAGTTTCGCCGCTTCTTCTTCAATCAACAGCTTCATTGCATCTTTGATTTTCAGTTTGCGCGGTTTTTGCTTCTGGCCGCCCAGGTTCTGGAACATGGACTGCAACTGGCTGGTCATCTCTTCCATTCCCGGAGGCGCCATAATTTCTACGCCCATCGGCGCGGCAGCGAGATCGATCTCGATTTCTTTATCATCGAGCTGACCCTCACGCAGTTTTTTGCGGAATGCCTGGCGTGCAGCAGACGGTTCAGACGGTTGTTCAGCCTGGCCCCAGTTATTTTTCGCCGGTGGGATCAGCACATCAAGGATACGTTCTTCCGCCATCTCTTCCGCACGGTAGCGGTTTTTCTCGATAGACTGAACGCGAACCATTTTGATTGCTGAATCAGTCAGATCACGGATGATGGAGTCAACTTCTTTGCCGACATAGCCCACTTCTGTGAATTTAGTGGCTTCCACTTTGATGAACGGCGCGTTGGCCAGTTTCGCCAGACGACGGGCGATTTCGGTTTTACCGACACCGGTCGGGCCGATCATCAGAATATTTTTCGGGGTGACTTCATGGCGCAGCTCTTCGTTAAGCTGCATGCGGCGCCAGCGGTTACGTAAGGCGATAGCAACGGAGCGTTTCGCTGCGTCCTGGCCAATAATGTGCTTGTTCAGTTCGCTGACGATTTCGCGTGGGGTCATTTCAGACATGGGAGATCCTTACGCTTTAGACGGTAATTCTTCGATGGTATGGAAGTGGTTGGTATAGATGCAGATATCACCTGCAATATCCAACGCCTTTTCAGCAATTTCACGCGCGCCGAGATCGGTGTTTTCCAGCAGAGCGCGCGCTGCCGCCTGGGCGTACGGGCCGCCTGAGCCGATGGCAATCAGATCGTTTTCGGGCTGCACGACGTCACCGTTACCGGTGATGATGAGAGAGGCGGTTTCATCTGCTACCGCCAGCAGCGCTTCGAGTTTGCGCAACATGCGATCGGTACGCCAGTCTTTCGCCAGCTCCACGGCGGCTTTGACCAGGTGACCCTGATGCATTTCTAATTTGCGCTCAAACAATTCAAACAGAGTGAAGGCATCCGCAGTGCCGCCCGCAAAGCCCGCAATGACTTTGTCGTTGTACAGACGGCGGACTTTTTTCACGTTGCCTTTCATTACGGTATTACCCAGTGTGGCCTGACCATCACCGGCGATGACTACATGGCCATTACGGCGTACGCTTACTATTGTTGTCACGAGCAGACCCCTTGGTTACAAATGCAGAATACTGGCCCCGCACAGTGTTCGGGGCGTAATGCAAGTATAGATGGGGGGGATTTTGGGGGTTTCAACCCCCGGTCGCGAGTCGAATGCAGTTTGTGTGACCCGCCATCTTCAGGCGGTTGATGGTGCTGTCGGCATTTTCTTTGCCTTTCACCGGGCCGATAACCACGCGATTCCAGCCGTTATTGGTAGTTATTCGGGAATCAAACCCTTCAAAGGCCAGTTGCGCACGTACGGTTTCTGCCTGTTCAGCGCCTTTAAACGAGCCGCACTGCACCATCCAGCGGCGCTCATCTTTCTTCTCTGTTGGTGGTTTCGGCGCATCCGCTGCCCGCGCAATTGGCGCGGCCTGTTGCGTTTTGGGCTGTGAAGCGGTGGTGTGCGCCGGTGTTTGCAACAAATCCTGATAAGGCTGCGCCGTTGCCGCCTGTTTGGGTTGCTGCGTCTGACGAGGCTGCTGGACAGGGGCGCTGGTGCTTTGCGCCGTGCGTGTTTGTTGTTGCGGCTGCTGATAAGGCTGCTCAGCCACGCGAGGCTGCGTACGCGGCTGTTGAACGGGCTGGGGATTGGCCCACTGCTGTTGTTGCACTTGTTGCTGAGCCAGACGCTGGCGCTGTAACGTTTGCTGACGCTGTTCTGGCGTCTGCTCGTTCCACGGCACTTCGTTCAGCTGTGTCGGCTGCTGGCGCATATCCGCCTGCATCTGAGCCAGTAACTGGCGTTGTTCATTGGTGAGCTGGTCTGGGTTCATGACTTCGCCGCCCGCAGAAGGTTCGGTAGGCGCACGTACGCCAGGCTGGCGACTTTCCAGCTCTTTGATGTAGCGCCAGCGCTCTTCTGGTTTTGGCGGCAATCCATTACCGGCGACCTTCTGGCCCTGCAGTGTTTCGGACTCTTCTTTCTTGTGATGAGTAATGAAGTACAGACCACCGATAAAGGCCACAAGGACAGCAGCTGCAATCGCGACCATTGCTGGTGAGACCGCAGGTATGTTGCGTTGCTTTTTCCGTGAGGTGCTCTTTTTGCGCCGCGAAGGTGCCGGTTGGCCGCGACGTACATAATCTCGTTGTGCCACTATCGTTTCGCTGTATTTATTCGTTCGTCAGCCCGCCATGTTACTTAAGCGACGGGCCTTTGACCAGACAGGGGAGTCTTAAAGCGTTTACTTTAAGTTAAAGCGCGCGTTGAACCCCGAATAATAAGCTCGCAGTCCAGTAAACGTGAACCACTGCTGACATTTTGTCCTTGCAGTTGATCGAGCAATAACAGCATAGCTTCCCGTCCAATTTCAAAGCGTGGCTGTGCAACGGTAGTCAGGGGTGGATCACAAAATTCCGCCAGCGCAATGTTATCGAAACCAATAATGGACAGGTCTTCGGGTATTCTCAGGCCGCGGCGTTTGGCCCAGGAAAGCGCCCCGAGCGCCATCACATCGCTATGGCAGAAAACGGCCGTAGGCGGTTGTGGCAGTTCGAGCAGTTGTTGCAGCGCGTTCGCCCCCGCTTCGTAGGTGAAATCACCGCGAGCGATATAATGCGGATCAACCGTAATCCCGCTACGGCGTAATGCCTGAACATAGCCTTGCAAACGGTAGTGGCAAAGCGGCATCTCTTCTGGTCCGGCGATACATCCAATACGCTGATGCCCTTGTTCATGAAGATAATTCACTGCATCGAAGGCGGCAGTCAGGTTATCGATATGAACGGTCGGCAACTCCAGCTCGGGTGCAAATTCGTTCGCCATCACCATGGGCGGCAGATTGCGCTGTTCTTCGATACTGGCGTCAAAGGGGAGACGTGAACCGAGCAGCAACATGCCGTCAATCTGTTTGGTGATGATCAGATTGATAAATGTTTTCTCTTGCTGATTCTGGTGGGCGCAATCGCCGATCAACACCAGATAGCCTTGCTTTGCCGCGGTCACTTCAATGCCACGGATAATTTCACTGAAAAACGGATCGCAAATATCCGGAACAATCACCAGGATAGTGCGTGATTCATTGCGTTTAACGTTTCGCCCCATTGATTGCGGTAAATACCCCACTTCCATGGCTGCCTGTTCTACCCGGCTACGGGTCGACTGGGAGACTTTGTCTGGGTTCATTAGCGCGCGGGACACGGTTGCTGTTGAGACTTTCGCCTTTAGAGCAACATCTTTCATTGTAGCGGCAGCAACCTGGTTCTTCGGTTTCACTCTCTCTCCTCGCCTGGGGCATGCAGGCGCAGACCTATCCCTGGAAAACTAATATCAGAATCATTTTTATCAGATAGTTAATGGAAGCGGTTACAGAATTTTCATAAAAAGTGTGATGAGTCCTGAATATTTCGATCCTCCTCGCATCATGAGGGGTTATCCCTCAATCGGATCGACGTCCAGCACCCATTTGACCTTGCGTGAATCGGGCAGCGTATTGATCAGCGCCATCGTGCCACTGACGATATGTTGCAGGCGTATTCGTGACGGATGCTGGAGTAAAATTTGCCAGCGATAGCGACCGCCGCGTTTGGGCGCCAGGGCGGGAACAGGTCCCAAAACCCAGAGTTTTTCATCCGCCAGCGGGCTGGCCTGGATCAGGTTGCGCAACTGCTGCAGGAACAGAGGCGCCTGCTGATTGTTATGATCTTCCGCCCGAACAATGACATGGCTGGTCCAGGGGGGGAGCTGGAGCGTTTGCCGTTCTGCCAGTGCTTGCTCTGCAAATGCGTCATAACCTTTGTGTAGCAGGGTTTGTAGTAGCGGGTGTTCCGGATGGTGGGTCTGCAACACGACTTCACCCTGCTTACCTGCGCGCCCGGCACGTCCGGAAACCTGGGTATAGAGCTGGGCAAAACGTTCTGCAGAACGGAAATCCGCTGAGAACAGCGCGCCGTCAACATCCAGTAGCGCCACCAGGGTGACGTCCGGGAAATGGTGACCTTTGGCCAGCATTTGCGTGCCGATCAAAATACGTGCGCCGCCGCGATGCACTTCCGCCAGATGCTGCTCCAGCGCCCCTTTACGGCTGGTGGTGTCGCGATCGATACGAGAAATCGGCACGCCCGGGAAGAAGGGAGTCAGCGCTTGTTCAAGTTGCTCAGTGCCTAACCCGACCGGCACCATGTGTGTGGAGCCGCAGGAAGGACACTGGCGTGGTACCGGGCGCTGGCTGTCGCAGTGGTGACAGCGTAAATGGTGTTGCGCCTGATGCAGCGTGTAATAGTGATCGCAGCGCGGACATTCTGCTGTCCAGCCACAGTCATGGCACAACAACGCAGGGGCAAATCCCCGACGGTTAAGGAACAGAATAACCTGATTATCGGCCTGTAGATGCTGGCGCATACGCGTGATTAACGCGGGAGCCAGTCCGGCTTGCACCTTCTGGCCTTTCAAGTCGAGCACATGCTGCATGGCCGGACGGGCATTGCCTGCCCGGCGGGTCAGACGCAGCATGCGGTACTTTTTCTGCCGCACATTGAATAGCGTTTCCAGTGCCGGCGTGGCGGAGCCGAGAATAATGGGGATCTGCTCGCTATGGGCGCGATAGACAGCAAGGTCGCGGGCATGATAGCGCCAGCCTTCCTGTTGTTTGTAGGAGCTATCGTGTTCTTCATCAATCACGATGACGCCGAGATTTTTAAACGGTGTAAACAGCGATGAGCGGGTCCCGATAACAATCGCCGCTTCACCATTTTTGGCCTTCAGCCATGCTGAGAGACGTTCGCTGTCATTCAGGCCGGAGTGCAGCACCTCGACAGGCGCATTAAAGCGCTCGCGAAAACGGGCAATGGTTTGTGGGGTCAGACCGATCTCCGGCACCATCACCAGCGCCTGTTTCCCCTGAGCAAGCACGTTTTCCAACACGCTGAGATACACTTCCGTTTTGCCCGAGCCCGTGACACCTGCCAGCAGCCAGGCCGAGAAACTGTCTGACGCGCTGTGTATCGCGCCAACCGCGGTGGCTTGCTCTGTGTTCAGCCGCAGGCGTTCACCTGAGACGGCATAGTGTGTACGCCAGTCGGTGAAGGCTGGCGTCTCGCTTGCCAGATCGCTCAGTCCTTTTTTACGCAGCGCCTGCAGTGCCGCATCATTAAACTCGAGATCTGCCACCTGCTCGCGCCAGATTTTCCCCTGGCGAAGCGCAGCCAGCGCCTGCTGTTGTTTTGGCGAACGTTTGAGGCTGTTGAGGTCGACAACCTGCCCCTCTTCCGTGGCAAACCAATACCACATTGGGGCGTTGCTGGCAGGTCTCCCCTGGCGCAATAAAACAGGCAGGGCATGAAACAGCACATCACCCACAGGATGATGGTAATAATCCGCCGCCCACAGCAGTAAACGCCAGACCGAGGTCGAAAAAACCGGTTCGGTATCCAGCACCTCGACCACCGCTTTTAGCTCATGAAGCGGTAATTCGCTCTGCTCACTGACGGAGACAACAATCCCAACGCGTTCCTGTTGTTTACCAAACGGCACACGTACGCGACACCCGACTTTGGCGCTGATGCCCTGCGGCAAGAGATAGTCAAAGGTTCGGGGAAGCGGAACGGGTAAGGCAACGTGCGCGACGGGCATGTCATCATCCTGACTTGAAAGCTGGCGGGTTAGTATACACATTGTGGTAAGGGAGCGCGGATCAGTTTGCATACGCTGGCTAATTTCTGTATGATTCGCCGCCTTTGATGCAAATTGATTGTGTCAAAACTATACTATCAACATCGCGTGGTGTCTGGCGTTAGGGCTGGAAGAGCGACGCGGCCTTAACTGAGGTTTCCCATGAAAAAAGATATTCACCCGAAATACGAAATGATTACTGCAAACTGCTCTTGCGGTAACTCCATCCAGATCCGTTCCACCGTGGGCCACGATCTGAACCTGGACGTGTGTGCTAAATGCCACCCGTTCTACACTGGTAAGCAGCGTGATGTTGCAACCGGTGGCCGTGTTGACCGCTTCAACAAGCGTTTCAGCATCCCGGGCAGCAAATAAGTTTTGCTTCTCAGAAAAAAGCGCCTTACGGCGCTTTTTTTGTGCCTGTAAATTGAAATATCTATTTTCCTATTGAATAAATATCTCCAATATATAAAATAAAACATCGTTTCTATTTTTTTAGGCAAATTGTTTCTGTTAGTGATCTTCATCATTTTTATCTTCTCGTTTTTGCCATTTATTTCTTTTGTTGGCAAAATTAAAAAGGTTTTACCTCTTCTGCTTAAATACAATTATTTAGAAATTTTAAAATATCCATAGATCCATTTTGTCTTCTCCTTTACAGAGAAACGGGCGGATTAATTTATTAATTATGCATGAAGAGGGATGGTCATGAAATTAAAGATCGCATTATTATTTATTCCATTATTCTCTGCGGCCGCACACGCGGGTTATGTTGATTTCCGTCATGAATATTATGACGATGGACGTAACTATGACCGTGTTTATATGTCTCATCGTTTTTCTACTGGTTTTGGTGTGGCGGTAGAAGCTATTTCACGTTCTAATGATGCGTGGAACAATATGGAAAGTAACGGTAACGAGTATACTGCAAGTTATCAATTCAACTGGCAGGATTTCATCTGGCAGCCAGGTATCGCGATCGAAACGGGTGATAACATCGCGGTTTATAAGCCTTATCTGCGCGTACAGTATAATATCAATGACAACTGGTGGACTGCATTCCGTTATCGACAGGAATATATGCGTAGAAACGCTGACGGTAAAGATGACCGGATGGTTTATCGCCCAGAAGCATGGCTCGGTTATAACGTCAATAACTGGATGTTTGAACTAAACGGTATTTATAAAATAGCCGACAGTGAAGATCTGTATAACAACAAAAAAGAAGATTATGAATATAACTTCCGGGTTGCTTATAAGATAGGTTCCTGGGTTCCTTTTGTTGAAGTGGGTAACGTTTCCTCTGGTTATAACACGACAACGACGGACGATCGCCAGACGCGTTATCGCGTTGGTCTTGGTTATAATTTCTGACGATTAATACTCTTCAATTTTTTATTACCTCGATCATCAGGATAAAACATCATTCGTGTGAATAACGTGTCTAAGGAGTTGACATAATGTCTAGTGATGAATCTATTACTGGAAGCAATATAAGCATTGCCATCAGGCCTTTCGGATTCAGAGATAAAATAGGTTACTTGTGTGGCGATCTGGGGAATTGTTTTATTCTTGGGTTAGTGAATAGTTTTTTAATGATTTATTACACTAACGTGCTCGGTGTTTCCGGCGTCATTGTCGGGTCGCTCTATTTTGTGACAAAACTCTTTGATGCGTTTGTTGATGTCGCCGTAGGGCGCTTATGTGATACGTCTAAACTGACAGCTTATGGGCGTTTTAATCCCTGGGTTCGTCGTATGAAATACCCGTTTTGTATTATTTCGGTCGTGCTTTTTTTACCGTTTGTTCATGAATTTTCTGAGACGGCGAAAATTATCTATATCTGCTGTTCCTATTTTATTTATGGTTCGCTGTTATCGACCGTTAACATTCCTTATGGTGCGATGTCAGCAGCGATTAGCTCGAATCCTGACGATCGCGTTTCGCTTTCGACCTACCGTAGCATTGGTTCGGCGATTGGCGGTGGGGCAACCGGCTTTTTTATTCCCATTCTGATGTATACAACCCTTGTTGACGGAAGCCAGGTGATTTCCGGGCAACATTTCTTCTGGATTGCGATTGGCTGCGCAGTACTGGCTTTTATCTTCTTAACATTGACTTGCCAGTTAACGACGGAACGTGTCCGTGTGGAGAGAAAAGAGAGCGTGCCGGTTTCTGTTTTACTGAAGGGGTTGTTGCGTAATAAAGCGCTGATTGTCCTGGTTATTGTGGATCTGCTTATTGTGATTAATCAGGGGCTTTCCGGTACCAATATGACCTATTTATTTAATGACTATTTCCACAATAAAGCCGCAATGTCTGTCGCCTTACTGTTTACCTTTGGTTCCCTGATTCTGCTGGCGCCGTCGGCGTCCTGGCTCACGAAGCGGTTTGGTAAAAAAGAAGCCAGTGTAGGCGCTCTGCTCTTTTCGGTGGGGATGTATCTGATGATGTACTTCATCCACATCACCGATGCGAGAGTTTATCTGGTCTTCCTTTTCCTTGCGACGCTGGGGGCAGGGTTATTCAATCTCATGATTTGGGCATTTATGACCGATGTTTGTGATTATCACCAGTACGTCACTGGCGATCGCGAGGATGGCACCGTTTATGGTGTGAACTTCTTTGCCCGCAAAGTGGGTCAGGCATGTGCTGGGGCCATTGGCGGTTTTATGCTGGCCATCATTGGCTACCAGTCTTCGTCGACGGGCGGCGCCATTCAAACCAGTGCCGTGCAGGAAAATATTTACATGATGGCCAATCTCTTACCTGCGTTGTGCCTGTTTTTGGCCGCAGTGATTTTGATTTATTGCTATCCGCTGAACCGAAAAGAAACGCTCAAAATGGAAGAAACGCTGAATAAATTCAATGGGATTATCAAATAAGGCGCTGAGTGGAAAAAGGGTCAAAGAAATGACCGTACAACTCGACGCTATACCATTGTGATTTAACCAAAAGGGCAGAGGGAAATCTCTGCCTTTCTGCTACCACGAAAACAGCGGCCACTCTTTGGCGACTGTGGTCAGTTGCGGCGCATTGAATACGGCCTGGGGTGAGATAACGGTTTCATTAAGCGGGATATTTTTACCGTAGCGTTCTTTTAGCTTCGCCTGCACGGCCGGGTGGCGAAGATCAAACTCTTTCAGCTTTTGCTGCTCGCCGACACGTATCCCCAGCGCGTTCTGATAGACCTTCCAGACAACTTCAGAACAGTACTGGCGATCGTCGGTCCAGGAAAAGGCGAAATCGTAGGGTTTGCCAAGATAATGCTTCGCTGTTTGCGCCAGTTTTTGTTGCTGTCCGGCGGTTAACCCACCGCTGACACGGCGGACAATATATTTGCCATCCTCGCCCCGGGCGATCCACTGTTGCAGCGGGGTATATTTCACCGGACCAACCGCTTCAAAGACATACGGTGTTTTATCGCGTACGACCAGCATACCGGTATGGCTGTAATCGGAATGTGTCGCCAGTTGAATGGCTTTGCTTTGCGATGAGCGAGAAATCTGAAAGAGGATATCGCCGGTTTGTGGCTGCCAGGCAAAAGCGGGGGCTGCAATCAGCAGACCGAAGATCGGTAGCCTGTGTTTCATCGGTTAACGTCCTTGTTACACCATTAAAAAAAGCGGCTGGTTAAATCCGCGCCGCTTTTTTCTTACTTAGTATTCCCACGTTTCCGGGTCGATCCCCAGTTCACGCATGATCTCTTTTGCCGCTTCGGGAATTTCATCACTGCGTTCTTTACGCAGATCGTCGTCATTCGGCAAGGGTTGCCCGGTGAAGGCGTGCAAGAACGCTTCACACAGCAGTTCGCTGTTGGTGGCGTGACGCAGGTTATTCACCTGACGACGCGTACGTTCATCGGTGAGGATTTTTAACACCTTCAGAGGAATGGAAACCGTAATTTTTTTGACCTGCTCACTCTTCTTACCGTGCTCAGCGTATGGGCTGATATATTCGCCGCTCCATTCAGCCATGAGATACTTAATCCTCTTCGTCATTAGTATGAGGCCGGAAACTGGGTCCAGGCCATAATTGCGCGTAGTTTACCGTAGTGGCGCGGCCCTTACACGAAGTTAGCCGTCGCGGGTGTGCGCTAATGCGTATAATTTTAACGGCTATTTTCCGTTTGCTCAATCTATACGCAAAGAAGTTTAGATGTCCAGATGTATTGACGTCTATTATAACAATGATTACTCTGAGGTCTGACTTTCACTGACTCAGCCCAGGAACTTCTCAACATGACGCGTAAACAGGCCACCATCGCAGTGCGTAGCGGGTTAAACGACGACGAGCAGTACGGTTGCGTTGTCCCGCCGATTCACCTTTCCAGCACCTATAACTTTACCGGTTTTAATGAACCTCGTGCACATGATTACTCTCGACGTGGCAATCCCACGCGCGATGTGGTCCAGCGCGCGCTGGCAGAGCTTGAAGGTGGCGCAGGCGCGGTACTCACCAATACCGGCATGTCGGCGATTCACCTGGTGACGACGGTGTTTCTGAAACCTGGCGATCTGCTGGTGGCGCCGCATGACTGTTATGGCGGCAGTTACCGTTTATTCGACAGCCTGGCAAAACGCGGCTGCTATCGCGTGCTGTTTGTCGATCAAGGTGATGAGCAGGCTCTGCGGGCCGCGCTGGCAGAAAAACCCAAACTGGTGTTGGTGGAAAGCCCAAGTAATCCATTGTTACGTGTAGTGGATATTGCGAAAATCTGCACACTGGCGCATGAGGTTGGTGCGGTAAGCGTTGTGGACAACACGTTTTTAAGCCCGGCGTTGCAAAATCCGCTGGCATTGGGCGCCGATCTGGTGTTGCATTCATGCACAAAATATCTGAATGGTCATTCCGATGTGGTCGCGGGTGTCGTGATTGCAAAAGATCCGGATACCGTGACGGAACTGGCGTGGTGGGCGAATAATATCGGCGTCACCGGCGGTGCGTTTGATAGCTACCTGCTGTTACGTGGACTGCGTACGTTGTCGCCGCGTATGGAAGTGGCTCAACGCAATGCGCAGGCCATTGTTGATTATCTGCAAACCCAGCCGCTGGTGAAAAAACTGTATCATCCGTCTTTGCCGGAGAATCAGGGGCATGAGATTGCTGCCCGCCAGCAAAAAGGTTTTGGCGCCATGTTGAGTTTTGAACTGGATGGGGATGAGCAGACGTTACGTCGCTTCCTGAGCGGTCTGTCCCTGTTTACGCTGGCGGAATCTTTAGGGGGTGTTGAGAGTTTGATCTCCCATGCCGCGACGATGACGCATGCAGGCATGGCGCCGGAAGCACGTGCTGCCGCCGGGATCTCCGAAACGTTGCTGCGTATCTCCACGGGTATTGAAGATGGCGAAGATTTAATTGCCGACCTGGAAAATGGCTTCCGGGCTGCAAACAAGGGGTAAACATGAGTGTGATTGCGCAGGCAGGGACGAAGGGTCGTCAACTGCATAAATTTGGTGGCAGTAGTCTGGCAGACGTGAAATGTTATCTGCGTGTCGCAGGCATCATGGCGGAGTACTCGCAGCCCGACGATATGATGGTCGTTTCCGCCGCAGGCAGTACCACCAACCAGTTGATTAGCTGGCTGAAATTAAGCCAGACCGACAGACTCTCTGCGCATCAGGTTCAGCAGACGTTGCGTCGCTACCAGAGCGATCTTATCAGTGGATTATTGCCGACAGAGGTTGCAGATGACCTACTCAGCGCCTTCATCAATGACCTGGAACGGCTGGCGGGTTTACTCGACAGTGGTGTGACTGACGCCGTTTATGCGGAAGTGGTCGGGCACGGTGAAGTGTGGTCGGCGCGTCTGATGTCGGCGGTGCTTAACCAGCAGGGACTGGCGTCCGCATGGCTGGACGCGCGTGAGTTTTTACGCGCCGAGCGCGCCGCACAGCCGCAGGTCGATGAGGGACTTTCTTATCCATTATTGCAGCAACTGCTGGCGCAGCATCCGGGTAAACGTTTGGTGGTGACCGGGTTTATCAGCCGCAGCAATGCGGGCGAAACGGTACTGCTGGGCCGTAACGGTTCGGACTACTCTGCCACGCAAATTGGCGCACTGGCCGGAGCCTCCCGCGTCACTATCTGGAGCGATGTGGCCGGGGTGTACAGCGCTGATCCGCGTAAAGTGAAAGATGCCTGCCTGTTACCGCTTCTGCGTCTGGATGAAGCCAGTGAACTGGCGCGTCTGGCGGCGCCGGTTTTGCATGCTCGCACGTTGCAGCCGGTCTCCGGGAGCGATATCGATCTGCAACTGCGCTGTAGCTACACGCCGGATCAGGGGTCCACCCGGATTGAACGCGTGCTGGCCTCCGGCACAGGCGCGCGTATCGTGACCAGTCATGATGATGTCTGCCTGATCGAATTTCAGGTGCCTGCAAGCCAGGATTTTAAGCTGGCGTACAAAGATATCGAACAGATTCTGAAACGGGCGCAGGTGCGTCCGCTGGCGGTTGGCGTCCATAATGATCGCCAGTTGCTGCAGTTTTGCTATACCTCCGAAGTGGCCGACAGCGCGCTGAAAATCCTCGATGAAGCGGGGTTACCGGGCGAGCTGCGTTTGCGTCAGGGGCTGGCGCTGGTGGCTATGGTTGGTGCAGGTGTCACCCGTAATCCATTGCACTGCCACCGTTTCTGGCAGCAGTTGAAAGGCCAACCGGTTGAATTTACCTGGCAGTCGGAAGAGGGTATCAGCCTGGTGGCGGTACTGCGCACTGGGCCTACCGAGAGTCTGATTCAGGGCTTGCACCAGTCTATTTTCCGTGCGGAAAAGCGGATCGGTTTGATGCTGTTTGGCAAAGGCAACATCGGTTCGCGCTGGCTGGAACTGTTTACCCGCGAGCAAAGCACGCTCTCGGCGCGTACCGGTTTTGAATTCGTGCTGGCAGGCGTGGTGGACAGCCGTCGTAGCCTGCTGAACTACGAAGGACTGGATGCCAGCCGCGCGCTGGCGTTCTTTAACGACGAAGCCATTGAGCAGGATGAAGAGTCGCTGTTTCTGTGGATGCGTGCGCACCCGTATGACGATTTGGTGGTGCTGGATGTGACGGCCAGTGAGCAACTGGCCGATCAGTATCTTGATTTTGCCAGCCACGGTTTCCACGTGATCAGCGCCAATAAGCTGGCAGGGGCGAGCAATAGCGATAAGTACCGCCAGATCCATGACGCGTTTGAAAAAACCGGGCGTCACTGGTTGTATAACGCCACCGTGGGTGCCGGTTTGCCGATCAACCACACGGTGCGCGATCTGATCGATAGCGGCGATACCATTTTGTCGATCAGCGGGATCTTCTCCGGCACGCTATCGTGGCTGTTCCTGCAATTTGACGGCACGGTTCCCTTTACCGATTTGGTGGATCAAGCGTGGCAGCAGGGGCTGACAGAGCCGGATCCGCGCGTTGACCTTTCCGGGAAAGATGTGATGCGCAAACTGGTGATTCTGGCGCGTGAAGCGGGTTACGACATCGAACCGGATCAGGTGCGCGTAGAGTCACTGGTGCCTGCGCATTGTGAAGAGGGATCAATCGACCATTTCTTTGAAAATGGCGATGAACTGAATGAGCAGATGGTGCAGCGTCTGGAAGCCGCCCGCGAAATGGGGCTGGTGCTGCGCTATGTGGCGCGTTTCGATGCCAACGGCAAAGCGCGCGTTGGTGTGGAAGCGGTGCGTGCGGAACACCCACTGGCGGCGCTGCTGCCGTGCGATAACGTCTTCGCCATCGAAAGCCGCTGGTATCGCGATAACCCGCTGGTTATTCGCGGGCCGGGCGCTGGTCGTGACGTGACCGCCGGGGCCATTCAGTCAGACATCAACCGTCTGGCGCAACTGCTGTAGTCCTGTACCGCCTCCGGCCTACGTTAAACACCCTTCGTAGGCCGGATAAGCGTAGCGCCATCCGGCGCGATATCTTGCACACTTTTGACGAGGGCATCGGCGTCTTTGTCATCCACCCGTTGCAACATGTCCTGACCCGTTATAAAACGTTCTGAAGGCATCCTATCTTCCTCGTTTGCGGCTATTCAGCGTCAGGGCGTAGTTTTCCGTGCGTTGAACGACAACACATTGCGTATCACTGCCGGGTTGGTGATGTTGCCTGAAAACGCTGCACGACTGGCGTGGCTTAAAACAAAGAGGCTGCAATCCCTTGTTTGTTCAGACTGACTTGAATTATTTTCATCTTCACTGAGGATTCCTCACCATTAATGGTGATTTTTCGGTTGACGCCACGCCGCTTTTCCGTCATTTTTACATCTAGACGTCTAAATGGATAGATGTTCACAACACAACATATAATGACAAAAGATTGATGAGGTAAGGTATGAGCTTTTTTCACGCCAACCAGCGGGAAGCCCTGAATCAGAGCCTGGCGGAAGTGCAGGGTCAGATTAATGTTTCGTTCGAATTCTTCCCGCCGCGCACCAGTGAAATGGAGCAGACCTTGTGGAACTCCATCGATCGCCTGAGCAGTCTGAAGCCAAAATTTGTCTCTGTGACCTACGGCGCCAACTCGGGTGAACGCGACCGTACGCACAGCATTATTAAAGGAATTAAGGATCGTACCGGTCTGGAAGCAGCACCGCACCTGACCTGTATCGATGCGACACGCGATGAACTGCGCGCGATTGCACAGGATTACTGGAATAACGGTATTCGTCATATCGTTGCGCTGCGTGGCGATCTGCCGCCGGGCAGCGGTAAGCCGGAGATGTATGCCGCTGACCTGGTGGGATTGCTGAAAGAGGTCGCTGACTTTGATATTTCTGTTGCCGCTTACCCGGAAGTGCATCCTGAAGCGAAAAGCGCTCAGGCCGATCTGCTTAACCTGAAGCGCAAAGTGGATGCTGGTGCTAATCGGGCGATCACGCAATTTTTCTTTGATGTGGAAAGTTACCTGCGTTTTCGCGATCGCTGTGTCTCTGCGGGTATCGACGTTGAAATCATTCCGGGCATTCTGCCGGTTTCCAACTTTAAGCAAGCAAAGAAATTTGCTGACATGACCAACGTGCGTATTCCGGCCTGGATGTCACAAATGTTTGACGGTCTGGACGATGATGCGGAAACCCGCAAACTGGTCGGCGCCAATATCGCGATGGACATGGTGAAGATTTTAAGTCGCGAAGGGGTAAAAGATTTTCACTTCTACACGTTGAACCGGGCAGAGATGAGTTATGCCATTTGCCACACACTGGGTGTAAGGCCTGGTTTATAAAATGCCTCGGCCCTCTTCGGAGGGCTTTTTTTCGATCACATTGATCTACATCTGTGTAACTAAAAATATAAAAGGTATCAGCTATCGAATCTGTGGATTATTTCGACTATATCTTATCTCTGGTGGTGTATATCGTAGTTAGAACACTGTAAAGGGAGCATATAGATGAGTATGTCCGACGATAGCCAGAACAACGTATCCGCCGGGAAGTGTCCTTTCCATCACACAAGCCCGGACCAGAGCGCAGGCGCTGGTACGAATAACCGCGATTGGTGGCCAAAGCAACTTCGCGTTGACCTCCTTAATCAACACTCCAACCGTTCGAACCCGCTGGGTGAAGACTTCGACTACCGTAAAGAATTTAGCAAACTCGACTATTCCGCTCTGAAAGGGGATCTCAAAGCACTCCTGTCCGACTCGCAACCGTGGTGGCCTGCGGATTGGGGCACCTATGCCGGTCTCTTTATCCGCATGGCATGGCACGGGGCCGGGACATACCGTTCTGTGGATGGTCGCGGTGGCGCCGGGCGCGGACAGCAGCGTTTTGCGCCTTTAAACTCCTGGCCGGATAACGTCAGCCTGGACAAAGCACGCCGTCTGCTGTGGCCTATCAAACAGAAATATGGTCAGAAAATCTCATGGGCCGACCTGTTTATTTTGGCGGGTAACGTTGCGCTGGAAAACTCAGGTTTCCGTACCTTTGGTTTCGGCGCCGGTCGTGAAGATGTGTGGGAACCGGATCTCGACGTCAACTGGGGTGATGAGAAGGCATGGCTGACCCATCGCGATCCAGAAGCGTTGGCAAAACGTCCGTTAGCCGCTACCGAAATGGGGCTGATCTACGTCAACCCGGAAGGGCCTAACGCCAGCGGGGAACCTCTCTCGGCGGCAGATGCTATTCGCGCCACCTTCGGCAACATGGGGATGGACGACGAAGAAACGGTGGCGCTCATTGCGGGCGGACATACGCTGGGTAAAACTCACGGCGCTGGCCCGGCTACGCACGTAGGTCCAGATCCAGAAGCGGCACCGATTGAAAATCAGGGTATTGGCTGGAAGAGCGACTTTGGTACGGGTGTCGGTAAAGATGCGATCACGTCCGGCCTGGAAGTCGTCTGGTCACAGACCCCGACCCAGTGGAGCAACTACTTTTTCGAGAACCTGTTCAAATACGAATGGGTGCAGACGCGCAGCCCGGCGGGCGCGATCCAGTTTGAAGCGGTCGACGCGCCTGAAATCATTCCGGATCCGTTTGATCCGTCGAAGAAACGCAAACCCACCATGCTGGTGACCGACCTGACGCTGCGTTTCGATCCGGAATTCGAGAAAATTTCCCGTCGTTTCCTGAACGATCCGCAGGCGTTTAACGAAGCCTTCGCGCGTGCCTGGTACAAGCTGACGCACCGTGATATGGGGCCAAAAGCGCGTTACATTGGACCGGAAGTGCCAAAAGAAGATCTGATTTGGCAAGATCCGCTGCCACAGCCGGTATTCAATCCGACTCAGGAAGATATTATTCACCTGAAGTCAGCGATTGCGGGTTCCGGGCTTTCTGTTAGCGAGCTGGTGTCGGTGGCATGGGCATCTGCATCGACCTTCCGTGGTGGTGATAAACGCGGTGGCGCCAACGGTGCACGACTGGCATTGGATCCGCAGAGATACTGGGATGTTAACGTGACGGCAGCCCGCGTACTGCCTGTACTGGAAGGCATTCAGAAATCTTCTGCTAAAGCCTCACTGGCCGATATTATCGTTCTGGCGGGTGTGGTGGGTGTAGAGCAGGCGGCAAGCGCAGCGGGCGTGAGCATTAGCGTGCCGTTTACACCGGGCCGTGTCGATGCGCGTCAGGATCAAACCGACGTTGACATGTTCGAACTGCTTAAGCCTGTTGCAGACGGTTTCCGCAACTATCGCGGTGAGCCAGGCGCGGCGACAACGGAATCTCTGCTGATTGATAAAGCGCAGCAGTTGACGCTCACTGCGCCAGAATTGACGGTGTTAGTGGGTGGGATGCGTGTTCTGGGCGCCAATTTTGATGGTAGCCAGCATGGCGTTTTCACCGAGCGTCCTGGCGTACTCAGCAATGATTTCTTTGTTAATTTGCTGGATATGCGCAATGAATGGAAAGCCACCGATGAGTCTGCGGAGCTGTTTGAAGGCCGCGATCGTCAAAACGGCGAAGTGAAATACACGGCGACTCGCGCTGACCTGGTGTTTGGTTCAAATGCCGTGCTGCGTGCGTTGGCGGAGGTTTATGCGTGTAGCGATGCCCACGAGAAGTTTGTGAAAGACTTTGTCGCGGCATGGGTGAAAGTGATGAACCTGGACCGTTTCGATCTGTTGTAATCCTGATGTTGATGTAACCGGATAACACTTCAGCGGCGGCGTGGTTGTCGTCGCTGAAGTGTATTTCTCCGCGTATAGTCGTTGCCGGGAACACTAATTTACTGGATTTATCATGTCAACCTCAGGAAAGAGTCACTCACTGGCAATCAGTGGTCTTATCGTCCTCACCCTTATCTGGAGCTATAGCTGGATCTTTATGAAGCAAGTCACGAGCTATATTGGCGCGTTCGACTTCACTTCACTGCGCTGTATCTTCGGAGCCTTAATCTTATTTACCGTACTGCTCTTGCGTGGCCGTGGGCTGCGTCCGACGCCGTTCAAATACACGCTGGCGATTGCGCTATTACAGACCTGCGGCATGATAGGGTTGGCGCAGTGGGCGCTGATGAGCGGCGGTGCGGGGAAGGTCGCGATTCTGACGTATACCATGCCGTTTTGGGTGGTGATTCTGGCGGCGCTGTTTCTGGGCGAACGATTACGGCGTTTGCAATACGCGGCGATTATGATTGCGGCTATCGGTTTACTGCTGGTGATGCAGCCGTGGCAACTGGATTATTCCTCGCTGAAGAGCGCGATGCTGGCGATCCTCTCCGGGATAAGCTGGGGCGCGAGCGCCATTGTCGCCAAGCGGATGTATGCCCGCCATCCTCGCATCGATTTACTCGCGTTGACCGCATGGCAGATGTTGTATGCGGCGCTGATCATGAGTCTGGTCGCCTGGTGGGTTCCGCAGCCTGAAGTTGACTGGCAGCCCATCGTATTCTGGGCGCTGGGCTATAGCGCTATACTGGCGACGGCGCTGGCCTGGAGTTTGTGGTTGTTTGTTCTGAGGAATCTGCCCGCCAGTATTGCCAGCTTAAGTACCCTTGCGGTTCCGGTGTGCGGCGTTTTGTTTTCCTGGTGGCTGCTTGGTGAAAATCCCGGCGTCGTTGAAGGCGGCGGCATTGTGCTGATCGTCCTGGCGCTGGCGATCGTCAGCTATAAAAAGCGTGAGGCGCAGGTGCAAAAGGTGACGCCAGAATCGTGAAGGCAATCTCTCGCCGATAATCAGCAGCGAAAATAGCATAAAAAAACGCCCGGACATTGCCTGACACCGTTCACTTAAGCCAATGAATGAGGGGAAACACCGGGATTGGGTTCCCGGAGGGACGCCAACCCGGTGGTCGCCCCGGATATCTCAGTCTTACGCTAACGGTGTTAGGAAAACGCCGGGAGTCTCAGTCGGGTTTTATTCCCATTCTTGCAGGAAACGCTGACCATACTGGTCGGCAACCAACAAGGCGGCATAGACCTCATCCGGCGTCGCGCCGCCAGGCATATTGTGAATTGTTTCGCCTTCTGCGCAAGATGCTTGCGCCACCGTACGCATTTTTGCCGGAATATCTTGTTTAATATCCAGCTGCGCCAGGGTAATCGGCAAACCGACGGAATGGCACAACGCGGCAACGGTTTCGATCTCTTCGACCGGCGCATTTTCCAGTACCAGTTGCGTCAGCGTCCCGAAAGCGACTTTTTCACCGTGATAGAAGTGATGCGCGTCCGGAATGGCCGTCAGACCGTTGTGAATGGCATGCGCTGCCGCCAGACCGCCGCTTTCAAAGCCCACGCCGCTCAGATAGGTGTTGGCTTCGATGACGCGTTCCAGTGCTGGTGTCACGACATGCTGCTCAGCGGCCAGCATGGCTTTTTCACCTTCCTCGATCAGCGTGTTGTAGCACAGTTCGGCCAGCGCCAGCGCCGCCTGCGTACATTTACCGCCCGCCATAGTTGTCGCGCCGCTACGTGAACAGGCACGGGCTTCAAACCAGGTCGCCAGCGCATCGCCGATCCCTGCCGCTAACAGACGCGCAGGCGCGCCGGCAACGATTTTGGTATCAACAATGACCATCTGCGGGTTGTGTGGCAGCATCAGGTAGCGGTCGAACTCACCCTCGTCTGTGTAGATAACGGAGAGCGCGCTGCACGGCGCGTCGGTCGAAGCAATGGTCGGTGCAATGGCCACCGGAATTCCCATAAAGTGGGCCAAGGCTTTTGCGGTATCCAGCGTTTTACCGCCGCCGATACCCAGCACCGCGCCGCACTGCGCTTTTTCAGCCACGCCACGCAGGCGATCAATTTCATTTTGCGAACATTCACCGCCAAACGGTGCAATTTCCAGTACCAGTTCGGCATCTTTAAAGCTTTTTTCCAGGGCGGTCTGGGCAAAGCCTAAGACAAATTTGTCGCCGACAACCAGCCAGCGTTCTGCCATGGGTTTGAGGTAGTCGCCAAGGCGGGTGATGACATCAGCGCCCTGGATGTATTTACCTGGAGATTGAATAATGCGATCCATACTCTATTTCCTCTTTTATCCGTCATAATTCAGGCTGCAGATGCGTTGGCTTTTGAGTTACTCGTCTCATCCATGAGACTCGCCCTTATGGGCCGTCGCTCCGCGACGTTCAAATCTGTTCCTGACAGATTTGTCACTCACCCCAGTCACTTACTGATGTAAGCTCCTGGGGATTCGCTGCGTCGCCGCCTTTCTGCCGCATGAATTATTTAGCCTAAAAATGAATGCTTCCAAATGCGTTTTTCCAGTCCTGCTCAAACTTCTCTATCGCCGACTCTACCGCAGGGGTGTTCAGCATTTGTTGCGCTACATCTAAAGGCAGGGTGATTGCTTCACATCCTGCCAACAGGCAATCCAGCGCCTGGCGCGGGGTTTTGAAGCTGGCGGCGAGCACCATGCTTTCCGGCGCGTGAAGTTCCAGCAAGGTTTGCAGTTCCTGTACCGTACGAATCCCATCACCACCCTGAGCATCAATGCGGTTCACATAAGGTGCGATATATTTCGCGCCAGCCAGCGCGGCAAGTAGCCCTTGCGCTGCGCTGTACACCGCAGTGCCCAGCGTCGTGATGCCTTCTTTTTTCAGCTGTTTTATGGCGGCTAACCCTTCGGAAGTGACCGGGATTTTCACCACGATCCCCGGAACCGCCTCGCTCAGGCGTTTGGCCTCTTCCACCATGCCTTGCGCGTCACGGCTCATCGTCTGGGCAAACAACGTCCCTTCTTCGCCAATGGCTTTTTGCAACCGGGGCAGCACATCCCAGATAGACTCTTTGCTTGCTGCCACGATGCTGGGGTTCGTTGTCACCCCAGCGATAGGAAAGAGACGCGCCAGACGTTTAACTTCCGCCACGTTGGCGGTATCCAGATACAGTTCCATAATGTTTCCTTTTACAGTTCCAGTTCGTGTTGCAGCAGGCTGGCTATCGCCTCGGCAGAGGCTGCGTTAACCAGCGCGAGGCGGAATTCCTCGTGCATGATGCGGCGCGCCAGGCGCGAGAAGATGCGCATATGCTGGTCGCCAGCGGCGTGTTTGTTGAGTGTTAGCATGATGATGAATTGCGCGTCTTCATCGCCCCAGCGAACCGGCTCTTTCAGGCGTGCAACGCTTATCGTCGACTGCTCGATATGTTCCGATTTGCTATGCGGAATGGCGAAGTTGAAGCCCAGTCCGGTAGAAAATACGGCTTCACGCGCCCACAGATCGGCTTCGAGTTTACGTGGATAGCGACAACGGCCCGCCAGCAGCAGATTGTCAGTCATCCCTTTGATCACCTCTTCTTTGCTGCGCCAGTCGCTGTCGAGGGTGATGCATTGCGCGCTGACCAGCGGGGCATCCTGCTGCGTCATTCGGAACTGCGCCAGCAGGTGTTCGACCTCCAGTGAGGTTCGACAGGCCATTGCCTGATTCAGTAACTGGCGGCAGGCGCGGCTGTCGAGTTGCGACATACGCGCTTTGGCGGCAGGAATGGAAGGCGCGCTCATGCTGATTTCGTCCAGACCCAGGCCAACCAGTAACGGCAGGATCGAGCCTTTTGCCCCTAGCTCTCCACACAAACCAATCCATTTGCCCTGGCGATGTACGGCTTGCACTGCGTAATCCAGCGCACGCAGGAACGCCGGGTTGAGGCTGTTGTAGTGGCGAGTGACTTTCGTGTTGTCCCGGTCGACGGCCAGCAGGTATTGCGTCAGGTCATTACTGCCAATGCTAAAGAAATCAATCTCTTCGCAGCACTGGTCGATAATGAACATCACCGATGGCACTTCCAGCATAATGCCAAACTGGATCTTCTCGTCAAAAGGCGTGTGCTCATTGCGTAACTGTTGTTTGGCTTCCGCCAGCTTCTCTTTGACCCACAGGATCTCTTCCATTGAGGAGATCATCGGGATCATAATTTTCAGATTACCGTGCGCTGACGCGCGCAGGATCGCCCGTAATTGTGTGGTGAATAGCGCCACATATTCTTCATAAATTCGTACCGCGCGATAGCCGAGGAAAGGGTTGGCTTCGGCCGGAATATTCAGATAATCAACGGGCTTATCACCACCGATATCCATCGTGCGCACAATGATGCTGCGGCCGTTTGCGGACTCCAGCGCCTGGCAAAAAATGTTGTACAGCTCGTTCTCGCCGGGGGCGCTGGTTCTGTCCATATACAGCATTTCGGTACGAAACAGGCCGACCGCTTCCGCGCCGTTGCTAAATGCGGCGTGTGCTTCTACCGAATGGGCGATGTTGGCCGCCACTTCCATACGGATACCGTCAGCAGTGCGGGCTTGCTGGGTAAGCCAGATGCGTTGCTGTTCGTACAGGGCTTCCTGCACGCGGGCTTCTTGTTGGTAATAACGAGCCACGGCTTCATCTGGCGCGACCACCACAGCGCCGGCATTGCCATCAATATAAACGGTTTGCTGGAGCCAGGGCGTTAAGGTCTCAATGTCCACGCCAACTAACGTGGGGATATTGAATGAACGGGCCAGAATGACAGTATGCGATGTGGTGCCGCCGCTTTTTAACAGCAGACCCTTGAGGAATGTTTTGTCCAGCTCAAGGAACTGGCTTGGCGTGAGTTCATCGGCCATGCAGAGGGTTGGCTGCGTGAGCTTACCGGGCGCAGGAAAACGCTGTTCACCATAAATTTGTTGCAGCAACTGGAAGCAGACGTCGCGTACATCCAGCGCACGCTCCTGCAGATAGCTGCTGCTGGAACGGGCAAATTCGTCACAAAAATGGCGGGCGCTTTCAACAATCGCTTCCGCACAGCTTAATCCACGTGAAACGCCCGCCAGTAAATGCTGACGTAAGGACGCATCCCCTGCCAGTGAGCGGTGGGCTTCCAGGATGGCGCTTGTGGCGCCGTCGCTGTCGAGCAAGCGGAATTCAATATTCTTCATCAGCAACGTCAAACCGTTATCCAGTGCGGACTGTTCGGTTTCCACATTGTGAGCAGCGGGAAGATTATCGAGCGCGTTGAGATCCAATGAGGAGAGGCGCGTCAGAATGCCTCCCGCGCTGCCGTTGCAGACGGCGCGTGCGCGAAAAAGCCGTGGGTTGAGTCGGGTGAGCGAGGCCGGAAGCGGCTCCAGTTCGTTGTTTTTCACCTCCACCAGCGGCGCGTCGCAGTGCGGAAATTCATCACGCAGCCACTGACTCAGCGTTTGATGCGCGGTGTGTTCATCCGCGCCGGCGATCAGAATCTGGCAGCGATCGCCTGCCAGTGTGTCGGTGCCGATCAGCGCCAGCGCACTTTTGGCATTGCCTTTACGATCGGTGCGTAAATTGTGCCATTCGATCTGCGAGGTAAAGGTATTGCACAGCGTTTCAACATGGCTGGCCGGGCGTGCATGTACGCCATTGGGCAGTTCACAGGTAAATTCCACAATCAGGGCCATAGCCTCTCTCCCATAACGGTTTTCTGTTGACAGGATAAAAGGGCAGCGCGGCGTCTCGCCATGTGACAAATCTGCCAAAAGCTGGACAAATGTAATATAAGCAGCAAAGTGCGATGTGCTTCACAGGATGACTCAGAGTGGCTATTTTTTCAGATTCTGCAAGTTATGAAGCGGATCTCATTTTTGTACTGACATTACAAAAATCCAGTAAATGGCCTTTTTATCCACTGTCTGCTCCCCTCTGGATTGCCTATTGTTTGCCACAACAACACTATGGATATGGGCTTTTGTAGCCCGGGAGCGACTTATGAAAGAGTTGGTGCAGATCCTCAAAAATACCCGTCAGCATTTGATGACTGGCGTCTCGCACATGATCCCCTTCGTGGTGGCGGGCGGTATTTTACTGGCCGTTTCCGTCATGCTGTATGGCAAAGGGGCCGTACCCGATGTTGCAACCGATCCGAATCTGAAAAAACTGTTCGATATCGGTGTGGCGGGTTTGACCCTGATGGTGCCTTTTCTGGCTGCTTATATCGGTTACTCCATCGCTGAACGTGCCGCGCTGGCGCCATGCGCCATCGGCGCCTGGGTCGGCAACAGTTTCGGTGCCGGATTCTTTGGCGCGCTGATTGCCGGGATTATTGGCGGTATCGTCGTCCACTATCTGAAGAAACTCCCGGTGCACAAAGTGCTGCGCTCGGTGATGCCCATCTTTGTTATTCCTATCGTCGGTACGTTTATTACCGCTGGCATCATGATGTGGGGGCTGGGTGAACCGGTCGGCGCGTTGACTGGCGGCCTGACGCAATGGCTGCAAGGCATGCAACAGGGAAGCATCATTTTACTCGCGGTCATCATGGGATTAATGCTGGCCTTTGATATGGGCGGGCCAATTAACAAAGTCGCTTATGCCTTTATGCTGATTTGCGTTGCGCAAGGGGTGTACACCGTGGTGGCGATTGCCGCGGTCGGTATCTGTGTTCCGCCGCTGGGGTTAGGTCTGGCGACGCTGATTGGTCGTAAAAACTTCTCTTCTGAAGAGCGTGAAGCGGGTAAAGCCGCGCTGGTGATGGGCTGCGTTGGGGTGACGGAAGGGGCCATTCCTTTTGCCGCGGCAGACCCGCTGCGTGTGATCCCGTCCATTATGCTGGGCTCGGCGTGTGGGGCTGTTACAGCGGCGCTGTTTGGCGCTCAGTGTTATGCCGGTTGGGGTGGGCTGATTGTGCTGCCCGTCGTTGAAGGCAAACTCGGTTACGTCGCGGCAGTGGCAGTTGGGGCCGTGGTGACGGCGGTCTGCGTGAATGTGCTGAAAAGTCTGGCACGTAAGAATGTGTCTCAGGTTGACGAGAAAGAAGACGACCTGGATTTAGATTTCGAAATAAATTAAGTGAGGAATAAGCCATGACAAAAATTATCGCAGTAACGGCATGTCCTTCTGGTGTGGCTCACACCTACATGGCAGCGGAAGCCCTGGAGAGCGCCGCAAAAGCGAAGGGCTGGGATGTGAAGGTTGAGACGCAAGGCTCGATTGGACTGGAAAACGAACTGACTGCCGCCGATGTGGCGGACGCCGACATGGTGATCCTGACCAAAGACATTGGCATCAAGTTTGAAGAGCGCTTTGCGGGTAAAACCATTGTGCGCGTCAACATCAGCGATGCGGTTAAACGTGCGGATGCCATCATGAACAAGATTGATGCGCATTTGTCGCAGACCGCGTAGTCCCTTTCCCGCCCGTAAGGGCGGGTTTGCTTTTCCACAGGAGTTCCTCATGACGAATCGTATCCAGCGCCTGAAAGCGGCTTTGTTTCAGCAGAATCGCGAAATTTCGCTCGAGCGCGCGCAGCTCTATACCCTTAGCCATCAGCAAACAGAGGGGCAGCATGTCATCCTGCGCCGTGCCAAAGCCACTGCGTATATCCTTGAACATGTTGAAATTTCGATTCGTGATGAAGAACTGATTGCCGGAAACCGCACCGTGAAGCCGCGCGCGGGCATTATGTCGCCGGAAATGGATCCTTACTGGCTGCTGAAAGAGCTAGATCAGTTCCCGACGCGCCCACAGGATCGGTTCGATATCAGCGAAGAGGATAAGCGACTCTACCGTGACGTGTTATTCCCGTATTGGGAAAAAAGGTCAATGAAGGACTTCATCAACGCCCAGATGACGGATGACGTGAAGGCCGCCGTCAGCACACAGATTTTTAGCATCAACCAAACGGATAAAGGGCAAGGACACATCATTATTGATTATCCTCGCCTGCTGGAGAACGGTCTGGGGGCGCTGGTGGCGCAGATGCAACAACACTGTCAGCAACAGCCGGAAAACCCTTTTTACCAGGCGGCGTTGCTGCTGCTTGAGGCGTCTCAACAGCATATTCTGCGTTATGCGGTACTGGCGGAGGAGATGGCGAAGCAGTGCCCGGATGCGCATCGTCGCGAGGAACTGCGGATGATCGCCGACAACTCTCGCCACAACGCCTGGCATAAGCCGCAAACCTTCTGGCAGGCTTGCCAGCTGTTCTGGTACATGAACATCATTTTGCAGTATGAGTCGAACGCCAGCTCACTTTCTCTGGGGCGTTTTGACCAGTATATGCTGCCATTTTACCAGGCGTCGCTCACCCAGGGCGAGTCTCCGGCGTTCTTAAAAGAGCTTCTCGAATCGCTGTGGGTAAAGTGCAATGACATTGTGCTGTTGCGTTCTACCAGCAGTGCACGCTATTTCGCCGGATTCCCGACAGGATACACCGCGCTGCTCGGCGGGCTAACGGAGAACGGGCGCAGCGCCGTCAACATGCTCTCTTTCCTCTGTCTTGATGCGTATCAGAGCGTGCAACTACCGCAACCTAACCTCGGTGTACGGACTAACGCGTTGATCGATACCCCCTTTTTGATGAAAACAGCGGAGACGATTCGCCTTGGCACCGGCATTCCGCAAATCTTTAATGACGAGGTGGTGGTTCCCGCTTTCCTGAATCGCGGCGTCTCTCTGGAAGATGCACGTGATTATGCCGTGGTGGGGTGTGTGGAACTGTCGATCCCCGGCAGAACGTATGGTCTGCACGACATTGCGATGTTCAACTTGCTGAAAGTCATGGAAATCAGTCTGTATGAGAACGAAGGCAATAATACGCTGACGTATGAAGGTCTGCTGGCGCACATACGCGCCAAAATCAGCCACTACATCACATTGATGGTTGAAGGCAGCAATATTTGCGATATCGGTCATCGCGACTGGGCGCCAGTGCCGCTGCTCTCTTCGTTTATCAGCGACTGTCTTGAAAAGGGACGTGATATTACCGATGGGGGCGCACGTTATAACTTCTCCGGCGTACAGGGGATTGGTATTGCCAACCTGAGCGACTCCCTGCATGCGCTCAATGGACTGGTCTTTGAACAACAACGCTTAAGTTTTGATGCGCTGTTGTCGGTATTGAAAGGCAATTTCGCGACGCCGGAAGGCGAAAAGGTTCGCGCCAGACTGGTTAACCGCTTCGAAAAATACGGCAACGATATTGATGATGTGGATAACATCAGCGCTGAACTGCTGCGTCATTACTGTAAAGAGGTCGAAAAATACCAGAACCCGCGTGGGGGGCAATTTACGCCGGGATCGTACACCGTTTCGGCTCACGTACCGCTGGGTTCTGTGGTTGGCGCAACGCCGGACGGCCGCTTTACCGGAGAACAACTGGCGGATGGCGGGCTGTCACCGATGCTTGGCCAGGATATGCAGGGGCCAACGGCGGTGCTGAAATCGGTCAGTAAGCTGGATAATACTCTGCTGTCGAACGGCACGCTGTTGAACGTGAAATTTACACCGGCAACACTGGAAGGTGAGGCAGGGCTGCGCAAACTGTCCGACTTCCTGCGGGCGTTTACCCAGCTCAAACTGCAACATATCCAGTTTAACGTTGTGAATGCAGAAACCTTGCGGGAAGCACAGCAACGACCGCAGGACTTCGCAGGACTGGTGGTGCGAGTGGCGGGTTACAGCGCCTTCTTTGTCGAGCTGTCGAAGGAGATCCAGGATGACATCATTCGCCGCACCGCGCATCAGCTGTGAGGTTGTTGAGCCGTACAGTGAGGATGTCGCGCGTATTTTCAACATTCAGCGCTACTCGTTGAATGACGGGCAGGGAATTCGCACGGTGGTCTTTTTTAAAGGCTGCCCACATACCTGCCCGTGGTGTGCGAACCCGGAATCCCTCTCTCCCCGAATCGAAACGGTGCGAAGAGAAAGTAAATGCCTGCGCTGCGAGCCTTGCTTACGTGATGCCGATGAGTGCCCTTCCGGCGCTTTTGAACGAATCGGTCGCGATATCACGCTGGAGGCGCTGGAGCGTGAGGTGATGAAAGATGACGTCTTCTTTCGTACCTCGGGTGGCGGCGTCACTTTATCCGGCGGCGAAGTGTTGATGCAGGCGCCTTTTGCGACACGGTTTTTGCAGCGTCTACGCCGCTGGGGCGTCTCCTGTGCAATTGAAACCGCGGGGGACGCGCCGGGCAGCCGATTGCTGCCGTTGGCAAAAGAGTGTGACGAAGTCTTGTTTGATCTCAAAATCATGGACCCCGTACTGGCGCATGACGTCTTAAAAATGAATCTGCCGCGGGTACTGGATAACCTTCGCCTGCTGGTGGAAGAGGGGGTTTCTGTGATCCCTCGGCTGCCGCTGATCCCCGGATATACGCTGGATGCAGACAACGTGCAGCGTGTGCTGACCCTATTATTATCATTAGGTATAACCCAGGTTCACCTGCTACCGTTTCATCAGTATGGCGAACCAAAGTACCGTCTGCTTGAACTGCCGTGGACGATGAAAAATATTGCCATACCGTCGGAGCAGGAAGTGGCAGCACTACGTGAAATGGCAGAATGCGCCGGATTTCAGGTCACCGTGGGAGGTTAATATGGCTGTTTCAACTGCTCGATATCTGGTTGCCGTGACCGCGTGTGTGAGTGGCGTGGCGCATACTTATATGGCCGCCGAACGTCTGGAGAAGCTCTGTCAGCAGGAAAAGTGGCATATCAAGATTGAAACCCAGGGCGCCCTCGGGACAGAAAATCGTTTAACGGAAGCGGAGATTAGCCGGGCTGACGTCGTGCTGCTGATTACCGATATCGAACTGGCGGGGATAGAACGTTTTAGTCACTGCCGTTATGTTCAGTCAGGCATTAATGCCTTTCTTCGCGAGCCGCAGCGCGTGATGAGTGCGGCGCGAAAACTGCTCACTGCACCGCAACATACCCACATCATTCTGGAGTAACGTCCTTCCCGGTGAGCTGGCTGTGGTATTGCCGACGATACTCTGACGGTGAACGATCCGTATTTTTACGAAACAGGCGGCAGAAATAGTTGCTGTCGACAAACCCGCAGGTGCGGGCCACGTCTTTGACTTTGAGATCGTAACCTTTAAGTAGCGTCTTTGCATGCTCCAGCCGTGTGTGGTTCAGGTATTCGTTAAAGCCGATGGCGCCGGTTTTTTGAAACAGGTGTGAGAGGTAGTTTGGCGAAATGTAGAAGGCCTGGGCGACCGATTCACGGGTGAGCGGCGTGGCGTAGTGTTCATCAATATAGTCGCGAATAGCGTCGAACAGCGCGTGGCTTCGTGATGCGGTTTGGATCTGACTGCCGAGCAGGTCTCGGCAATGGCTCAGCAGGCTGGCCACGATCAGTCTGGCGGTCTGCTGTTCCTGCGGCTGCATTTGCATTTCATTCAGTGTTTGCAGCAAGAAAGAGCCAATGCGGGGGCCACGGCGTGCCACATTCTGTTTAGCCAGATTTTGGTATTGCTTCCCGTCCCAGTGAACGACGCTGAAACCTAACTGCTGTTTACCAAACAGAATACTGAGCGTGGTGACGGGTGTATTCCATTGTGGGAAGTTCCAGCCGCCCGCAGGGACGTATAGAACGTCGCAGGGTGTCAGTGTGGCAGGAATCCCGGAGATCCCTGCATCGACGAACTCACCTTCCAGCACAATTTCCAGACGCGGAAAATCAACCCGGTAAGCCAGATCGGGGATCGGACCATTGGCTGTGGCGAAATAAATCTGACGTAGCGCCATTGGGCCATTTATGAGACGAGAAAGAAGGTGGCTGACGTCGTGATACATGCTGATCCCTTACCTGGCGCTGACAGGGCAACATTAACTGGCATCATAAAAAAAGGCCACTCTAAAAAGAGTGACCTTCAATCGAACGATGACGTCGGTTACTGATTTGCGACCTGATCCCCATACGGTAGGGTGTCGTAATCTAACAGCGCGTTTTTCTTGTAGGGATTGCCAATCCAGCGCGTCATTTCTTTAAACTGCGGGCTGGTGAGGGAACGCGTTGGGTCATACCCGTCGTAGGTTAATCCTGCTAAGTCAGACCAGGTGTGGATAAACTCAGAGCTGCTGTACTTACGGTTAACATCTTGTGAGAAATCACGCGGATGCGCAGCCTGCCATGTTTCCGACGTCCATAACAGGAAGGGGACGGTATACATATGGCGCGTTGGCTTTTCTTCGTTGCGCCCCTGTGTTTTATGCGGTGGCGTGTCGTACACCTCTTCGCCGTGATCGGAGAAGTAGAGCAGGAAGCCGTTCGGATCGGTGGCTTTGTAGTCTTTGATCAGACTGGCAACCACATGATCGTTGTACAGATTGGCGTTGTCGTAATCGTTATACGACTCCAGCTCGTCGTCGCTCAGCCCCGCAGGGACGTTGTCGGTCTTACCATCAAACTTGCCCTGGTTTTCCGGGTAGCGGAATTTGTACTTAATGTGCGTACCCAGCAGGTGAACGATAATGAATTTCTTCGGTGCCGGGTCTGCTAACACGTCTTTAAACGGTGTGAGTACGTTGGTGTCATACTCACGCGCACTTTGCGTGCGTTGCTGGTTCATGTAGTACTGCTCGTCGGTCTGTTTTGAGAACACGGTCAGCATGGTGTTACGAGCGGTCATCGTCTGTTGGTTGGTGATCCAGAAGGTCTTATAGCCCGCCTGTTTCATCATGTTCATCAGTGACGGCTTCGACAGATACAGATCCGGCTCCATTTCATTGGCGAAGGTCAGCGCCTGCTGCAAGATCTCAATCGTGTATGGCCGTGATGTCACTACGTTATTGAAGACGGTCAACTTAGGGTCTGCGTCGCGCAGGGCATCCAGTTCCGGCGTGGTTTCACGCGGATAGCCGTACAAACTCATGCGCCCACGTTGGGTGGATTCGCCAATCACCAGGACAAGTGTGCGCGGAGCATCGCCGGAATTGTCTTTAAAGTTTGCCAGCGGCGGTAGCGCGTGGTTCTGGTTCAACAGATTGTTTAGCGAGGTCAACTGGCGCTGATACTCAACATAGCCAATAACAAATTGCCACGGGGCAGCAGGCTCCATGCGTGTGTAGAGGATGTTTAACGTTTTTTCATACGGTGCGCCTTTTACTGCTGACTTGACCACGAACGGGTTCAGAAAAAGGCCGTACAGCAGGGCAAATGAGACGTACCAACGCCAGCGCCCTGGAATATAAATGGGGCGAAGACGTGTCCATAGCAGCACCGCTACGGCAGTGTATGCCAATGCAATGACAATGATTTTTAGACTGAAATACTGACTCAGATACTCGCTGGCTTCGTTGGCATTGGTTTCAAACATCACAAACAGGACGCTTTGCGAAAACTCCTGCCCGTAAATGGTGTAATAGCAGAGTGTTGCCAGTGATGTTGCCCACAGTACGATACCCACCACTGCGGCAATAACACGCGTTCGGCTGGGAAACAGCAAAATCGGGATCAACCAGAGCGAGCTGTAAAGCAACGAGTCACGCAGCCCATTTGTGCCGCTAAACTCCGTAAAACAGATAATAAATTGCAGTAACGATGAGAAAAAACAGAAATAGAGGAGTGCCCAGCCCAGAGCTTTCCAACTGAATGCTGGCGTAGGCTGGATATTTAAGGATTGCATATAGTGAGCCTGTCTTTAATAGTGGCGCCAAACGTAGCACCTAAACCTTAAGGAAATCTGAACCATCAAGATGAATAATAAATACTCACACAGTGAATGAAATGCAGACAAAAATAGGTTGGATCAGCAGACACTATAACAGCAGTTTTTAGCGTCCGCCCCGGACAATGTCACAGGGCGGGTTACAGAAGGGAAATTAACCGGTATTGCGCATGCCGGCTGCCACGCCAGCGATGGTGACCATCAGCGCTTGTTCAACGCGCGGATCAGGTTCATTACCCAGTTCTTCCGCCAGGCGCGAGCGGTGTAACAACTCTGCCTGCAGGACGTTCAGCGGGTCAGTGTAGACGTTTCTTAACTGGATAGACTCGGCAATCCACGGCAAATCCGCCATCAAGTGGGCGTCGTTGGCGATCGCCAGCACCACCTTGATGTCCTCTTCCTGCAGATGGCGCAATTCTGCACCCAGCGGCCACAGCTCTTTTTTAACCAGACGCTGGTCGTAATATTCTGCCAGCCACAGGTCTGCTTTTGAGAACACCATTTCCAGCATTGCAAGTCGCGTGGAGAAGAACGGCCAGTCACGACACATGGTTTCCAGTTCGCTCTGCTTGCCATCTTCGACCACTTTTTGCAGCGCGGTGCCTGCACCTAACCAGGCCGGAAGCATCAGACGGTTTTGCGTCCAGGCAAAGATCCACGGAATGGCGCGCAGTGATTCAACGCCACCGGTGGGTCGACGTTTTGCCGGGCGCGAGCCAAGCGGCAACTTAGCCAGTTCCTGTTCTGGCGTTGCGGAGCGGAAATACGGCACAAAGTCTTTATTTTCACGTACGTACCCGCGATACAGATCGCAAGAGGTGACGGACAGCTCATCCATAATATGGCGCCAGTCTTCTTTCGGTTCCGGCGGCGGCAATAGGTTAGCCTCCAGAATCGCGCTGGTGTACAAAGACAAACTGCTGATGGTCACTTCCGGCAAACCGTATTTGAAGCGGATCATCTCACCTTGCTCGGTGACGCGCAGTCCACCTTTCAGACTGCCTGGCGGTTGGGAGAGGAGCGCGGCATGAGCCGGGGCGCCGCCGCGACCGATGGAGCCGCCACGCCCATGGAACAGCGTCAGTTCAATACCCGCTTTTTCACAGGTTTTGATCAGCGCGTCCTGCGCCTGATACTGCGCCCAGGACGCGGCCATCACACCGGCATCCTTCGCGGAGTCAGAGTAGCCAATCATGACCATCTGCTTGCCCTGGATAAACCCGCGATACCAGTCGATATTCAACAGTTGCGTCATCACGCTATCGGCATTGTTCAGGTCATCCAGCGTTTCGAACAGTGGCGCGACAGGCATGGCAAAGCCAATGCCGGCTTCTTTCAACAGCAGATGAACGGCCAGTACGTCAGACGGTGTTTTTGCCATCGATATGACGTAAGCGGCAATGGAACCGAGCGGCGCTTCAGCGATGACCTGGCAGGTATCCAGCACTTCGCGGGTTTCATTGCTCGGCTCCCAGTTACGCGGCAGCAGCGGACGTTTGGAGTTAAGTTCGCGGATCAGGAAAGCCTGCTTGTCGGCCTCAGACCAGTTCTCATAGTCGCCAAGCCCCAGGTAACGGGTCAGCTCGCCCAGCGCTTCAGAATGGCGGGTGCTCTCCTGACGGATATCAATGCGAACCAGCGGTACGCCAAAGCATTTCACGCGGCGAAGGGTATCGAGCAGTTCACCGTTGGCGATGATGCCCATGCCACATGCCTGAAGTGACTGATAACAGGCGTACAGCGGTTCCCATAGTTGTTCGTTTTGCGTTAGTAAGCCCGCAGGTTTTGGCTGTTTCTCTCCTTTCAGGCGAGCTTCCAGCCAGGCCTGGGTCGCCATCAGGCGCGAACGCAGATTTTTCATCAAATAGCGGTAAGGTTCTGACGCGCCTTCTTCGCCCACCAGAGCCAGGAGCTCAGGTGTTGCATCGACCATGGAAAGTTCGGAAATTAAAAATTGAATATCTTTCAGGAAAAGGTCAGTGGCTTTCCAGCGGCTTAACAGCATCACATGGCGGGTAATGTCTGCCGTTACGTTTGGGTTGCCGTCACGGTCACCGCCCATCCACGAGGTGAAACGGACAGGAACGAAATCAACCGGCAGTGTGTAACCCAGATTCTCTTCGAGCTGTTCGTTCAGCTCACGCAGGTAGTTCGGTACGCCCTGCCACAGACTATTTTCTACCACGGCAAAGCCCCATTTAGCTTCATCCACCGGGCTGGGGCGTAACTTGCGGATCTCATCAGTATGCCACGACTGGGCGATCAACTGACGCAAACGGCGCATCAGTTGATGACGTTCGTAATCGACGATGTCTTTGTTATCAAGCTGCTTCAGGCAGGCGTTGACTTCGCCCATTTTATGAATCAGCGTGCGGCGAGTGATCTCTGTCGGGTGTGCAGTGAGCACCAGTTCCAGGGACAAGGACTCCACCGCTTTTTTGATGGTGGCGTCATCGAGATTGGGTTGGTTTTTCAGTTTACGCAGGGTGCGGGCAATCACTTCCGGGTTGCTGGCAGCTTCGCCATGCGGCGAAATACTGTGGTATTGCTCAGCGGTATTGGCCAGATTCAGAAACTGACTGAACGCACGGGCAACCGGTAAAAGCTCGTCGTTGGACAGATTCTGTAGCGTGGTAAGCAACGCCTGGCGGTCGGCTTCATTGCCAGCACGAGAAGATTTCGACAGCTTACGGATTGTTTCTACGCGATCAAGAATGCTCTCTCCCAACGCATCTTTGATGGTTTCTCCCAGCACTTTGCCGAGCATACTGACATTACTACGCAACGCGGAATATTGTTCGTTCATATGACCCCAGACACCCCATCTTTAATTTGATTGCCCTGTATCTTTCACGCCGCAGCGGTACTGGCTGCGCTCAACCCTCTGGGTCACTGGCTTATGTCAGTTCCCTGAGATGTGCTGGTACGCGGCCTTGCTGCAATATGGAATTTTTTTGGACATTGTTCTTCGTCGTCTTTTATAAAGCCACGTAAAAGACGTGACGTCAATTGCGGCGAAATCGGTTCAGCAAACGAAAAAATGGCGGCAATTTACGTTATTTAATTCAGCAAGGAGCAGATAAGCATTGCTAATGAAAATGTAAAAAAATCGCCTCGCTTATTCCATTCAGATGGGCGAGGCGAGGGATTGTTAATGCCAGCAGAAGTGATGTACCACTTGAGTTATCAATTCACGGGTTGGCTTAATGAAGCGTGTTTCCAGATACTCATCCGGCTGGTGAGCCTGGTTAATGGAACCCGGTCCGAGCACCAGCGTTGGGCATAGTGTCTGAATAAACGGCGCTTCAGTGCAGTAGTTCACCACGTCCGTTTGCGTCCCCAGTAATTTCTCGACCACCTCGACCAGTTGATGATTGGGCGGACACTCATAGCCTGGGATTGGCGGGTGCAATTCTGATACTGTCAGGCGACCCGGCCAGCGTTCACTCACCGGTGCCAGAGCATCATTGAGCAGGCCGTTAAGATCATTCAGCGTCATGCCCGGCAGTGGGCGGATATCCATATGCAATTCACAGCATGCGCAGATGCGGTTTGCCGCATCGCCGCCATGAATATGACCCAGATTTAGTGTCGGATACGGGACGGTAAACGCGTCATAGTGATAACGTTCTTTCAGATCGTCACGCAGTTGCATGATGCGGCCAATCGCGTCATGCATCAGTTCAATTGCGTTCACGCCACGTTCCGGATCGCTGGAGTGCCCCGACTGACCCAGAATACGTATCGCGTTTGAAATATGGCCTTTGTGGGCGCGTACCGGTTGCAGCGATGTTGGTTCGCCAATAATCGCGCAGTCCGGGCGCAGAGAGGAAGTCTCTGCGAAATAGCGTGCGCCCGCCATGCTGGTTTCTTCATCGGCGGTCGCCAGGATGTAGAGCGGTTTCTTCAGCGTTTTCACCTCTACGTCGCGTAGAGCGTCGAGAATAAACGCGAAGAAACCTTTCATGTCAGCCGTGCCCAGGCCGTAGAGCTTATTGTCGTGTTCGGTCAGCGTGAAAGGGTCGCGCGTCCAGCGTCCATCATCAAACGGGACTGTGTCGGTATGCCCTGCCAGCAACAGGCCACCGGCACCTTGTCCGATGCTTGCCAGCATATTGAATTTATGACGGGTTCCGGGGACGGGCTGAACGTCAACCCGAAAGCCCAAATCCTTAAACCATTCAGCCAGCAGAGTGATTAAAGACGCATTGCTTTGATCCAGCGCTTCTTCGGTTGCGCTAATCGATGGTGTGGCAATCAGAGCGCGGTAAATCTCGATAAATGGCGGTAAATCTTTTTTCATTGTTGACACACCTTAGGTCATGATAGTATCAATATTCATGCAGTATTTGTGAATAAAAATACAATAACGTTAAGCGTAATAAAACCCACCAAGTGTAAGGTGAGGTGATAAACCTTAACCCGGTGAGGAAGATTCCCGTCTTCCCGATCACATAGACGTAAGAAGGTGAACAGCCCCGATGTTGAATACGCTGATTGTGGGTGCCAGTGGTTATGCTGGCGCAGAGCTTGTGACCTATGTAAATCGCCATCCTGATATGACCATAACCGCTTTGACCGTCTCAGCGCAAAGCAATGATGCAGGAAAATTAATCTCCGATTTACATCCGCAGTTAAAGGGCATTGTCGACCTGCCGTTGCAACCGATGTCTGATATTAGCGAGTTTAGCGCAGGGGTGGATGTGGTATTCCTCGCCACTGCCCATGAGGTGAGCCACGATCTGGCTCCGCAGTTTCTGGCGGCAGGCTGTGTGGTGTTCGACCTCTCCGGCGCGTTCCGTGTTAATGATGGCGCCTTCTACGAAACATATTATGGTTTTACGCATCAGCACCCTGAACTGCTGGAGCAGGCGGTGTACGGTCTGGCTGAGTGGAACGCCGATAAACTGAAAGAGGCAAACCTGATTGCCGTACCGGGGTGCTATCCCACGGCAGCACAGTTGTCGTTGAAACCGCTGATTGATGCCAATCTGCTGGAGCTCTCTCAGTGGCCGGTGATTAACGCCACCAGCGGCGTGAGTGGTGCCGGGCGCAAGGCCGCAATCTCGAACAGCTTCTGCGAAGTGAGCCTGCAACCGTACGGTGTGTTTACTCATCGCCATCAGCCGGAAATCGCAACGCATCTGGGGACTGAGGTGATCTTCACGCCGCATCTGGGGAACTTCCCTCGGGGTATCCTGGAAACCATTACCTGCCGCCTGAAACCAGGTGTCACGCAGGCTCAGGTCGGGCAGGTATTGCAGCAGGCGTATGGCGATAAACCGCTGGTGCGCCTGTATGACAAAGGCGTTCCGGCGTTGAAGAACGTTGTGGGATTACCGTTCTGCGATATCGGATTTGCAGTACAGGGCGAGCACCTGATTGTTGTGGCAACCGAAGACAACTTATTGAAAGGCGCAGCGGCGCAGGCCATGCAGTGCGCTAACATCCGTTTTGGCTTCGCCGAAACACAGTCTCTTATTTAAGGGTGCAATGATGAATCCATTGATTATCAAGCTGGGCGGCGTATTGCTGGATAGTGGAGAGGCGCTGGAGCGTCTGTTTACCGCGCTGGTGAACTATCGTGAGTCGCATCAGCGTCCGCTGGTCATTGTGCATGGCGGCGGCTGTGTGGTGGATGAGCTGATGAAAGGGCTCAACCTGCCGGTCAAAAAGAAAAACGGCCTGCGTGTGACGCCTGCTGATCAGATCGACATTATTACCGGCGCGCTGGCGGGGACAGCAAACAAAACCCTGCTGGCATGGGCGAAGAAGCATCATATTGCCTCTGTGGGTCTTTATCTTGGCGATGGTGACAGCGTAAAAGTGACTCAACTCGACGAAGCGTTAGGCCATGTTGGACTGGCGCAGCCGGGTTCGCCTAAGCTGATTAACACTTTGCTGGAAAGTGGTTTTCTGCCGGTGGTTAGCTCAATCGGCGTAACCGAAGAAGGCGAGTTGATGAACGTCAACGCCGATCAGGCGGCGACAGCGCTGGCGGCAACGCTCGGCGCAGATCTCATTCTGCTCTCTGATGTGAGCGGAATTCTTGACGGGAAAGGCCAGCGTATTGCGGAGATGGCCGCCGACAAAGCGGAACAACTGATTGAACAGGGCATCATTACGGATGGCATGATTGTGAAGGTGAATGCGGCTCTGGATGCGGCGCGTACGCTGGGGCGTCCGGTGGATATCGCCTCCTGGCGCCACGCGGAGCAACTTCCGGCGCTGTTTAATGGTACGCCGATCGGTACGCGTATTCTGGCGTAAGGTATTTATGTGCCCGATGGCGGTTGTGCCTTATCGGGCCAATGTTGTCTTTGTAGGCCCGGTAAGCGTGCGCCGCCGGGCAAAAAAATCATTGTTAAGGAAACATGTTATGGCACTTTGGGGTGGGCGTTTTACACAGGCTGCGGATCAACGGTTCAAACAGTTCAATGACTCTTTGCGCTTCGACTATCGCCTGGCGGAGCAGGATATCGTCGGCTCTGTGGCCTGGTCCAAAGCGCTGGTGACCGTTGGCGTGTTGACCGCAGATGAACAGCGACAACTGGAAGAAGCACTGAACAATCTGCTGGAAGAGGTGCGTCTGGACCCGCAGCAGATCCTGAAAAGTGATGCCGAAGATATTCATAGCTGGGTAGAAGGCAAGCTTATCGACAAGGTCGGTCAGTTAGGTAAAAAGCTGCACACCGGGCGTAGCCGCAACGATCAGGTCGCGACCGATCTGAAGCTGTGGTGCAAAGATACCGTCACAGAGCTGCTGGGCGCTAACCGTCAACTGCAAAGCGCGCTGGTGGAAACTGCGCAAAATAACCAGGATGCAGTGATGCCGGGTTATACCCATCTTCAACGTGCGCAGCCCGTTACGTTCGCCCACTGGTGTCTGGCTTACGTTGAAATGCTGGCCCGCGATGAGAGTCGCCTGCAGGATGCGCTCAAGCGTCTGGACGTCAGCCCGTTAGGGTGCGGCGCGTTGGCGGGTACGGCTTACGAGATTGACCGTGAACAACTGGCCGGTTGGCTGGGGTTCGCATCGGCTACCCGTAATAGTCTGGACAGCGTTTCCGATCGTGACCATGTCCTTGAACTGCTGTCCGACGCGTCTATTGGGATGGTTCACCTGTCGCGTTTCGCAGAAGATCTGATTTTCTTTAATACCGGCGAAGCGGGCTTTGTAGAGCTTTCCGATCGTGTGACTTCCGGTTCTTCTCTGATGCCGCAGAAGAAAAACCCGGATGCACTGGAGCTGATCCGCGGGAAATGCGGTCGTGTGCAGGGCGCGCTGACCGGCATGATGATGACGTTGAAAGGTCTGCCGCTGGCGTATAACAAAGATATGCAGGAAGACAAAGAGGGGCTGTTCGACGCGCTCGATACCTGGCTGGATTGTCTGCATATGGCGGCGCTGGTGCTGGATGGCATTCAGGTGAAACGTCCTCGTTGCCAGGAAGCGGCGCAGCAGGGCTATGCCAACGCGACGGAACTGGCGGATTATCTGGTCGCCAAAGGCGTACCGTTCCGTGAAGCGCATCATATTGTCGGCGAAACGGTGGTCGAAGCGATTCGTCAGGGTAAGCCGCTGGAAGCGTTGTCGCTGAAGGATTTGCAGAAGTTCAGTGCGGTGATTGGCGAGGATGTGTATCCCATCCTGTCGCTGCAATCCTGTCTGGATAAACGGGCGGCAAAAGGCGGTGTTTCGCCGCAGCAGGTTGCTCAGGCGATTGACTATGCGAAAGCGCGCCTGGCATAGGTCTGGTACGCGTAGCGCCATCGGGCAGATTGATGCAGCATGCCGGATGGCAGCTTTGCTTGATCTGGTCTGGTGATTGTTGCCTGTAGGGAAATTCGAGCCTGGCGTTCGCCGGGCTTTTTTATGCAAAAAAAAAGCGGACCACAGGGTCCGCAAAAGTTCACGTTGGCTTTCGTTATGTCGAGTATGAGAGAAACTCTCTGAACGGGCAGTGGCTTCAAGGGGTTAAAGAGGTACCGCTCCGTTTCTGTGATGTATTATTAGTCAGAAAGCTTGATAGGGATAATCGTTCGTTGCTATGCTACCTATCGCCATGGACTATCGTGGCGATGGAGGATGAATAATGAATATTCGTGATCTTGAATACCTGGTGGCATTAGCCGAGCATCGTCACTTCCGGCGGGCGGCGGACTCTTGTCACGTTAGCCAGCCCACGCTTAGCGGGCAGATCCGCAAGCTGGAAGATGAGCTGGGCGTGATGCTACTGGAGCGTACGAGTCGTAAAGTTCTGTTCACTCAGGCAGGTTTGCTGCTGGTGGATCAGGCACGTACCGTGCTGCGTGAGGTCAAAGTGCTCAAGGAGATGGCAAGCCAGCAAGGCGAGACAATGTCTGGGCCGCTACATATTGGTTTGATCCCAACGGTCGGCCCTTATTTGCTGCCGCATATTATTCCCATGCTGCATCAGACCTTCCCGAAGTTAGAAATGTATTTGCATGAGGCGCAGACACATCAATTGTTAGCGCAACTGGATAGCGGCAAGCTCGACTGCGTTATTCTGGCGCTGGTGAAGGAGAGCGAGGCGTTTATCGAAGTTCCGCTGTTTGATGAACCGATGATGCTGGCGATCTATGAAGATCACCCGTGGGCGAACCGCGATCGCGTGCCGATGTCCGACCTGGCGGGTGAAAAGCTGCTGATGCTGGAAGATGGCCACTGTTTGCGCGACCAGGCGATGGGATTCTGTTTTGAAGCCGGCGCGGATGAAGATACCCATTTCCGGGCGACCAGTCTGGAAACATTGCGCAATATGGTGGCGGCAGGAAGCGGGATTACCCTGTTGCCTGCGCTGGCGGTTCCGCCGGAGCGTAAGCGTGATGGCGTGGTATATCTGCCCTGTATTAAGCCTGAGCCACGCCGTACGGTTGGGTTGGTTTATCGTCCAGGATCACCGCTGCGCAGTCGTTATGAGCAGCTGGCGGAGGCCATCCGTGGTTCGATGGATGGCCATTTTGATAATGCGTTAAAACAGGCGGTTTAAGCCATTTAACGCTGCTACCCGATAGGCTTCCGCCATGGTCGGGTAGTTAAAGGTGGTGTTAACGAAGTACTCGATCGTGTTACCGCCACCTTTTTGTTCCATGATCGCCTGGCCAATGTGAATAATTTCTGCCGCACGCTCACCAAAGCAATGGATCCCCAGAATTTCTTTGGTTTCACGATGGAACAGGATTTTCAGCGTTCCGACATTCATCCCAACGATTTGTGCCCGCGCCAGATGTTTGAACTGAGCACGTCCGACTTCATACGGCACTTTCATCGCTGTCAGCTGCTGTTCGGTTTTACCGACAGAACTGATTTCCGGAATGGTGTAAATCCCGGTGGGGATATCTTCGATGAGGTGAGCGGTAGCTTCACCTTTGACCAGCGCGTGCGCTGCAATACGGCCCTGATCGTAAGCGGCGGATGCAAGGCTCGGGTAGCCAATCACATCGCCCACAGCATACACGTGCGGTAAAGCCGTTTGGTACATGCTGTTGACTTTCAACTGACCGCGGCTGTCCGTTTCCAGACCAATATTTTCCAGCGCCAGTGAATCCGTGTTACCGGTGCGCCCGTTTGCGTACAACAGGCAATCCGCTTTTAGTTTTTTGCCGGATTTCAGGTGCATGATCACGCCATCGTCACACCCTTCGATTTTCTCGTATTCTTCATTGTGGCGAATAACGACACCGCTATTCCAGAAGTGGTAAGAGAGGGAGTCGGACATCTCCTGATCGAGGAATGCCAGCAGACGATCGCGGGTGTTGATCAGGTCGACTTTGACATCCATTCCCCGGAATATCGATGCATATTCACAGCCAATAACCCCTGCGCCATAGATCAGCACGTGGCGCGGTTCATGTTGCAGGCTGAGAATGGAATCGCTGTCATACACTCGGGGATGCGAGAAGTCGACATCACCAGGATGATACGGACGAGAACCGCAGGCGATGACAAATTTCTCGGCCGTCAACGTTTCTACCGTACCGTCATGGCATTCCAGTGCAAGCGTGTGTTCGTCAACAAAACGGGCGTTACCTTGCAGAATTTCGCAGTGATTACGCTCATAAAAACCCTGCCGCATGCGAGTTTGCTGATTTATTACGTTATCGGCATGGTTGAGAATATCGGCAAAGGAAGAACGAAGCAGTCGGGAATGGTCGCTGTAAAGAGGGTTCTGATTGAATTCGATGATACGGCTGACGGCGTGACGGAGCGCTTTAGACGGGATGGTGCCCCAGTGAGTACAACCGCCGCCAACGTTATGATAACGCTCGATAACGGCGACGCGCGCGCCAAGCTTAACCAGACCCATTGCAGCGCCTTCGCCGCCGGGGCCTGAACCTATTACTATTGCATCGTAATCGTAGGAATGTGGCATGGTAAGGCTTACCTGTTCTTATACATAAAAGCAACAGGATAGTAACATTATTGCTGGGATAACCCAATTATCGTTGTGCTTTTTTGCGAAGTCGAAGCACAAACTGCGCGTAAACAATCATTCACAATCCGGTGTAAACCCGTTACTTTTAATCTCTGGTATAGTGCCAGACAAGGCATACGGAAGGATTCAGACATCGTGATGGGCGTTAGAGCGCAACAAAAAGAAAAAACCCGGCGTTCGCTGGTAGAAGCTGCATTCAGTCAACTGAGTGCTGAGCGAAGTTTCGCCAGTCTGAGCCTGCGCGAAGTTGCGCGGGAAGCGGGCATTGCGCCAACCTCGTTTTACCGCCATTTCCGTGATGTGGATGAGCTTGGTCTGACGATGGTAGATGAAAGCGGTTTAATGCTACGTCAGTTGATGCGTCAGGCGCGTCAGCGTATTGCCAAAGGCGGTAGTGTGATCCGCACCTCGGTCTCCACATTTATGGAATTCATCGGCAACAATCCAAACGCCTTCCGTTTATTATTGCGTGAACGTTCGGGTACCTCTGCCGCGTTTCGTGCGGCCGTTGCGCGTGAAATTCAACATTTCATTGCGGAACTTGCGGACTATCTTGAACTCGAAAACCATATGCCGCGTGCGTTCACTGAAGCTCAGGCCGAAGCCATGGTGACGATTGTGTTCAGTGCGGGCGCGGAGGCATTGGATGTTGGCGCAGAACAGCGTCGGCAATTAGAAGAGCGACTGGTATTGCAACTGCGCATGATTGCGAAAGGGGCATATTACTGGTATCGCCGTGAACAAGAGAAAATGTCACATCACTCCGAGTAACGTGAAGGATGAGCAATGAAACAGTCAGGTCAAGATAAAGGTACGCTATTGCTGGCGCTGGTCGCTGGCTTGTCGATCAATGGTACATTTGCGGCGTTGTTTAGCTCCATTGTGCCATTTTCGGTCTTCCCGTTAATTGCGCTGGTACTGGCGGTGTATTGCCTGCATCAACGCTATCAAAATCGCACGATGCCTGTGGGGCTGCCTGGCCTCGCCGCCGCCTGTTTTATTCTGGGTGTGTTGCTTTACAGTACCGTGGTACGTGCGGAATATCCGGATATCGGCTCCAACTTCTTCCCGGCGGTACTGTCGGTGGCCCTGGTGTTCTGGATTGGCTTTAAGGTCCGCAATCGTAAGCAAGAATTGCCAGAGTAATGCAGTAGGCCGGATAAGGCATTGATGCTGCCATCCGGCAACATTGCCTGATGGCGCTACGCTTATCGGGCCTACAACGGCAACCTGTTTTACTTCGCTGTCAGCAGTACTCCGCACTCCATATGGTGCGTATACGGGAACTGATCGAACAACGCCAGGCGCGACACATTGTGCGTCTGGCTTAATGTTTCCAGGTTCTTGCAAAGCGTCTCTGGGTTACAGGAGATGTAGAGGATACGCGGATACGCCTGCACCATTTTTTCGGTTTCACTGTCCAGGCCGCTGCGTGGTGGATCGACAAAAATGGTTTCGCACTGATAACTCTTCAGGTCAATGCCCTGCAGACGGTTAAATTCGCGCTCGCCGTTCATCGCCTGGGTAAACTCTTCCGCAGCCATACGAATAATTTGTACGTTATCAATGTGATTCGCGGCAATATTGTACTGCGCTGCCGCCACTGACGGTTTGGCGATTTCCGTCGCCAGTACACGGTCAAAATTGCGCGCCAGCGCTAACGAAAAGTTCCCATTACCGCAGTACAGCTCAAGCAGGTCGCCGGTCGATCCTTTGGTTGCATCCAGCGCCCATTCCAGCATTTGAATGTTCATCGCTGCGTTAGGTTGGGTAAAGCTATTCTCTACCTGGCGGTAGATCATCTCTTTCCCGGCAACCGGCAGACGTTCGTCAATGAAATCCTGGTCCAGCTCAATTTTGGTTTTCGTCGCCCGGCCAATCAGATGCACATTCAGATTTTTTGCGCGTAACGCATCCCGTAGGGCTTCGGCGTCTTTACGCCAGGCATCATCCAGTTTTTTATGGTACAGCAGCGTTACCACCGCCTGATTGCTCATCGTTGTGAGGTAATCAATCTGGAACAGCTTGTGGCGTAGAGTGTGATTGTCACGAACGCCGTCAATCATGGCGGTCATCAGTTGGTTGATCAACTCGCTGGCGGCGGGAAAGCTGTCGACGCGAATGCGGTTTTTGGTCTGCTGATCAAACATGATGTGGTACAGGTCATCACCCTCGTGCCATAAACGAAATTCGGCGCGCATGCGGTAGTGACTGACCGGCGAGCGAAACACTTCCGGCGTCAGGTCAGAAAACGGCGCCATCATACTCTGCAAACGGACGACTTTCTCGGCAAGCTGCGCGTCATACTGTTCTGTCGGAAGGTGTTCGGGGGTCATGATGCATCCTGAATAATAAAAGTACGCGGGGATTGTAGGGATTGCTCATCAGATGTCCAGTCATTGATGATTACGGATTTGTGATATCTAGCCTGGACAATGGGTTATAGCAGAATGTAGCATCCGTGCTCCGGTCCTGTGAGTTAAAAGGGAACCCAGTGTAAATCTGGGGCTGACGCGCAGCGGTAAGGAAAGATGGGATGAGTGCGTAAGCAGACACTGCCGGAAGGTGGGAAGTCTTCATCTCTTTTTATCTGATACATGGATAATCTTCCAAGCCCGAAGACCTGCCGGCTAACGTCGCATCTGGTTTTCATCATCGCGTACTATCGATGGGGCCTGCGGCATCCTTATGATATTGTGGATGCTTTACAATGATTAAAAAAACCTCGCTGCTGACGGCGCTCTCCGTCACGGCATTTTCTGGGTGGGCGCAAGATGTTAACCCAGACACCATGGTCGTTACTGCAAACCGTTTTCAACAACCAGTGAATACCGTGCTCGCACCAACCGATATCGTCACCCGTGAAGATATCGAACGTTGGCAATCCAAAAATGTTCTGGATGTGATGCGTCGCTTGCCTGGTGTTGATGTGGCGCAAAATGGCGGCCTGGGTCAGGGATCTTCTCTGTATGTTCGAGGGACTGAATCCAGACACGTTCTGGTGCTGGTAGATGGGATACCTGTCGCCCGTCCCGGCATATCAAACAATTCCGATATCGATCAAATCCCTGTTTCGCTGGTGCAGCGTATTGAATATATCCGGGGGCCGCGCTCAGCAATTTATGGTTCTGGCGCTATCGGTGGTGTGGTTAATATCATCACCATGACGGGCGAAGAGCATTCGCAGATCAATGCTGGAATGGGGACAGATGGTTACCAGCAATATGATGGTACCTGGCGTCAGCGTTTTGACGATACGGTGGTGACTGTGGCCGGGGCGTATCAGACAACAAAAGGTTTTAACGTCCAGCCAAACTCTGGTTATAGCGGCGATCACGATCGTGATGGCTACCGCAACAAACTCTTCTGGGGGGGAGTCGAGCATAAGTTTAACGACAATGTTAATGGCTACTTCCGTGGATATGGCTATGCCAGCAATGCGGATTATGACCAGGGCAACTGGGGCTATGATGGCGGTAATGACGAGCATCAAAACTACACTCAGTCGTGGGATACCGGGTTGCGCTTCAATTCGGGCATCTACTCTTCGCAATTGGTCGCTAATTATCAGCGTATTAAAGATTACAATTACAGCAGCTTGAATGGCCGCTATGCTCCGGGCTACACCCTGGATGATATGGAACAACGTTACGTTCAGTGGGGAAACAATGTTGTTGTCGGAGATGGAGCGGTAAGTGCTGGAGTGGACTGGAAGCAAGAAAAACTGAACGCTTCCGGCCAGGATATGCAGATGATGTTCACGACCGATACGTATAAGCGCGATACGACGGGCCTTTACTTGACTGGGCAGCAACAGATTGACAGTGTGACTCTTGAAGCCTCCGGGCGTGAAGATCATGACGAGCAGTTTGGCTGGCATGGTACCTGGCAAACCGCTGCAGGTTGGCAATTCGTTGATGATTACAAAGTGACGCTCTCTTATGGTACTGGCTTCCTTGCTCCTTCTCTTGGTCAACAATTTGGCGCCGAGCGTTTTGGTATTTCCTCAAACCCTAATCTGAAACCTGAAGAATCTAAGCAATGGGAAGCGGGTCTGGAAGGGCTAACGGGACCGGTTGACTGGCGCTTGTCGACCTACCGTTACAAAATTCAGAATCTGATCGATTACAACAACAATACCTACTTCAACGTGAAATCTGCGACGATAAAAGGTCTGGAGTGGACGGGTAACGTAACGACCGGACCTGTTGAACATCGGTTAACTCTGCAATATGTTGACCCACGTGATGATGAGACCGACAAACAACTCTATCGCCGTGCGAAACAACAGGTGAAGTATGAATTGAGTGGACAGCTCTATGAGCTGGGCTGGGATGTAACTTATCAATACATTGGCGAACGTTACGATTACGACTATGACAACTCACGCACGATAAAAATGGGCGGAATGAGTTTGTGGGATATCGGACTTTCATATCCACTCACCTCACAACTGACAGTTCGTGGTAAAATAGCCAACCTGTTCGACAAAGATTACGAGACGGTTTATGGCTACCAAACTGCAGGACGGGAATACACCTTGTCTGGCAGCTACACCTTCTGATCCACGTCCCACCGTGCTGGTGTTTGATTCAGGCGTCGGTGGGCTGTCAGTTTATGATGAGATTCGGCATCTCCTGCCGGATCTCCACTATATATATGCATTCGATAATGTCGCCTTTCCTTATGGGGAGAAAAGCGAAGAGTTTATCGTTGAGCGCGTTGTTGAAATTGTTACTGCAGTTCAGCAACGTTACCCTCTCGCGCTGGCCGTTATTGCCTGCAACACGGCCAGTACGGTTTCACTGCCTGCATTACGTGAAAAGTTTGCTTTCCCGGTTGTGGGGGTCGTTCCTGCCATTAAACCGGCGGCGAGGCTGACGGCGAATGGCGTGGTGGGGCTACTGGCGACGCGAGGGACAGTTAAACGTCCTTATACCCATGAGCTGATTGCGCGCTTTGCTAATGAATGTCAGATCTCCATGTTGGGTTCTGCAGAGTTGGTAGAGCTGGCTGAAGCCAAGTTGCACGGCAACCCTGTTCCTCTGGAAGAATTGCGACGCATTCTGCGTCCCTGGCTGCGCATGCAAGAGCCGCCTGATACGGTGGTATTAGGATGCACGCACTTCCCTCTATTACAGGAAGAATTATTACAGGTGCTTCCTCAAGGGACGCGACTGGTCGATTCCGGTGCAGCAATTGCGCGTCGTACTGCCTGGCTGTTAGAACATGAAGCCCCAGATGCAAAATCAACGGACGCGAACATTGCGTTTTGCATGGCAGCCACCCCGGAGACTGAACAGTTATTACCCGTTTTACAGCGCTACGGCTTCAAAACGCTCGAAAAACTGGCTGTTTAAATGTGTTTTGCTCAAAAAGAGAACGCTTGGAAAATTATTTCAAATTTCCGCTTGTCAGCCGGAAATAACTCCCTATAATGCGCCTCCACTGACACG
>NZ_NRDO01000018.1 GCF_010231475.1 Citrobacter sp. NCU1 | reverse complement strand
GTCCGCCGTTCTACCGACTGAACTACAGAGGAATCGTGTGAACGAGGCGCATATTAGCGATGCGAGTTTGGGTTGTCAAAGGGTGAAATACGATTTCGCGTTCGTTTGCCGACAAAATCAACAAAGTGATGAACTTTCGGGCTGTTTCCCGTTTTGCCCTGTTCTGGTGCACTTTTACCTGTGATGGAGCAGAACAAAATAACCGATTGGGTTTATAAGACTGACTGAAAGGCATAATGTCTTGTTTAACAATAAATTAGAGTACGTGTCGTTAATTGACAGGAACTGGCAAGCATCTTGCAAAACCTTCCGTAACACGGTTGCCAGCACCAGGGCTGGCGTTCCGGACAGGAGGCAAAATGAACTTCAGACGGCTGAAATACTTCGTAAAAATCGTCGATATTGGTAGCCTGACTCAGGCTGCTGAAGTGCTGCATATCGCGCAACCTGCACTTAGCCAGCAGGTCGCAACGCTGGAAGGGGAACTGGATAAACAACTGTTGATTCGAACCAAGCGGGGCGTAACGCCTACTGAGGCTGGAAAAATTCTCTACACGCATGCGCGGACAATACTCCGCCAGTGCGAACAAGCCCATTTGGCGGTGAACAACGCTGGCCTGACCCTTAGCGGGCAGGTTTCTATTGGTCTTGCGCCTGGGACCGCCGCCTCTTCTATAACTATGCCGCTGCTTCAGGCGGTTCGCGCCGAGTTACCCGATGTCCTGGTCTATTTACATGAAAATAGCGGCGCGGTACTGAATGACAAATTGCTCAAAGGCCAACTGGATATGGCTGTGTTGTATGAGTGCTCTCCAAACGACAGTATCACCAGCCAGCCTCTACTCAAGGAAGATCTGTTCCTGGTGGGAACCTGCGATTGCCCAGGGCCGAGCGTCGATTTGACGGCGATTGCTGAGATGAATCTGTTTCTTCCACGGGACTACAGCGCAATTCGCCTGCGTGTGGATGAAGCTTTTTCGCTACGTCGTCTGACGGTGAAAGTGATTGGTGAAATTGAATCCATCGCCACATTAACGGCGGCAATTGCCAGTGGGATGGGCGTGACTGTGTTGCCTGAGTCGGCAGCCAGCGCGCTGAGCAGTGCGGCGAATGGCTGGATGGCGCGTATTACGGCACCCTCGATGAGTTTACCTTTGTCGCTGAATACGCAGGCCAGAGGGAGTTTGTCACCTCAGGCTCAGGCGGTAAAAGAGATTTTAATGTCTCTGGTAAGCCATCCAACCCTGGAGAATCGGGAGTTGCTGCTGGTGAGTTAGGCGTTATTCCTCAGTGGAATAAGATGCGGGTTTTTATTATTTGTTATGCAGGGCATCAGACTATTAACAATAGCGTAATGTCTGATGTTTCCGGAGCGAAGTGTGAATTTTCAGCAACTAAAAATAATCCGCGAGGCGGCCCGTCAGGACTATAACCTGACGGAGGTCGCCAATATGCTCTATACCTCTCAGTCGGGCGTGAGTCGACATATTCGTGAGCTTGAAGATGAGCTAGGTATTGAGATTTTTATCCGGCGCGGTAAACGTCTACTCGGAATGACGGAACCCGGCAAAGCGCTGCTGGTGATCGCCGAGCGAATTCTCAATGAAGCCAGTAATGTCCGTCGACTTGCGGATTTGTTTACCAATGACACCTCCGGTGTTTTAACAATTGCTACTACGCACACTCAGGCACGATACAGCCTGCCGGAAGTCATCAAGGCTTTCCGTGAATTGTTCCCGGACGTTCGCCTGGAATTAATTCAGGGAACACCGCAAGAGATTGAGGGATTGTTGCATAGCGGCGGCGCCGACATAGGGATTGCCAGTGAGCGGTTAAGCAATGACCCTCAGTTAGTCGCATTCCCCTGGTTTCGCTGGTTTCACAGTCTGTTGGTTCCTCACGATCACCCGCTTGTTCACGCTTTACCCTTAACGCTGGAGTCTATTGCCCACTGGCCGTTGATCACGTACAGACAAGGGATTACCGGGCGTTCCCGTATTGATGAGGCTTTTACCCGCAAAGGGCTACTTCCTGATATCGTCCTGAGCGCTCAGGATTCCGATGTGATAAAAACCTATGTGGGGTTGGGACTGGGGATAGGTTTGGTGGCTGAGCAATCAACTGGTGAGCAGGAGGAGGGAGCGCTGATTCGTCTCGATACCCGACATTTATTTGATGCCAACACCGTTTGGCTCGGTCTGAAACGCGGGCAGTTACAGCGTAATTATGTATGGCGTTTCATTGAGTTATGCAATGCAGGGCTATCCGTTGAGGATATTAAGCAACAGGTGATGGAATCTGGTGAGAGTGTCATCGATTATCAGATATAAAGCCATAAGCCCGTTAAGATGGACTGCACACTACAATTGCGGACATTTCCTGACTTCACAGTGAGGCCGCTATCAATGGCCTCTGGGCTGACGCCGCCGGGATAACTGCGGCGTTAAACCCGGTTGTAGAACCCGAAAAGTATCATGAGACTGTAATTAAAATTATGTAATTGCCTGTTTTTGATATGTTCTTCCTGACTACGGAGACAGGCACATGATGGATGACAAGAAACTTAATGCCCTCGCGGCTGAACTGACTAAAGGTCTCAAAACTGAATCCGACCTTAACCAGTTTTCCCGTATGTTGCCGAAACTCAATGTTGAAACGGCGCTGAATGCTGAACTGACCGACCACCTTGGGCACGTGAAAAATGCCCCGAAAACCGGCACGAATACCCGCAACGGTTACTCTTCAAAGACGCTGCTGTGCGACGACGGCGAAATCGAGCTGAACACACCGCGTGACCGTGAAAACACCTTTGAGCCTCAGCTGATTAAGAAGAGTCAAACCCGTATCACGCGGATGGACAGCCAGATTTTATCGCTGTACGCCAAAGGCATGACCCCCGTGAAATCGTCGACACGTTCAAAGAGATGTACGATGCCGATGTGTCACACACGCTGATTTCGAAAGTCACGGACGCCGTTAAGGGCAGGTTTCTGAATGGCAAAACCGGCAACTGGATGCACTCTATCCTATTGTTTATATGGAATTTATCGTGGTGAGAGTTCGCCACAACGGCAGTGTGATAAACAAAGCGGTGTTCCTGGCTCTGGGCATCAACATCGAAGGCCGGAAAGAATTACTGGGGATGTGGCTGGCTGAAAACGAAGGCGCAAAGTTCTGGCTGAATGTGCTGACGGAGCTTAAAAATCGCGGCCTTAAGGATATATTGATTGCCTGCGTGGACAGCCTGAAAGCCTTCCCGGATGCGATAAACAGCGTTTATCCGCAAATACATATTCAGTTGTGTATCATCCATATGGTGCGTAACAGCCTGAAATACGTGGCGCGGAAGGACGACAAAGCGGTCACAGGCAGACTGAAAGCAGTTTACCGGGCACCGACAGAAGCTGCTACGCTGATGGCGCTGGATGCGTTCGTGGAAGAATGGGATGACAACTATCCGAAATCAGCAAAAGCTGGCGTACCCACTGGGAAAACCTCAACACGTTCTTCGGCTATCCGCCTGTCATTCGAAAAGCTATCTACACGACGAATGCAATAGAATCGCTGAACAGCGTAATCCGTGCCGCGATTAAGAAACGCAAAGTGTTCCCGACAGATGACTCAGTGCGAAAGGTAATTTATCTGGCAATCCAGTCGGCCTCGAAAAAGTGGAGTATGCCGATCCAGAACTGGCGGCAGGCGATGAGTCGTTTTATTATCGAGTTCGATGACCGCCTGAGCGCTGAGGGATCCCCATAAATCAGCGCTAATAAACCAACACCATATTCTGGTAGGTTCTGGCGAGGTGATTAAGAATGGTGCTTAGCACCGTTCGTTTTAAAATTAGCGGGGAGTGTCGTAAGACATTCTCCGCTAACGTCAGATACGAGATTACCCGCCGCGTTTTAATGCTGTTGGCCTGATATCTAAGATGTAACCCTTGATTTTCAGCGTGATAGCCAATAAGCCACAGCACTATTGTGCTCAGTGTTGCCAGCAGGCTCAGTACCAGCACTCTTCCTGCCGAACGGCTGTAACTGGCACGCAGGCCGAACCCAAAACGCTCACTTTTTTCATCCCTGAAGTTTTGCTCAATCTGCATTCGGCGGCTGTATAACTTCATGATTTCTCGCGGCTTAAAGTCATCTGTGCTACTGAATATTAACCACGGTTCTTTTGCCGCCGAGCTGGCATCTTTTATCTGTGATGGTCTGGCTATACCACAACGAGAGCGTTTATTTTTGCGTCCTTTCGGCTCTTTTTTATGCAAATAAAAATGACCATCGCATCGGGTATATTTTGATCGGGCAAGCGTTCCCGGCCCCAGATATTCCGGTTTACTACAGGCCTGCAATTCCTGACGCCGGAACCAGTCATTCTGGAACCCTGCGTCCGTGACGATGATGACCCTTGCTTTTGGGTTTACCGCCTCGAAAAGGGTATTAAGAAAAGCTTGCTGTAACTTTGCGTTTTGCTGTTTTTCCGAAGGAACTATCCAGCTCAGTAAGGGTATTGAACGTCCATCGCAAATCAGGCTGGCGCGGAGTACGTGATACTCCTGAGAGGGATATCCACTCCAGTCAACGGCGATGAGGCACAGTGATAGCTGGTTCGTCAGCATGGAAATAATATTTCTGAAAATCAGGGGGATGTCGTGATGAAGAGACTCATTACCGAGCAGACGATCAACACGTTTGATTTTATTTTTGACCTGAGCAGCGCCGGGTAAATAACGTCCGATACTGGTTAGCGTCAGTGATGCGCCGTTGATAAGTGCGATAGTGGCATCCAACAAAGCATTTTGTCGGTATTTCTGAAAGGGTGCTAAAGCACCGCGGAAAAAATTCTGACATACCTGGCGAGCAGGCATAGAGGTGATCTCATTGAATTGGTTGCACAAATCAGTAGATCACAAAACTCTATGCCTGTCTTTTTTTACCCGCCCATTACTGGGGATTCCTCAGCGCCTGGGCGATCACCTTTAACGTGGTGGCAGTTACACAGAATTACTGACAGGCTCTCGCGATCAACCAAATAGGTAATCTCCTCTGAACCCTCCGGGCGGCGATGCAGATGCGCCGCCCTGGAACTCAGATCCTGTGATCGTTTGACCAATGACTCATTTCATCACAACAGAGTCGCCATTATCGCGCTCTCAAATCGTACCCGGCTCCTGAATGCCGTATTTATTCCGTTTATGCTGATACAGCAAATCGTCCGCTTTTAACAGTGCGGTTTCCAGCGTGTCATCAGGGTGTAGTTGATAGCAGCCATAGGAGAAGGCCACGAGTTTTTCTTCATCCAGTGTGCTCAGATTTTCCTGGATTCGGGCAATGACATCCCACGACTTCGCCAACGTATAATCGATCAAAATCAGGCTGAATTCGTCTCCGCCCAGTCGTATACCGTAGTCACTTTTACGAATGGATTGGGCTATTGCCATGCCCAGAGATTGAATGGCTTTATCGCCCATATGGTGTCCCAGCGTGTCGTTGATTTTTTTCAACCCATCGCTGTCGATCGAAATGACCGTGACGGCGATTTTCTTCTGGAGCAGAGTTCGGATTTTTTGCTCAAGACTGGCATTCATTACTTTTCGATTGTAGAGACCGGTCATCGCATCGGTGACATTGTCATGAGACAGTGACATATGACGTATAAACTGTTGTTTAGCGTAACGACAGAGCAGCCAGGTACTGAATACGTAAAGCACGACTAACCACATATTGCTGATGATAAGATAAAGAGCATCAAGCTTAATGTGCAGAGTGTAATATTGCGTTATCGGCGCTTCGTAATTAATTACCTCTGTCGTTTTAATATACGGATTGTGGAAAATGATATTGTCTCGGGTGGTATTGTCAGTGACATAAAGAGATAAAAATTTCCACAGCAAAGGGCGATCAAGAGTTTGGAACGATGTTGCCAGATCATTAATGTTGATATCGGTAATCAATATTCCTTTCACGATATTGTGACGGAACACAGGGGTAAGCATACTGATGATATTTTTCTTTGTATAACCATCATGATAGATATGTGAAACGATGTTTTCCCCATGCATCAGGTCATTTAATGCCGTGGCGTCAATATTGATGGTGTGGGCGCTACGAACAATATTGATGCTGTCATCATCGGCAACCAGCCAGTTACTGAACTTGTAGTGACGCGTATCAACCAACTGATTGATGTAAATATAATTATATGCAAAATCAATGTAGTATCGCATGTTTTTGAACACATATCCGTTGTAGTTCGAAAAACTGTACTGCGACGAAACTATCGTGTCTGCATTTTGAATGATGGGCAGTGCAAAGACATCCTGACCCCACTGTGCACATGAAGGATTGTGAGTTTGCAGCGTCCCCTTTAAAGTGGGCAGCGTTTTACCCACCAGATTTAAACCAAAAATCGTATTCTCAGATTCGACATGTTTGCATACATCAGCCATCTCATCCGTTTTATTTGCTGACTGAGAGGTTGCAGATGAAAATGCTCTCGATAGCCGAAATGCAATATTCTGGTTAATGAACTCTTCATGAAATAAAGCCGACTTTCCGTTTTCAGCAATATATCCCATGTAGCGTTGAAGGCTACGGTATTCATGAGCGAAGAGAGCAAGAAAAATCGATGTCGTACAGACAACAATGATAATAACTGCGCTGATATATTTATTTGAAGACAAGTTGGTAACTTCCTTTTTTAAACCACTTGCGAGTATTCTCAAGTATAGCATTACTAACCCTAAAACTCCCGCCAGTGAGCATAACCCCTGTTACAGGGGTTATGTTTTATCCTGGCACACGGAGAGGGCGTTCAATTAATGTCCAATCATGTTGGCTTGTGGAATGAGCCGAAAATAGAGATGTTCGGGAACGGGACTTTCCCAGACACCGGCCAACATGGCGATACCGACTGCAGTAAAGACGATCCCCAGCACCAGTACGGTCATGGTGACCCCTGAAAGACCGCGTTGCCACCGCGTTTTTTGATGTGGAATGCACTGCGTTCCGGAGGGGGCGCGTAGTGAAAAAACCAGTGTCGACGCGACCGGGCAGGATTCAACACATGTCATACAGGCAGTACATTCCAGCGTTCTCACCTGGATTAATTTGTCCACCGGTATTTGGGATGGACAATTTTTAGCGCATTTTCCACAATCAATACAGCTGTCTGCATTACGGCGGATTTTAAACGGTGAAAACAGAGATAAAAGGCCAAGTAAGGCACCGTAGGGGCACAAATACCGACACCAGACATTACGTATAAACAAACTGGCGAGGGAGAAAATAATCACACAGACAAGTGTTGCCGTACCGATGTGACGGAAAAAATTGAGCATTTTAACGTCGATAATGATTCCGTAGGGCGACATGAGAAAGAGCTGAATTCCCTGCGCCGACATTGAAAGTGCAATATATAGAAAAAAACTTAACAGCACATATTTCAGACCACGTAATGGCATATCCAACCAGCGAGGGAGCGTAAAATGTCGCCCTACGCATTTCATCCCCAGACGGCTAAGCAACTCAGAGAGCGTGCCCACAGGACACAGCCAGGAGCAGAATGCTTTTTTAAGCAGCAAGCTTATGAGTATGAATGCTGTCAGCAGTAGCATGGAAGCCGCGTGAATAGGGGGGAGAAAACCGGTTTCAACGGCATATCTGGCGTTCATCAGCCCGGCGATAGGCAACCATCCTTCAATACCTCCAGGTCTGGGAATAAATACGCTGGCGCCGCCCGTTTCATAAAAACGAACCCAAAAATAGAAACTGACGCCAATATAAATATTGATGGCCAGCAGCAGATATTGTGTGGCCCTGCGCCAGGTTAGGGCATTTCGCCAGTCATTCCAGGGTAATTTCCCGCCTGTTGTTCCCAGACGGCGTTGCCAGCGTTTTCTCATCGTTTCGCTCATGACCGCCCACTTTTCCAGAACGTGCATCCATAATGCGACTATGCTACGGCGGATCCCAAATGCGAAAATTGATTTATATCCTGATAATGGTTTGCGGCGCGGGGAAATAACGTATCGCGCTCGCCGTACCTATAAAGTGTTATATTTCGGGGGGCGATTATTTATTTTTGACAAATAAACAGGGGGCAATTTAATGCCCCCTGTTTATTACTGGCATCCGTGGGTTACGGATGTGTAATAAAGCGCGAAAGTCTCTGGCGCAGTAATCGATTTTCTTCTCTTAACTGGGCATTCTCTTCCAGCAGTGTGAGTGCAACGGCAATGCCTGGCCAGTCCAGCGCCAATTCGTGGCGCAACCGCAAGGCACGTCGCACAACAGCGGCGGCATGATCGTCGAATTGCCAGGGGAACGCTTTGCGCTCATAAGGTTCAATAACGCCCAGACCGACAATTTCGTTAAGTTCTTCTTCTGATACACCGGTATGTAGACAAAATTCGGTGATGGTAAAGGTGACGGTGACATTCGCCATTATCTTTTCCCCCACTCTTTGCGCGGCTCAAAGGATGTTTGTGTCTCCGCCAGTTGTTGCCAGAGGGCTGCTGTGGCGGCGTCCGGTTTTGGCGGCATCACAATCTTAATTACCGCATACAGGTCACCCGTATGCTTTTTGCTCACCAGGCCTTTGCCTTTAATGCGCAATCGCTGTCCGGCCTGGCTACCCGGTGGGATCGTCAGCATAATGCTCTCCTTTAACGTCGGCACGGTGACTTTGGCCCCCAGTGCGGCCTCCCACGGTGCCAGCGGCAGGACGATCTCCAGATCCTGATTGACGATGTCAAACAGAGGATGCGGTGCAATATGGATAACCAGCCACAGGTCACCATTGGGTCCACCGTTTTCGCCTGGCGTTCCCTGGCCTTTGAGACGAATACGTTGCCCATTTCCCACGCCCGCCGGGATTTTTACGTTCAGCGTTTTGGGAATTTCCTGCTCCACAAGGCCAAATGCGTTATACACCGGCAAGGTATAGCTGATGGTGCGCGAGTGCTCAGTCAGGGTTTCTTCGAGGAATACCGCGACTTCAATCTCGATATCGTGCCCCCGGGTTGGCGGGCGCTGGCGAGACTGTCGGGCATGCTGACCAAAAATCGATGAAAAAATATCGTCGAAATCTTCAGTGTTATAACTCTGTTTTTTATCTTGCTGGAATGCGTGGTTAAATTGCGGATCGTTGCGATGTTGCCACAACTGGTCATATTCTGCCCGGCGCTGTTCATCGCTGAGTACTTCCCACGCCTGAGCAATTTCTTTAAAGCGGGTTTCGGCATCGGGTTCTTTGCTGACATCAGGATGGTACTTGCGGGCCAGTCGGCGATAGGCGGTCTTGATAGTCTTGAGATCGTCCGTCGGTTTAACGCCCATAATGGCGTAATAATCCTTTAATTCCATAGCGTTCTCTCTCGTCAATCACAGCATGCAAAGGAAATCCCCTGAAAAGACATCACCGTTAAGTGTAGGGTAATCCTGAAAAATGCGTCTGCGTACTATAAAACATCATTTTGCTGAATGAAATAAACCCATGGAAACAGGGCCGCCTGAGGGTATTGCGGGCGCGAAATCAGGCTGTGGACATAACTTTACAGCCTAAAGGTTGCCAAAACCTTCCCAGGGGCTAAGATAATCCGCGTCAATCAGTGAGGGTGTCATGGCGAAACGACAACGGATGGGATGGTGGTTTCTGTGTCTGGCATGTGTTGTGGTGATGATTTGCACCGCGCAGCGCATGGCGGGCCTGCACGCGTTGCAGATGGAAACAACTGCGGCCGTCGTGGCCGTTCAGCCGGATGCGCCGTCGGAAGAGGCGACGTCGTCAGTCACCCCCTGCGAACTGAGCGCTAAGTCACTGTTGGCATCGCCGCCGGTGATGTTCGAAGGGGCGATTCTTGCCCTTTGCTTGTTACTTGCCCTGCTGGCACCGCTGCGGGTTGTTCGCCTGCCGTTTTTCCCTCCGCGAGCCATCTCGCCCCCTACACTCAGAGTTCATCTCCGTTTTTGTGTTTTTCGTGAATGACAGACCGGCCAGCGCTCACGGTTAGTTAATTATTCACGGAGAAAAAATATGATTCTGATTTTCAGGCAGATGCTGTTCTGTCTGTTCTTGCTATGGCTGCCTGTATCCTGGGCGGCAGACAACGGCTGGCTGCGCTCGCCAGAGAATGACCATGCCAGTGTGCAACTGCGTGCCGATACTACCGCGCAGGGTGAAACCCGGCTGTTGCTGGAGGTAAAGCTGGAAAACGGCTGGAAGACCTACTGGCGCTCGCCTGGGGAGGGAGGGGTTGCCCCTGCGATTACCTGGAAGGGCGAGATGCCTGCCGTTGATTGGTTCTGGCCAACGCCTTCGCGTTTTGAGGTGGCGAGTCTGACCACCCAGGGGTATCACGACCAGGTCAGCTTCCCGCTGGTGATTCGGGGAAACGCGCCGGAGAACATCGCGGGCATCCTGACGCTCTCAACGTGCAGCAACGTCTGTCTGCTGACCGACTATGCGTTTTCCGTTTCGCCGTCCCACCAGGACACGACCTTTGCCCATGACTTTGCGCAGGCGATGGGGCGAGTCCCCCTGTCTCAGGGACTGACCGGTTCCATTACCGTTGGCGCGCGCGCCGGGGAACTGGTGGTTGAAGCCGTGCGGGCGGGAGGCTGGTCAACCCCTGGGTTGTATTTCGATACTGTCGATGACGCGGAAATCGGTAAACCGCAATTCCATATTGCGGGGACGACATTACAGGCAACGATCCCTGTCCGCGATAGCTGGGGAGAGGGGGCACCGGATCTGCGCGGTAAGAGGGTCACGCTGGTATTGGTCAATGAGGGGATTGCGCAGGAGAGCACGCTCTCCGTGGGGGCCGCCCCTGCGCCATTGGCAGAAAGCGCCGCCTTGCCGCTCTGGCAAGTGGTTCTGATGGCGTTACTCGGGGGATTTATTCTCAATTTGATGCCCTGCGTACTGCCTGTCCTGGGGATGAAACTCGGCGCCGTATTGCGGGTGGAGGAGAAAAACCGCCAACAGGTACGGCGGCAATTCCTCGCGTCGGTGGCGGGGATCATCGCCTCCTTTATGGCGCTGGCGTTGCTGATGAGCGTGCTGCGGTTGACAAATCAGGCGCTCGGCTGGGGCATTCAGTTCCAGAATCCGTGGTTTATTGGCGTCATGGTCGTGGTGATGTTGGTCTTCAGCGCCAGCCTGTTTGGGCTGTTTGAATTCCGGCTTCCTTCGGCACTGACAACGCGACTGGCGACCCAGGGTGGGAACGGGATGTCCGGTCATTTCTGGCAGGGAGCATTTGCCACCCTGCTGGCGACACCGTGTAGCGCACCGTTCCTCGGTACCGCCGTGGCGGTGGCGTTGACCGCGCCGCTTCCGACGCTGTGGGGACTGTTTCTCGCACTGGGAGTGGGGATGAGCCTGCCGTGGCTGATGGTCGCGTTGCGTCCAGGTCTGGCGCTGAGTCTGCCACGCCCCGGTCGCTGGATGAACGGACTACGACGCCTGCTTGGGTTGATGATGCTGGGATCCGCCATCTGGCTGGCAACGCTTCTGCTGCCGCACTTTGGATTCGCCACTCATACCCCAACCCAGGAACGCGTGGTCTGGCAACCCCTGAGCGAACGGGCTATTCAACAGGCGCTGGCGCAAAACAAACGGGTGTTTATCGACGTCACCGCAGACTGGTGTATCACCTGTAAGGTCAATAAATACAACGTATTGCAGAAGGAAGCAGTACAGGAGGCGCTGCAACAGCCGGATGTTGTCGCCCTGCGCGGCGACTGGACGCTGCCTTCCGCCGCGTTGTCTGATTTTCTCAAAAAACGTGGCCGCGTCGCCGTGCCTTTTAACCAAATTTATGGCCCCGGAATACCCGAAGGTCAGGCGCTACCCACCTTACTCACTCAGGACATGTTCCTACAAACGCTGGAAAACGCAAAAGGAGTTATGCCATGAAATACCTGATTATTTTGCTCTTCACCGTGTTTTCTGGTTTGAGTATGGCGAAAGAAGCGGCACCGTTTACGCCAGAGCAAGAAAAACAGATCGAAGCGTTGATTCAGGAAGCGTTATTTAACGATCCTGCCAGCCCGCGCATTGGCGCGAAAAAGGCGACGCTGACGCTTATCAACTTTACGGACTACAACTGTCCTTACTGCAAACAGCTTGATCCGATGCTGGAAAAGATCGTGCAGAAATACCCCCAGGTCGCCGTGGTGATTAAGCCGTTGCCCTTTAAGGGAGAAAGCTCGGTTCTGTCGGCGCGTACAGCACTGACGACCTGGCGCGAACATCCTGCACAGTTCCAGGCGCTGCATGAAAAACTGATACAGAAACGGGGATATCACACTGCCGCCAGCATTGCGCAGGCACAGGAAAAGGCCGGCGCGACAGCGGTGACGCTGGATGAAAAAAGCAATGAGTCCTTGAGTACCAACCTGCAGCTTGCCCGGCTGGTGGGCGTTCAGGGAACGCCTGCGACCATCATCGGGGATGAAATGATCCCTGGCGCAGTGTCCTGGGAGACGCTGGAAGAGGTCGTCAAAGAGAAACTGGCGGCGGCCAATGGTCAGTAAGTTACGGCGCGGGTTGCGCGAAGGGCTTATCTTACTGGTGCTGCTGGTCGTTGTTTCGGTGCTGGTCGATGCCTGGCGTGCGCCACAGCTTCCGTCCTCTTTTGACAGTACGCCGCTGCAAACGGTGGACGGAGAAACCGTCACCCTGGCGAAACTCAGCGCAGAGAAACCGGTCTTGCTCTATTTTTGGGCCAGCTGGTGCAGCATTTGTCGTTTTACGACCCCGGATGTCGCGCGGCTTCAGCGGGAAGGGGGAAACGTGATGACCATTGCGCTGCGTTCTGGCAGTGAGGCTGATGTCTCCCGCTGGCTGGCGCGCAAAAATGTCACGTTTCCTGTTATCAATGATGCAAGCGGTGAGATATCCCGACGCTGGGAAATCAGCGTAACGCCGACACTGGTGATCGTGTCAAAAGGAGAGGTGGTGTCGACCACCAGCGGCTGGACCAGCTACTGGGGGATGAGATTACGACTATGGTGGGCTAACACTTTCTGAAACCGTGCCGGGGAAACCCGGCATTTTTCCATGTATGCCACATATCAAGCCCACATTTCACCCTATACATTCATGGTATCCATATTTCGCTCCTCAACGAAGCAAGCCTTGAGCATGGCGGGCAACATCGCGTATCGGCTTTTTCTGGAGGACAACGTATGGTCGTATTTGGGGAGTCCGGGCTTTACCTGATGTTGATGATTACCGCCACGTTTGTACTGGCGGGGATGGTGAAAGGTGTCACCGGTATGGGGTTACCCACCGTGGCGATGGGGATTCTGGGGGCGCTGGTCTCACCCGTCGCCGCCGCCGCGATGCTGCTGTTACCTTCACTGATCAGCAATCTGTTTCAATTCGGTGGTGGCGGCAATACCCGGACATTGCTGAAACGTCTCTGGCCGATGCTTTCGATGGTCGTCGTCGCCACATTGCTTGCCAGCGTCTGGATTGCCGGTGGCGACACCCGGCGCACTCAGTTTGCGCTTGGCGTCGCGCTGATTCTTTACGCGCTCTGGACGCTGGCCGGGAAACGCATCCGGGTCGATCCACAACGTGAAAAACCGGTCTCCATGATGGTAGGCATGGTGACGGGGGTGCTGACCGGCGGCACCGGTGTTTTCGTGATGCCCGCAGTGCCATGGCTCCAGTCCCTCGGTTTTGAGAAAGAGGAACTGGTACAGGCGTTAGGCATCTCTTTCACCTTCTCGACGCTGGCATTAGCGCTCGGATTGTGGTGGCACGGTGCGTTGCCGGTTCAGTCTGTCACCTTGTCGGCATTCGCCATTATTCCCGCGCTTGTCGGGCAGTGGATCGGCACCCGTGTTCGTCGGGTGATTTCACCGTTGCTGTTCAGGCGATGCTTTTTACTCTGCCTGATGGGGCTGGGTATTGAGATGATCGTCCGGGCGGTGTAAGCGCCACCGTGACTTTGTGGGGATTCCGTGCCAGGGTCAATGCAGATTATCCGGATGAAAAAGTAACACCGTTCACTGAAGCCAATGAATGAGGGGAAACACCGGGTTTGGGTTCCCGCCCCGTGTATCCCGGTCTTAAACTAACAGTGTCAGGATTAAAGAGGGGCGTATGGCGTCATTAATTTCAGAAAATGAAGAGGAGTACGAACTCGAATCAAGGATGGCGCTGACCGCGGCGGTGATGGCGGATAAATCGCGCTCACGCATGCTGAGCGCCTTAATGGATGGGCGCGCGTGGACGGCGACGGAACTCAGTGCAGTGGCGGATGTTTCGGCATCCACCGCCAGCGCGCATTTGGCGCGCTTATGTGAGCAACAATTTGTTATCTCGCTGGCGCAGGGGCGACATCGCTATTTTCGTCTGGCAAGCAGCGAGATTGCGCAATTACTGGAACGGTTAATGGGGGTGGCGTGGGCGTCATCCGCGACACCTAAAATTACCACGCCACTCAGTTTACGCCGGGCGCGTACCTGCTATGACCACCTCGCCGGAGAAATCGCCGTCATGCTTTATGACACCCTGATCTCCCGGCAATGGGTAACAGCACAAGGTGATGCGTTAACGCCGCTGGGACAGGAAAAGCTCGCAGCGTTGGGGATTGAGATTGACGCGGGAGCCTCGCGTAGAAAGTTAAGCTGCGGCTGCCTGGACTGGAGTGAGCGACGTTACCATACCGGGGGCATACTGGGTGCCGCCTTGTTGACCTGGTTCGGGCAACAACGCTGGATAACCACCACGGCCGGCAGCCGCCAGGTCACCTTTACGCCACTCGGTATCCGCAAACTTCAGCTTCACTTTGGCATTACCGCGTTGCGGTAAATCTTCCGTTTTGCGAATGCGTTCCCGGAAAAATGTCATATTCCTGTCACACTTAGAAAAACTTGATAACAACAAGAGGTTGTAGGGATGAAAAAATCGTTACTCGCGACAAGTGTGGCTGGGGTTTTATTGGTGTCTGGTCTCGCACAGGCGCAGAACACGCCGGAAGGGTATCAACTGCAACAAGTGTTAATGATGAGCCGCCATAACCTGCGCGCGCCGTTGGCTAATAATGGCAGCGTTCTTGAACAATCTACGCCAAATAAGTGGCCTGAATGGGATGTCCCTGGCGGTCAACTCACCACCAAAGGCGGGATTCTGGAAGTGTATATGGGCCACTATATGCGCGAGTGGCTGGCAGAACAGGGGATGGTGAAGTCAGGCGAATGCCCGGCACCGGAGGCGGTCTACACCTATGCCAACAGTTTGCAACGCACGGTGGCAACGGCACAGTTCTTTATTACTGGGGCATTCCCTGGCTGCGACATTCCTGTACACCATCAGGAAAAAATGGGCACCATGGACCCGACGTTTAACCCGGTGATCACTGATGATTCCGCTGCGTTTAGTCAGAAGGCGGTTCTCGCGATGGAAAAAGAGCGCAGCCAGATGCATCTTAATGAGAGCTATCAGTTGCTGGAGCAGATGACAAACTACAAAGACTCGCCATCCTGCAAAGAAAAACAGCAATGCTCGCTGATTGATGCCAAAGACAACTTTAGCGCGAAATACCAACAAGAACCCGGCGTTTCAGGTCCATTGAAAGTGGGGAACTCACTGGTCGATGCCTTTACGCTGCAGTATTACGAAGGGTTCCCGATGGAAAACGTGGCGTGGGGTGAGATTAAAACCGATCAACAATGGAAAGTGCTGTCAAAATTGAAGAACGGTTATCAGGATAGCCTGTTTACCTCCGCCGAGGTGGCGCGGAATGTGGCCCAACCGCTGGTGAAATATATTGATAAAGCGCTGGTGAGTGAGCGCAGCAGCGCGCCGAAAATCACCGTCCTGGTCGGCCATGACTCAAACATTGCGTCACTGTTGACTGCGCTGGATTTCACACCGTATCAGTTACATAACCAAAATGAGCGTACGCCGATTGGCGGTAAGATCGTGTTCCAGCGCTGGCATGACAGCAAAACCAATCGCGATTTGATGAAAATTGAGTATGTGTACCAGAGCTCACAACAGTTGCGTAACGCAGAGGTTCTGACGCTAAAATCACCGGCGCAGCGTGTGACACTGGAGCTTAAAGGCTGTCCGATAGATTCAAATGGATTCTGTCCGATCGACAAGTTTGATCGTGTGCTGAACGAGGCGGCAAACTAAATGAAAGGCTCCCCCGTGAGAACGGGGGAGTTAACGCTACACGTTTTTACGATCGATGGTTTGCTCGCCCCAATAGAGCGAATCTTTATCTGTTTTGTTAAAGGCTTTGATCAACACTTCATCGCTGCCTTCTTCCCAAATCTTTTCCGCCAGTTTCTCGTCGTACTGGGCGACTTCAAAAATGGCCTCGGCTATTTCTGGTGACGTATTACGCAGACTTGCCCATTCGCCGACGCGATGAGCTTTCGCTTCTTGAGTTGGCATTCGAATCCTCCTGTTGAAGATTAGCCGTTAAGTTTTACTGCCAGGCCCGCGACATATTCGCCCTGGTAGCGCGCAATGGATAGTTCCTCCTGGCTTGGCTGTCGTGAGCCGTCACCGCCTGCAATCGTGGTTGCGCCATATGGCGTGCCTCCACGAACCTGTGAAACGTCAAACAATTCCTGTGCGGCATACCCGATAGGCACAATCACCATTCCGTGATGCGCCAGGGTGGTCCAGGTTGATGTAATGGTTTGCTCCTGACCGCCGCCGGTTCCGGTTGAACTAAAGACACTGGCGAGTTTGCCGTACAGCGCGCCGGAAGCCCACAGCCCACCGGTTTGGTCCAGGAAGGTACGCATTTGACCGGACATATTGCCAAAACGCGTGGGGGTGCCAAAAATAATTGCGTCGTATTCTGGCAGCTCTTGTGGGGTTGCAACGGGGGCGTTTTGCGTTTTACCGCCGGCTTTTGCGAAGATGTCTGGTTGCATCGTTTCTGGGACGCGCTTAACGACAACCTCAGCGCCTTGTACCTTGCTTGCCCCCTCGGCCACTGCATGCGCCATGGTTTCGATGTGTCCGTACATGGAATAATAAAGCACCAGAACTTTTGCCATTTTGCACTACTCCTCGGTTTTATCGTCTCCGTAGCGATTCGCTACCTCCATTAAAGATATGACGTACTGAGGAGAGTGCAAATTTCACAACCATTCTTTTGATTTATAACAATATTCATACAAATTTCCTTTGACGCAAAATGATACATTTTTAACCAGGTGACTTTTTTTAGTCATAAGAAAGGCTTATTGATTTCGGAGAG
>NZ_NRDO01000017.1 GCF_010231475.1 Citrobacter sp. NCU1 | reverse complement strand
TGGTGTGGCGCAGATCATCAGCGGCACGGCCAGCGGCGTGAGTGCCGGAACACTTGTCACGGTGACGCTGAACGGTAAAACGTACACCACCACCACGGGAGCGGACGGCAGGTGGAGCGTGGGGGTGCCGGTGGCGGATGTCACGGCGCTGACCGAAGGTGTGGCGACAGTCACGGCGGCTGTCAGCGATGTGGCGGGAAACAGCGGCAGCGCAACGCATAACATTACGACAGACCTGACCGGTCCTGTGCTGACCGTCAACACGGTCGCGGTGGATGATACCGTCAACGCGGCGGAGAAAGGGACTGACCTGACGCTGAGCGGTACCTGCGGTACTGACGTCGCCAGCATCAACGTGATGCTTAATGGCAAAGAATATACCGCAACGGCAGTTGATGGGGGATGGATCCTCACCATTCCCAGGGCCGATGTAACGAAACTGCCGGAAGGCGGCCTGACGCTGACGGCCACGGCGACGGATGCGGCGGGTAACAGCACGACGGCAACACATGCGTTCAGCGTGGACAGCCGGAACCCGGCCATCACCATTGATGCGCTGGGTGATGACATTCTCAATGCTGCCGAAGTGGCGGCAGACCAGACCCTGAGCGGTAGCGTGACCGGTGCTGCGGAAGGCGACAGCGTCACGGTGACCCTGAACGGCAAAACCTATACCGCCACGGTGACGGCAGATATGCGCTGGGCAGTCACGGTGCCGGCAGCGGACCTGGCGGCGCTGGCCAACGGCACGGCCACGATTTCGGCGGAAGTGACCACAGCCAGCGGCAACCCGGGCTCTGCGACCCACACGATTACGGTGGACGTCAGTGCCCCGGTCGTGACCATCGATAAGGTCACCGCCGACGACATCCTGAACAGCAGCGAACATGGTGTGGCGCAGATCATCAGCGGCACGGCCAGCGGCGTGAGTGCAGGCACCACCGTGACGGTGACTCTGAACGGCAAAACCTACACCGCCATCACAGATGCAAGCGGTAAATGGAGTATCGGCGTACCGGCAGCGGATATCGTCGCACTGGAAACAGGAATGGCCACGGTCAAGGCCGAGGTTGGTGACACGGCGGGTAACAAAGGCTCCTCCACACATGATTTTACCATCGACCTGGCCGGTCCAGCGTTGACGGTCAATACTGTCACGGCGGACGACATCGTCAATGCCACCGAGAAAGGTAAAGACCTTGTGTTAAGTGGCACCTGCGATGCGAGTGCCACCAGTGTGAAGGTGACACTAAACGGTAAAGAATACACCGCGACGGTAACCAGCGGGACCTGGAGCCTGACCGTTTTGGCTGATGATGTCAGTGCCTTGACGGAAGGGGTGAACACAATCTCTGCGAGCGCAAGCGATAATGCAGGCAACACCACGACAGCAAACAAATCTTTTACGGTCGATACGACGGCTCCTGTAGTTGTGATTAGCGCTGTTGCAACGGATGACATTTTCAACAACATCGAACACGGTACCGCTCAGACTATCAGTGGTTTTGCCGCTGGCGTGAGTGCCGGTACGACTGTCACTGTCACACTCAATGGAAAAACTTACACGACCACAACCAATACGAATGGCACATGGAGTATAGATGTCCCGGCTATTGATATGGCTGCAATCGCGGAAGGGACAACTACCATTACCGCGCAGATCGTGGATGTCGCGGGAAATACAGGCAGCGCGACCCGTGATGTGATCACTGATATCACCGGACCGGCAATTACTATTAATACTGTCGCGGGTGACGACATCGTTGATATTGAAGAGAAGAAAGGGTCCTTAACCATCAGCGGTACCTGCAGCACGGATGCGGAATTCATCACCGTGGTTATTGATGGCAAAACATATAATGCAACCATTGATGGAACGGCCTGGTCTGTTGAGCTGAACACTGTACAAACGGAGGCATTACCCGCAGGCGATCTGACGATCCTCGTGAAGGCAATGGACGGCATCGGCAATAGCACGACGGATACGCATGTCATTCATATCGATGGCGATATGGAGCCGGTCATTCTGATTGATTCAGTGACGGCGGATAATCGCCTGAACCAGGCCGAAGTAGCCGTCAATCAGGAGATTACGGGTAAAGCGACAATGGCGTCGGTAGGTGACACTGTCGTCGTTACCCTGAATGGTAAAACGTATACCGCCACAGTGGCCTCTGACCTTACCTGGAAAGTGACGGTACCGGCTGCGGATTTAGCGGCGCTCGGTGAAGGGACTACTACGGTAACCGCAGAACTTCTGGTGGATGGTAATGTCATCAGCAGTTGTACTCAAAGTTTTACGGTCGATACGATCGGGCCGGTGCTGACCATCAATCCTGTCGCCACTGACGATATTATAAACAGTGCCGAGCATGGCATGACGCAGATAATCAGCGGTACTGCCGCTGGCGCCAGTGCCGGAGCAACCGTGACCGTCACTCTGAACGGTAAAACCTATACGGCTGCGGTAACGGCTGAGGGAAACTGGTTGATCAGTGTACCGACATCAGACGTGGCGGCGCTGAACGCCGGAACAGTGACTATCAAAGCAGAAGTTGCTGATGCAGCAGGCAATAAAGGTAGTGTGACACATGACGTTGTGATCGATGTGACCGGTCCGACACTGGCGATAAATACCGTTACAGCTGACGATATCGTTAATTCTGCGGAGAAAAACTCGGCTCTGTCCTTGTCAGGAACCTGCGGCACCGATGTCACCGTAGTGACAATTATCCTCAACGGTAAAGAATATACCGCCATGGTTACTGGCGCGACCTGGAGCCTCGAGATTCCAGCCGCTGATGTCAAAGCACTTCCGGTAGGCAACCTCAATGTGACGGCAACCGCCATTGATACGGCAGGTAACAGCACCACCGCAAATCACAGTTTTACAGTGGATAACCAGGCATCAATTATCACTATTGATGCTTTGGGTGATGATGTGTTGAACGCGGCGGAAGTTGCGGTTGCACAGAATATCAGCGGTAAAGTGATAGGGGCAGCAGCGGGCGACGCGGTTATCGTTACCCTGAACGGCAAAACGTACACCACCACCGTGAACTCTGATCTGACCTGGACTGTCACTGTGGCGGCAACGGATCTGACCGCTCTGGCGCAAGGTCAGGCAACCATAACGGCAGAGGTGATCAACGCCAGCGGTAACAGCGGCAACTGCACACGCACCATACTAATCGATACTCTCGCACCTGTGGTCACTTTCAATACGGTGGCAACGGACGACATCATCAATATCGCCGAGCACAACATCGCACAAATGATCAGTGGTACTGCCACAGGGGTTAACGCAGGTGCGACAGTCACTGTCACGCTGAATGGCCACGACTGGACCACGACGGTGGGTAGCGATGGGACATGGAGTATGACGGTGCCAGCCGCCGATATCACTGCGCTGGCTGCAGGTGCAGCAACCTTTAAAGCCGAAGTGACTGATGCCGCAGGCAACAAAGGAAGTACGACCCGCGATGTCACTGTTAACCTGAGTGCACCGGTACTGGAAATCAACACTATCGCGGACGACGATATCATCAATGCGGTAGAAAAAGGGACGGCACTGGTACTGAGCGGCACCTGCGGCGAGGATGTTACACACATCAACGTGATGTTGAATGGCAAAGAGTATACCGCGACGGTGCTCGACGGTAGTTGGGTACTCACGATACCGGCAGCAGATGTGGCTAAATTGCCGGAAGGTAGCCAGGTCGTTACCGCAAGCACCACTGATGAATCAGGTAACACTACCACCGCAATCCATAGTTTTAATGTGGAGAGCCATCTACCGACAATCACTATCAATGCTCTGGGCGATGATATGTTAAACGCGGCGGAGGTCGCGGCAAACCAGAATATCAGCGGTAAAGTCGTCGATGCCGCCGTAGGTGACACCGTTGAGGTCACTCTGAATGGCAAAACGTACACCACAACGGTGGACGCAGATCACTCGTGGACGGTAACCGTTCCGGCGGCCGATCTGGCTGCACTGGCGCAAGGTCAGACAGCCATCGTTGCAACAGTAACGATGTCTGACGGCAACAGTGGTAGTGCTACACGCAATATCATCGTCGATACGACGGCTCCGATGGTCACCATTAATGCCGTGACAGGGGACGATATCATTAATAGTACTGAACACAATGTCACGCAGATTATCAGCGGTACCGCTTCCGGCACCAGTGCCGGGAGTGTCGTGACTGTTACTCTGAACGGCAAAAGCTACACTACCGCTACGGATGCGAACGGTAACTGGAGCGTAGGAATTCCGGTTGCGGATATCAACGGACTTGATGATGGGGTGGCAACCATCACAGCGGAAATAACGGATTCGGCTGGTAATAAAGGTAGCGCATCTCGTGATTTCACTGTCGATATGAGCGGTCCATTCCTCACGATCAACACTGTTTCTGAAGACGATGTCGTCAATGCCACCGAAAAAGGCGCCGATCTGACATTTAGCGGGGACTGTGGCGTTGATGTCGCTCATGTGAAAGTGACGCTAAATGGTAAGGAATACACCGCTACGGTGATCGACGGCAGTTGGGCCCTGACGGTTCCTGCGGTCGATGTGGCGAAACTTCCGGAAGGAAACCTGAGTGTTACCGCGATTGCTATCGATGATGGCGGTAATGCCACTATCATAACCCGCGATTTCAGTGTGAACAGTCAGTCACCGGCGGTCATTATTAATCCTCTGGGCGACGATATCCTGAACGTGTCCGAGGTGGCCGCTGACCAGACTCTCCGCGGGACGGTGACGGGAGCTGAAGAAGGCGACAGCGTTACCGTTATCCTGAACGGTAAAACCTATACCACGACCGTGACGGCTGATCTCTCCTGGGCTGTCACGCTCCCGGCTGCTGACCTGGCTGCGTTGGGGGAAGGTAACGTCACCATTACGGCGGAAGTGACTGCCGCAAACGGTAACAAAGGTTCCACAACGCATGGCATTACTGTCGATATGACTGTCCCGACGGTGACCATCGACAGTGTGACGGCGGACAACATCATTAACGGCACTGAACATGCCGTCGCGCAGATTATCACCGGTACGTCTACCGGCGTCAGTACCGGGGCGATCGTAACCGTCACTCTGAACGGCAAAACATACACCGCCGTGACCGATGCGAACGGCAAGTGGAGTGTGGGAGTCCCGGCAGCGGACATCGCTGCGCTGGAAGAGGGGACGACCACGATCAAGGCCGAGGTCTCCGACACTGCGGGTAACAAGGGCTCCGCCACACATGATTTCACCCTTGATCTGACCGGGCCAACCTTAGCGGTTGATAAAGTGGCTGGCGACGATATTGTTAACATCGCAGAAAAAGCCGGTACGTTAGCCATCACGGGTACTTGCGATCTGGAAGGGGGAACAATAACGGTCATTCTGAATGGAAAAACCTATACAACGATAGTCTCTGAAGGAAAATGGAATATCACGTTAGCTGCGGCGGAGGTGCAAACTCTTGCCCAGGGCGAAATCACCTTTACGGCATCGGTGAGTGACAGCAGCGGTAATACAACATCAGTGCCGCATACCTTTGCAATTGATACCACTGTACCAACGGTGATAATCAATGCGGTTTGCGTCGATAACATCATCACCGCCAATGAACTTAACAGTAACCCCAGCGTTACTGGCAGCGTCATTGGCGCTAAACCTGGTGATATTGTCACTGTACATATTGGTGCTCACGATTACATGGCAACGGTTAACAGCGACTTGACCTGGAGCGTGGTGGTTCAATCTGCCGACCTGAAAGCGTTAGGCAATGGCTTAAGTACGATTACTGCTGAAGTGACAAACGCGCAAGGAAATACAGGTAAAGGCGAGCGCGATATTAATATTGATGCCAATCTGTCAGAAATTTACATCAACCCGGTATCGGGTGATGACGTCGTTAACTTTATTGAGCATTCTGGCAATGTTTACATTACCGGTAGCAGTAGTGGTTTCGTACCGGGAGCGATTCTGACCATAGAGATCAATGGCAAAACTTACCAGGCGGAAGTTAAGGCAGGTGGATTATGGCAAGCCAATGTGCTTTCAGCAGATGTTGCTCTCTGGAATGGAACAGAAACAGTCAAAATCTCAGGAGATGATGTTAACGGAAACACCATCACTAAACTTCATGATTTCAATATTAATGTCTCTCTTCCTGCTATTACCGTCGATTCTATTGCATCAGACGATGTGATTAATGCTGATGAACAATCTCAGTCATTAACTATCAGTGGTTCCACTGCCGGTATGGAAGAAGGTCAATTAGTCACTATCACGTTTGCGAATAAGATGTATACCGCAACCGTAGATGCAAACGGGCACTGGGAAACAACGGTTACCGCAGCAGATATGGCTGCCCTGCAAAACGGTTTGATAACGGTGCAGGTTCATGTCACGAATACAAATGGCGAAAGCGCGAGCGCAGCCAGAGCGGTACTTGTTGACCAGGATGTTCCCGTTATTGTCATTACGTCAATGGCTGGCGGCGACAATGTTATTAACGCCGAAGAGAGCTCGGCATCCGTCGTTATTAGCGGTGTCGCTGGTGTGCCGGCAGGGACAAGCATTGAGATATCGTTAAACGGTAAGTCTTATACCACGGTAGTGAAAACCGGTGGCACATGGTCTGTTACTATTCCCGGAACCGACGTCACTGGGCTGACGAACAGTGACTACACCGTGACGGCCAGCGTGACCGATCGTTATGGCAATAAAGGCAGTACAGAAGAGATATTAATCATTGATGTCACTTTGCCAACGGTTAAGTTTGATGACCCTATTACTGATGACAACGTCATCAATAACGCTGAACATAATTCAGCAATTCTGATAACGGGTACCAGTACGAATTCAGACGTCGGGGATACCGTTGTTGTAACGATTGGAACAAAGACCTATACCACACAGGTCGATGAAAACGGCAACTGGAGTATTGGTGTTCCGGCAAGCGTGGTAAAAACATTACCTGAAGGTGAAAATACATTTTTCGTCACTATTACGGATAGCGTGGGGAATAGTTCAAACGACAGTAAAGTCATCAATGTGATTACGACATTGCCAACTATTACGATCAATACCGTTGCGCTGGATGATATTATCAATGCTCAGGAGGCCGGTAATTCTCTGACCTTAAGTGGAACCAGCAGTGCGGAAGATGGCGCGAAAATTGTCGTTAATTTTGGAACGAAGAGTTATGTCGCGACAGTCAGTTCAGGTGTCTGGAACCTGACGGTTTCATCAGCAGATTTACAACTGTTGAGCAATGGCAATTATACCGTTACCGCCAGCGTGACAGATCAATATCATAATGGGCAGTCAACAACACATAACGTCACGATTGATACACGCGTTCCTATTATTACTTTTAACAGTTTTGCCGTGGATGATATCGTCGATGCCGCAGAAGCTGCGGCCGCTCAGGTGCTTTCCGGTCATGTGACAAACGCACAGCCTGGCGAAAAAGTGATTATTCACTTCGGGAGTCATACGTACGAAACTGTGGTGCAAAATGATTTAAGCTGGAGCATCAACATCTCAGCAGCTGATGTTCAGTCACTTGGCGATGGTAAAACGACGATAACTGCAGAGATCACCACGGCTTCCGGAAATCATGCACAAACCCGGCATGAAATTACCGTCGATGCAAATCTTCCTACGCTAATAATCGATGAAGTCTCTGGTGACGATATTATTAACGTCATTGAACATGATTCGCCGGTGGTGATTACCGGTTCAAGTAAAAATGTCGAAGCTGGTGCAATTGTCACCATCACGGTTAATGGTATAGCGCACGAAGCCGTTGTTAAAACCGAGGGCACATGGCAAGTGGGGTTCACGACAGAAGAAGTGAGCGCATGGCCTGCTGGCGAACTTGATGTGAATGCCAGTGTAAATAATGGAATGGGCAATGCAACGATTACGGTTAATCCGGTTCAGGTTAATCTTAATGGTCCGGCGATCAGTATTGATGCTATTGCTACAGATAACATTATCAACGCAGTTGAAAAATCGACGAGTTTGATTATTACCGGGAAAACCCTGGGCGTTGAGGCTAATTGTACAGTCATGCTTAAATTAGGCGGTAAAAATTACACCGCGAAAGTCAATGCTGATGGTACGTGGTCAATCCAGATCCCTGCTGCTGATATGGCGACATTGCCTAACGGGACACTGGATGCTACGGCTGTCGTTTTAAATAAAGCTGGCAATAAAGCTGAATGTTCTCAGGGGGTTCTGGTGGACAGTATATCGTCTGTACTGACGATTGATACTATTGCCCAGGATAATATTATTAATCGTGCTGAACATGCTGATTCTGTTCAAATCAGTGGTTTCAGCGATGCAGGCGAAGGGAAAAAAGTTCAGGTCACTCTTAACGGTAAAACGTATGACGCGTTAATTGACTCAGATGGAAAGTGGAGCGTGATTGTCAGTGTTAATGACGTAAATGCACTGACGGACGGCACGAAATCTGTTGTAGTCAGTGTGAGTGACGATGCTGGCAACCAGACGACAAAAACCGCGAATATTCTTGTTGATCTCACTGCACCGACGCTGTCTTTTGACAGTAAACAGGCGATCGACAATGTGATAAATGCCACCGAACATGAACAGGCCCAGGTCATAACGGGGACGTCCACTGGACTCGCTGAAGGCGCGACGGTCGTCGTTAAGATTACGAATGCCAATGGTGTCATCAAATCATTTACAACGGCAGTCGATGAAGAGGGTAAGTGGAGTATCGGTATTAGTGCTGATATTGTTCGCGGCCTTGCGGATGGAACTTATACACTCACAGCCGATGCTAAAGACTCGTCGGGTAACCCGGCAAGTCAGGCAACGCACGATATCGATGTAAAAACGATAAGCCCTGAATTATCGATCACCACGACCTCTGCGGGTAACGATGATATTTTAAATAAAACAGAGAAGGCCGATGGTTTTGCGATTTCCGGTGATACAAATTTACCGGATGGCAGTATATTAACCATCACATTCAATGGTAAAATCTATCACCCAGAAATATCAGAAGGACATTGGGGAATCAATATCTCTCCTGCGGATATGGCATCTGTAAGTGATGGTTCATATATCATCTATGCACAAGCAAAAGATGTGAATGGAAATATCACAACGATCAGTAAAAATATTGTCGTCGATACAGTAGCACCCATTGTAATTATTAATGTTGTTGCGGGAGATGATATTGTTAACTCCACTGAAGCTGAAACCGGGCAAACCATCAGTGGCAAGGTGATCAATGGTGTCGCTGGCGATACCGTGAAAGTCACGTTGGGGAGTAAAACGTACACCACAACCGTAGGTAGTGATCTTACATGGAGCGTAACGGCTACTGCCGAGGATTTAAATGCGCTGAATAACGGCGTGAATACCATTAATGTGGTCGTCATTGATAGTGCGGGTAATGAAAGCATTAAATATCCGCATGAGATTGGTATAGCGATAAAAATACCAGAATTGACAATTGATGATATTTCTGGTGATAAAGTTATTAATAAAATTGAGCATGACCAACCGCTGATTATTACTGGGAGTGCAACGAATTTATCAAATGGTGATGTTATTCAAATTACCATCAGCGATGCTATCACTAGCAAAACTTATTCTGGAACGGTCGGTGCTGACGGACATACCTGGGCTGTCCTTGTGCCAAAAAATGATGTTTCTCTATGGAGTGATGGTGCTGAATTAACGTTCACCGCCTCTGCAACAGATGCCTATGGTAATACATCGACGGAAATAACCACGACCGCTACCGTAAACTTAGACAGTGTTGCTATCTCACTGGACTCCGTTGCGGGTGATAATATTATTAATGCGGCGGAGGCGACCAGTGAGGACGGGCTAACGCTCTCAGGGCAAACAAGTAATGCGAAAGACGGTGATACTGTCACAGTTACTTTTGCGGGTAAGACGTATACGACGGTTGTGTCCAATTCAGATAATGACGAATCGGGGAGCTGGACTTTAACGGTACCTCAAGAAGACCTGGAAGGCTTAACGCTGGGTAATAATAACGAGATTAAGGTGAAAGTGACCAATGATGTTGGTATCAGTGCGGAGGAACATCGGTTTATTACCTATGAGCCCGTTTCACCAACCATCACTATTTCTGTTATTAGCGGCGATAATATTCTGAGTGCAGCGGAAATGGGGCAACCTTTACAAATTAAAGGCACCTCAGCAAGCGACACAATCGGTCAGACATTAACGGTCACACTTAACGGTAAAACGTATACGACAACAGTCAACGCAGATGGTACCTGGTCTGTCTCTGTCCCTTCTTCTGACCTGACGAATATGCAAAATGGCATGTATGACGTTAAGGCTGAAGTCAACGATGTGGCAGGCAACCACGGTACGGCGTTAGCCGATCCACAATTACAAGTTCTGCTGAAAGTACCGCAAATCGTCATTGATCCAATCACCGGTGACAACTTTATCAATGCGATAGAGCATAGCAGCAGCGCGAATCTGGTCATCACGGGTACGACCATTGATGCTGAACCTGGGGCTACGGTCAGGGTGACGCTCGGTGGTGTGAATTACAATACTACCGTGAAGGCTGATGGTTCGTGGAGCCTGACCATCAATGCGGCGGTTATTCAAGGTTTAGCTGAAGGGACTGTGCTGGTCGATGCCATGGTCCAGGACAGTCATGGTAACTCTGGTAACGCACCTCAAGTTAAAGTGACGGTTGACACCGTGGCTCCGGTGATTTCTATCGATACTGTTGCAACAGATAACATTCTGAATACGGATGAACTCACCGCGCAAAATGGACAAACAATTTCAGGTACTGCATCCGTTTCTGAGGCGGGGCGCACCATAAACATTGTTATTTCAGGTAATGACATAAATCAGTCGTATACAGCAATCGTCGGTGCTGACGGTAAATGGAGCATCAATATCCCGGCAGGAGAATTAGCCGATTTTACAAACGGTATTTATGATGTTACGGCTACGCTAAAAGACGCTGCAGGTAACGAAGAGACAAAAACGAAAAAAATTAAGGTTGATGATACTAAACCTGTTATTACGATTGATCTCTTCTCTGGCGATGATCGCATAAATAACAGTGAACACACCAGGTCACAGGTTATTAGCGGTACCACGGATGCGGCGGCGGGTAAAACGGTTACCGTCGTTTTTGGTGACGGCACCGCGAATGCCAAAACGTACACCACGACCGTAAGCGGTGATGGAAAGTGGAGTGTTACGGTCACTGCGGAAGATATGGCGCTGTTGAGTGATGGCAGCTATGTTATTAAGGCATCGGTTGATAACGCGATTGGCAACCATGGTTCATCAACTCGCGCGATAGTCATTGATGCCACTCCTCCCGTCATTGCTTTTGATACTAATATTGCGGGTCAGGACAATGTGGTGAATATCACTGGGCAGGTAGATGGCATTCGGGTCTCTGGTACGACTACCGCCGATCCTGGTCAGACTGTGACGGTGACATTCAATAACAGCAGCACCTATTCTGCGACAGTTGCCGCCGATGGTTCGTGGTACATTGATCTTTCAGGCAACGACTTCACGGGGTTGCCTGACGGTGACTATACCATCACAGCTGTTGTGACGGACAAAGCGGGCAATACTTCATCGACAACCAGTAAAACCCTAACGCTGAGCGATGAGAAAGTCACGTTGACGATAGACGATTTTACGGGTGATACCTGGTTAAATAATGCAGAAGCCTCGGTTGTACAGAAAATAACGGGCACCTCATCGGCGCCAGATCGTACCGTTGTTACGATCACCCTAAACGACAAAACCTACACCACGACAGTGCAAAGCGGAAAATGGAGCTGTGATGTCAGCATTGCTGATATGTCTTTGTTAACCGATGGTACGCAATACACTATTTCTGCGAGTGTCTCGAATTCTGTCGGCAACGTGACAGATGCTTCAAAGCATTTCACTGTGGATATATCAGTACCAACGTCAATGATTACTATTGATTCTATTACTGATGATTCAGGTCTGAGTTCTAATGATTTTATTACTAATGACAGATCACTCACTGTTAATGGTTCGTTAGATAAAGCACTGGGCGTGAATGAAAAAGCACAAATTAGTGTTGACGGTGGTACAACCTGGATGACCCTTAGTGTCACAGGGACAAGCTGGAAATATATTGATGGGCGTTCACTGAGTGAGGGAAAACATACTTATCAGGTTCGTGTTGTCGATGAGGCAGGAAACACAGGTAATACCGCCACCCGGGAAGTGGTCATTGATACGATAAAACTTTCTGAAGCGATAACGCTTACCATAGACAGTATTACAACAGACAGCGGGATGTCTGGCAGCGATTTTATTACTAACGATACAACGCTGACCATTAAAGGCAAAATTGGCGCGGCTTTAGGTAACGGTGAGCATGTTCAGATTAGCCTTGATAATGGGATTACATGGTCAAACGTCTCGTTAAACGGTCTTGACTGGTCATACGATTGCGGTGAATTGACGGGTACAGTGGCATGTAAAGTTCGCGTTATAGATGATGCGGGAAATACAGGTTCCACGGCCAGTCGTGACATTGTCATTGATACAGCAATATCTGATACCGTCATTGCAATAACAGGTATCAGTGACGATACCGGCACGCTGGGAGATTTCAAAACTAACGATACAATATTGACGATTAATGGTTCGCTAAATCAGGCGCTGTTAGTCGATGAAATGGTTCAAATCAGTGTGGATGGCGGAGCCTGGAAAACAGTGACGGTGACAGGAACGTCATGGCAATATGCTGAAGGAACTGTTCTGATAGAAGGTTCTCACTCCTGGTCAGTAAGGATCATTGATAAAGCGGGAAATATAGGTTCAACAGCGCAGAAAGACATTGTCATTGATACCACCCTCTCGGGGGCGACAATTGCTGTCACATTGATAGACACCGACACAGGCAAGAGCAACGCCGATTTTGTTACCTCAGATAATACGCCAGCCTTAAAAGGCTCGGTGAGTCAGGAACTGGCAGCAGATGAAAGACTTGAGATTTGTGTCGATAACGGTAACTGGCAAAGCGTCACGCTGGATGAATTAAACTGGAGCTACTCCACAGAGGCATTAGCCGATGGCGAACATACTTATTCCTTGCGGATTATTGATGATGCAGGCAATGCCAGTGTCATTACAACGCAAAAAGTTGTCATCGATACCGTCGCACCGCTCGCCATGCCAGAAATTGTCAGTTATACGGACAATAACGGTAAGAAGCAGGGAACCTTTGAGGCGGCAATCTCCAGTGATGATAAATCCCCTTGTCTGAATGGCACGCTGACTAAGGCCCTTGGAAATGGTGAATATGTCGAAATTTACCGAAATGGCGTAGCCGTGGGCCAGGCCGCCGTCACAGGGTTGACCTGGACCTGGACTGACAATTTGGCAGGGTTGTCGGATGGTACATATACCTACAGCGCAAAAGTTGTGGATATGGCGGGTAATTCAACCGATTTCAGCTATTTTTATTATATTCTGGATACCACTCTGCCAACACTGACTGCCGTAATGACGGCATTGACGACAACCGATACAACACCTGTTTTAAGTGGTACCTTTGCCGGGACGGGTGATTTCTTGCTGAATTATGTTCTGGAAGTCACCGTCAATGGGAAAACCTATTCTTCTGTCGATGGTACCGTTGTAGTCGATATTCCGAATAAGACCTGGTATCTGCAGATACCCGATCAGGATGCGTTAACGGTCTCAGGTAGCGCGTACACCGTAAATATGCAGGTGTCTACGTTGAGCGGTAATGGCAGTGATACGACGAACTCAACCATGACGGTAAGTGCTGAAACGACCCTGGTGGGCCCAGCAATCAATAGCGAAAACTATAACCCGTCGCTTGCCGGAGGGGTGACGCTAGATGCTAACGGGATGTGGATGTTTACTGCAAATGATACCTTAAGTGCGTCTATAGACAGAAATACTTATACCAAAACAGCATTGCCAATCACGGGTTATTACAACTCATCGAGTTTCTTCGATTATAATCGTGATGGTTATATGGACATCGTGGCAGAATCAACGGGATATGATAATTTTTATTTGTATACAAATAGTGGCGTTAATACTTTTACCCGAAAAGATACACGTATTGGTGGAGGGGGAGTTGACGGTGGCGACTCCGGTACTATTGTCTCTGCTGACTTTAATGGTGATGGTTATGCCGATTTTATATTCGGTGATAATAACCTCAACTCAAGTGCGTATTTTATTAATAATAAAGATGGTTCATTTTCTCAGCGTTTATCCCGAAGCGCGGTTACTGGTGTGACTAAAGGAAAAAATGTCACAAATTGGATTTCTGGCGCAGAGTTATCAATTGTGGATTTGAATAATGACGGGAAATCTGATGTTGTCATGCACACAACGAATAACTCAAACAGCTACGAGTTATCCTCCATGCTTGGTAAAGGGGACGGCACATTTATCTGGCAGCAGGAAATAGCAAATGCCTTTTATTCTACTTCTGACTCGAATTACAATACATCATTGACATGGGCCGATTTTAATAATGATGGGTACATGGATCTTTATATGTCTATGTGGAGAAGTAATGGCTTTAATGGAAAGTTGTTGCTAAATGATGGCAATGGAAATCTGAACGGACCCATTGCAGTTGATTCTGAGGGGGTGCGTAGCGGATATTCATTGGCCATAGACTGGAACCATGATGGTTATATGGATATAGTAAAAACTGGGAACACAGGTTGGAACAGCAACTATAAATCATACATTTATTTAAATGATGGCACTGCGAAATTCACTAAGCAGGTTTTTGGTACTGGAATAAATTCTGTGGTAACAGCTGTTGCAACCATGGATTTCGACTGGGATGGTGCTAAAGATGTGCTGATAAGCTATCAGAATGGTCAGACCGAGCTTGTCAGAAATAAAAATAGTGTCGATGAAGGTACATCGTTACACTTTAAGATCGTTGACCAAAATGGTATTAACTGTTTCTTCGGCAACACCGTTAATCTTTATGACTCAAAAGGTAATCGAGTTGCCAGCCAAATCCTGAATACTCAAACAGGTATGGGAGTTAACGATTCTTCAGCAATTGTTGATTTCTATGGTTTAAATTCGAGCGAAACCTATCGTGTCGAGTTGGTGTATCAGGAAAACGGTGTTTCTAAAACAATGACTGAAAGCATCAATGCTACATGGGGTGGACTTAAACCTGGCGTTGCAAATGAGAATATCTGTTTGAGCGTTGAAAGTGACTCAGTGATGAATAACGGTACATTTGTTGGTACAGGGTATAATGACACCTTTACGGCCACCGCAGGCACCGATGTTTATGATGGTTCCGGTGGCTGGACAACCGCCTCACAGCACAACACCTGGTCTGCAACAGGAGGGGTAGACACTATCGACTTTGCGCATGCAACGACGGGCGTCACGGTTGACTTGTCGAAAACAGGCGCGCAAAGCACAGGGTTTAACACTGTAACGCTTAAAAATATCGAAGGTATTGCGGGTTCTGCCTTTAACGATACGTTGACAGGAAACGCCGGTGATAATGTGTTTGAAGGCCGTGGTGGAAACGATACGATTAATCTCGGTAATTCAGGGCACGATACGCTGTTATATAAATTGATATCAAACGCCAGCGATGGCGGCGTGGGCCACGATGTTGTCAATGGTTTTAAAGTTGGAACCTGGGAAGGAACGGCAGATACCAGTCGTATTGATATTAGTGAATTACTTAAAGACAGCGGCTATACCGGGACGGCCAGCGCTCATTATGTTAATAACGTCGCTAAGCTTGATAATTCTGCGGACGATATCGATAAATTCGTTCAGGTGGTACAGAACGGTGAAAATGTGGATATTCAGATCGATCGTGACGGGACGGGGGGGGCGAATGACTTCCAGACAATAGCGACGCTCGAGAATACGCACACTGATTTATTAACCTTACTGGCAAACCATCAGCTGATTGTTGTTTAATCAATATCATTAAAAACGAAAAGGGCGACCGCCGGGCGGTCGCCCTTTTTATTATGCATTGAAAACCCCCAGCTAAATAGCTGTTCCTAATACCACTACACTTTGGCCTGTCCATGTTTTCCTCCCGGGAATGGGCTGACGGTATCCATAAAGTGACGAACCTTTACTGTTTCCACCAACGTAGCTGACTTTTCCTGTTCCGCTGTGCAGGGCTCCCGCCAGATAATATTTTTCGTTCTGGCCCGGTGTCACAATACGCTTTTGCTGACCACGTGCCTGCCAGTCTGCACCAATTTTGGGGTTGAGGTGGATGTCCACTTCGTCCTCGTAAAATACCGGGGGCTCCACGCTGCATTTTTGCAGTCCTTCGTGGATTGCCGCCATTTTTTCTTCCTTGTGTGGATCGCGTATACGCAAGGTCGGCGCGGCCCTGCGCCAGACAAGTCCGGCTAACGGCAACCATCTTCGTACCGTAGAGGCATGAAGCTGACAGCCTGTTATCTCCCGGATTTTTATTGCCAGTAATTCTGTACTCCAGCGCGAACGCTGATAGCCAAAATCGGCAGGCGTGCGCTGGACAAGTTGGCGTAACAATGCACATATCTGTTCAAAAGGCCATCGTCGTTGTCGCCCTGAAGGCAAAGATTTCAGACCTTCCAGCCCATATTCTGTCAGCCAGTTAATCCAGCGGCCTACTGAAGAGCGGGCACAGCAAAGTATTCTGGCGACATGACTGATGCTGTTTCCATCGTGAAGCATCAGCATGGCGTTAAGCCTGCGTGCATGGTTTTTATCACGTGTTTTATGGATAGTTTTCCGCATCAGGCGTCGTTCGTTACGAGGAATTGGTGCTATGATCGGCATCGCTCAGTCCGGTTGGTGATTTGTGATTTTTGGCGATTGATCAGATCGCATAATTCGGACTGAGTTCCCTCATGGTGATCTACTATTTGGAACAGCTATTTAGGCTGGGGGTTCCGTAAAGCTTTCAGCTTTGAGCCAGTTACTAAAACCCCTTTTGATTTGTTAAAACACCTTGCGGTCTGGCAACTGCAAATGTTCAACAAGAAATCAAAAGGGGGTCCCAATGAGGGACGAAAAGAGCTTAGCGCACACCCGATGGAACTGTAAATATCACATAGTTTTTGCACCGAAATATCGAAGACAGGCGTTCTATGGAGAGAAACGTAGAGCAATAGGCGGGATCCTGAGAAAGCTATGTGAATGGAAAAACGTCCGTATTCTGGAAGCGGAATGCTGCGCAGATCATATCCATATGCTTGTAGAGATCCCGCCGAAAATGAGCGTGTCGGGCTTTATGGGATATCTGAAGGGAAAGAGTAGCCTGATGCTGTATGAACAGTTTGGTGATCTGAAGTTCAAATACAGAAACAGGGAGTTCTGGTGCCGGGGTTACTATGTGGATACGGTAGGCAAGAACACGGCGAAGATACAGGAATACATAAAGCACCAGCTTGAAGAGGATAAAATGGGAGAGCAGTTATCGATCCCTTATCCGGGTAGCCCGTTTACGGGCCGTAAGTAACGAAGTTGGATGCAAATGTCAGATCGTATGCGCCTGTTAGGGCGCGGCTGGTAACAGAGCCTTACAGGCGCATTTGAAAAACCTCCGGCTATGCCGGAGGATATTTATTTTTGTTTTTGTATCCATCCCATGTTCGGCAAGCCTGCCAGCAGTAGCACGTCATACCGCTGTGAAACGGCAATCATGATGGTCATAAAATCCTTTTATCTGCTGCGGGGAATGGTGGTGTCCACCCAGTCAGTTTTTGAAAGGTTTGGCGAAAAAAACGCGAGGAATCGATCATTAATTCATTATTAATGACAAAAATATTTAATCGATTAAGGCGTGCTGTTCATGAATGCGTTTGGATGCTTCATCATTTTTAAAACCAGGTCAGTAAAGCAGAATACTCAATAATCCATATGTATTTAATGAATTTTTTATCGAAAAAAATGCTAATGATGAAATTATTTTTCCCTGAAATATAATGACAGTAAAATAGCGTCTTTTTTTGGGTGGAAAAATTGGATGTAATAGTGGAGTGAAAAAATGTTTATATATTTGCGCTGGGCGGGAATACAAGTTATTTATTTTATGAATATCTTGGGTGTTATACATTGTATTTTTTGAGGTGTTGTTTCTGATATAAAGATATGCAGCGGGAATAATTGTTACTGTTCAGAAACAATTTCTCCTTCAAAATGATTAGTCTTAAAAAAAGATGACTGGACTTACTCAGGGCGAATTGTCTCATTTTATAATAATCATCTGGCCTGTAATGTGGCTTTATGGTTGCTGACATACCCCAACATTTAAAACATAATTGTTTACATTTTAACTAAATAGCCATCTTGAGAAAACGTGTAATTGGCGTAGCATTTTTTCTGTAATTGTCTGTTTTCTCCTTTTTTATTTATCTCCGTCGTCACGGCGGCTTTGTCGTACACCTGTTTCGTGGAGGGCGTGCGTCTGAAATATATTTTCCCATAGCAAAGGAGTGTTGTATGTCCGGTTCATTCCAGGAAGAAATCCCGAAAGCCCGTATTAATTTAAAACTTTCGCTGCATACTGGGGGGCTCAGAAAAAAGTGGAGCTGCCGCTTAAATTGCTGGTGACTGGCGATTTCAGCAACGGCCAGGACTATCGCCCGTTGTCTGAGCGTACGAAAATCAACGTGAACAAGAACAACCTGGGCAGTGTTTTATCTGAGCTTTCGCCGTCCGTTAACCTCACCGTTGAAAATACCCTCGCCGATGACGGCAGCGAAGAAAATATCTGTCTCAGCTTTAAAGATATGAAGGATTTTGAACCGGAGCAGGTAGCCCGGCAGATCCCGCAACTGAAGGCGATGCTCGCCATGAGAAGCCTTCTGCGCGACCTAAAATCCAACCTTCTGGATAACGCCACGTTCCGTAAGGAGCTGGAGGTCATTCTGTGTGACCCGGCGCTCAGTAATGAACTGCGCACTGAACTTAATGCCCTTGTCCCGAAAGCCTGACGGAAAAAATTAAGGAAAATGCTGATGTCTGTACAGAATGAAACTACTGTATCTGCGGGTGAGATGCTTGTCCGGGAACGTTCCGCAACTGACGGTGTATACGCCTCGCTGTTTGAAAAAATCAACCTTAAACCGGCTTCCCGCTTGAGTGACTTGTCAGTCTGGCAGGACGAAGCCGCCATGGCAGAAGCTGGCGCTAACGAACGTATTACTGCTGGTGTGCAGGTATTCCTGGAGCGTCTGCGTCAGTCCGGTCAGAAAGTAGAAAAACTCGACAAAACCCTGATTGACCACCATATCGCGGAGCTGGACCACCAGATTAGCCGCCAACTGGATGTGGTCATGCACCACGTTGAGTTTCAAAAGGTTGAGTCACTGTGGCGCGGGCTGAAGCATCTGGTTGATAACACCGATTATCGTCAGAATGTGAAGACTGAAATTCTGGATGTGTCCAAAGATGCCCTGCGTCAGGATTTTGAGGACGCGCCGGAAGTTATCCAGACCGGTCTTTACTGGCACACATATGTGAGTGAGTACGATCAGCCTGGTGGCGAGCCGATTGCTGCCATCATTTCAGCGTTCGAGTTCGATGCCTCTGCGCAGGACGTGGCGTTGATGCGCAATATCTCAAAAGTGTCCGCCGCCGCCCATATGCCGTTTATTGGCTCTGCGGGTCCGAAGTTCTTTTTAAAAGAAAATATGGAGCAGGTCGCCGCCATCAAGGACATCGGCAACTACTTCGACCGTGCCGAATACATCAAATGGAAATCTTTCCGCGACACCGATGATTCTCGCTATCTCGGTCTGGTGATGCCTCGCGTGCTGGGGCGTCTACCGTATGGCCCGGATACCGTGCCGGTGCGTAGCTTTAACTACATCGAAGAAGTGAAGGGCCCGGATCACGACAAATATCTGTGGACTAACGCCTCTTTCGCCTTTGCCGCCAACATGGTGAAGAGCTTCATCAACAATGGCTGGTGCGTGCAGATCCGTGGTCCGCAGGCCGGTGGTGCGGTACAGGATCTGCCCATTCACCTGTATGACCTCGGCACCGGTAATCAGGTGAAAATCCCGTCGGAAGTGATGATCCCCGAAACCCGCGAATTTGAATTCGCCAACCTCGGATTCATCCCGCTGTCGTACTACAAAAACCGCGACTATGCGTGCTTCTTCTCGGCGAACTCCACTCAAAAACCGGCGCTGTACGATACCGCCGATGCGACGGCCAACAGCCGTATCAACGCCCGTCTGCCGTACATCTTCCTGCTGTCACGTATTGCCCATTACCTGAAGCTGATTCAGCGTGAAAACATAGGGACTACCAAAGACCGCCGTCTGCTGGAACTGGAACTCAACACCTGGGTTCGCGGCCTGGTCACCGAAATGACCGATCCGGGCGATGAGCTGCAGGCCTCCCACCCGCTGCGTGATGCGAAAGTGGTGGTTCAGGACATTGAGGACAACCCAGGCTTCTTCCGCGTGCAGTTGTTTGCCGTGCCGCACTTCCAGGTCGAAGGGATGGACGTCAACCTGTCTTTGGTGAGCCAGATGCCGAAAGCGAAAGCCTGAGGCCGGGGGCACGATGAAGATATATCGTCCGTTATGGGATGACGGGGCTTTTCTGTTCCCTCAGCAGTTCCAGCAGCAGTCTCGCTGGGATGCGCATGTGGCCGACACCGTAGTCCGGATGGCACTGGCACACCCCTGGGGTGTGTTGTGTGCGGAGTTTGATGAGGGGGCGCTGGCTCTCTCCCGACTGAACGCGACCCGCCTTGTGGTGCGCTTTCCTGATGGGACGCTGACGGATTCGGAGCTGGCCGATAATCTGCCGCCAGCCTGTGAATTACCGACAACCCGTGGGCAGGATCGCCTGGACGTCGTACTGGCTCTGCCGTTGCTCAGCGCAAACGGAGGTAACCTGGATGACGGACACGACAGCACTCGTCCGCGCCGCTGGCTGGCGGAAAGAGTAACAGTTCAGGAACTGGCAGGTCATGAGCGCAGTGAACTGGCAGTATTGCGTCATGCCCTGACGCTTCGCCTGTCTTCACAGGAAAATAGCGCATATCTGACCTGTCCGGTCGCGCGTCTGGTGCGTAACGCTCAGGGGGCGTGGAGTCTGGACCCGGGCTTTATCCCACCACTGTTATCGCTGTCAGCCAGTCCTTTACTGCTGAGTGAACTAAAAGATCTGTTGCACCGTTTGCAGGCGCGTCGCACGCGTCTGATGGCGATGCGCCGTGAAAGCAATGAGCGGATGGCGGATTTCGCGGTTGCGGATGTGTCGTTGTTCTGGCTGCTCAATGCGCTGAACAGTGCAGAACCAGTACTGGCAGAACTGTATCAGTCGCCATGTCGCCATCCGGAACTGCTGTACCGTGAACTGGCACGGCTGGCGGGCAGCCTGCTGACTTTTTCGCTGGAGTGTAAAAGCGAAGACATTCCCCTGTATCAGCACGAGACACCGGAAAGCGTGTTTCCGCCGCTATTCACTCTGCTGGACACCCTGCTGGAAGCCAGTCTGCCATCCCGCGTTATTGCCATTGAACTGAAACAGGGCGATGACCGGGAAATCTGGCGCGGGAAACTGCACGATGCACGCCTGCGAGAGGGGGCTGATTTTTATCTCTCAGTGCGTTCCACCATGCCGAACCATGAACTACAGACCCGTTTCCCGCAACTGTGTAAAGCCGGCAGTTTCGATGAGGTTTCCGATGTGGTCAACGTCGCCCTGAGCGGTATGGCCCTCAAGCCCCTGTCCCATGTTCCGGCAGCCATTCCGCTGCGGCTGGAGAACCAGTATTTTGCGCTGGATTTATCCTCAGAGGCGGCCCGCGCCATGCTGGAGGCCGGGAACTGCACCTTCTACACACCGCAATCTCTTGGCGATGTGAAACTGGAACTGTTTGCGGTGCTGCGCTCATGAACACAATCAATTGCAAGCTGATTAACAAAACGTTTTACCCGGGTTGGCTGATGGTCAGCCAGTTACATATCGGGCAGGAGATAAAGGACGGCGATGCCCTTTACCGCAGGGCCTGTCAGTGGGTGAACGGTGCCCGCAGCGCGCTGGAGGACGCCGGATTCAGTACCGCGTCCTGCGACGCCATGCTGTATGCCTACTGCGCGCTGCTCGACGAGAGCGTGATGAACCGAAACAAACAGGATGATGGTTACCGGAAATGGCGTCAGGACCCGCTGCAAGCTCGTTTTTTCAGCACCCTGAATGCTGGTGAAGAGTTGTGGGAGCGTATCCGTACGCTACTGCGCGAGCCTGCGCCGGATATCGCTGTCCTGACTTGTTTGTACCGCACCCTGCAACTGGGCTTCGTCGGCCAGTATCGGGCGCAGGATGATGAACGGCGTGAGGATGTGGTGAAGGCGCTCAGTGAGCGGGTGCCACCGTTTTCCCTGACCCAGGATGCACCGGTGGTGGTCCGCGCCGCCCGCTTGCGTTCAGGGCGGCGGGCATACTGGTTTTCCTGGATTGTGGGCGTCGTAATACTGGCTGCGCTGTGGTTTACGCTGTCATCCACTCTGGCACACCAGATTTCGCAGATTGCCGGGAAGGGGTAAGGGATGCGTGACTCTTCCCGCACCATACTCACTGCCCTTGCGACTTTTCTTACCCTGTGGCTGATGCTGGGGTTCTGGCCGCTGGCACGGGGAAGCCAACTGGTGCTCAGCCTGGGCGTTGTACTCCTTAGCAGTTCGATATTCTGGTTTCAGTGGCGGCAATATCGCCAGCGCAGGGCGGTCAGCCAACAGATAACCGACCATATCCTTCCTCCGGAAGATTTTCAGGGGGCGGTGGTACTGGTCTGTGGTGACACGGCTCCGTTATTTTCAGACTTTGTGCATTTTCGTGAAACCCGCTCAGGCTGGTATCTGCAGGTGCAAAACGCAGAGCAATTGCCGCTACTGGCACAGCGCCTGGCGACCGTGCGTCCTGCACTGGTATCGCAGGTCTCCGTGCTGCTGGCGTTTATCCCGGAACAGCACGCCGCAGAGGAGGATCTTATCCAGTCTCAGCGGGGCTGGCACCGGAGCCTCGTGCAGTGCCGGACCTGGCTTGCCGGTATCCCGCCAGTGTGGAGTGTTGTCTGGGCATCGCCACCGGGGAGCAGTGCAACAGAAGATAACGATGCACAGTGGTTTACCGTCACGCCAGATTTACCCGGGGTGCGGGTACGACAGCACGGTCACGTTGCGCTGCCTGTGACAGACTGGCAGTGGGAAACAGACACGCCTTCACGTTTCAGACTCGCCCTGTGGCTGGACAGTATTCTGGTCCTGAATGAACGTTACCTATCCCGGCCGCTAAGTCTGAGGCAGGGGGAGCTTCCTTCGCTGAAATTCTGTGCCGCTGGCATTTGTCTTACTCCCGTCAGTGCGCTGACCGGTAATCTCTTGCAGCAGCAGATCAGTGGTATCACCACGCTCAGACCGCAGAGCGAAGCCTCATCCGGAATGCTGCCGTTGCCCGACATGTTGTTGCCGCACCTGCCGCGTCGTCATGGCATCAGTCGCCGGATGCAGGATGTCCGTCTGGCCGGGGCCCTGTGTTTCACCTTTCTGGCACTGGCGTGCCTGGCTTCATTCGTCAATAACCAGCGACTGGTGCGCAGTGTGAGCGACCATCTGGCGCAGTATCACCAACTTAGCGGTACCCCTCCGGCCCCGAAAGAACAGGCGCAACGGCGGCTGCGGGCAGACAGTCGTCTACTGGATACGTGGCTGCGACAGAGTGAGCCGCTGCGTTACGGGCTGGGTTTGTACCAGGGGCTGCGGCTGATACCCCCGGTGGAAGCCGCTATCAGCAACTGGACGCCACCTCCACCGCCTCGCCCGGTGATTAAGAAAATCATCACGGGCCCGCGGACAATTCGCCTCGACAGCATGTCGTTGTTCGACGTGGGCAAATGGCAGCTTAAATCCGGTTCGACAAAAGTCCTGATTAACGCCCTTGTCGGTATTAAGGCGAAACCGGGCTGGCTGATCGTGGTCGCAGGGCACACGGACAATACCGGTGATGATGCATCCAATCAGGTGCTTTCACTGAAGCGCGCGGAGTCTGTGCGCGACTGGATGCGTGACACCGGAGATGTGCCGGAACGCTGTTTTGCGGTCCAGGGTTATGGCGAATCACGTCCTCTGAAAATTAACGATACGGACGTTGGCCGTGCGGCTAATCGCCGTGTCGAAATCAGTCTGGTACCTCAGGTCAATGCCTGTATGGCTTCCGGCACACACAGCGTCGTCACAACGGCGACGATACAAGTACAAAGCAATAAGGAGTATTGAAATGGCAATTCCGGCGTATTTATGGCTGAAAGACGATGGTGGCGCGGATATCAAAGGATCTGTTGATGTTAAAAACCGTGAGGGCAGCATCGAAGTCATTGAATTTGTACATTCTCTGACCATTCCAACCGACAGCAACAGCGGCAAGCTGACAGGAACCCGCATTCACACCCCAGTGGTACTGGTGAAGGAATTCGATTCCTCCTCTCCGTATCTGTATAAGGCCGTGACATCCGGGCAGACGCTGAAATCCGCTGAATTCAAGTGGTATCGCATTAATGATGCCGGACAGGAAGAGGAATATTTCAACACAAAACTGGAAAACGTAAAGGTGGTGTCTGTCGCGCCGGTGATGCACAACGTCAAAAACCCTGCGACGGAGAAATTCAATCACATGGAAAGTATTCAGTTGCGTTACGAAAAAATCACCTGGACCTACAAAGACGGCAACATCATTCATTCCGACTCCTGGAATGAACGTGCTACAGCCTGACAGGGTGTCTGGCCGGAAATGTCCGGCCAGACCACACATTAATCAAGGAGTGGATTATGCCTGTATCTGATAACCCAGGGCTTGCCCGCCGGGATGAACTGGCGTCAGTGGTGAGCCATCATTACACCCCCGGCTCAGTCTATATCCCAGCGGTTGGCTGCATCAATCAGACGCTGAAACAGTTCGGTGTCGGCCTCAGCTCACGCGCTCTGAGCAGTATTTCTGACAATGTCCGCCAGGTTCATGCCGGTACACGAACCGAAACAGCCTCATCTCTGCGCGAAAGTGCCGTGTTTACCCGCGATACGCTGGATGCCCTGAAAGCAGGGCGTTTTGGAGAGACGCTGGCTAACGCAACGGGCGTACTGATGAATGCGACCGGTAGCGCACTTTACTTTGCAAATTATGACCGGGAGCGTCTGTCGCCACAGCAACGGGCGTTATATGACGCCATGCATCCCTGAACTATCACCTCCACGGACAGAATTTTCTGTCCGTGTTTTTTGCTGAGTGTCTGCCCTGCGGGCGCTGTGCAAAGAATCACACAATTTGCCTGCCTGACCTGATGCGCTTTGGCTCCTTATCGAAGGAAACAGCGAAGGGCGGTAGCGTGCCGAAAACCGAACAGAGAGAATTGAGAAATGGACAATCCAGCCATCCTGTTACGTCGCCTGAATCCTTACTGTGCCCGCGCCCTGGAAGGGGCCGCGTCGCTGTGCCAGACCCGCGCGCATGCGGAAATTTTGCCGGAGCACTGGCTGCTGAAACTGCTGGAGCAGGGCGAGGGCGATTTCACTGTGCTGGCGCGCCGCTACGAGTGGAATATGGACAGCATCTGGCAGAGATTGCTCGACTGTCTGGACAAACAACCGCGTTCAGTGCGCAGCCGCCCGGAACTGTCGGATGCGCTGGAGTCGCTGCTGAAACAGGCCTGGATGTTTGCCTCGCTCGAAGGCAGCGAGCATATTCGCGGCGTACACTTGCTGGCGGCGATAATCGAGATGCCCAAATTACTCCGCTGCGACGGCCTGTGGCCGCTGCTGACCCTCGGCCAGAGTCAACTGGAGCGCCTGCGCCCGCTGCTGGACGCCCAGTCTGACGAACGTGCCGAAGTACAGCAGGAAGTGGAGCTGGCGCAAAGCCACGGCGGCGATGTTGAGTTCGTAGGCCGTCCGATGGGCGCCGACGTTAAACCGGGTGAACTCTCCCCGGCACTCCAGAACGCACTGGATAAGTTCACCCTCGACGTCACCGCCAAAGCGAAGGAAGGCAAAATCGACCCGGTGTTCGGGCGCGATACTGAAATCCGCCAGATGGTGGACATTCTCTCCCGTCGTCGAAAGAACAACCCGATTCTGGTGGGTGAGCCGGGTGTCGGCAAAACTGCGCTAGTGGAAGGGTTGGCGCTGAGGATCGCTGAAGGTAACGTGCCGGAAAGCCTGAAACCGGTAGTTCTGCGAACCCTTGACCTTGGCCTGTTACAGGCGGGGGCTGGCGTGAAGGGGGAATTCGAACAGCGCCTGAAAAACGTCATTGATGCGGTGCAGCAGTCGCCGAATCCGGTTCTTCTCTTTATTGACGAAGCCCACACCATTATTGGTGCAGGCAACCAGGCGGGCGGCGCGGATGCGGCCAATCTGCTGAAACCGGCATTAGCCCGCGGCGAACTGCGCACCATTGCCGCCACCACCTGGTCTGAATACAAACAGTATTTTGAGCGTGACGCCGCCCTGGAACGCCGCTTCCAGATGGTCAAAGTCGACGAGCCGGATGACGATACCGCCTGCCTGATGCTCCGTGGCCTGAAGTCCCGCTACGCCGAACACCACAATGTGCACATCACTGACGACGCGGTCAAAGCAGCGGTCACACTTTCGCGCCGGTACCTGACGGGCCGCCAGCTACCGGATAAAGCGGTGGATCTGCTCGATACCGCCAGCGCTCGCGTGCGCATGAGCCTTGATATCGTACCGGAGCAGCTCAGCCGTTACCGCGCGCAAATTACCGCGCTGGAAATGGAAAAACAGGCTCTGCTCGAAGACATTGCGCTGGGTAGCCGCACCTACGGTGATCGGCTGGCCGCGATTGAGCAGGAAGAGAGTCGTCTGCTTGTCAAACTCGACGAACGGGAAACGCAGTACGGCGAAGAACTTAAACTGACCGGGCTGTTGCTGGAATGTAGAAAAGACATCTCCCGCCAGAGTGAAACTCAGGCACTGCAACAGCAACTGAATGCTATGCAGAACAGCGGTTCGTTGCTTTCCGTGGACGTGGACGTGCGCACAGTGGCCAACGTGATAGCCGACTGGACCGGCGTGCCGCTCTCTTCGTTAATGAAGGACGAACAGACCGACCTGCTGACTCTGGAAACGCAGATGGAAAAACGCGTGGTTGGCCAGGACGTGTCGCTTATCGCCATCGCCCAGCGCCTGCGGGCGGTGAAAACTGGATTGACTTCTGAAAATGGTCCGCAGGGCGTATTTCTGCTGGTCGGCCCAAGCGGGGTTGGTAAAACCGAAACCGCACTGGCGATGGCGGATGCACTGTACGGCGGTGAGAAATCGCTCATCACCATCAATTTGTCTGAATACCAGGAGCCGCACACCGTTTCCCAACTGAAAGGCTCCCCTCCAGGCTACGTTGGTTACGGTCAGGGCGGCATTCTAACTGAAGCGGTACGCAAGCGACCGTACAGCATTGTGTTACTCGATGAAGTGGAAAAAGCACATCGCGACGTAATGAATCTGTTTTATCAGGTCTTTGACCGCGGCTTTATGCGCGACGGTGAAGGGCGTGAAATCGACTTCCGCAACACGGTTATCCTGATGACGTCGAACCTCGGCAGCGACCATTTAATGCAGTTACTGGCTGAACAACCGGAAGCCACTGAAGCTGAGCTGCATGAACTGCTGCGCCCGATTCTGCGCGACCACTTCCAGCCTGCGCTGCTCGCCCGCTTCCAGACGGTGATTTACCGTCCGCTGAGTGAGCCCGCCATGCGCACCATCGTGGAGATGAAACTGGCGCAGGTCAGCAAGCGTTTACATCGTCACTACGGCCTGACCACCCATATCGACGAGAGCCTGTATGACGCGCTGACCAGCGCCTGCCTACTGCCTGACACTGGTGCGCGCAACGTCGACAGTCTGCTCAACCAACAGATTTTGCCGGTGCTGAGCCAGCAGCTTTTAACGCATATGGCGACGAAGCGGAAGCCACGGTCCTTGATGCTGGGCTGGAGTGAGGAAGAGGGAATCGCGATTGAGTTTACCCATGGCTAATGCAAAGCAGAATAAGGGGACATTAAAGGAAAGCGGCCTCAGGCTACTCACTGCGGGTGAAATACTGCTGGCACGCTCTGTTTTTGCTTCCACCATTGAATACCCGAAGGTCTGGCTCCACAGAGAGAGCTTTCTGCCTTTTAATTTACAGGGGGAAGATACGGCAATGACACCGAATGGCGATATCTACTTCCGTAACCAATATCTGGATGATTTCTCACAGACGACAGATGATTTTCAGCATCTGTTCATTCATGAAATGAGTCACGTCTGGCAACGGTTTAGGGGGATGAATGTTGTGGGACGAGGGCTGGTTAGCTGGTTGGTGAGCTATCGTTACACGCTTGATGGTCGCCTGTTAAGTGAATATTCCATGGAGCAGCAGGCGCAAATTATTGCAGATAATTTTGTTCTCCAGACATTCGGATATTCGGCATGGAAACATCTCGAGATCAAAAAACATCCCGACATTACTCTTGATGGTGACACTTCTAAGCCGGTACTACGAGTCGGATATAAAAATGCATTGCCGGGTTTTCCATGGTGAAAACGGCTGATTTTCACGTTTGGTGGTCTGTTCTTTTACCTGGTGTGTGTTTATTAATGCTGACGGGATGTCCGGGACCCGGTGACAGGATGCGTTTTGATGAAACTGCGCAGGTTAGCCAGCAGGGAGACAGTGTGTGTTTTAACGTCATTGATGCTCAGGATTATCAACCTGTGGATATAGGAATTAATCCCCGTGGAACACCTCCTAAAGATAAGCAATTTAATTTTTCTCCGGGCCTTAAGGTCGCTGATGGAAAATTATGTATTCCACCCTCTTATTACCTCTTTCCGGATAAAGGGCAATTTATTGTTGAGTATATATTAATTTCAAAAAAAGATAAGAATGAATCAAGAAGTGTGGTCGTTACCTTCGAAATTAATCAGGGGCGTATTTATAACGTAACGCCAACACAAAAGGAAATATCTCTGCCATATTGCCGCTATATGGTAGGTACCTCAGTCGGAGACTGCCAACTGTAGATCTTACAGGTGCTGAATATTTGCATGGAGTAAAAATCATGAGTCTGACTGATACACTGAACAGTATCAATAAAACTACCCTGAATCGTTATCAACTGAATATTCCTTCCTGTACTTCTCCACTGGATGTTGAAGAGTTCAGTGGTAAGGAAAAACTAAGCGAGCTTTATTATTACAATATTAATTTCACCAGTACCGGGAAAGATATTGATGCCACACAGGTAATCAGCAAGCCTGCCACACTGACAATGAGTGGCGGCATATTGCAGAGTCTGACCGAGTGCAAACGGGTGCATGGTGTGGTGACGGCCTTCCGGCGTATCAGCAGCTCGGAAGATCAGTCAACGTACCAGATAACCCTCGAACCTTTCCTCTCCTTACTGGATAAGCAGTTTCGTTCGCACCGTTTTTTCGTCAATAAATCCGTGCCGGAAGTGGTGACGCAGGTATTGCAGGATCACGCGCTGCAAGGCTGGGAATATGAATTTAATCTCAAGCAGAGCTACCCGAAACGCGAGCAGATAAATCAATACCAGGAAAGCGACCTGGCGTTTATTCAGCGTCTGCTGGCGGAAGTAGGGATCTTTTATTTCTTCACCTTACAGAAAGATGCGCAGACCGAGGTCGTGCATTTTATTGATGCCCGGCGCGGATTAATGTTTGATAAAAAACTGGCGATAAACAGCCCGTCGGGGATGAGCGACAACGGCGCAGAGTCGGTGTGGGGGCTGAACGTTTCCCACCACGTCGTGGAAGCGAACGTCACCACCCGGGACTACAATCACCGTGAGGCTCAAAGCGTACTGCAATCTGTTCCGGCGGACATGACCCGGGGTGATGGTGAAGGGAATACTTACGGTGAGGTATATCACTACAGGCTGCGTCACCTTGAACGTGGCGACAAAATTGCCCCCAGTGCTGAAACCGCCAACTTTTACGCCCGTCTCGACCATGAGCGCTTTCTGGCAAATCAGACCCGGATAACCGGCACCAGTACTGATGCGTCACTGGCACCCGCTCAGGTCGTCACCATTACCGACAGTTTGCCGCCAACCTTACCGGCTGTACTACAAAACCCGGTTCTTATTACGGGAACAGGGTTTACCGGCAGCCGAAAAAATGCGCTACAGGTGGCCCTGCTGGCCGTTCCCTACAGCGAAACAATCTGCTGGCGGCCTCCATTGCTGCCACGGCCGACGGTCAGTGGGACGCTGACCGCACGCGTCACCAGCGCGAAGGCGAACGACATTTACGCCTGGCAGGATGCGTCCGGACTGTACCGGGTGAAATTTGATGCTGACCGCGATGATAAGCAGCAGGGTAAAGAGAGTATGCCGGTCCGTCTCGCCAAACCCTACGGCGGTGACGTATACGGCTTTCATTTCCCGTTGATTCAGGGGACCGAAGTCGCTATCGCCTTCCACGAAGGTGACCCGGACAGGCCGTATATTGCTCACGCGCTACACGACTCCCGCCACGTTGATCACGTTACCGAGAAGAACAGCACCCGCAACATCATTCGCACTGCTGGCCTGAACAAACTGAGGATGGAGGATAAGCGTGGCGAAGAGCATATCAAGCTCAGCACCGAGTATGGTGGTAAGACGCAACTGAACCTGGGGCACAATGTGGATGCGTCCAGGGCGTTGCGGGGCGAAGGGGCAGAACTGCGTACGGATGACTGGGTAAGCATCCGGGGAGGCAAGGGGATTTTCATTAGCGCCGATAACCAGTCGAAAGCACAGGGACAAATGCTGGACATGAATGCCGCTATTGCACAGCTACAGGGGGCGCTGCAATTGGTGACGACCCTCGCACAAAGTGCCAGTGTATCCGGAGCGTCAGAAGCCGACACAGGGTCCCAGCAACAGCTTGGCAGCATTCTTGCGCAGTTAAAAGGGGCAGGATTGTTGGCTTCTGCACCTGAGGGTATTGGTCTGGTGACACCGCAAAATATCCAGCTCTCTGCCGGCCATACTCTGACCGCCACTGCGGGAGAGAATGTGGATATGGGCATCATGAAGAAACTCACGGTCGCAGCGGGTGAAGCCATCAGCCTGTTTGCTCAGAAGATGGGAGTGAAGCTATTTGCAGCCAGAGGCATGGTGGATATTCAGGCACAAACTGATGCCATGCGCCTCCAGTCAGATAAAGCCATCAACATCAACAGCATCAGTGGTGAGATAGTACTGAATGCGGCTCAGGGGATCACGCTCACCAGTAAAGGCGGCGCGTATATCAAAATCAAAGACGGTGCCGTGGAAATTGGTGCTCCCGGAAAAATAGACATGAAAAGTGCCAGTATTCTCTGGGGCGGAAATGCTTCGCTTGAGCAAGTACTCTCCCCCATGTCAGTGAGCGATCCCGAATTTCATAACCCAATGAATGGTGGATTTCAGGTACTGGACCAGTCCAGTAATCAACCAAAGCCGTATATTCCTTACCGAATCGAAACAGAAGATGGGCAGATTATTCGTGGTGCAACAGATGAAAATGGCTATACGCAATCGCATTACGGTATTGACCCGAAATCAATCAAAATGTTTTTTGAATAATCAGGGAGGACAGGATGAATGAACAAGAGAAACCAGTGGCAGAGCATAAATTAAGCAAAAACAATAATAATACCGCTGTTGTTTATCATAAAGGCTGTACTGCTTATTTCCGGCCAGACACAGAAGAAGTTATCTTTCTTGATGATTCGGTTGCAGGCGAATTCGACAAAGCGGGCTCAGCGCTAATGAAGCTGGTGGATGAACACCATAATGCTAAAAAGGCTTACTCAGACGCCATTGAAGCATATGGGAAACAAATGCCTGATATCGCCAATCAGGAGAAAAACGCCCCGTTGCTGGAGGACGTAACAACAAAAGAAACTAAGTTCCGGGATGCAGCAAAAAAACTCCAGACTGAGTTGGGTGAATTTGATGAGCAAACAGGCTACAAAGAACCTGTTGTTGAATTGATTCCACTGGAACCTAATAAAAAATCCACCTATGGCAGGCGTTATTCTTATGTAAAAAATGGCACCTTTACGCTTTATAAGGATAAAATCACACCGGTTAAATTAAAGGATGTTGATGGTGGGTCTATTTATGTTGAAGATAAAAAGAGTAACACTAAAGTAATTGATGAAAAAAATCTTAAAGATAAATTGGGTAAGCTGAAAAAAATAGCTGAGGAAAAATTAGGAACTAAAATAACGTCTCAGCTGGAAACGGATTACCAGACATCGCTGACAGACTGGGCTGGTTCCTGGAATAAGCAACCCGATTACAGTAAAGAAGGACGGTATATTGATGTCTCGGCGGGTGCCCAGTTTTTACGACTTACTGCCAATGCAGGTTGCAATACTGAATGGGATTCTCTGACAGGTGAAACAAAAATAAAAGGCGAGGCGAAGGTCGAATTAACAGTCTTCTCCGGTCATCTTGATACAACTTTCTATATGCCGGACAGGATAGGCTGGCAACTAAAGTTTATTATTAATGATGCAAAAAAGACGGCTGATTTGGGTGTACTTCGGGCAAAATTATGCGCGGGGTTGACGGGGTATGTGGGGGCGTCTGCTCAGGTTGAAGGGAATCTACAGTGTGTCACCATGGGAGGAAAGCAATTGCTCATGGGACGGCGTAAGGACAGCTCGACGTTTCAGGAGCGACAAAAAGGGATTGAACTCGAAGAAAGCAAAGAGAAAGAAAAACAGGTGGGTAGCGATGCTGAACAGCAAAGCCTGGAAGTGAGCGCAGGGGCTTTCGGTGGTGCCAGAGTCGGGGCGAGCATTGGGGGGGCGCTACAGTGGCTTAAGCCATTTGATTCATTGGTTAATAAACTGCCTGATATTGTACAAACATTTGGTGGCGATCCGGCATTGATGAACTCAGTGCTTTCAAAAGATCTCACTGACAAGGACAAGGCGACAGGTCCGGCCAAAGGAGAGTTTGTTGATTTCGCGTCATTTACCTGGAGTGGAGATGTTGAGATAGCGGCCGCGCTTGGTGGTTCTTTTAAGATAGCTTTCTCTAAAGGACGGTTTATTTACCATATTGAAGCGAATGTGGCTCTGGGGCCTGGCGCTAAAGGTGATTTAAAAGGGGAGATCACACCGGAATTATTTGGTGAGTTTGCTATCTGGGCAATTTATCAGCTTTATGGCATGGATTTTCATCACTTCGAGATGTTTTCTGAAGAAGCATTTATGACTCTCACCTATGTAATGATTATGGGCGGAATGGAGAAATATAAAAATTATTATGAGGGTTTAAAGGCTGGGTTTGTTGATGTGTATCTTGAATTTTCTGGTTTTATGAAAAAATTATCATCGGAAATACAATCTGAAATTCAAGACTCAACAAAAAGAAATAGTTTAGCCACCTCAATAAAAGATAATCATGATTATGTTTATACCTTAACTCCAGAAGGTAAAGGCATACTGTTATTCCTGCTTTCTCAGGAGATGGCTTATGATTCTCTGGATACTGATAATATAGTCAACCCTGTTGATGGATGGGATTATACAAAAAATTATGTATCTATGGGGCTTTATCCTGTTGTTCCTGTTTTGGTCGACCCTTTTCATGACAGGAAGTCGGCAATACTGTTTATATTGCACAGTATTCAGACATTGCGTGAGTGGGAGATGGTGCTAACTCATATGACCGAAGATGGTTATAAAGTCGACTCCTCTGGGACGACAGAACAGATTATGCTGGAACGAATGGACGTCTTACGGCGTACACTCCAACACGGTATTAATCAGGATAGTAAAATGGATCAGCATTATAAAGCGCTTGCCGATGCTGAGTTTCAGGCATGGATGCAAAACCTCAAAAAAGAACCTACATTTGGCTACCCTTTTGCTCCAAACTTTCGACAAGATTACTTGTTATGCAATAAGAGCAATGAACATTATTCAAAGTTATTGGATTTGAACCCTCTGAATGAACACGATAACTATTAAAGGATTTTATTGTGAGATATAAATTTACTTTTGCCGCAATATGCATACTACTACTTTCTGCCTGCGATAATAAAAAAACGGATACCAAACCGGACTCTCACTCACCAAATGAGCAGGAGGAACTACGAGCGTTTATCACACAGGTAAAATCAAATCTTGTTTTTGTTCAGGGTGGAACATTCTGGATGGGGGATTTTTGCAAAAAAATGCGTAACGGTGGGGCATTTTGTACAGGAGGCAAAGACAATAAACCTGCGCATGAGGTTGAGTTAACCAGTTACTCGATAAGTAAAATTAAAACCACAAATCAGGAGTATGATTTTTATTTGGATTATACAAAACAATCTAAAAAAACAAATTCTAATGCACTACTGCAAAAAGATATTAATTTGATGGGAAAATATCCGACTCATCCAGCGCATGCTAACTGGGATGACGCCAGTAAATATTGCCATTGGTTAGCTACAGTGACCAATCTGCCATTTTCATTACCAACGGAAGCTCAGTGGGAATATGCTGCCCGAAGCCGTGGGCAATACAGAATTGTAGCGACTGATGATAACACGCTGCGTGCGGGGAAATCGGGGCGAGGAGAGAATATCGCAACAGATTATGATCGGCAAGATGCTGAAGATAATGAGGGTGTTAATAGCCTCTTTGTCGCGTTCCCTGGGGACAAATATCCCCCCAACCCGTTAGGGGTGTATGATATGGCCGGAAATGGTTTTGAGTGGACTAATGACTGGTATGATCCTGATTATTATTCAAAATCACCACGCAAAGACCCGCAAGGACCGGATAAGTCTGTTGTTAAGGATGATGACAAAGGCGGTTACATGAAAGTCCTACGAGGAAAGGATTATTCTAATATAGGTGTGGGGGGGATCACTATCGATAGACACCAAAAAACAAATAATAGTGATTTTCCTTTGGATTCGACCATTCGCTGCGCCGTAAATTCACCTTTGCCAATAAAATAACTGTGAAAATAGCGTCTCTCTCTTTATTCTTTTTTTAATGATTTTTCGATAAAAAATCAAATCACTCCATAACTATCAATGATCGTGGCTCGCTATTTATAATTAAGGATCGCTATATGCAGAGTGTTATTCGTATTAATGATAAAACCACTCATGGTGGCACAGTGCTTGAAGGTAGCTCTGGCGTAAAATTTATGGGGCTAGAAATTGCCTGCCAGATGGATAAAGTGTCCTGTCCCGTTCATGGTGAAACGTTTATTGCTGAGGGTGATGAAGGTTCAAAAATTAATGGCAAGCCCGTGGCTCTGCATAATCATCGTTGTGGCTGCGGCTGCACGTTGATTTCTTCATTACCCAACGCCGGAAAACGTTAATTTATGCCAGTTGACCTTAAACAAATCCCGAAAGCAGAGCCTTTACCCGTTCCTCCAGATAAATCCCGCTGGTTTCTGGTGATTGTTCTGTTCATGGTTGTGGGCGCTGTGCTGCTGCTTACGCTCAGGCCTGAGGGATCATCCACCCATTCTGCCTGGTTCTGGTTTTGCACACTAATGGTCTCTTTTGCCGCAGGGCTGGCAAGCTTTATTGCCAGGCTGCGACACTATGAGAATAAACGTGACCGCGTTCTGTGGTGGAACCATTTGCACCAAAAGCAGTATGACGAGCAGGTTTTACTGGGGCAGCAGGCTGTGGGCGTGCTGGGGATGAGTTACGTCACGCCGGTAGCCAGCAACAAACTTGCTGTGGCGCTTTTACAGGGAGGGAATGTGCTTCAGACACAATACTCCACAGCCCTTCAGTCTGTACTGACCACGGCCTCGCTTTCTCCGGCATTAAAAAATTTCAGTGAAGAAGAATATCAGTCGCGGCTGGGACTGGTGCTGGTCCGAGTCATGCAACAACTTCGCTCCGGGCTGGTGGGCTTTACCGGGGAGCTTGAGGTTCACCTCCATCACGATGGTGTGTTGAAAAATGAGCAGATTGCCACAGCCTGGCAGGCGGTTTTTCCTGCATCACAAGCTGTCAGTAATGTCAGCGTCAGCACGGAAAATGACGGGCTGATGTGGATTGATGAGTGGCTCGACAGACAGGATGACACACTGCTTCTTTCCGTTGAAATCAATTTATTCCTGCAGCCACGGGACCAGCAGGCTGAGTCAGTCTCCGCCCTGTTGCTGGCTTCTCCTGTCTGGCTGGATCGGCAACGCATCACGCCGCAAATGTGGATACATCGGCCGGTTGAGGTCAAAAATGCCGGAGAAGCCGTGGCAGACGTGGCGAACTGGGGAAAGGTCACGCCTGGACTGCCCTGGTATTTCTGGCGTGCGCAGGTGAAAAGCGAGGCACTGACACCTCTTCTTCAGGCGATGGACCAGTTGGGCTATATATCCGCTAAAAAAGGGGAACTGGTTCTGGATGATGCTTTTGGCAGGCCAGGTGCGGCAGTGAGTCATATTGCCCTGGTTTGTGCCGGTGAACACGCTGTTGCCTCAGGTATGGCTCAGTGGCTGGTCGTGGGCGATAAAACTACGCAAATGGTTGTTGTTCGCCCGGCATAATGTGACGCAAAGGATAGTGACGTGAAAAAGAAAAAACGCCTCAGTACGTGGTTAATCATTTTACTGATTGTGGCGGTGGGCGGATCTCTTATCTGGACTGAAAATCCTCTTGTCCATCTGCATACGACAGAGAAAAAGCTGACAGCGTCGCTGGCGGTGGCGGGACTGTGCTTATTCATCCTGCTTTGTGACGATATCTTTGTCCGGTTGCGGCAGTGGCTTATTTCCCTGAGTTTTATTCAACGGCTTCGGGAGTTATCAGGTAACAATCATCCGCAGGAAGATATAACGCGTGCTGACAAAGAAAAATACAGCGAAACGCTTAAGAATATAAGCTTGTATCTTCGTCATACCTACGGCCGTGGCTGGTCCCGCAAAGTACGCATCCTGCTGGTTACTGGCAGTATTGCCGATGTTGAGCAACTCACCCCTAAACTGACCCAGGAGTTTTGGCAGGAAGATCAGGGTACATTGCTACTGTGGGGCGGGGACCCGGCAACACCTGTCGATACCAGCTGGCTGAACGCTCTGCGTAAACTGCGCTTTCGTCCTGTGGATGGCATGGTGTGGGTAACATCGGCCTTCGACCGCCTCTCCGGGGCTGAAAGGGAACCGGTCTCGTCGCCTTCCCCTGCAACAATGGACAGCCTGGTGCATGCCCTTAACGCACGCTCTGGCGCACTGGGCTGGCAGATTCCGCTGTACGTCTGGTCACTGCATTTGCGCGCCGGACAGCAGCCCGGGCGCGTCACTCAGTCGGTCGGCTGCTTGCTGCCCGCAGGATGCACCTCTGAGACACTGGCCGGTCAGTTAAATGCGCTGGTGCCGGTTCTGACTGCGCAGGGTATTCAGCAGGTTTCTGGCGAGTCACGTCATCACTTTTTACTCGCGCTGGCCGACCAGCTCACCCGTGAACCGGACAGCGTGATTGCGCCGTTATCCGTACTGCTTAACCCGTATCGTCCTTTGCCGCTGGCCGGGGTCGTATTCAGTGCGCCCTCTGTCGGGGCAGATCGCAGCGTGGCTCACCACTGGGGAAAGGATAACCGCTGGAATATTCTGACTGATTCCGTCCTGGCGTTACCGACAGACCTACGGCCGCGTAAACCTGGTGTCCGCTGGCAACAGGTGGTGAGTGTGAGCGTTGTTGCCCTGATGGCGCTGTGGGTCGTCTCAATGGCTGTCTCTTTTATCAGCAACCGTAATCTGGCGGCCGATGTCAGGGAGCAGATTCAGCAACTTTCCACCGACAAACCGCCACTGGCGGCGCGTCTGCATGCCCTGTCGGAGCTTCAGAAAACAATAGCCCGTTTACAGTACCGGTCACAGCACGGCGTACCCTGGTATTTTCGGGGCGGCCTGAGTCAGAACGATGCGCTGCTGGCGGCGGCGTTTCCACGCTACGCCGGGGCTGCGTTACCGTTGCTGCGCGATGCTGCGGCTACGCACCTGCAACAGCAACTCCGTACGTTTGTACAATTACCTCCCGACAGTTCGCTTCGCGAACAGATAGCGAAAACCGCCTACGACCAGTTAAAACTGTATCTGATGCTGGCTCGCCCGAAGAGAATGGATGCGGCCTGGTTCAGCAGGCAATTGCTGCGTGACTGGCCGAAACGCCTGGGGGTGTCGGATGCTGCATGGCAGGGTATTGCGCCTTCATTGCTCGCCTTCTACGGGGCGCAATTACCCTCACATCCACAGTGGCATCTTAGCGCTGACGAATCACTGGTAATCCAGGCCCGCACCCTGCTGGTACGCCAGATGGGGATGCGCAACAGTGAGTCCACGCTGTATCAAAAAATGCTGACACAGGTGGCTAACCAGTATGCTGATATGCGTCTGGCCGACATGACCGGGGAGACCGATGCGTCGCGATTGTTTACGACGGATGAAGTGGTGCCCGGGATGTTTACCCGCCAGGCATGGGAGGACGCAGTGCAGCCAGCTATCGAGAACGTGGTGAGCGAGCGCCGTGAGGAGATGGATTGGGTACTGAGTGACAGCAAACAGCCCGCAGCGCAGCAGACGTCGCCGGAAGCCCTGAAGCAACGCCTGACAGCGCGTTACTTTGCTGATTTTGGCGGGGCATGGCTTGATTTTCTCAACAGCCTGCGCTGGCAAAATTCTGCCACATTGTCGGATGCCATCGATCAACTCACCCTGATGGCCGATGTGCGCCAGTCACCGCTGGTGGCACTGATGAATACCCTGAATATCCAGGGCCGAACCGGGCAGGCCGGTGAGGCCATCTCCGACTCGCTGGTCAAATCGGCGAAAAATTTGTTTGGCAGTGATAAATCACCGGCTATTGACCAGAGTGGCGGTGCGCATGGACCGCTGGATGCGACCTTTGGTCCGGTGCTGGCGTTGATGGACAATCAGGCGAAAGCCGTCGGCAACACAGACCTGAGTTTGCAGACCTTCCTTACCCGCGTCACCCAGGTGCGTCTGCGTCTTCAGCAGGTGACCAATGCCGCAGATCCACAGGAGATGACGCAGACGCTGGCGCAGACGGTGTTCCAGGGAAAGGCGGTGGATTTAACCGAAACCCGCGATTACGGCAGTCTGGTGGCGGCCGGGCTGGGGCAGGAGTGGAGTGGCTTCGGGCAGACGGTGTTTGTCCGTCCGATGGAGCAGGCGTGGCAGCAGGTGCTGCAACCGGCAGCCGATAGCCTCAACGCACAGTGGCGCAGCGCCGTCGTTAATGACTGGAACAGCGCGTTTGGTGGGCGTTATCCATTTAAAGATGTTAACAGTGAGGTCTCCCTGCCGCTGCTGGCGAAATACCTCAACGCCGACTCCGGGCGCATTACCCGGTTCCTGCAGACCCGCCTCAACGGGGTGCTGCATAAAGAGGGCAGCCACTGGGTGCCGGATGGTATCAACGCCCAGGGACTGACCTTCAGTCCGACATTTTTGCAGGCGGTAGATACCTTAAGTCATATTTCGGATGTGGTGTTCACCAATGGTGAGGCGGGCCTGTCCTTCGAACTGCGACCGGGTACGGCCGCCGATGTAATGCAGACCACGCTGATTATTGACAGTCAGAAGCTGGTCTACATGAATCAAATGCCTGCCTGGAAACGGTTTTCCTGGCCCGAGGATACCGAAGCTCCGGGGGCAGCGTTAAGCTGGATAAGTACTCAGGCCGGAACCCGTCAGTATGCCGATATGTCCGGTGCCTGGGGCTGGATACGCCTGCTGGATAAAGCCGCGGTCAGTGCCTATCCCGGCGTCGGGAGCAGCTACAGCCTGAGCTGGCTGGCGCAGGATGGGTTACCGCTCAACTACACCCTGCGCACGGAGGCCGGTGAAGGTCCACTGGCGCTGCTGAAACTGCGTAATTTCATCCTGCCTGATTCGATATTTAGCATTGATACCACGGCAACTGCGCAGGATGCTGCGGATCCGCGTAATGCAACGGATACTGATGACGGAGAGATAAACTGATGGCCTCCCTTCACACCCTGCTGGCGGCATGTCAGGTAGAACAGGACGCGCTGGCGCAGCAGACACAACACAGGCTGGCTTTGTGGGATAAATGGTTGCAGCCTGTTTTCGCAGATAACCCCACCGGGGATGACCCCGGCTATGACGACGACTTTTAGCAGATATGTGAGGAGGTCAATAAGCTCTCCGGCGCCGAAATTGACCTGATCTGCACACTCGCTGAAAAATTGCTGACGACCACAGCAAAGGATATCCGCGTTGCCGCCTGGTACGCCTGGGCGCGGATGTGTCGTGATGGCGAAGCGGGTCTGGCGGATGGTCTGGAGCTGCTGGCCGGGCTTATGCAGCGCTTTAACGCGCAACTGCACCCGCAGCGTGAGCGCAGTCGTCAGGGGGCGCTGGAGTGGCTGGGCAGTTCACGTATGCTCGACAGTCTGTCACGCTACCCGGAAGTGAACAGTACCGACACCCTGCGTATTGCGGGGGCCTTGTTACTCATGGAGCAGAGCGCAGAAGACAGCGTCCCCGCCACATTATTCAGCGCGCTGGAAACGCGTCTGCAAAAATCGGGCGGCGTGGATGCGGTGGTGCCGCAGAACGTTGGTGATGAAACACCCACAACGAACACGCACGCCCCTGTGTTGAGCGATATCCGCTCCGGGCAGGAATTACTTGCTCAGTCGCGCATTCTGGCAGATTACCTGCGTGACCAGCCTGACGGCTGGCTTTCGGCACACCGGTTGATGAAGAGTGTCCGTCACGACACCCTGCATCAGTTGCCGTTGCAGCAGGCTGATGGCAAAACCCGCATCGAGCCACCAAAACCGGACCAGCGGGCGCTGCTCAAACGCCTGTACCTGCAACAGAGCTGGCGAGAATTGCTGGAGGAAGCGGACAGCGTGCTCTCCAGAGGCGCGAATCATTTGTGGCTGGATATCCAGTGGTATCTGCATCAGGCGCTGCTGAAATCGGGACGGGAAACCGAAGCGGCGATTATTCAGAACGACCTGAAAGGGCTACTTTCTCGCCTGCCGGGGCTGGACGTTCTGGCGTTTAACGACGGTACACCGTTTGCCGACGAGGTGACGCTGAACTGGATACAGCGGCAGGTGATGGAGAACGGCACAGGATGGCGGGATGAGACTGCCAGTGCGACTCCCGTTTCTGCTGATGATGGGATTCTGCACCTGGAGGCTGAGGCGCTGTCCATTGCCGACAGCGAGGGCCCGGAGGCGGCGCTGGCCTGGCTACAGAATCGTCCTGGCATCACCACCGTGCGCAGCCACTGGCTGCTGCGCCTGCTGATGGCTCGCATCGCTGAACAGGTCGGCAAAAATGAGCTTGCGTTGCACCTGCTGGGCGAGCTGGACGGTAATGCCACCAATCTCACCTTGATGCAGTGGGAGCCAGACTTGCTGTTTGAAGTGCAGGCCCGCCGTCTGAAACTGTTGCGGATGAAGGCCGGGCGCAGTGAGGCTGACAAGCTCCGGCTATTGCCTGAAATGGAGCAACTGCTGTCGGGATTGATTGCCATCGACCCGGCCAGGGCTGCGGTGTTGTGTGGATAAGACGATTGCAATGGATATGATTAAATGAGTACTTTCTTCTCTCTTCATATTTTTCCTGGATCTACTCGCTGTATATTATCAGAAAATGAAAAACAGGATTATTCGGATCTATGGGAAGTGAGAAATACAAATTAATTATTGACTGGCAGGCACTGAAAAATATCTGTTTATTAATAATAAACCCAGGGTTATTTATGACATGTTCAATTGTGTTCATTCGATTTAGTAGGGCATGGTATTTAATGAAAGCAGGATGGCGTTTGTTATAGGGGGGCTGATTTCGTTATCTGGATAAGTCGCTGAATGCTTTTTTGTGTACGCCCATTTTAAATGTGTAATGGTGTTCAGCATGGGCTGGCAAGAAAGAAAAGACGTATTGCTGTTGTAACACTATTCCCATGTTGTTTTTTTATTTGTTATTTATGCCACTGGCTGGGTTGTCTGCACTCTGTTCAGGCGGGTCGTGATATTCACTCTGACCATGATTGTGGGAGCTGTCAGTTGCGCTACTTTTTGTAATTTTCCTTTGTTTTTGGATTTATTTTATCGCTCAGGTTGAGCGTTAAAAAAATTGCTGGAAAAAACAGTACTGTTATTTGAACCAGGGATGCTAACTATCCCAGAAGAGAACCTTCATGGAAGATTTAACCCTGCGTTATTTTGACGCCGAAATGCGCTACCTGCGCGAGGCGGCCAAAGAGTTTGCCCAGGCCCACCCTGACCGGGCTGCGATGCTCGATCTGGACAAGGCCGGAACACCTGACCCTTATGTTGAGCGCCTGTTCGAAGGTTTTGCCTTCTCTATGGGGCGGCTGCGTGAAAAAATTGATGATGACTTGCCGGAGTTGACGGAAGGGCTGGTGAGCCAGTTGTGGCCGCATTACATGCGTACCATTCCGTCGCTGTCGGTGGTGGGCTTCACACCGGACGTTCCGGCAATGAAAATGGGGGAGAGGGTGCCTGCCGGGCTGGAAGTGATGTCCCGACCTGTGGGGCCGAAAAACACCGTCTGCCACTACCGCACCACGCGTGATATGGCATTGAATCCGCTGGTGATTTCCAGTATCACCATGACTACGGAGCTGGATGGCCGCTCAGCTCTGCGGATGCGCTTTGCGTGCAGTGAGCAGGCAGACTGGTCGCAGACTGACCTTCACCATCTGCCTCTGTACCTTGGAGAGGATGCGGTCACCGGAAGTCATCTGCATCTGATGCTTACAAAGCGTCAGGCGGGGTTGTATATCCGTCTGCCGGGCCAGACTGACCGGATTAAATTTGACGGTTACTTCTCGCCCGGCGGCTTTGGCAGTGAAGATGGGCTGTGGCCGAAAGGGGGAGCCGCCTTCAGCGGTTATCAGTTGTTGCTGGAATATTTCACCTTTCGTGAAAAGTTTATGTTTGTGCATCTCAACGGGTTGGACAGCGCCACGCTTCCCGCTGGTATCGCGCATTTCGATATTGAAGTGGTCTTCAGCCAGGTCTGGCAGAGCGACTTACCTGTCACCATAAATAGTCTGCGTTTGCACTGTGTGCCGGTCATTAACCTGTTCACCCTTGAAGCCGATCCGTTGACCATCAGTGGGCTGGAAAGTGAGTACATGCTGCGCCCGAAACGTTTACAGGACGGGTATACCGAGATTTATTCGGTGGACAGTGTCACTGGTTCCGGGCGGACCGGGGATGCTCGCTACGTGCCGTTCACCAGCTTTCGCCATCAGGGCGGCATGATGCGTCGTCAGTCCCCTGAGCGCTACTACCACACCCGCGTAAAACGAGGAGTGACGGGCATGCACGATACCTGGCTTATTCTCGGCGGTCAGCAGTGGGAGACAGACCGTATTCTGCAGAATGAAACCGTGTCGCTGCGTATCACTGGCACTAATGGTCAGCTACCCCGCAGGGCGCTGCAGAGCACCTTGCTCGACCGCTGCGAACAGGTGTTCGAAACGCCGCCTGTTGTGCGCAATCTGTGTAAACCCACACTGCCGGTTTATCCGCCTGCGGAAGACCGTTTCCACTGGCGGATCATGAGCCATCTGGGGACCCGTTTTCTCAACATGATGAGCAGTGCAGATGTGCTGCGCGGGACGCTCTCACTGTATAACTGGCGGGATGATGAACTGAATAACCGTCGTCTCGATGCCATCCTTGCGGTGCAGCATCACCGTATCCAGCGTTTTGAGGACGGTTTTCTACTGCGTGGTCTGGATGTGGAGGTGACTCTCGACAGCAATGGCTTTACCGGCGAGGGAGATGTTCACCTGTTTGGTGAGATGCTTAACCGCTTTTTCGCGCTGTATGCCGATATGAACCAGTTTAACCAGCTTACGTTGATTGTTCAGCCTGAAGGGAAATGTATCCGGTGGAAAGAAAATCACAGCCCGCGCCTGCCCGGCTGATGGCGCAGTTGCGGCCTCAGTTGCCGTACATGAATTTTTACCGCTTCTGCCAGTTGCTGGAGCACAGCCAGCCCGATGTGCCGGTTTTCGGCAGTCACTGGCAGGTGGGTATGGAACCAGTACGCTTTCGTCCACATGCGGGAATGGGGTTCCCGGCCAGTGAAATTAAGGGGATGGTCGACCCGGAACATCGCCATCTGCCGCCGTCGGTGCAGGTTACCTTTATGGGGCTGTACGGCGTGGAATCGCCACTGCCGACGCACTATATCGATGATATTACCCAGCAGCGGGAAGGGTATGAGGCGACCCGGGACTTCCTCGATATATTCAATCATCGGCTCATCACCCAGTACTACCGTATCTGGCGCAAGTACTCCTGGCCGGCCACGTATGAGCCTGGAGGGTGTGACGACACGTCGCAGTATCTGCTGGGTCTGGCAGGTCTGGGAATACCCGGTTGCGCACAGGCTGCGGGTACGCCATTGTCGCGTTTTCTGGCACTGCTGCCGGTGATGTTGCTGCCGGGGCGTACGGCTGAGGGAGTGGAGGCGCTGGTCAGCCTGCTGGCCCCGGATACCCGCTCAGCGGTGTATCACCATGACCGCCAGCGTATCCCGCTGAAACAACACGTTGCGTTGAGCACCCGGCGACCTGTCTGCCTGAAACACCGTCCGGTGATGGGCCACCACGGCACCGATGCTAACGGACAGGTGCTGCTGCGTATTTCCACGGACAATCCTGATGAGGTCAGAGGCTGGCTACCGGGCGGCGAGTTGCATCAGGACCTGATGGCGTTGCTGCATGTTTATCTTGGTTCGCATCTGGATGTGCGGTTACAGCTCTGCGTTGCCCGTCATCTGCTGGGGGATGCGCAACTGTCCTGCAATGAAAAGAATGCGGTTCAGCTCGGGCGTACGGCAGTACTGCGACCACTTAACCCACAACGGAATACCAAAAACATCATCACCATAAACCTGGGGCGCTATCAGCGCGTGCAGGAAAACACTCACCGAAGGGAGCACGATGAAGATGGCGATTACCGCTGGTAAGCCTTCAGTCATATGGCTGGTATCGTTTCTGATGACGACTGCATTAACCGGTTGTGGACTGACGCAAAGCGTGAAGGACAGCACCGTCTCGGTGACGAAGTCCATTTTTTACAAACAGGTGAAAACATTGCATCTGGATATTCAGGCCCGCGAGGGGGTGAACAACAATGCGAAAGGGGTGGCCCTTACCACCGTGGTGCGTATTTATCAGTTGAAAGACCGTAAGGCGTTTGACAGCACGGACTACCCGTCGCTGTTTGCCGACGACAGCCAGGCGATTAAAGCTGACCTGCTGGCAGAAAAAGATGTCTGTCTGCGTCCGGGCGAGTCCGTGACGCTGGATATACCCCTGGATAAAGCGGCGCAGTTTGTCGCGGTGGTGGGGATGTTTATGACACCGGATCAGGCAAACAATACCTGGCGTATTACCCTGACCCGCGACGACCTCGAGCCGGACAAGCCACGCATTATTGAAGCCAGCAACAACCGGCTGACACTGCAGCCGCTAAAGGATGACTGAGATGCCACATCGCCATAATGCTCCCTCGTTGTACGAAGCACTTTACGGCAACTTCTCCGGCGGCCTTGATTTGCATCAGGTCAGTGAGCAAAACCAGGTCATCCTCTCGGTCCTCGACAACATGCAGCGCATCCTCAACTGCCGGGCTGGGACGCTGGCGTACCTGCCGGACTACGGTCTGCCGGATATGACCAAAATCCTGCAGGGTCTGCCGGGCACTGCACATCAGTTGATGCAAAACCTTTCCGCCGTATTGCTGAAATACGAACCGCGCCTGAAACGTATCGATGTAGTGCTGTTACCACAGACCATGTTGGGCGAACTGCGCTATGCCATTGATGCAGAGCTGAAGGGGGGGGGCCTGGTACGCTATGGCACGGAATTTATGCCTGAGGGGAGAATACTCATAAGGCACCTTAAACAGCAGCAGTATGTCGACATGCGGTCTGCACTTTGAGAATCGGGGGAATCTGATGCAGCGAGGCTGGGATTTACTGCGCCAGCAATTGATTTCTATAGAGGAAGACCGCGATTTATTGGCCGGGTGTTCTGTGAAACCAATCCTCTGGTCGATATCTCCGGCGATACAGCAATGAGATAACCCCGTGGCGCCGGGCATATCGGCGGTTCGAATCCCATGTCTTTGGGCATCTGTAATTGTTGCTTGATAACGACCCAGGCATGAGTCACTGAACTGCTAAATCACTCAACCTTTTTTCCGACCCTTCTGGTGGTCGGGGCTTCGCAATCCTGATTAATCTGTCAAAAAGAGAACCTGAGATGAAAAATTGTCGTCATGCCTTCCCGTGCCTGTTTACCGGCCTGCTACTGAGCCTGTCCGTGCAGGCGAATGGCCATAAAGCGCTGGGTGTCATTGTCATACCGCGCAATGAAACCAACGACCTGGCGCTGAAAATTCCGGTCTGCCGGGTGGTGAAACGACTGCAACTGACGGCCGAACGCGGTGACCTGAACTTAAGCGGGGCGACCGTTTACTTTAAGGCAGCCAAAAGTAGCAGCCAGACGCTGAATGTTCCTTCAGAGATAAAAGAGGGCATCACCACCAACTGGATTAACATCAACAGCGATAACGACAACAAACGCTGCGTGTCAAAAATCATCTTCTCTGGTCATACCGTGAATTCGTCCGACATGGCCACGTTGAAGGTCTTCGGTGATGACTGAGTGAGAGAGGGACAATGATGTCTTACGGAACTTCACGACAACTAGGCCCTGGTGGAGACCCGCGAGCCCTGCCGGGTTATGCGAAACTGCGTGACGAAATTGGCAAGCTGACCCACCCGGCTCGCCCGGATGTGGACTGGCAACGGGTGGAAACGCTTTGTCTTAACCTATTCAGTCAGAACGGGGTGGAGATGCAGACTGCTGGCTGGTATACGCTGGCCCGCACGCAACGTGCCGGACTGGACGGCCTGTGTGAGGGGCTTGCGATACTGGATGCGCTGCTCTCACATCAGTGGGGCAGCCTCTGGCCGCAGCCGGTACACGCACGGATGGAAATCCTGGCAAACCTGAGCCAGCGCCTGCAGCAGGTGATGCGTACGCTGACATTCACGTATGCCGACCTGGGTAAGCTTTATCAGGCAGAGCAGCATCTGTCCGGCATGGGGGAAATCCTGCAAAGACTGGAGTTGAAGCACGTCAGCCAGATTGATGTTCTGCGGGGGCAGTTGCATAACGTAGCGGTACGACTGGAAAACAGCACCAGCCAGGTCAGAGCGCATGAGGGTATTACACTGCCAGAAAATGCAACGGATAACACACCGGAGCTGAGGGCATCCGCGTCTGCCAAAGAGCCGCAGTGGATATTTGTAGTGCAGCCAGAGCCTTCGGCAAATATCAGCGTCGTGAAATCACTCCCGCCCTCCGTCAGGTCATGGAAAGCCTTTGCTGTTGGTGCAGCCGCCATGCTGGTGGCTGGAAGCGCGGTGCTGTGGGGCTGGCAGCTATACCATCGCCCGGACCCGCAAACGGTTCAGCTAGAAGCATCCCTTGCTCCTTTACCTGAAGCGCTGAAGGAACAACAACTGATTGAACTAAAACAACACGCGGACCTGCCGGGAGACCTTATTTCCCGAACCCAACAGCAGCTTCTTCGTCTCTCGCATCAGTCGCCCGTATGGTCGCTGGAGTACGGCAACCAGTTGGTCCGCCAGGCGCAGACGTTATGGCCAGCGCAGGGCCAGAAGCTGGCACAGCAGTGGTATGAACGGCTCAACGCCACCGCACTCCCTGCTGATAACCTTAATGGCTGGCATCAGGGGATGACACAACTGCAACAACTGACAGACCGCCTCAACGGGCTGGATGAACAGCGCGGGAAATACATGACGGTGAGTGAATTAAAGTCACAGGTCTTCAGTATCACCCAGGCCTTTAACCACACCGTGCCGGTGGAAGAGCAGTTACGTCAGTTGGCGCAGACACCGTCAGGACAACCACGGTCAGCGTCCCTTCAGAGCCAGACCGAAATGTCGCTGAACGCCTTATTGCATCGCTACGGGCTGATAGTTCTGTCACCGGGCTTTGCGGATGATGATGTCCGGGATACCCGCAAGTCTGATGGTGTTATCAGTCACGAATAAATCTGGCTGTGTTTCACGACATAACCGAATCCAATGGAGCTTCAGTGATCTGCGATATCTGGAATAGCACTGTTGTCCCCGGCCGCTGGCGAGCAGTTTAAGAACATCATCGCGTTTTGAATGGATTTAGGATAATGACCAATACTGAAGGTCTGATCTTTGTTTTCGAAACGATAACGAAAACGCCACAGCTTTGAGCCTGTGGGTGAGATGAAGAGAAAAAGCCCGTTGCTGTCGGTAAGCTTGTATACCTTGTCCTTGAATTTAGCATTACGGACAGTCATATCAGCCAGTGCTAGAAAATACGCCGTCTTTGACGATCTTTTGAGGTGGCGATTTTTATCGAACAGCGAATACCCGCAGTCGTACCCTCAAAAAGGTGTTGGTGCTGATGGAAAATGATTTATGTGTATTGATGATCAGGGAAGGAAATGGTTCGAAATACGGGGGCTCAGAAAAGCAAAAACCCGCCTTGTGGGCGGGTTCTTTAAATAGTGGTGCCCGGACTCGGAATCGAACCAAGGACACGGGGATTTTCAATCCCCTGCTCTACCGACTGAGCTATCCGGGCAACGGGGCGCATTAAAACCGATCCGCCTCGTTTCGTCAACGAAATTTCTTCAAATTAACGCAGGCTGCACAATCTATCACCACTTTGTTGTTATTGCACGCATCTTCAGGCAAAAAACGCTGTCCATGCGGCAGAGATCGGCATTGCCAGCAGCAGGCCAGGAAGCATATTCACTACGGCAAACATCTTAATTCCACAAATACGTAAACCGGTCGCCAGCAGGAGCAGTCCGCCCACGGCGCTAAAATCCGCCATCATTGCGGGGGTGGTGAGCGGTAGAAGCAACGCAGCGCTGGCGGCCAGAATGAGCTGGATAACAAGCATTGGTGCTGAGATGGCGGAAACCGCGATCCCCAACGAGCAGGCAAAAATCATCGCGGTAAAGAAATCGAGAAAAGACTTGGCGATTAAAATACTCGGATCGCCCGTCATCCCCTCATGCATTGAGCCGAAAATACCGGTACCGCTTGCGCAAAAGAGCACAATAATAGCCACATAATTTTGGATAAAGGTGTCGTGGACCGCCGTTTTTCCGGGCTTCTTAAACAGTTGCTGCGCCCTCGCGACTGCCGAATTGATGCCTCTTTCCAGAAAACAGATTTCACCAATCAGCGCGCCAATCAGGGTAGCCAACACCATCACAGGCAGGTTGGCGCATTTGATGATCAGTAAAATACCGATACCCAGTGAGGCCAGACCGAAAATCGAGGTCATTGAGACGCGAAGACGTTCCGGTAAACGCTGGCTGAGAAGTGAACCAATCACACCGCCAATCAAAACAGCGCTGGCGTTAATAAAAGGACCAATAACCATATTAGCTTCCATAACTATATTGTTGGATTGCATTATTATGCCCTGATTATCGCGTTTTATGGCGGTTTCTTAGCAAGTGAATGCATACGATTTTATCTTGCAGCTCCTGGGGAAAGGTGCCATGATTGCGCGAATTTTCTCCTGTCTGAATGGGGTTGCCTGGGATGAATGTATTGCCCTCACATCACCTTCATCATCGCCATCTCGTGCGAAGCTTGCCCTTTCCTGTGACCTCCCGACATTCACTCGCCATGCGGTGAGGGAAGCGTACGCTCACTGCAGGACAACAGTAAAATCAGATAGTGTCTGCTTTTACTGATGTCTGGCGGTCGGAGCTGGTGACCAGTTTGACCCGACAAATCGTTCGGCAAGGCGATTGTGCTTTGTCCGGGGCTTTTACACTCCCGAAACGGGTTTTTGTGCTTATGAAATCAATGAATATTGCCGCCAGTGGTGAGCTGGTATCCTGCTTGTCTACTCACCGTCATGTGGTGGCGCTGGACAGTACCGACTTTACCGACGTCGCGGCAGTCGTCATTACCGTTGCGGACAGCCGTAGCGGCATTCTTTCCCTGCTCAAGCGTACCGGTTTTCATTTGCCGGTATTTATGTTCTCAGAAGAGACGACAGAGGTGCCTGCGGGCGTCGAAGCTGTGATTGTCGGTAGCGCGCAGGACTGGCTGGAGCTGGAGTCTGCCGCCTGTCGCTATGAAGAGGATCTGCTACCGCCATTTTATGACACGCTGACGCAGTACGTTGAGATGGGTAACAGTACCTTTGCGTGCCCAGGACATCAGCACGGCGAGTTTTTTAAAAAACATCCTGCGGGTCGTCATTTCTACGACTTTTTCGGCGAAAACCTGTTCCGTGCAGATATGTGCAACGCCGATGTGAAGTTAGGCGATCTTTTGATTCATGAAGGTTCGGCGAAACACGCGCAAAAATTTGCAGCCAAAGTATTCCATGCGGATAAAACCTATTTTGTGCTTAATGGGACGTCAGCGGCGAATAAAGTGGTCACCAATGCGCTGCTGACACGCGGCGATCTGGTGCTGTTTGATCGTAACAACCATAAGTCGAATCACCATGGTGCGCTGATTCAGGCGGGCGCCACGCCGGTTTATCTTGAGGCGGCGCGTAACCCGTTTGGTTTTATCGGCGGTATTGATGAACATTGCTTTAACGAAGCGTATCTGCGCGAGCAAATCCGCAATGTCGCGCCAGAAAATGCAGATAAAGCGAGGCCATTTCGTCTGGCCATTATTCAGCTTGGCACTTATGACGGCACTATCTACAACGCGCGCCAGGTGATCGACAAGATAGGTCACCTTTGTGACTACATCCTGTTTGACTCGGCCTGGGTGGGTTATGAGCAATTTATCCCAATGATGGCGGATGGCTCACCGTTGTTGCTGGAACTGAATGAAAACGATCCGGGCATTTTCGTCACCCAGTCTGTTCATAAACAGCAGGCCGGCTTCTCGCAGACTTCGCAGATCCACAAGAAAGATAACCATATTCGTGGTCAGGCGCGTTTCTGCCCGCATAAACGGCTGAATAATGCCTTCATGCTCCATGCATCAACCAGTCCGTTCTATCCGCTGTTTGCGGCGCTGGATGTTAACGCCAAAATTCATGAAGGGGAGAGCGGCCGTCGTCTGTGGGCGGAATGCGTCGCGCTGGGTATTGAAGCGCGTAAAGCCATTCTCGCCAGTTGTAAGATGCTTCTGCCTTTTATTCCTCCCGTCGTCGATGGCAAACCGTGGCAGGAACATCCCACGGCGGTGATTGCCAGTGAGCGCCGCTTCTTCAGTTTTGAACCCGGTGCGAAATGGCACGGTTTTGCGGGGTATGCCGACGATCAGTACTTTGTTGATCCCTGTAAGCTGCTGCTGACGACGCCTGGCATTGATGCCCAGACCGGACGTTATACCGATTTTGGGATTCCAGCCACCATTCTGGCGCACTATCTGCGCGAAAACGGCATCGTGCCGGAGAAGTGCGATCTCAACTCGATTTTATTCCTCCTGACGCCAGCGGAAAGCGCTGACAAAATGGCGCAACTGGTGGCGATGCTGGCGCAGTTTGAACAGCATATTGAAGACGATACGCCGCTTTCAGAGGTGTTGCCGACCATCTTCAATAAATACCCGGTGCGCTATCGCGACTATACCCTGCGCGAACTGTGCCAGGAGATGCACGATCTGTATGTCAGCTTTGATGTTAAAGATCTGCAAAAAGCGATGTTCCGTCAGGAGAGTTTGCCAAAGGTGGCGATGAATCCTCAGGATGCCAACAGCGCGTTTATTCGCGGTGATGTTGAGCTGGTGCGTATTTGCGATGCAGAAGGTCGTATTGCGGCGGAAGGGGCGTTGCCTTATCCTCCAGGCGTTCTGTGTGTGGTTCCCGGTGAAGTGTGGGGCGGTGCGGTCCAGCGTTACTTCCTGGCGCTGGAAGAGGGCGTGAACCTGTTGCCAGGGTTCTCGCCTGAACTACAGGGCGTGTACAGCGAAACAGACGCAGACGGCATTAAGCGTTTGTATGGCTACGTGCTGAAGTAAGCATGAAAAAAAACGGGTCACCCAAAGGCGACCCGTTTTTGTCAGAGAAGAATTAATGTGCCACGGGCTGAGAACCTGTTGGCGTGCGAACGTGTTTGTATTTAAACAGTGCGACGAACGCGAATGCCAGCACCAGAGAGTAGCCTGCGAAAATCAGCCACACGGTTTGCCAGTCGGTAATACCGTTTAGCGTGTAATGCTCAACCACTTTCCCGCTGACCACCCCACCCAGGATACAACCGAAGCCGTTGGTCATCATCAGGAACATACCCTGCGCACTGGCGCGGATTTCAGGGCGGACTTCTTTTTCAACAAACACCGAACCGGAGATGTTGAAGAAGTCGAAGGCGCAGCCGTAAACAATCATCGACAGAACCAGCAGCACTGTACCGAACGGTGTCGGGTCGCCATACGCGAACAGACCGAAGCGCAGCATCCACGCCACAATACTGATAAGCATAACGTTCTTAATGCCGTAGCGGCTCAGGAAGAACGGAATCGTCAGGATAAACAGAGTTTCGGAGATCTGTGAAATCGACATCATCACCGAGGCGTGCTGTACGATGAAGCTGCTGGCAAACAGCGGGTCTTTATCGAAGCTGTGCAGGAAGGTATTCCCGAACATATTGGTGATCTGCAGTTCAGCGCCCAGCATCATTGAGAAGATGAAGAAGATCGCCATCCGCTTGTTTTTAAACAGTGCGAAGGCATCCAGACCCAGCATTGATGTCCAGCTCTGGTTTTTCTGCTGGTTGGCAACCGGAATATGCGGCAGCGTCAGGGTGAACAGCGTCAGAACAACGGAGAGGACGGCACCGATGTACAGTTGCATATGGCTCAATTCGAAGCCGGAGAAGCTCACCCCCCACATGGCAAAAATAAAGCCGATGGTGCCCCAAATACGGATTGGCGGGAAGTCAGTCACAATGTCCATCTCCGCAGATTGCAAACGGTAGTAGGAGATGGTGTTGATCAGGCCCAGCGTCGGCATATAAGCCAGCGAGTTAAGAAGGATCACGAAGAACATTGCGCCTGGCGTGGTCACTTCCGCCGCCATAAACAGCGTTGCAGCGCCGACCATATGGCAAATGGCATACACCCATTTCGCACTTAACCATTTGTCCGCCACAATCCCTAACAGCGTAGGCATCAGGACGGCGGCGATCCCCAGGGAGCTATAAACAGCACCGATGGATGCACCGTCAAACTTAAGGGTGACAAACATATACGAGCCGAGGGTCGTGAGCCAGCTTCCCCACAGGCAGAACTGCAGAAAGGAGAGGACTTTCAGCTGCAGCTTAAGATTCATGTTAATTTCCTCACACCGTAATGCGGATGAATGTTTTAAAAGGCACATTTGCCGTTGCAATATGATGTGATTCTATCAACGACAGACCTTCGTTTTTTGTTACCTGCGACAAATATTTGCAAACATTTTCCTATTGCAAGGTAAAAGGGTGATGGACTTAACACTTTTGTGTCCCGCCCTCGTGGTTTGAGGAGGGCGGGAGGGGATGTAGAGAGGCTATTTACGGCGATACGATTTTTGTGCCGAATTGACCTTATACAAATAACGACGCGATTCTGCAGAAGGGTGTCGAGTGGTCAGCGTCTGGTACACATCTCCTGGCGACATGCTGTTAATAATAGCAGCAGCCTGGATCTTATCGTTGGAGAATACGCGCAACACGCTGCCCGCGCCGCCGTTGTAGGCAGTGATCACCGCATAGCGTCGTGATGTCGGGTTATCGATTCCCCCTAAATACACATTGTTGAGCATGGCCAGATAGGCGGTGCCGGTATCAATGTTACTGGCAGGATCGAACAGGAAACTGCGGCTTGGCGTGCCTGAGCGTCCTTGTGAACGGAAAACGTCTTTTCCGGCGCTATGCTGAACCACCTGCATCAGACCCAGCGCGTCGGCATGACTGACTGCATACGGGTTAAATGACGATTCCGTCTGCATAATCGCCAGAATGAGCGATTCGTCGACGCCATATTTTCGTGATGCCTGGCGCACCATACCGAGGTATTTATGCGCGCGTTTATCAAGGTGGTTAGGGACGAGGTTGATGGTGACGCTGTAAATGATACGCAGACCGTTGCTGCGGCTTTTAAGCCGGGTTTTCAGCAGATAATCGGCGAAATTTGTCGCACGCCCCTCCCAACGAATGGGTTGGCCTGTATGATCCACCACCTGACCATACAGGAACGGCTCTTTGGAGATCTGAATATCATCGACGTCAGAGTAGAGATCGACGGTCGTCGGATCGTCGCCCATTAACAGCGTCTTGATAATGGCCCGACGCAGATGCCCGGCGGGGTCCGTTCCGGCAATGGTTTCAACGGTGATGGTACCGGCATCAAAGTTGATATGGCTGCGGGTCTGAAACTGATCGGTGTACTTCACATAGTCCTTCGGACCTGCGATCAGGACTTCCTTGAATCCCCACAGATTTTCAATGTTATGGGCAAATTGCCCCATCAAAATATCAAAACCGTTGGTATCCTTGACCCAGGCTTCATTGTACGTATCGCCTTTGTTGGTCGAACTGGAACAGGAGATGAGCAACGGCGCAATAAGTGCAAGCGCGAAAAATTTTTTCATCATTCCGGGAGTGCGTGTTGTGTTGTTATGTGATGTGAAAAAGGGCGGTTAAGCCCTTATTTTTTATCTTCCGGCGTATAGCCTTCAATGTGTACCTCTTTGCCTTCAAACAGGAAGTTAATCATCTCCTGTTCCAGCAATTTGCGATGCTCAACGTTCATCATATTGAGTTTCTTTTCGTTGATTAGCATCGTTTGCTTATGTTGCCACTGCCCCCAGGCTTCTTTGGAAATTTCGTTATAGATGCGTTTTCCCAGCTCGCCAGGGTACAACTGAAAATCCTGTCCTTCTGCATCACGTTGCAGGAAAGTACAAAAAATCGTTCTGCTCATAAATTATCCTCTTTATCGACCGGCAGCTTAAACCAAAGCACCGGTACGTAACTGCTGTAACAAACGCTCCACGGGGGCCGCCAGTCCGACCGACGGCGGTTGCGCTAAGTTATACCAGAGCGCGTTGCCTTCATCCATGCATGAGGTGAAGGAAGACACGGGAAGCCACATGGGCACAATATCCAGATGGAAATGGCTGAAGGTATGGCGAAACGCATTCAGTTGGCTAAGATTATCAGCTTTAATATGCTGCTGCGCTAGCCACTTACGCAGGCCATCCTCATCTTCAAACTGAGGAAAACAGTACAATCCTCCCCACAATCCGCTGGGAGGCCGCTGTGTCAGCAGCACGGTGTCTTCGTGCTGCATCAGCAAAAAATAGCCAGTACGTTCCGGTAGCGTCTGTTTCGGTTTTTTGCCGGGGTAGAGTGACCAGCTGCCGTTGGCGGTCGCGATGCAACCGTTTTGTAGTGGGCAAAGGGAACATTTTGGCTTCGACCGCGTACAGACCATCGCGCCTAAATCCATCATCGCCTGATTAAAGCGCTCAACACCGTTGGCGGGAGTAACCGCTTCGCTCAAGGCCCACAGTGCGTTCTCGACCTCTTTTTTGCCCGGCCAGCCGCTCACCGCATAGCAGCGCGCCAGCACGCGTTTGACGTTGCCGTCGAGAATTGGGAAATGTTTGCCCAGTGAGAGAGAGAGAACGGCGCCCGCAGTAGAACGCCCGACGCCAGGCAATGCCGCCACTTCATCGAAGGTTTCTGGAAACTGACCACCATGTAGCGTGACAACCTGTTGGGCCGCTTTGTGCAGATTTCGCGCCCGTGCGTAATAACCTAAACCGGTCCATAAATGAAGCACTTCGTCCAGCGGCGCATTGGCTAAATCCGTCACCGTGGGGAAATGCGACATAAAGCGTTCAAAATAGGGAATGACCGTGGCAACCTGAGTTTGTTGCAACATGACTTCTGAGAGCCATACTTTGTAAGGCGTCTTGTCAATTTGCCAGGGCAGCGTTTTCCGCCCGTATTTGTCGTACCAACCTAACACCTGGGTTGAAAATTGAGACGCTTGCATGGTCACCGCTTAATCTTTGCTGGGGGGCAGATTGCAGCACAGAGGCAACAGGGTGTAAACCGGAACTTTCCGGTGCTGACTTTCTTCCTTCCTTTGCTTGCATCCGCCAACTAACTTTGGATAATGCCCGTTTTCGCAACTCAATCACAAGCAGACTTAACTTTTATGAAGAACGACGTCATTTCACCGGAATTTGATGAAAACGGCCGCCCGTTGCGCCGTATTCGTAGTTTTGTTCGTCGCCAGGGGCGACTGACGAAAGGGCAGGAACACGCGCTGGAAAACTACTGGCCGGTGATGGGCGTTGAATTCAGCGAAGAACCTGTTGATTTTGCGGCGCTGTTTGGCCGTGAAGCGCCAATCACGCTGGAGATAGGCTTTGGGATGGGCGCATCGCTGGTGGCGATGGCAAAAGCGCGTCCTGAACAGAATTTCCTCGGCATTGAAGTGCATTCACCGGGCGTGGGCGCATGCCTGGCCTCTGCCCATGAGGAAGGGGTCGAGAACCTGCGAGTGATGTGCCATGACGCGGTCGAAGTGCTGCATAAAATGATTCCTGACAATTCTTTATCCATGGTTCAGCTCTTTTTCCCTGACCCGTGGCATAAAGCGCGTCATAATAAGCGCCGTATCGTTCAGGTACCGTTCGCTGAGCTTGTGAAGAGCAAGCTGAAGCTGGGCGGTGTTTTCCACATGGCGACCGACTGGGAAGCCTATGCAGAACATATGCTTGAGGTCATGTCTTCCATCGACGGGTATAAAAACCAGTCTGAAACCAACGATTATGTACCGCGCCCGCAATCGCGCCCGGTAACCAAATTTGAACAGCGTGGTCATCGTCTTGGCCACGGCGTATGGGACTTAATGTTCGAGAGGGTGAAATAATGGCAAAGAACCGTAGCCGTCGTTTGCGTAAAAAAATGCACATCGACGAATTCCAGGAATTAGGATTTTCGGTTGCATGGCGTTTTCCGGAAGGTACATCTGAAGAGCAGGTTGATAAAATCGTTGATGATTTTATTAACGACGTCATTGAACCGAACAAACTGGCCTTTGACGGCAGCGGTTATCTGGCCTGGGAAGGTCTGATCTGCATGCAGGAAATCGGTAAATGCACTGAAGAACATCAGGCGATAGTCCGTAAATGGCTGGAAGAGCATAAACTTGAAGAAGTGCGCACCAGCGAACTTTTCGATGTTTGGTGGGACTAACAAAACATACGGGGCCAGCATTTGCTGGCCCGATTTGTCTTGAGGGAAAGTTATGATGCGCAAAACGCTGCTGGCGGCAGTCCTAACGTTCACGGCGATGGCCGCACACGCAGAGTACAAGTGCAGCGTCACGCCGCGTGACGATGTTATTTTGAGCCCGCAAACGGTGCAGGTGAAAGGCGAAAATGGCAACCTGGTCATTACGCCGGACGGCAACGTGACATTCAACGATAAACCATACACTCTGAGTGCTGCACAGCGTGAGCAGGCGAAAGATTACCAGTCTGAATTACGCAGCGCGTTACCGTGGATTGATGAAGGTGCCAGAGAGCGGGTGGAAAAAAGCCGTGTGGCGCTGGACAAAATCATCGCCAAAGAAGTCGGTGAAAGCAGCAGTATGCGCGGTCGTCTGACCAAACTTGATGCGCAACTAAAAGAGCAGATGAACCGTATTATCGAACATCGCACGGACGGCCTGACATTCCACTACAAGGCGATTGATCAGGTACGTGCGGATGGCCAGCAACTGGTGAATCAGGCGATGGGCGGCATTCTGCAGGACAGCATCAATGAGATGGGGGCAAAAGCGGTGCTCAAAGGCGGTGGTAATCCGCTGCAGGGCGTACTGGGAAGCCTGGGAGGGCTGCAAACATCGATTCAAAACGAGTGGAAGAATCAGGAAAAAGACTTCCAGCAGTTTGGCAAAGATGTCTGTAGCCGCGTCGTGACGCTGGAAGAAAACCGCAAAGCGCTAGTCACCAGCCTGAAATAATCCTTTCTGTTTTTTAAGCAACGGCACGGTTTTGTGCCGTTTTGTTTCGTCTCTTTCCTTCATTTTGATATCCATCTCTAAAATCAATACATTGGATGACATATTTATCTGTTTAATTGGAAGACATCACATTATTCATCTCCTGGCTTGCGATAATGCGTCAACTTTTTACGTAACTGGAGAAATAACATGGAGTTTTTCAAGAAAACGGCACTTGCCGCACTGGTTATGGGTTTCAGCGGTGCCGCGCTCGCTTTACCAAATGTCACGATTTTAGCTACTGGTGGGACGATTGCCGGCGGCGGTGACTCAGCAACAAAATCGAACTACACCGCCGGTAAAGTTGGCGTTGAAAACCTGGTGAATGCCGTGCCTCAGCTCAAGGATATTGCTGTGGTGAAAGGCGAACAGGTCGTGAATATCGGTTCGCAGGATATGAACGATGAAGTCTGGCTAACGCTGGCGAAGAAGATCAATTCCGAGTGCGATAAAACCGATGGTTTCGTCATTACTCACGGTACAGATACCATGGAAGAGACCGCCTACTTCCTCGATCTGACTGTGAAGTGCAACAAACCGGTCGTGCTGGTGGGGGCAATGCGTCCTTCTACGGGGATGAGCGCAGACGGTCCGTTCAACCTCTATAATGCGGTGGTCACTGCGGCTGATAAAGCCTCTGCCAACCGTGGCGTGCTGGTGGTGATGAACGACACCGTTCTGGATGGTCGTGACGTCACGAAAACCAACACCACAGATGTCGCTACCTTCAAGTCCGTTAACTACGGACCGTTGGGTTACATCCACAACGGCAAAATTGACTATCAACGCACACCGGCGCGTAAACACACTTCCTCCACGCCGTTTGATGTCTCTAAGCTGAACGAATTGCCGAAGGTAGGAATTATCTATAACTATGCGAATGCATCTGACCTGCCGGCAAAAGCGCTGGTCGATGCGGGTTATGAAGGGATTGTGAGTGCGGGTGTGGGTAACGGCAACCTGTACAAAACAGTCTTTGATACCCTGGCGACTGCCGCGAGTAAAGGAACCGCCGTTGTCCGTTCTTCCCGCGTACCGACTGGTGCCACGACTCAGGATGCTGAAATCGATGATGCGAAGTACGGTTTTGTCGCATCTGGTTCGCTGAACCCGCAGAAAGCGCGTGTGCTGTTGCAACTGGCACTCACGCAAACCAAGGATCCAAAACAGATCCAGACGATGTTTAATCAGTATTAATGGATGAAGGCGGCTGCGCTTATCGCCCTAACCCTGTAGGCCTGATAAGCGCAGCGCCATCAGGCAATTTTCCGGATGGCGGCTCAAGGCCTTATCCGGCCTACATCGTTACCGTATTATTCCACCAGGAATAACTCCAGCAGAGAATTCAAAAACAGTTTACCGTGCTGGGTAATTTGCCAGTAATCCTCGCTCTCGGTCAGATATCCTTGAGCAATGGCTTCATCGATCTGTGTACGAATAACCTCTTCAGTCAACCCGGTATACTGCGTAAATTCAGCGCGCGGTGCGGCTTCCAGTAGACGAAAGCGGTTCATAAAGAACTCAAACGGCTTATCAGCCTCTGCTACATCACGCTGACTTTCGAGATAACGCCCCTGCATATAGCCACGTGGATGACGTGTTTTGGTGGTGCGCAGAATGCGCCCATCCGGAAACGTCACTTTGCCGTGTGCGCCACAACCAATGCCTAAGTAATCGCCAAAGCGCCAATAGTTCAGGTTGTGCTGACACTGATATCCGGGTTTCGCATACGCTGAGGTTTCATACTGCTGATAACCTGCGGCAGTTAATAACCGATGCCCCTGCTCGAAGATATCCCACAGGGCATCGTCGTCGGGTAGCACCGGAGGGCGCGAGCCGAACAGCGTATTGGGTTCGATGGTGAGCTGATACCAGGAAAGATGTGGCGGATTAAGCGCAATGGCTTGCTGTAAGTCGCTCAGCGCTTCTTCCAGCGTTTGATCCGGCAGACCGTGCATCAGATCGAGATTGAAGCTACGCAGCCCCAGCCCGCTTGCCAGATTCGCGGCGCGTTTGGCTTCTTGCGGACCATGAATGCGCCCCAGACGCTGTAGCTTGGGTTCGCTAAAACTCTGCACGCCAATCGAGATACGGTTCACTCCGGCGCGCTGATAGTCAACAAAGCGATCCGCTTCGACCGTGCCCGGATTCGCTTCCATCGTGATCTCCGCAACTGCTGCCAGATTCAGGCGCGCCCGCACGCCATCCAACAACGTTTGCATCGCCGGGCCGGAAAGCAGGCTCGGCGTACCGCCGCCGATAAAAATGGTCTTTACTTCACGTCCTTGCGCGTAAGCCACTTCAGTATCCAAATCGCTCAGCAGATGTTGCACATAATCGTCGTGCGGCACCTCGCCTTTTAGCGCATGCGAGTTGAAATCGCAGTACGGGCATTTCTGCACGCACCACGGGATGTGAATATAGAGACTTAGCGGTGGCAGCTTAACCATGTCGTAAGGCGTCCAGCAGCAGCTTCAATGCTTGTCCACGATGCGAAATGGCGCTTTTCTCTTCACGGCTCAGCTCAGCGGCGGTTTTACCTTCAGACGGCACAAAGAAGATCGGATCGTAACCAAAGCCACCGTTACCAGCAGCCTCACGGGTAATGACACCCTGCCAGCTACCGTGACACACCAGCGGCGTAGGATCTTCCGCGTGGCGCATATAGACCAGCACGCAGTGAAAGCGAGCCTGACGTTGATCGTCCGGTACATCCTGTAGGGTATCCAGCAGTTTTTCCAGGTTCTGCTGGTCGGTCGCATCTTCACCGGAATAACGTGCGGAATAGATACCCGGCGCGCCGCCCAGCACGTCAACGGCCAGGCCGGAGTCGTCGGCAATGGCGGGCAGACCCGTCACCTGCGCGGCATGGCGAGCCTTCAGAATCGCATTCTCGATAAAGGTCAGGCCGGTCTCTTCGGCTGAGTCGACGCCCAGCTCTGTCTGCGCCACGACATCAAGCCCGAAATCGCTCAAAAGCGAAGCCAGCTCACGCACTTTACCGGCATTGCCGGTAGCGAGGACTACTTTTTGCATAGGGATACCTAATCAGTTAGCGCCGCAATTTCTGGCGGGATCTGTTGCGGATGAATGATTTTAACTTGCTTGTGGCGGCCGAGTTCGCCCTTTTCTATCACGATCTGGCTTTTGGCCACGCGAAACTGTTTGCTGAGAAACTTCACCAGATGGCTGTTTGCCTGGCCATCGACTGGCGGTGCGGTAATGGCGACTTTAACTTCGTCGCCATGTAAACCCACAATACTGTCACGGCTGGCTTTCGGCTGAATATAGAGCCGTAAAACCAGACCGTCATCGCAGGGTGTCACGGCACTCATAGCGCCATCCACAACCCCGGCAGCAGCATGTTACCTGTCGCCTGTAAGATCTCCGCGATGCCCATGTTGATGACATACAGCAACAGCACGAGGATCATCGGAGAGAAATCGATACCGCCCATCGAAGGCAGTAATCGACGAATCGGGCGCAACAGCGGATCGGCAAGCTGAATGAGCACGTATTCAACCGGGCTGCGACCCTGACTTACCCAACTCATGATCGCCATCAGCAACAGCACCCAGAAAATCAGCAAACCGATGGTTTTCAGTACGATAAGTACGGCAGCAATCCAGATGATCGGCTGGAAAGTGACCACTTTAAACAGCACTATCGCCTTGATAAAACTGAGAATGAATGCCACCACGACCGATGCGCTGTCGATCGGACCCATCGGCGGAATGATACGGCGCAGCGGCCCGATAACAGGCTGAGTGACTTTCACCACAAACTGCGAAAACGGGTTATAAAAATCACAGCGAGCCCACTGCATCCACACGCGCAGCAACAGCACCATGGTATACAGCTCAATAACGGTCGAGAGCAGGAAGGTCAACGTGTTCATGGCGTTCCTTAGTTTTCCTTAATTTTTTGTGTAATCACGTGCACCAAAAATAGCAGTGCCGATGCGCACCATCGTACTACCTGCCGCGATCGCGGCATCCATATCGTCTGACATACCCAGAGACAGCGTATCGACATCAGGGTAACGGGTCTTTAGACCGGCAAATGCTACAGCCATTTGCCGTGCAACTTCAAACTGCCTTACATAATCTGACTCAGGCGCCGGGATCGCCATCAGTCCGCGAAGACGAAGATGCGGCATTCCTGCCACCTGTGCAGCGAGCGCGTCCAGTTCTGTCAGCGGAATTCCTGACTTGCTGTTCTCATCGCTGATATTGATTTGAATGAGTACGTTCAGCGGCGGCAGCGTTGCCGGGCGTTGTTCGTTCAGACGAGCAGCAATACGCAGACGGTCGATCGTATGACACCAGTCGAAATGTTCCGCGACCAGGCGGCTTTTATTGGACTGCAACGGACCAATAAAGTGCCATTGCAACCCGTCGACGCCACTCTCCTGGAAATGGCGAATTTTTTCTACACCTTCCTGAACGTAATTTTCGCCAAATGCGCGTTGCCCGGCGGTAATCGCTTCTGCGATGGCGCTCGCAGGCTTGGTTTTACTCACTGCAAGCAATGTAACGTCTTCTGAAGACCGCCCGCAACGCGTCGCAGCGGCTGAGATTTTGTCCCGGATCTGTGCCAGGTTATGCGCGATATCGTTCATTTTCCGAGGATGTTCATATGAATATGGAAGAAATTGTGGCCCTTAGTGTAAAGCATAACGTCTCGGATCTACACCTGTGTAATGCCTGGTCTGCGCGTTGGCGAAAACGGGGGCGAGTGGAAATGGCTCCCTTTACATCGCCGGATATTAAAGCGCTCTTAGCGCAGTGGCTTAATGACGCTCAGCAAGAACAGTTGCGGATAAACGGCCAGCTTGATTTTGCCGTGTCGCTGGCGGGGAATTTGCGACTACGCGCCAGCGCGTTTGCTCACCAGCAGGGGACATCGCTGGCGCTGCGGTTACTGCCAGCCAACTGCCCGATACTGGCGGAACTCCAGGCACCGCCCGTCTTAACGAGTCTTTTGAGCTGCGAGAATGGACTTATTCTGGTGACCGGGGCCACAGGTAGTGGGAAATCGACCACCCTGGCGGCGATGGTTGAGTATCTCAACCAGCATACAGAGGCTCATATACTGACCCTCGAAGACCCCATTGAGTATTGCTACGCCAGTCAGCGTTGTTTGATTCAGCAACGCGAGGTCGGCGTACATTGTACTTCGTTTGCCTCCGGGTTGCGGGCGGCATTGCGGGAAGATCCTGACGTCATTTTGCTGGGTGAGCTGCGTGACAGCGAAACGATCCGCCTGGCGTTGACCGCAGCAGAAACGGGGCATCTGGTACTGGCGACGCTGCACACGCGTGGCGCGGCGCAAGCCATTGAGCGACTGATCGACTCTTTTCCGGCACAGGAGAAAGATCCGGTACGCAGTCAACTGGCGGGCAGTCTGCGTGCGGTATTGTCGCAAAAACTGGAGAAAGACAAACAGGACGGGCGCGTGGCGCTGTTTGAGCTACTCATCAATACACCCGCGGCAGGAAACCTGATCCGGGAAGGGAAGAGCCACCAGTTGCCTGGCATCATCCAAACCGGGCAGCAGATGGGAATGCAGACCTTCGCCCAAAGCCTGCAACAGCGACAGGCACAAGGGCGGCTTTAGGACTCGTCAGGGCGATGCGCACTGCCATGACAACGGACGAAGGGCGGTCAGTACCCTTGCTCGAAATAACTTTCGAGAATGATGACGGCAGAAGCAGAGTCGATCTTACCCTTATTTAGCGCCCGGTATCCGCCGTGTTCAAACAGGCCGGAGCGCGCTTCAACCGTGCTGAGCCGCTCGTCATGCAGGGTCACCGTCACGCCAAATCGACCGTGAATACGGTTGGCAAATTTACGCGCCCTGGCAGTCAGAGGTTGCTCGGTGCCATCCATGTTGAGCGGCAGCCCCACAATCACTTCATCGGGTTGCCACTCTTTGAGCAGGCGTTCAATGAGGTTCCAGTCAGGGGTTCCATCCTGTGCTTTAATCGCAGGCAGCGGGCGGGCAGTTCCCGTGATCCGCTGGCCAATCGCGACGCCAATACTTTTCGTGCCAAAATCGAAGGCCAGTAAGGTTTCGCTCATCAGGCGTGCCCCGCCACACCCGGCATGGTCAGGATATCAATCCCAATCAGTCTGGCTGCTTCGCGCCAACGATCGGCAATCGGGGTTTTAAATAAAATATTGAGATCCGCAGGCGCCGTCAGCCAGGCATTATCCAGTAACTCTTGTTCCAACTGGCCTTTTTCCCATGAGGAGTATCCCAGAGCTACCAGCACCTCGGAAGGTTGTTCTTGTGTCCCCAGGGTTTCCAGCACGTCACGGGATGTGGTGATCACCGTGTTATCTGAAATCCGAATACTGGACGAAAAACGCGATGGCGGGGTATGCAGAATAAACCCACGATCTTCCGCCAACGGGCCGCCCAGCATCACGGCTTTATCCAGGCGAATGGCTGGGTCACGGGGTTCCGGCGCTATCTTCAGCTTTTCCAGAATCCCTTCAATCTGCAGATTTTCCAGTGGCTTATTGATGATGATCCCCATTGCGCCATCTTCATTATGTTCGCAAATATAGACCACAGAACGGCGGAAAATAGGATCCTGAAGAGCAGGCATGGCAATAAGAAAGTGATGCTGTAAATTCATTGTCAGAGGTTCTGTTCCTGGTTTCAAAAGCAACAGGGGTCAGTATGTGGGTAAAGAGCACGGATGTCACTACCGTAGGCCGGATAAGACGCTCGTGTCGCCATCCGGCATCGGTGTTTTAATACCTGATGGCGCTGCGCTTATCAGGCCTACAAAGACATTCTGGATGTCGTCATCCTGCAGACGGCTTACTTCTGCAGGCGCGCTTCAATTGCGTCCATCAGCATACCGGTAATCGAGACCGGGAATTCAGCTTCAATCTCGCGAATACAGGTTGGGCTGGTGACGTTAATCTCCGTCAGACGATCGCCAATGATGTCCAGACCGACGAAAATAAGCCCTTTTGCTTTCAACGTTGGCCCAATACGACGGGCAATATCCCAGTCGCTTTCCGTTAACGGACGCGGCTCGCCACGACCGCCCGCGGCCAGATTACCGCGGGTTTCGCCACCCTGCGGAATACGCGCCAGGCAGTACGGCACCGGTTCGCCATCGACCACCAGTACGCGCTTATCACCGTCTTTAATCGCCGGCAGATAGTTCTGCGCCATACAGTAGCGGGTGCCGTGTTCGGTCAGCGTTTCGGCAATCACGCCGAGGTTCGGATCACCTTCTTTCACGCGGAAGATCGACGCGCCGCCCATACCGTCCAACGGTTTGAGAATGATATCGCTGTGTTTTTGCCAGAAGGCTTTCAACTGCGCTTTGTTGCGAGTGACCAACGTGTCTGGCGTCAGATCAGAGAACCAGGCGGTGAACAGTTTTTCATTACAGTCGCGCAGGCTCTGCGGCTTGTTCACAATCAGCGTGCCTTTCTCTTCTGCGCGTTCCAGAATATAGGTGGCGTAGATAAACTCAGTGTCAAACGGTGGATCTTTACGCATCAGAATGACGTCCAGATCCGCCAGCGGCAGATCCTGTTCGCCGGTAAAGTCGTACCAATTGTCGTAATTCTGCTCGACGCTCAAAGTACGCGTGCGGGCGCGGGCTTCACCGTTTTCCAGATAAAGATCGGCCATCTCCATATAATGAAGTTCGTAACCGCGGCGTTGTGCTTCCAGCAGCATAGCGAAGCTGGAATCTTTCTTGATGTTGATGCTTGCGATGGGATCCATCACGATGCCGAGCTTGATCATTGTTCTTCTCCGTTAGCCCAGATCGCCAAATCGCACCTGAAGCGCGGTAATGGCGGTGAGCGCAGTTGTCTCAGTACGCAGAACGCGAGGTCCTAACAGGATATCAGTAAACTGGTAGCGTGCGGTCATGGCAATTTCCTCTGCCGATAGCCCGCCTTCCGGACCAATCAACAAACGAATACGTTCAACCGGCAGCGGCAACGTGTTGATACTGGCACTGGCACGCGGGTGAAGATTCAGCTTCAGCCCTTCGTCCTGCTCAGCGCACCAGGCTTCCAGATCCATGGCCGGGCGAATTTCCGGCACCCGGTTACGACCGCACTGTTCGCAAGCGGCAATGGCGATTTTTTGCCATTGCTGGAGCTTCTTATTCAGACGTTCGCTGTCCAGTTTAACGCCGCAGCGTTCAGAAAAAAGTGGCGTAATGAGGCTTACACCCAGTTCTATTGATTTCTGGATAGTGAATTCCATTTTTTCACCGCGCGACATCACTTGTCCGAGGTGAATATGCAGCGGGGACTCACGGTCGTCGAATTCACCGCTGAGTATCTTCACCTCCACGCTTTTTTTGCTGGCGCTGGTGATCTCGGCATCGAAGACCTGGTTGCTGCCGTCAAACAGTTGCAAGGCTTGGCCTGGTCCCATGCGCAGCACGCGACCGATGTGGTTGGCGGCATCTTCGCACAGTGAAATCTGGCTGCCAGACGTGAGGGGTTCAGGGTGGTAAATGCGGGGAATGCGCATGGTTAAAAATCCGCGTATCTTCCCACGCAAGCGAGTCGCGTGGGGTAGGGTTAACAATTATTCCCGCTAGTGTAGGTTAGCTCTTTTGCGCCTGGCAAGCGCGTTGCACGTACGGGTTGTGGTTCCCTTGTACTCTGGCGATGCGTTCGTCGCGTTTGCATTCCCAGTCGGTGACCGGATATTGCTTATCCCAGGCGTTGAAAAGTTGCGTCTGCTGGCGGGAGAGGTTCAGGTTGTATTGATCACGCATATAAAAGTAGGTACGGGCAATCGAACCCCGTGCGCGCGCAGGCGGTTCAGCCACTTTTTCTTTGAAATCGACCTTCATTGCGCATTGTCCATACTGGCCCTCACCGCCATTCCACTGGCTGTACATAAAGTTGCCGCGATCGCCGTTGACTTCACCGACCGCCGGTTGCAGGTTATGCATGTCGCTTTCCATCTTGCGGTATTCCGGGTCTTTGGCGCAGTTTTTTCGCCCTCCCTCCTGCCAGCACTGCCGCTGGTGGCCAAATTGCCAGGCCGGCACCACGTGTTCCCATTCGATTCTGCTGGCACGGTTTTCATTTTTGCGTACTTTATAACCGCAGGAGTTCAGGTCTACGACGCCTTTTTTACCCTGCCAGTCAATTTTACATCCGCAGTAAAAGTCACCAGGTACGTCAGCATTGACCTTGACGCCTGCGGCTTTTGCCTGAGAAAAACTGTTAATGCCTTCAGCCAGCGCCTGGCCTGAGAGAGCAGTCGTTAGAAACGCCACTGCAAAAGTGAGATTACGGTACATCACGAACTCCGTGTTAAATCGAGTTCGCAACGTAACGAAAGTTGTTCCTGTATGCAATCAGGCAGATCAGGAAAGTTCCTGATAATTCTGAGTGTTATTGCGCGACGAGCGGTTCGCCGCAATGGACACAGCGGTAAGTCGCTTCGCCGCGCACAATTCGGTTATGGCGACGCACCGTGAGTTGGTGTTCCTGGCATTTGCAGCGGTAGGTAAACGTGTTGCGACGAACGGATTGCAACTCAAATTGGTGAGTACGTCTGGCGGGCACGCCAAGTACGTTCTCCATCATCCATTTCCACTCTTTGCCGTGCGGCGCAACACGGCCAAAGTGCTTCCACACCAGTAAATGCGCCAGTTCGTGTGGGACAACTTCATCCACAAAAGCATCGACATTTTCGGTTAATAGCACCGGATTCAGGCGAATTTCATAACTTTCCAGCCAGGCGGTTCCGGCTGCGGTACCGCGCTGTTGATACACCAGTTTGGGTTCCGGATAGTCACGCCCCAGTTTTTGGTTAGCCTGGGCGAGCTTTTCCCGCAGGCTGCGCATGACGGCTTGCTGGATGGCGATAGGGAGACGGACGGTTTTCATAACGGCAGAGAATAGTGCGAGGGGGCGGGGACTGCAAGGGGGAAGCTTCCTCCCGATTGTGGGAGGAAGCGAGAGCGGATTAATCGTGAGCGCCGATTTCGCGCAGTCGACGACCTTTCATCAGGTTACGTTCGATGTGTTCCAGGGAGACGTGCTTGGTTTCCGGAACCAGCCAGAGAGTCAGCACGATGAAGAACAGGTTCAGACCGGCGTACACCCAGAACGTGTTTGCGTTGCCCAGCGTGTTGAGCATGGTCAGGAATGTCGCGCCAACAATCATGTTGGCTATCCAGTTGGTTGCCGTAGAGCAGGTGATACCAAAATCGCGCCCTTTCAGCGGCTGAATTTCAGAACACAGTACCCAGATCAACGGACCGGCGCTCATTGCGAAACCGATGATAAACATCAACAGCATGGCAATGGCAAAGTATTGCGCGGAGGCTGAATGGATACCGATATGCATCATGGTGCCCAGTACGCCCATCCCGACCGCCATTACCAAAAAGCCCAGCGTCAGCGTAGGCTTACGACCCCAGCGGTCTACCAGACCAATGGCGATAAAGGTCGCCAGAACGTTGGTCAGACCGACAATAACGGTCCCCCACATCTGCTCAGTGGTGTTGGTATAACCCGCCAGTTCAAAGATTTTCGGCGCGTAGTACATGATGACGTTCATGCCGGTGAACTGCTGCATCACCTGTAACAACACACCGAGGAAGACAGCACGGCGGAAGTTGCTGTTCTCTTTAAACAGCGCCCAGCCGCTCTGTTTCACCTGCAGGCTTTCGCGGATTTCGTCCAGCTCGCGTTTGGCTTCTGCGCTGGTATCACGTAGGCGCAGCAGAACACGTTCTGCATCCACGAAGCGACGTTTGGCGGCAAACCAACGTGGGCTATCGGGTAGGAAGAACACGCCAATCAACAGCAGAATGGCGGGAATAATGATAACGCCCAACATCCAGCGCCATGCACCGCTGTAGCTGAAAGCGGTATCAGAAAGATACGCCCCCAGAATGCCAATGGTGATCATCAACTGATACATCGAGATCATGCTGCCGCGAATTTTCTCCGGCGCAATTTCGGATAAGTACAGCGGCGCGGTATAGGAGGCGACACCGACAGCCAGACCCAACAGCACGCGTGAGATGATCAGAACATCAACGTTAGGTGCCGCAGCAGAACACAACGAACCTGCTACAAACAAAATCGCCCCGATCATCAGGCTTTTCTTACGGCCCAGTTTGAAAGAGAGCCAACCGCTGCCGACAGCACCGACAGCAGCACCGAACATCATCGAGCTGACTACCCATTCCTGAGTGTGCGGGCTTATCTGAAATTCGTCAGTAATGAAGGGTAACGCACCGGCGATAACACCGATATCCAGGCCAAAAAGTAATCCAGCCAGGGCGGCAAGAAAGCAGACAAAAAATGTCATTGTCTTGTTAGAACGCCCCTGTTTTTGAGTGTCAGGCATGAAGCCCTCCGATTGGGTTGCCAGTTTTGTTGAGAGTAAGGGTAGGGGAGTATGCCGTAAAAATATGTGAAGCTAATCACGTTAGTGTAATCGATTACACTGACATTCATGGAGTGTATTGGTTAATAACATGAAAAATAATGAATTTAATAATCATGCAACCTGGGTTGTTACCCATGATTAAGATAATGCTGAAAAGCAATGTAACAACAAATCGTGTCTGACTTCAGTGAAGTATTTATCCTGTTTTAATCACGTAAAATAAAGTGTAATCGCTTTCATTTTTTTGTCTGTGGAAGGATAAATGGAATGTGTCACAGCGGAGGGAAGGCGGTGTGAGAAACGCAAAAGGCCAGCACGAGGCTGGCCTTTGAGCGCGTTCAGTCAGAGGATTATTTCAGACCGGCGGCATCACGCAGCAGTTGCGCTTTGTCGGTTTTTTCCCAAGGGAAATGTTCGCGACCAAAGTGACCATAGGCTGCGGTCTCTTTGTAGATTGGGTGCAGCAGATCCAGCATCTGAATCAGGCCGTACGGACGCAGGTCAAAGAACTCGCGTACCAGCAGAGTCAGTTGCTCTGAAGGGACTTTCTCAGTACCGAACGTTTCAACCATGATGGAGGTGGGTTCCGCCACGCCGATAGCGTAGGAAACCTGAATTTCACAACGGTCAGCCAGGCCCGCAGCCACGATGTTTTTTGCCACATAACGCGCTGCATAGGCCGCAGAACGGTCAACTTTAGACGGATCTTTACCGGAGAAAGCACCGCCGCCGTGACGCGCCATACCGCCGTAAGTATCAACGATAATTTTACGCCCTGTCAGACCACAGTCGCCCATTGGACCGCCGATAACGAAACGGCCGGTTGGGTTGATGAAGAACTTGGTGGAAGCGCTCAGCCATTCGGTCGGCAGAACCGGTTTGATGATCTCTTCCATCACCGCTTCTTGCAGGGATTTCTGGTCGATATCTTCGGAATGCTGAGTGGACAGAACCACAGCATCAATCCCGACGATTTTGCCGTCGTCATACTGGAAGGTCACCTGGCTTTTTGCGTCCGGACGTAACCACGGCAGAGTGCCGTTTTTACGCACTTCAGCCTGGCGCTGCACCAGACGGTGCGCGTAGGTGATCGGCGCTGGCATTAGCACTTCGGTTTCATTGGTAGCGTAGCCAAACATCAGGCCCTGGTCGCCAGCGCCCTGTTCCAGCGGGTCGGCACGGTCAACGCCCTGATTGATATCCGGGGATTGTTTACCGATGGCGCTCAGTACCGCGCAGGAGTTTGCGTCGAAACCCATGTCGGAATGCACATAGCCAATCTCGCGCACCGTATTACGGGTGATCTCTTCGATATCAACCCAGGCGCTGGTGGTTATTTCACCGCCAACTAAAACCATACCGGTTTTAACGTAGGTTTCGCATGCGACACGTGCTTTGGGATCCTGTTCCAGGATGGCGTCCAGCACGGCGTCAGAGATTTGGTCAGCGATTTTGTCAGGATGCCCTTCTGAAACGGACTCAGACGTAAAAAGGTGTTTTGCCATGTTTAATTTCACCTAAGGAGAATTTGTTTAGCTCAAACTGCTGTGTAGGGTAGGCATAGCCGAAGGATCTACCAAGGCCTGCAGGTTAGTGACACTGGCAGTCTGAGTGTTAATCAGTATGGATGGATTAACATCTGGATGGCTATTTTAGGTTACTTGTTCACCTGATTTCCAGCTTTTTTTGAGTAAAGCCTCATTGTGTTGAAAACACAGCTGGAAATTTTTCCTGACGGTGATGGCAATGTGCGCATTTATGTTTTGCTTTTTACCTCTCATGTCGGTATAAAACGCGGCGCGCGGCTCATATCCGTCATCGTTCACGTTGCATGTACATTGGCTTCCTGCAACTCGAACTATTGAGGATAGACAAACAGCACACGACGTTTTCATCGTGTTGCCACTTCCAGCCGGGCTCAAACTTTTGCTTTGGCTTGTGGGTTCGTTCCGTGCGGAGCGGCCGTGGAGGTGATACGAGATAATGAACCGTTGTATTCTGCTGAATCAGTCGCACCGTTCTGGTGTACGCATGTCCCCCGCATACTGCATCTCTGCTTTGCATACCTGCCGATGTTATACCCATCTCGGCGCTTCTCAGGACTCCAGGGCCGGTTACGGCAACTAAGGACTGAACAAGGGCGCTCTTGGTTAAACAAGAGTTTTCTCGTGGTTTCGCCGAACCGTCATGCTTAAGTTCGGTTACGTGTTTTACAATGATATGAAAAAGAAACCGGTCGCGCAGTCGGAGCGTCAGCACTATCCGCTGGAAAATCCGCCTGTTTATGGGTTGTTATCGCGTCTTCGGACTGCGATAGTAGTCAACTGTTTTACACTTGTTAATAAAATCTGAGGTTCGCTATGTCTGACGACATTTCTATGGGTTCGCTTTCGTCAGCAGGCGGACAGGGTGTACTACGCTCCATGCAGGAGGTTGCAATGAGTTCCCAGGAAGCCAGCAAGATGCTGCGTACTTACAATATTGCCTGGTGGGGCAATAACTATTACGACGTCAATGAACTGGGACACATTAGCGTGTGTCCGGACCCGGACGTACCCGAAGCGCGCGTCGATCTCGCCAAACTGGTAAAAGCGCGTGAAGCGCAAGGCCAGCGTCTGCCTGCATTGTTCTGCTTCCCGCAGATCCTGCAACACCGTCTGCGTTCGATTAACGCTGCGTTCAAACGTGCGCGTGAATCCTACGGCTACAACGGCGACTATTTCCTCGTTTACCCGATTAAAGTTAACCAGCACCGCCGCGTGATTGAATCACTGATCCATTCTGGCGAGCCGCTGGGGCTGGAAGCGGGTTCTAAAGCGGAGCTGATGGCGGTTCTGGCACATGCCGGAATGACCCGCAGCGTGATTGTCTGTAACGGCTACAAAGACCGTGAATATATCCGTCTGGCGCTGATTGGCGAGAAGCTGGGCCACAAGGTGTATCTGGTCATTGAGAAGATGTCGGAAATCGCCATCGTTCTGGATGAAGCGGAGCGTCTGAACGTGATCCCGCGTCTGGGCGTGCGTGCGCGTCTTGCATCACAAGGCTCCGGTAAATGGCAGTCTTCAGGCGGTGAAAAATCCAAATTCGGTCTGGCGGCGACCCAGGTATTGCAACTGGTTGAAACCCTGCGTGAGGCCGGGCGTCTGGACAGCCTGCAACTGCTGCACTTCCATCTTGGTTCCCAGATGGCGAACATCCGCGACATCGCGACCGGCGTGCGCGAATCTGCGCGTTTCTACGTTGAACTGCATAAGCTGGGCGTTAATATTCAGTGCTTCGACGTTGGCGGCGGCCTGGGCGTGGATTACGAAGGGACTCGCTCGCAGTCTGACTGTTCCGTCAACTATGGCCTGAATGAGTACGCGAACAACATCATCTGGGCGATTGGCGATGCGTGTGAAGAGAATGGCCTGCCGCATCCTACGGTGATCACCGAATCCGGACGTGCGGTGACGGCACACCACACCGTGCTGGTCTCCAACATCATCGGCGTTGAGCGTAACGAATATACCGAACCTACGGCGCCTGGCGAAGATGCTCAGCGCGCGCTGCAAAGCATGTGGGAAACCTGGCAGGAGATGCATGAGCCGGGCACCCGTCGCTCATTGCGTGAATGGCTGCATGATAGCCAGATGGACCTGCACGATATCCACGTCGGTTACTCTTCTGGCACTTTTAGCCTGCAAGAGCGCGCGTGGGCGGAACAGCTTTACCTCAGCATGTGTCACGAAGTGCAGAAACAGCTGGACCCGCAGAACCGCGCGCATCGCCCGATCATCGACGAACTGCAAGAACGTATGGCGGACAAAGTGTACGTCAACTTCTCGCTGTTCCAGTCAATGCCGGATGCCTGGGGTATCGACCAGTTGTTCCCGGTTCTGCCGCTGGAAGGGCTGGATCAGGTTCCAGAACGTCGTGCGGTGTTGCTGGACATTACCTGTGATTCCGACGGTGCTATTGATCATTACATCGACGGTGACGGTATTGCCACCACCATGCCGATGCCGGAATACGATCCTGAGAATCCGCCAATGCTCGGCTTCTTTATGGTCGGTGCGTATCAGGAGATCCTCGGCAACATGCATAACCTGTTCGGTGATACCGAAGCGGTCGATGTGTTTGTCTTCCCGGACGGCAGCGTAGAGGTTGAGCTGTCTGATGAGGGCGATACCGTGGCGGACATGCTGCAATACGTACAGCTGGATCCGAACACGCTGCTGACGCATTTCCGTGATCAGGTAAAACAGACCGATCTGGATGATGGGTTGCAACAGCAGTTCCTTGAAGAGTTCGAAGCAGGGCTCTACGGATATACTTACCTCGAAGACGAGTAAGGCTGCTGTCGGGTTCACTTGAACCTGAGCAATTTAACGGCGATAATTACGCTCAATACGTGATATGCAAATCAATCCCTTCCTCGTCGGGCCTAACGACGCGGAGGGGATTTTTTTTACAGTGATTTTATAAGAGGTCAGGACATGAGCACTTTAGGTCATCAGTACGATAACTCTCTGGTATCTAACGCGTTTGGTTTTTTACGCCTTCCGATGAACTTCCAGCCGTACGACAGCGATGCCGACTGGGTCATTACCGGCGTTCCGTTTGACATGGCTACGTCAGGTCGTGCCGGCGGTCGTCACGGCCCGGCGGCTATTCGTCAGGTATCGACCAACCTGGCCTGGGAGCACAACCGCTTCCCGTGGAACTTCGACATGCGCGAACGTCTGAACGTCGTCGACTGCGGCGATCTGGTGTATGCGTTTGGTGATGCCCGCGAAATGAGTGAGAAATTACAGGCGCACGCAGAAAAGCTGCTTTCTGCCGGTAAACGCATGCTCTCCTTCGGTGGCGACCACTTCGTGACGCTGCCGCTGCTGCGCGCGCACGCGAAGCACTTCGGTAAAATGGCGCTGGTGCATTTTGATGCGCATACCGACACCTACGCTAACGGCTGTGAGTTTGACCACGGCACCATGTTCTTTACCGCACCGAACGAAGGCCTGATCGATCCGAATCACTCCGTGCAGATCGGTATTCGCACCGAGTTCGACAAAGACAATGGTTTTACGGTGCTGGATGCCTGCCAGGTCAACGATCGTGGCGTAGACGACATCATTGCTCAGGTGAAACAGATTGTGGGTGATATGCCGGTTTATCTGACTTTCGATATCGATGCGCTGGATCCGGCGTTTGCGCCTGGTACCGGCACACCGGTGATCGGCGGTCTGACCACCGATCGCGCCATTAAGCTGGTGCGCGGTCTGAAAGATCTGAATATCGTCGGTATGGATGTGGTCGAAGTGGCTCCGGCTTACGATCAGTCTGAGATCACCGCGCTGGCTGCGGCGACCCTGGCGTTAGAGATGCTTTATATTCAGGCGGCGAAGAAAGGCGAATAATCGCTTGTAGCGCCGGATGGCGCTGACGCTTATCCGGCCTACAGACAGTGTGTTTTGTAGGCCGGATAAGGCGTTGTTAGGCCGCCATCCGGCATGGTTCAAGAGTTATTTAATCCCGTCCGTCGACATACGATCGCGAATATGTTGTGCACGTTCGGCAGACGCAGGGTGATCGTCGAACATTGAGCTTTGACGGCCCGCTTCTAACTTCGCCAGTTTCTCAAAGCTGGTGGCCAGCCCCAATGGATCAATCCCGCGTTTACGCAACAGATCGTACGAATAGTCATCCGCTTCGGACTCCTGGCGCTGGGAGAACTGCGAGTTCACCAGTTTTTCGCCAAGATCGCCCAATTGCGATTGTGACAGGCTACCGACGATCCCGCCCGCAGATGCTGCGGCGACGCGCACGGCGTTAGTGCCCAGCGCAACCTGCATCCCTTTCTTCACGTGACCGAGCGCAACGTGTCCCATTTCGTGGCCGATGACCGCCTCGACTTCGTTGTCGGTCATCATATCCATCAGCCCGCTATAAACACGAATACAGCCGTTGGCCATCGCAAACGCATTCACGTCTTTCGCCATGTACACTTTGTAGTTCACTGGCTGCCCGTTGATGTTGTCACCGAGCGCGGACGCAATTTTGGTCAAACGTTTAGCGTATTCACTGCTGGCCGGGGCGATGGTGGCTTTACCGTCCATCTCCTGACAGGCCTGGTCGCTCAGTGTCTTGATCTGCGCATCACTCAGGCTATAAGCCTGTAAGGCTTCACTACCGGACGTCATCAGCCCGCCTGAATCCATGTTCTGACAACCGGTCAGAGCGAATGCAATTCCACAGGCTAGTAATGCAGAACGAATTTTCATTGTGATTATTCCACGTTAATGATTATTGCCATCATCTGAAATTACCTGCCGTTGAAGAGCAGGGAATTTAGACAAAGTATAAAGAGAATTCATATAAATGAGCGAGTAGATTGCGCAACATACGCACGTGTTCAGGAGATTTCCGAAACGGCAAAAGGATGCTCCATGTACATGGCACGCGGCTTGGGTTACATTGTTGGCACTTTTTTCCGGCGTAGCCCAAAACGCGCGGTCGTCAAGTCGTTTAGGGTATGGCCTTCATCATCCGATCTGGAGTCAAAATGTCCTCACGTAAAGAGCTTGCCAATGCTATTCGTGCGCTGAGCATGGACGCAGTACAGAAAGCCAAATCCGGTCATCCGGGTGCCCCAATGGGTATGGCTGACATTGCCGAAGTCCTGTGGCGTGATTTCCTGAATCACAACCCGCAGAACCCGGCCTGGGCTGACCGTGACCGCTTCGTGCTGTCTAACGGCCACGGCTCCATGCTGATTTACAGCCTGCTGCACCTCACCGGCTATGATCTGCCGATGTCTGAGCTGCAGAACTTCCGTCAACTGCATTCCAAAACCCCGGGCCACCCGGAAGTGGGTTACACCGCAGGTGTTGAAACCACCACGGGCCCGCTGGGTCAGGGTATTGCTAACGCAGTCGGTATGGCTATCGCAGAAAAAACGCTGGCGGCGCAGTTCAACCGTCCGGGCCACGACATCGTTGACCACTTCACCTATGCCTTTATGGGCGACGGCTGCATGATGGAAGGTATCTCTCACGAGGTATGTTCCCTGGCCGGTACGCTGAAACTGGGCAAACTGGTCGCGTTCTACGATGACAACGGCATCTCTATTGATGGTCATGTTGAAGGCTGGTTCACCGACGATACCGCTAAACGTTTTGAAGCCTACGGCTGGCACGTGGTGCGTGGCGTTGACGGACATGATGCACAAGCGATTAAACGCGCAGTTGAAGAAGCGCGTGCTGTGACTGACAAACCGTCCCTGCTGATGTGCAAAACCATCATCGGTTTCGGTTCCCCGAACAAAGCCGGTACTCACGATTCCCACGGTGCGCCGCTGGGCGATGCAGAAATTGCACTGACCCGTGAGCAACTGGGCTGGAAATACGCGCCGTTCGAAATCCCGTCTGAAATCTACGCCCAGTGGGATGCGAAAGAAGCCGGTCAGGCGAAAGAGTCTGCATGGAACGAGAAATTCGCCGCTTACGCGAAAGCCTTCCCGCAGGAAGCTGCTGAATTCACCCGTCGTATGAAGGGCGAAATGCCGTCTGACTTCGACGCGAAAGCGAACGAATTCATTGCTAAGCTGCAGGCCAACCCGGCAAAAATTGCCAGCCGTAAAGCGTCTCAGAATGCGATCGAAGCTTTCGGCCCGCTGCTGCCGGAATTCCTCGGCGGCTCCGCTGACCTGGCACCAAGCAACCTGACCCTGTGGTCCGGTTCTAAAGCAATCAACGAAGATACTGCCGGTAACTACATCCATTACGGTGTACGTGAATTCGGTATGACCGCGATTGCCAACGGTATCTCCCTGCACGGTGGTTTCCTGCCGTACACCTCGACCTTCCTGATGTTCGTTGAATACGCACGTAACGCCGTACGTATGGCGGCTCTTATGAAGCAGCGTCAGGTGATGGTCTACACCCACGACTCCATCGGTCTGGGCGAAGACGGCCCGACTCACCAGCCGGTAGAGCAGGTGGCTTCTCTGCGCGTGACCCCGAACATGTCCACATGGCGTCCGTGTGACCAGGTTGAGTCCGCAGTAGCGTGGAAATATGGCGTTGAGCGTCAGGACGGCCCGACCGCACTGATCCTTTCCCGTCAGAACCTGGCGCAGCAGGATCGTACCGAAGAGCAACTGGCGAACATCGCTCGCGGTGGTTACGTGCTGAAAGATTGCGCAGGCCAGCCTGAGCTGATCTTCATCGCTACCGGTTCTGAAGTTGAGCTGGCTGTGGCCGCATGGGATAAACTGTCTGCCGAAGGCGTTAAGGCGCGCGTGGTTTCCATGCCGTCTACCGACGCGTTCGACAAGCAGGATGCCGCTTACCGTGAGTCCGTACTGCCGAAAGCCGTTTCCGCACGTGTTGCTGTGGAAGCGGGTATCGCTGACTACTGGTTCAAATATGTGGGCCTGAACGGCGCCATCGTTGGCATGACCACCTTTGGTGAGTCTGCGCCGGCTGAGCTGCTGTTTGAAGAGTTCGGCTTCACCGTTGACAACGTGGTTGCGAAAGCGAAAGCGCTGCTGTAATTACGCTGTTTTCGTTAAAAACGGGTCGCTTTGCGGCCCGTTTTTTTTGAGTGGTCAGGATAAATGTAACGGGGATGGGGTTAACAAATGACCTTGTTCAAGGCGAACCACACGTGGAAAGTGATGCTGTGTAAATGCAGCGTCATGGCTAATCGCTACCACGCTGGTTTCCCGCTGGCGGCATATGGCGAGCCAGTTCTCGAAGACGGCCAGCCAGTGTGCGTCAAAGTCCCGGCTGGGTTCATCAAGCAGCAGAATAGCGGGAGCTATTGCCTCAAGGCTTGCCACGGCGACCATACGACGCTGCGCCGTATGCAGATCCAGCGGATGCGCGTCGGCAACATCGTCTAACTGACACAACTGCAATGCAGCGGCAGTGCGTTGCGCAATCTCATCCGGCGGGCGTTTTTGTAACCGCAATCCAAAAGCGACTTCTTCTGATACTTTGCTGTGAAATATTTGGTTTTCAGCTTCCTGAAACAGTACACCGAGCTTTTTGGCGCGTTCCCGATTTTTCAGTTGCGCAATCGGTTTTCCCTGAAGGAGGACGGAACCGGATGACGGGGAGAGCAACCCGGCCATCACTCGCAGCAGAGTGGATTTGCCCGCACCATTATCTCCGGTCAGAGCCAGCCATTCGCCGGTTTTGACCTCCAGCGAGATTGCCCGAAGACAATCGTCAGACGCTCCCGGCCAGCGATAATTGACCTCAGTTAGCGTTAGCATTGTGCAGACAATTCTCCGTGTTGAAGCTGCCAGGTGTGTTGGCAATAGGCGATAAAAGGCGTGGGATTGCGCTCGAAAAGGATAATCAGCGTCTGTTGCGCCTTCGCCCAGGCCTGCAAACGCTCCAGCAACTGGTGGGTGGCGTGTGCGGTTAAACGACTGAACGCCTCATCCAGAATCAATATCCTGGGCTGCATGGCGAGTGCACTGGCAATCACCACGCGTTGCGTTTCTCCTCCTGAAAGCGTTCCAGGATGGCGATGGCGCAGCAACTGACATGCCGTCAGTGTCAGTGCTGCGTCAATCCGGCGCATAATTTCAGCTTCGGTAAGGCAGAGATTTTCCGGGCCAAACGCCACTTCCTCCTCAACGCTGAACGTACAACCGGAAAGCTGCAAATAGGGTGATTGCTGCACAAGCTGGATGGTACTCGACTGCTCGACGAGCGACAGTTGTCCGATGGCGTTACCCAGCAGCGTCCCCTGGCCTTCAATTTCTCCGGGTAGAAAGTCGGGATACCAGCCTGCCATGAGCTGAGCCAGCGTGCTTTTCCCGCTGCCGTTATCACCAAAAATCGCCACCATACCGGGTTCTGCGTAGTGGAAATTCATTCTACACGCAGGACGTGCGGTCTGTGTCGGGTGATAGCAAAACTGCTCTAGCGTAACCATATCCAGACTCCTGCTTCCGCCAGCATGAAAAGCACCATACTGTAGCGCGCCACACGCTGACACGTACTGTCTGCTGGCGCCCATAGCGTGGTACGGCGTTGGTGTAAACGAAATGCCCGCATATCCAGTGCTGCGCCGCGTACTGCCAGATCGTTGAGGGCATTATGTGTCAGAGGAACAATCAGCGCGGATATGGCACGAAGCCGCTGATACCAGCCTTCATCCAGAGGCACGCCGCGCGCGCGTTGCGCTTCGTGGATGATCGACAGTTGTTGCCTGAACTGCTCTACCACCAATAGCGGTCCGGCAAACAGGTAGGCGACGCCAGGTGGTAAACGAGACGCAAACAGCGCGCGGATAAACTGGCGCACCGGCACGTACTGCATCCAAAGTTGTGATGTGGAGACGATTGCCAGGATCCTTAGCCACAACGTGATGGCCTGCGCCCAGCGCTGTGGGTCACGTGGCTTACCGCTGATCCACTCGCTCAACCAACCGCCATGCACGAGCCACAGGCCAAATCCCAGCGATATCATCAGCCACGTAACGTATTTTGCCCGCTGACGTGTGGCCTTCACCCCCGCTAAACAGAGAAAGGCGGCTGCGCTGTAGAGCGGAAGTATGACGTCAGTGGGCAGCAGCAACGTGGAACAGGCCGCTAATGCCCATAGGGTTAACGAGGTAAATGGATGCATTAGCGCACGGCAGACATCGTTGGGAAATGGCGTGTGGTGCGAAGCGGCAGTTGTCGCAGTAGCATCCAGACGATGATCGCCGTCAGGATCTTATCGACCAGATTGGCACCCAGCACGGTAATGGCAACAGACTCCACCAGATTCTGGCCGACAGAGTTCATCCAGGCGATGAACAGATCGGCGCCGCTGCCGGTCACGCCGCCAAAGAGCGCGGTACGCAAGGGCACGGCAACCAACGTGACTGCCAGCGTAATCACAACGCCGCTGGCCACCACTTTCGGTAATGTGCGAAACCAACCTGCCCGTGCCAGCCATCCTGCGACCAGTCCAATCACCATGGCGACAGGCGCGAATGCCGCCGCAATAGGGTCGGTCAACAAACCCCAGAGTAGATTGGTCAGTAGTCCGGTCAACATACCAATGACGGGACCTAACAGCACTGCGCTGAGCAGGGTGCCGATTGAATCCAGAAAAATGGGCAGTTTCAGCATACTGATGAGCTGTCCGCCGATCATATTGATGGCAATAGCAATCACAATCAGCACCAGAGACTGGCTGGAAAATTGACGACGCGCCATAAAGAACCTCTTGCAAAGTAAAGGATTAACGGGAGGAAATCACCAGTTCGTCATAGTGGGACATCGCGCAAGGCTGGCGACTAAACGCCAGTGCGGTTAGCTCGCCGATCACCAGTTCAAGTGTGGTGCGAACAGTGCAGCCAGGCATCATATGGCCGCCCAGCATGGCGCCCTTTGGATCTGAGACGCAGAGATGAAGATGTTCGCCAGTGAGTTCGAGGGTGCCGCTCAGGGAGATCACTTCATAGGTTCCGCGAAGCAGTGTGGTTTCTTCCTGTCCGGCGTATCGCAGGGCGACGTCAGTCAGACTTCCGGTACAGCCTGCAATCCAGGCGGCTTGCAACTGGTGTTGAATGACAAACGCATGTAACTGTGTGAGGACTTCCTGACCGGGAAGCAAACGCAGCGCATAAAACCGTGCTTCAGACGATGGGGGATGAGATGCAGTCATATTTTGAGGGACTCCGAGACTCGGACGTAACGCTGATAATATAGACGCGGGTGGCTGCGCTTCCTGATATAAATCAGGATTTATGACGCGACAACGAAAAGATCTTGCTACGCTTATTCGCAATTCTGGAATATGGAATAAAACCGACGCGAATGGCTACCGAAATGTGATGTACGTCAGATAACTGTGTTCTTTGGCTGGACAATCATTCCTTTTATTCCGCGTTTCGCTTATTCTAGCTGAAGCGTTTCAGTCGCTTAAATGTTCGACAAATAATCAATCAGTCGCAGTTTGCGACAGGTAAGGTTTTCCTGGACGATTTGCTGGATTACTCTGTCAGCCTCATTTGAATCGGGATAGCCTTGCAGGAGACCTATGACCGTACGCGTAGCGATTAATGGCTTTGGTCGCATCGGGCGTAATGTGGTTCGTGCTTTGTATGAATCCGGACGTCGGGCGGAAATCACCGTGGTGGCAATCAACGAACTGGCGGATGCTACTGGCATGGCGCATTTGTTGAAATATGACACCAGCCATGGACGTTTTGCATGGGATGTTCGCCAGGAGCGCGACCAACTCATCGTCGGCGAAGATGCTATTCGCATTTTGCACGAACGGACTCTCGACGCGCTTCCCTGGCGTGAACTGGGTGTCGACGTTGTGCTGGATTGCACCGGCGTCTACGGTAACCGCGAGCACGGCGAAGCGCATATCGCCGCGGGCGCAAAGAAAGTGCTCTTTTCACATCCTGGCAGCAACGATCTCGACGCCACCGTGGTATTTGGCGTGAATCAGGAACAGTTGCGGGCTGAGCACCACATTGTCTCGAATGCCTCCTGCACCACGAATTGCATTATTCCGGTCATCAAGTTGTTGGATGATGCTTACGGCATTGAGTCCGGAACCGTCACCACGATCCACTCGGCTATGCACGATCAACAGGTGATTGATGCGTATCACCCTGACCTGCGACGTACACGAGCCGCGAGCCAGTCGATTATTCCGGTTGATACCAAATTGTCTGCCGGTATCACGCGAATTTTTCCGCAATTCAACGACCGATTCGAAGCGATTGCTGTTCGTGTGCCGACCATAAATGTGACGGCGATCGATTTAAGCGTGACGGTGAAAAAACCAGTAAAAGCCAATGAAGTCAATCAGTTGCTGCAAAAAGCAGCACAAGGTGCATTTCATGGTATAGTTGACTATACGGAATTACCGTTGGTCTCGATAGATTTTAACCACGACCCGCACAGTGCCATCGTCGATGGGACTCAAACACGCGTGAGTGGTGCGCACCTGATTAAGACGCTGGTCTGGTGCGATAATGAATGGGGCTTTGCTAACCGGATGCTCGACACAACGTTAGCGATGGCTGCTATTGGTTTCAGGTAAGGCGCGTGAGCGCTTGCAAAACTTAAAGAATCAACGAGAGGATTCACCATGTCTGTAATTAAGATGACCGATCTGGATCTTGCTGGTAAACGTGTTTTTATCCGTGCGGATCTGAACGTACCAGTTAAAGAAGGGAAAGTAACCAGCGACGCGCGTATCCGTGCTTCCCTGCCAACCATCGAACTGGCCCTGAAGCAGGGTGCAAAAGTGATGGTAACTTCCCACCTGGGTCGTCCTACCGAAGGCGAGTACAACGAAGAATTCTCTCTGCTGCCGGTCGTTAACTACCTGAAAGACAAACTGTCTAACCCGGTTCGTCTGGTAAAAGATTACCTGGACGGCGTTGAAGTTGCAGCCGGTGAACTGGTGGTTCTGGAAAACGTTCGCTTTAACAAAGGCGAGAAAAAAGACGACGAAGCACTGTCTAAAAAATACGCTGCATTGTGCGACGTATTCGTCATGGACGCCTTCGGTACGGCTCACCGTGCGCAGGCTTCCACTCACGGTATCGGCAAATTTGCTGACGTAGCGTGCGCAGGCCCGCTGCTGGCCGCTGAACTGGACGCGCTGGGCAAAGCACTGAAAGAACCTGCTCGCCCGATGGTGGCTATCGTCGGTGGTTCTAAAGTTTCTACCAAACTGACCGTTCTGGACTCTCTGTCTAAAATCGCTGACCAACTGATCGTTGGTGGTGGTATCGCGAACACCTTCGTTGCGGCTCAAGGCCACAACGTGGGTAAATCCCTGTACGAAGCTGACCTGGTTGATGAAGCAAAACGTCTGCTGACCACCTGTGACATCCCGGTTCCAACTGACGTTCGCGTAGCGACGGAGTTCTCTGAATCCGCGCCTGCGACTCTGAAATCTGTTGCTGACGTGAAAGAAGACGAGCAGATCCTGGATATCGGTGATGCTTCTGCACAGCAACTGGCTGAAATCCTGAAGAATGCAAAAACCATTCTGTGGAACGGTCCGGTGGGCGTGTTTGAATTCCCGAACTTCCGTAAAGGTACTGAAATCGTGGCTAACGCCATTGCAGACAGCGAAGCATTCTCCATCGCTGGCGGCGGCGATACTCTGGCAGCTATCGATCTGTTCGGTATTTCCGACAAGATTTCCTACATCTCCACTGGCGGCGGCGCATTCCTTGAATTCGTGGAAGGCAAAGTTCTGCCGGCAGTAGCAATGCTCGAAGAGCGCGCTAAGAAGTAAGTCATTTAAGGGCAGGGAAACCTGCCCAATTTTCAGCGCGCTTCGCAAGCACGCACTCTTTCTAAGGCCCGACGATACAGGACAACGAAACATGTCTAAAATTTTTGATTTCGTAAAACCAGGCGTAATCACTGGTGATGACGTACAGAAAGTGTTCCAGGTAGCAAAAGAAAACAACTTCGCTCTGCCAGCAGTTAACTGCGTCGGTACCGACTCCATCAACGCCGTTCTGGAAACCGCTGCGAAAGTAAAAGCGCCGGTTATCGTTCAGTTCTCTAACGGTGGTGCTTCCTTCATCGCGGGTAAAGGCGTGAAGTCTGACATTCCTCAGGGCGTCGCTATCCTGGGCGCTATCTCTGGTGCGCATCACGTTCATCAGATGGCTGAACACTACGGTGTTCCGGTTATCCTGCACACTGACCACTGCGCGAAGAAACTGCTGCCGTGGATCGACGGTCTGCTGGACGCGGGTGAAAAACACTTTGCTGCTACCGGCAAGCCGCTGTTCTCTTCTCACATGATCGACCTGTCTGAAGAGTCTCTGGAAGAGAACATCGAAATCTGCTCCAAATACCTGGCGCGCATGTCCAAAATCGGCATGACCCTAGAAATCGAACTGGGTTGCACCGGTGGTGAAGAAGACGGCGTGGACAACAGCCACATGGACGCTTCTGCACTGTACACCCAGCCGGAAGACGTTGATTACGCATACACCGAGCTGAGCAAAATCAGCCCGCGTTTCACCATCGCCGCTTCCTTCGGTAACGTACACGGCGTCTACAAACCAGGTAACGTGGTTCTGACTCCGACCATCCTGCGCGACTCTCAGGAGTATGTTTCTAAGAAACATAACCTGCCGCACAACAGCCTGAACTTCGTCTTCCACGGCGGTTCCGGTTCTACTGCTCAGGAAATCAAAGACTCCGTAAGCTACGGCGTAGTGAAAATGAACATCGATACCGACACCCAATGGGCGACCTGGGAAGGTGTTCTGAACTACTACAAAGCAAACGAAGCTTACCTGCAGGGCCAGCTGGGCAACCCGAAAGGCGAAGATCAGCCGAACAAGAAATACTACGATCCGCGCGTATGGCTGCGTGCTGGTCAGGTAACCATGATCACTCGTCTGGAGCAGGCTTTCACTGAACTGAACGCGGTTAACGTTCTGTAATGTGAGTCATTCTGCATGACATGAGGCCCGCTTTTGCGGGCCTTTTTTATGGCGAATTCAAGATACTGTCAGTACAAAAAGTGTGATCGATTTGGCAGAGTTCGTCTTTTTTGTTTACCCTTGTCCAGACTGCCAGTTTTTTGGGACCGGCTTTATTTTCCCGTTTGGGTAAGCAAAAAAGGAATAGTGAATGGAAGATCTCAATGTTGTCGACAGCATTAACGGTGCAGGCACCTGGCTGATTCGCAACCAGGCATTACTGCTGAGTTATGCCGTTAACATCGTTGCAGCTATCGCTATCATCATCGTCGGGATGATCGTGGCGCGTATCGTGTCGAATACCGTGAACCGTCTGATGGTTGCGCGTCAAATTGATACGACCGTCGCTGACTTTCTCTCAGCACTGGTACGTTACGGAATCATCGCCTTTACGCTGATTGCGGCACTGGGTCGTGTTGGGGTTCAGACAGCCTCCGTCATTGCGGTACTGGGTGCCGCAGGTTTAGCCGTTGGTCTGGCACTACAGGGTTCATTGTCTAACCTCGCGGCAGGGGTATTACTGGTGATGTTCCGTCCATTCCGTGCGGGTGAGTATGTGGATCTGGGTGGTGTTGCGGGAACGGTACTTAACGTGCAGATTTTCTCCACTACTCTGCGTTCTGTGGACGGTAAAATCGTGGTGATCCCGAACGGTAAAATCATCGCCGGCAATATTATTAACTTTTCTCGTGAGCCGGTTCGTCGTAACGAATTTATGATCAGCGTGACCTATGACTCCGATATTGATCAGGTGAAAAAAATCCTGACCGATATCATTCAGTCTGAAGACCGTATTCTGAAAGACCGTGAAATGACGGTGCGCCTGAATGAGCTGGGCGTATCATCGATTAATTTCGTGGTTCGTGTCTGGAGCAACAGCGGCGATCTGCAAGAGGTGTATTGGGATGTGCTGGAGCGCATTAAACGTGAGTTTGATGCGAAGAGCATTCGCTTCCCGTCGCCGAAAATGGACGTCAACTTCAAGCGCGTAAAAGAGAACGTAGCAGAGTAATTTTTACCTTCGCGTATGGCCTGATGGCGCAGCACCATCAGGCCGATCAAGCCAGTCTTTCATCGTTCGTATCAAGCATTAGCGGTCATCTGGCCTTTTCTCCTCTTCTCATTAACTTCTCTAATCTGTGATTAAAATTATCAATTTCCGCTAATGATTTTGCCGCGCTATAGTCTGCACTAAAGATGAATAGTTCGGGATATCTAACGTGTTGTCTTATTATTTTCAAGGTCTTGCGCTCGGCGCAGCCATGATTCTGCCGCTCGGTCCGCAGAATGCGTTTGTCATGAATCAGGGGATTCGTCGGCAATATCATCTGATGATTGCCTTACTTTGCGCCATCAGCGACCTGCTGCTGATTTGTGCGGGGATCTTTGGCGGTAGCGCATTGTTGATGCAGTCGCCGTGGCTGATGGCGCTGGTCACCTGGGGCGGCGTGGCCTTTCTTCTGTGGTATGGTTTCGGCGCGTTAAAAACGGCAATGAGCAGTAACCTGGAACTCGCCAGTGCGGAAGTGATGAAGCAGGGGCGTTGGAAAATTATCGCCACCATGCTGGCGGTAACCTGGCTGAATCCGCATGTTTATCTGGATACCTTCGTGGTGTTGGGGAGTCTGGGTGGACAACTGGAGGTAGAACCCAGGCGCTGGTTTGCTCTCGGCACGGTAAGCGCGTCATTTCTTTGGTTCTTTGGTCTGGCGTTGCTGGCCGCCTGGCTGGCACCGAGGTTGCGTACCGCCAAAGCCCAACGCACGATTAATATTCTGGTCGGACTGGTGATGTGGTTTATCGCTTTTCAACTGGCAAAAGAAGGTGTTGCGCACGTTCACGCCCTCTTTATTTAGGTCTGGTCTGATAGACAATATGCAGATACCCGCTAAGCTTGCCTGCATGCGCCCTGAGTTTTTGGGCGATTAACGAAACATGGAGGAGCGACAGTGAAGTTCAAAATGATAGCCCTGGCGGCATTAGTCGGATTCAGTGCAATGTCGGTACAGGCAAATGAACTGCCTTCCGGACCGCACATTGTGACCTCCGGTACAGCAAGTGTGGACGCGACTCCAGATATCGCGACACTGGCAATTGAAGTTAATGTTGCGGCAAAAGATGCGGCAACCGCCAAGAAACAGGCGGACGAGCGTGTGGCTCAGTACCTTTCCTTTCTTGAGCAAAATCAGATAGCGAAGAAAGATATCAGTTCAGCCAACCTGCGAACGCAACCGGATTACGATTATCAGAATGGTAAAAGTGTCCTGAAAGGCTACCGTGCAGTGCGGACCGTTGAAGTGACTTTGCGTCAACTGGATAAACTTAACGCCCTGTTGGATGGTGCATTGAAGGCGGGTTTGAACGAGATCCGTTCAGTCTCGCTGGGCGTTGCGCAGCCGGAAGAATACAAAGACAAGGCGCGCAAAGCGGCGATTGACGATGCCATCCATCAGGCTCAGCAACTGGCGGCGGGTTTTAACAGCAAGCTGGGTCCGGTCTACAGTGTGCGCTACCACGTCTCCAATTATCAGCCGAGCCCGGTGGTACGGATGATGAAAGCGGATGCGGCGCCTGCTGTATCAGCTGAAGAAAGCTATGAGCAGCCAACCATCCAGTTTGGCGATCAGGTCGATGTGGTATTCCAGTTGGAACCTGCCGCAGGGCAGCAACAGGCAACCACCACTAAAGCTCAGTAATCTACAGAACCCGGCGCCACTGCCGGGTTTTTTAATCCTTTCCTTTTTTCCCGCATTTTTTCTGTGAGCAACTGTAAAAGTGGGACGCACGTCCAGTCTTTTTCTTCGACAGAATGAGGATATGCCCTGGTGATTTTATGAGGTGACTATGGATATCTTTATTTCAAAGAAGATGCGTAATTTCATTCTGTTGGCGCAAACTAATAATATTGTCAGGGCGGCAGAAAAAATACATATGACGGCTTCTCCCTTTGGCAAAAGTATTTCGGCGCTGGAGGACCAGATTGGTTACACGCTGTTTACCCGCAAAGATAACAGCATCAGCCTGAACAAGGCGGGGCAGGAGTTGTATCAAAAACTTTTTCCGATTTATCAACGTTTATCCGCAATCGATAATGAAATTCACCACTCGGCTCGTCGCTCACGCAATATTGTGATCGGCATTGACAACACCTACCCCACCATTATTTTCGATCAACTGATAAGCCTCGGCGACAAGTATGACGGCGTGACCGCACAGGCCGTTGAATTTAGCGAAAACGGGGTGATCGATAACTTGTTTGACAGAAAACTCGATTTTATTCTTTCGCCGCAGCAGGTGTCAGCCCGCGTTCAGGAGCTGGACAATCTCACTGTGACTGACTTGCCGCCGCTGCGTTTGGGGTTTCTGGTCTCCCGGCGTTATGAAGAGAGGCAACCGCAGGCGCTTTTACAGGAGCTACCCTGGCTACAAATGCGCTTCCAGAACAGAGCCAATTTTGAAGCAATGCTGGATGCATATATGCGCCCGTGTGGAATTAGCCCTACGATTATCTATCGGCCTTACAGTTTTATGGCCAAAATTAGCGCCGTAGAGCACGGGCAGTTTTTGACGGTAATACCGCATTTTGCCTGGCGTCTGGTGAATCCGGCAAAACTCAAATACTTCGACGCGCCGCACAGCCCGATGTATATGCGTGAGTTTCTCTATTCCCTGAAAAACCATCGTTATACCGCCACGATGCTTCAGCATATTGCCGAAGATCGTGACGGTACCGCGAACTAACCGAGCATTGAACCGCTTTCCAGCAGGTTGCGGTGCAGATCAAACGCATGACTCAGATCGTGATGGATATGCCCGCCGGGGGCATTTTCCATATACCGGTGCAGATAATCCCGGTACAACGGATGCGCGCAGTTGTCGATAATCGTGTGCGCGCGCTGAAGCGGAGATAACCCGCGCAAATCAGCAATACCTTGCTCGGTAATGATGACTTTAACGCTGTGTTCACTGTGATCAACATGACTGCACATCGGGACAATCGTTGAAATCTTCCCGCCTTTCGCAATAGACGGCGCCATAAAGATAGACAAATAGGCGTTACGTTCAAAATCGCCGCTGCCTCCGATGCCATTCATCAGATTGACGCCAGCAATATGCGTCGAGTTGGCGTGACCATAAATATCAAACTCAAGACCGACATTCAGCGCAATCACACCAAGACGGCGAATAATCTCCGGATTATTAGAGATCTCCTGTGGGCGAAGCACGATACGGCTGGCGAAGAAATCCATATTGTCGTAAATCGTCTGCAGTGAGCTGGCAGAAACGGTCAGGCTGGAGGCACTGGCACCGGTAATTTTCCCGGTCTCCAACAGATGCACCACCGAGTCTTGCAGTACCTCGGAATACATCATAAACGGCGGGATCTCCGGATTTTCGCCAAGCCTCGCCATGACGGCATTGTTTATATTGCCAACCCCGCTCTGCAAAGGCAGAAATTCAGGTGGAATGCGCTGATTCACGATTTCATTCAGTAAGAACGCCACGACGTTGTCGGCAATTTGCTGGCAGGTCGGGTTTTCTTTTATCGTCATGTTTCCGGCGTCGGGTAATTCCGTGTCCACCAGGGCGACAATCTTTTTGGGATCAATCTGCACACAATGGCTGCCAACGCGATCCATAGTATGAAAAATGGGGACGCTATTACGTCTCGGCGGCGCGCCGGGAATGACAATATCGGCCAGTTCACAGACCCGTGGGCTATGGTAGTGATTCAGTTCAATGATCACTTTTTTCGCTCGCAACAGCCAGGTCGGTGCGTTGCCGATCCCGCTGGAAAGCCAGATCCGGCCATCCGGCGCAATCGATGAGGCTTCGATCACCGCAATGTCGATGTCGCCAAAGAAGCCGTAATTGACCATTTGCGCCACTTCGCTCAGGTGCAGATCGACAAATTTAACCTGCCCCTGATTGATTTTTTCCCGCAGGCCGGCGGAGGTCTGGTACGGCGCTCGCCACGAGACGGCATCCGCCTCAGACAATGCGTCATCCGCCGCAGCGCCGATAGACGCGCCAGTCAATAGACGGATCTGAAAGGGCTGTTGTGCATCATGTTTTTCACTGGCACGTCTGGCAATGGCGGCGGGCAGGGCTTTCGGCGATCCTGCCGGGGTAAAGCCGCCGAAGGCAACCATATCATCGTGCTGAATAAACTCCGCCGCTTCATCGGCGCTCATTCGTTTCATCCTGCGTTCCTTCGTTGGACGCGATTAATGACCGACAAAATTCGGTTTCCGTTTTTGCAGGAACGCGTTCATCCCTTCCTGATAGTCCTCGCTGTCGTAAACGGCGCGACGCATTCCCTGGATACGCTCAAATTCATCAGAGTTCATGGTGTGTGCTTCACCCAGTACCCGTAGCTCTTCCTTGATGACGGCGATCGCCAAAGGCGCTTTTTCTGAAATATGGTGTGCCATCTGGAGGGTAAAATCTTCCAGTTCGGCGGCATCGACCACATGGTTAAGAATGCCGACAGCCAGCGCCCGTTGCGCGGTAATGGGGGAGGCGGTAAAAATCAGCTCTTTGACGATATGGAAACCGGCGTCGCGCGTCAGGTTGTGAATGCCCACCAGGTTATACGGCACACCGAGATTGACCGGGGTCATCGAGAAGGTCGATGTGCTGGCGGCGATAATCAGATCGGAACTCATGATCATCTCAAACGCGCCGCCCCAGACGCTGCCTTCAACCATAGAGATCACTGGTTTGGGATATTTTTGGATCATGCGGGTGATCTGGCGCAGCGGATCGTCATAAGAAAGCGGATCGCGCCGTCCGGTGGGCAACTCGTGGATGTCATGGCCCGCCGAGAAGACTTTTGCCCCGCTGGGGGCGCGCAAAATAATGCAACGAATTTCCGGTCGATTAAGGTCGCTCAGCGCCTGCATTAAATCGTCCATAAACACTTTACTCAGGGCGTTGAGTTTACGGGAATAGTTAAACTCAATAACGGCAACTTTCTGAATAATGACAACGTTAACATATTGATAAGACATAAAAGATCCTTTATTCAAAATACTGATGCTGAAGAAATTCGTTGATGTGACGCAGGCCAGCGCGCGGTGACAGGTCATTGTTTTTGACCGCCTGCAACATTTGATGGAAATAATGGTTAAATTCGGTGCGGGTAAACAACAGGTGCAGCACCGATGCTTCGGTCTGTTTTTGCAACCACTCAACCGACTGCTGCTGGCGAACTTGCGCCAGTCGACCGCTGGCGGTGAGTGCGGCTCTGAAGTCGGCGATGGTCTGCCAGATCTCTTCAATGCCGCGTTTCTCAAGTGCGCTGCAGGCCAGAACCTGTGGCGGCCACTCTTCATACTTGCGGCGTAAAATGTGCAGCGCGGATTCATACATATGGCGGGCAATGGCAACGTTGGGGCGATTGTCACCGTCGTCCTTGTTGATAATGATCAGATCCGCCATCTCCATGATCCCTTTTTTGATCCCTTGCAGAGCGTCGCCACCCCCGGCGATTTGCAGCGAGACAAAGCAATCCACCATGCGGGCGACTTCAACTTCTGACTGACCCACGCCAACGGTTTCGACAATGACCACATCGAAGCCCGCGGCTTCGCAAAGCAGCATCAATTCGTGAGCGCGCTGGCTGGTGCCACCCAGATGCCCGCTGGAAGGCACCGGGCGAATAAACGCGGCATCTGAGCGTGCCAGCTCTGTCATACGGGTTTTGTCACCGAGAATACTGCCGCTGCTCACCGGGCTGCTTGGATCGACGGCGATAACCGCCACCCGCAGGCCGTGGCTAATAAGCAACATGCCGAACGCGTCCAGAAAAGTGCTTTTTCCCGCGCCTGGCGTACCGGTAATGCCCAGACGCAGGGCGTGGCCTGTAAACGGCATAATCGCATCCAGCAGTGTCGTACTCAGCGCCTGGTGTCCAGGATGACGGCTTTCTATCAGCGTCATGGCCTGAGCGAGCGTAGAGCGATCGCCCAGCCGTAATCGCCGGATAGACTCTGCCAGTGTGGCGTCGTTAATCATGATGTTGCCCAAGGCGGCTCAACACATCGCGTACGCTTTCCAGCATGGGGGTGCCGGGACCATAAATTGCCGCAACACCGTGTTCTTGCAGGAAGGCGTAATCCTGAGGCGGGATCACGCCGCCTGCCACGACGCAGATATCTTCGCGACCCCAGTTTTTGAGCGCAGTCACCAGTTCAGGGATCAACGTTTTATGTCCGGCGGCCAGCGACGATGCGCCGACCACATGCACGTCGTTTTCAATCGCCAGGCGGGCGATCTCCTCTGGCGTGGAAAACATCGGACTGAGATCAACGTCAAAACCGAGATCGGAATAGGCGCTGGCGATCACTTTCGCGCCGCGATCGTGGCCATCCTGGCCCATTTTGGCGATCAGGATCCGTGGGCGTCTGCCGTGGTCGGCGAGAAACTGTTCGGTTTGCGCAAGGATGGCGTCGAACTCAGCGGCGGACTGGCTGGATTGGTGATAGCTTTGCGCAATCACGCCCGTGACGCACTGGCTGGGGACCAGATAACGGTCGAACGCGGTTTCCAGCGCGTCAGAAATTTCACCCAATGTGGCGCGTGCGCGTGCGGCAATCACTGCGGCAGCGAGCAGGTTTTCATTATGCTGTGCGGCATGGGTGAGGGCGGTCAGCGCGGATTTGACCGTCGCCTCGTCGCGTGTGGCGCGGATGTGTTTCAGTGAGGCAATTTGCTCGTTGCGGACTTTAACATTGTCAATTTCCAGCACTGACGTTTCATCTTCCTTCTCCAGCTTGTATTTATTCACCCCGACGATCACCCGTTTTCCCTGATCGATCAGCGACTGTTCGCGAGCAGATGCCTCTTCGATCATCCGTTTCGGCAGTCCGGCTTCGATAGCCTTCGCCATGCCGCCCGCCTCGTCGATTTGCTGGATGATAGCCCGCGCCTGCTTGACTATCTGATCGGTCAACGACTCGACGTAGTAAGAGCCCGCCAGCGGATCGACGGTGCGACAAATTTCTGACTCTTCCTGAATGATGATCTGCGTGTTGCGGGCGATACGCGCTGAAAAATCGCCAGGCAGGCCCAGCGCTTCGTCAAAGGCGTTGGTATGCAGAGACTGCGTACCGCCAAGCGTAGCGCCAAGTGCTTCTATGGTGGTACGGATGACATTGTTATAGGGATCCTGCTCGGTCAGACTCCAGCCGGAGGTCTGGCAGTGGGTGCGCAGCGCCAGCGATTTCGGGTTGGTCGCCCCAAAACTGCTGACCGCTTCGCTCCACAGGTAACGTGCGGCGCGCAGCATGGCGACATTCATAAACAGATCCATGCCGATACCGAAGAAGAAAGATAAACGGGGGGCAAAATCATCTATTTTCAGTCCGGCACAGAGCGCCGCTTTGATGTATTCAATGCCGTCCGCCAGGGTGAACGCGACCTGCTGCACACAGTTGGCGCCAGCTTCACCCATGTGATAACCGCTAATACTGATGGTGTTAAAGCGGGGCATATTGTCCGAACACCAGGCAATGATGTCGGCGATGATGCGCATGGAGGGTTTTGGGGGATAAATATAGGTGTTGCGGCACAGGTACTCTTTCAAAATATCATTTTGAATCGTGCCGGTGAGTTGGTCTGGTGTGACGCCCTGTTCTTCCGCAGCCACGATATAGAACGCCATGACGGGCAATACCGCGCCGTTCATGGTCATGGAGACGGACATTTTATCCAATGGGATCTGGTCGAACAGGACTTTCATATCTTCCACGGTATCAATAGCGACACCGGCTTTACCCACATCGCCAGCCACACGTGGATTATCAGAGTCGTAACCGCGATGGGTGGCTAAATCAAACGCCACAGATAGCCCTTTTTGCCCGGCGGCGAGGTTGCGACGATAAAAGGCATTGGACTCTTTGGCGGTAGAGAAACCGGCGTACTGGCGAATGGTCCAGGGCTGCGCCGTGTACATGGTGGCGCGTGGGCCGCGAACGTAAGGCGGCAGGCCGGGGAGGGTATCCATCACTTCCAGGTTATCGAGGTCGGCGGAGGTATATAACGGCTTGACGGCGATCCCTTCTGCCGTATGGCGTACAAGATCCTCAATGGTTTTTTCCTGGCGGCTGAGTTCCTTATTGGCCAGCCGTTGCCAGTCCTGCAAATTTGACATGTGGTGCTCCGTATTACGCAATGGAATGGGGTCTTGCGAATACGGTGAGCTTTTTAACTTACGCTGTCGCCAGCAAAAAATAGCCAACGACGCGTCGTTTTTTGCCGCCTTGAATTATTAATTTTTGTGATGGATTTCAAAGATTTTTTTGGGTGAGTTAGCCGGATAAACTCAACGCTATCCGGCAATCGGGCATTAATCCTGACGCAGCACTTTATGACCGTACGCCAGCAGCGCGTCAGTGACGTTGCGCATCATGCGGCTCTCCGGCGCAAAACGGTGCCAGTAGAGCATCCTGCGTTGAAACAGACCGGGCGTTAAGTCGATCAACTCGCCGCTGTCCAGCTCTTTCTCAATCTGCAAATGGGGGATCATACAGCAGGTCGTGCCCTGACGAGCCAGCTGTACAAAGGCTTCAGAAGAGTTAACGATGTGACACGGTACGCTACCCGGCGGCAGGTCGAAGTTTTGCTGCAAAAAGGCCTGGTGCATATCATCAAGATGGTCAAACGCCACGGCGGGCGCTTTCAGCAGCGCCGAGCGAGTGACGCCGTTCGGGAAATAGCGTGCCGCAAAGGCTCGTGAGGCCACGAACAGATAGTCGAGTGCGCCGAGCTTATCCACCAGACAGCTTGGCAGCGCCTGGTGCTGAATACTCACGGCGCCCACGACCTCGCCACGGCGCAGACGTTCTTGTGTACGGGTTTCATCTTCCACCTGCAAGTTCAGGCGGATAGGCGAATCAGCCAGCACTGGGGCCAGTGCGGGCAGCAACCAGGTTGCCAGACTGTCGGCGTTAACCGCCAGTGACAACAGCAGCGGCGTGGAGCCGGTTTGCTCGTCTCCCAGCCATTCATCTTCCAACAGCTCGACCTGACGCAGCAGCGCCAGCAGCTTTTGCCCTTGCTCAGTCGGGCGTGGCGGAACGGTACGTACCAGCAACGGCTGCCCGAACATATTCTCAAGCTGTTTTATGCGTTGTGAGACGGCGGATTGTGTGATGCACAGCTTCTGTGCCGCGCGCTCAAATCCTCGTTCACGGATCACCGCATCCAATGCTTGTAGTGTTCTGTAGTCCGGACGTTTCATTGCTCTGACGTACTCCTGAAATTTTTGGGGGTTCTGCACTATGACACAAATTTGCGTTGGGTACAGACGAATTCCGCCGTCTGCAAATGGGGTTGGGGACATTTTTCTCATCAATGTTCTATAATGCGCCTGAAATTTCACACCACAGGCGAAACGATCATGACGCAGGATGAACTGAAAAAAGCAGTAGGATGGGCGGCACTTCAGTATGTACAACCCGGAACCATTGTAGGCGTAGGGACAGGCTCAACCGCCGCGCACTTTATTGATGCGCTGGGTACAATGAAAGGCCAGATTGAAGGCGCAGTGTCCAGTTCGGATGCGTCCACTGAAAAACTCAAAAGCCTTGGTATTCACGTTTTTGATCTTAACGAAGTGGACAGTCTGGGTGTCTACGTTGATGGCGCGGATGAAATCAACGGCCACATGCAGATGATCAAAGGCGGCGGCGCGGCGTTAACCCGTGAAAAGATCATCGCCTCGGTGGCGAAGAAATTCATTTGCATCGCGGATGCTTCCAAAGAGGTGGATATTCTGGGGAGTTTCCCACTGCCAGTAGAAGTGATCCCGATGGCGCGTAGCGCCGTTGCACGCCAGTTAGTGAAGCTCGGTGGTCGTCCGGAGTATCGTCAGGGCGTGGTGACGGATAACGGGAACGTGATCCTCGATGTACACGGTATGGAAATCATCGACCCTATCGCAATGGAAAATGCCATCAACGCGATCCCGGGTGTTGTGACTGTCGGCCTGTTCGCCAACCGTGGTGCGGACGTTGCGCTGATTGGCACCGCTGACGGTGTGAAAACCATCGTGAAATAATCTGACAGGGGAACCGCTTCCCCTGTTAAAAAATTTTTGGTAGGGCAAATTTGGTGACATGTATCACGTTTAGAATCTTGCCCTGCCGATCTCGCTAAACTCTCGCGACTTACTAGCATTTTCCTCTGTTATTTCCTGTCGAATGATATGTCCTCAGAATGGCAACGCAAACGTTCATATTGCCGTGATAGTTTTTTTTGATATGTTGAAGGCGGATGCAAATCCACACACACAACATCAGATTGATAAAAAGACAGGATCGGGGAAATGGCAAAGGTATCGCTGGAGAAAGACAAAATTAAATTTCTGCTGGTTGAAGGCGTGCACCAACGGGCACTGGAAAGCCTTCGCGCAGCAGGTTATACCAACATCGAATTCCATAAAGGCGCTCTGGATACCGAGCAACTGAAAGAATCGATCCGTGATGCCCACTTCATTGGTCTGCGATCCCGTACTCATCTGACTGAAGAGGTGATTGAATCGGCAGAGAAACTGGTGGCGATTGGCTGTTTCTGCATCGGCACCAACCAGGTTGATTTGAGCGCCGCATCAAAACGGGGTATCCCCGTGTTTAACGCGCCATTCTCAAATACCCGTTCTGTTGCAGAACTGGTAATTGGGGAACTGCTTCTGCTGCTTCGCGGCGTCCCGGAGGCAAACGCCAAAGCGCATCGTGGCGTCTGGAATAAACTGGCAACGGGCTCTTTTGAAGCGCGTGGCAAAAAACTGGGCATCATTGGTTACGGCCATATCGGTACTCAGTTGGGTATTCTGGCGGAGTCGCTGGGGATGCATGTCTACTTCTATGATATTGAAAACAAATTACCGCTGGGTAATGCGACTCAGGTGCAGCACCTCTCCGATCTGCTGAACATGAGCGATGTTGTGAGTCTACACGTACCGGAAAACGCCTCGACCAAAAACTTGATGGGCGCGAAAGAGATTGCGTTGATGAAACCAGGTTCACTTCTGATCAACGCTGCGCGTGGGACGGTCGTGGATATTCCGTCACTGTGCGATGCGCTGGCAACCAAACATTTGGCGGGTGCCGCGATCGATGTTTTCCCGACGGAGCCGGCAACCAACAGCGATCCTTTCACCTCTCCGCTGTGTGAGTTCGACAACGTGCTCCTGACTCCGCACATTGGCGGCTCAACTCTGGAAGCGCAGGAGAATATCGGCCTTGAAGTTGCCGGTAAACTGACGAAATACTCTGATAATGGATCCACGCTTTCTGCGGTTAACTTCCCGGAAGTGTCTCTGCCGTTGCACGGCGGTCGCCGTTTGATGCACATTCACGAAAACCGTCCTGGCGTATTAACTGCGCTTAACCAGATTTTTGCTGAGCAGGGCGTCAACATCGCGGCGCAATATCTGCAAACCTCTGCACAGGTGGGTTATGTGGTCATTGATATTGAAGCCGATGAAGATGTGGCGGAGAAGGCGCTGCTGGCGATGAAGGCGCTCCCGGGCACTATTCGCGCGCGTTTGTTGTACTGATTTACCTGTCCTGCCCGGTGGCGTTACGCTACCGGGCCTTATTTCGTGTAGCCATCCACACCGTAGCCCCAGCCAGGCAAAGACGTCGCCCGGTTCGGATGAACATCCCTGAGTCGTTTCCTTTCGCAGTTGAGTCCTCTTGTAACGTATACATCCTGTTTACGAGCGTTGCCGCAATCGGTGATTAAAGGCAGCTTTCCGTGTTGTACAGCAATAAAAGGAATTTACGATAGGAGCTCAGCAGAGTGCTGGAACGGGAAAGCCCCTGGGGAAGCAGGGGCTTTAAAAAGGAAAGGGACGATGATGAGATACGTCATCATGCTGCTAATCCTGTTAATCATCGCTTCGCCAGCATATTAACAGAGAGTACGCAGGAGGGAGGTTCGCCTCCCTCACCCTTTACTGAGGAATTTAGGTCAAAAAAACGACGCTGTCAATCGGCAAAAAACGGCTACCATTCCCACACTTTCGACGGTGTCACTACAGCCGGTAAGGGAATATCCCACTCTTCAACCGGCAGTTTTTCGACTAACTGGCAGTCATGGGCATAGCCTATCGGTTGAATCCTGTGTTGTCGCCAGTTCTGCAATGTCCGGTCATAAAATCCACCGCCCATGCCCAGACGCTGCCCCTCTTCGTCAAACGCCACTAACGGCGTGACCAACACATCCAGTTGCGCAAGGGGTAATACGTCGTGCACATCCAGCTTCGGCTCCTGGATCTTCAGGCGATTAGTGACCAGTTCGCTGTGGGGATGATAGTGCAGAAACAATAAATTGCCGGGGCTAAACGGATGCAGGACCGGGAGATAAACACGTTTTCCGGCTCGCCAGAGTTGTTCAATCAGCGGTTGAGTGTCGAGTTCGCCATCGAACGAGAGGAATAACGCGACAGTGTGTGCCATCACTACCGGCGGGTAAGCAAGCATTCTGTTTGCCGCGTGCTGGCCGAAATCGGTTTGCTGTTGAGGAGTCAGTGCCCGTCTACGTTGACGTATTAGCTGGCGGATTTCTTGTCGGGACAAAGAGAGATCGGGAAGTTGTGTCATAGCTATTGGTAGATAGAAGGGGAATCTCCGAGATGCCGCCGCAGGCTGTAACCCTTGAACCCTTGGTTCAAGGTGAATGCGTCGTCACAGTTTTAAGGCTTCTCGGACGGACCGAGCATGCTCACCAACCGTGGAGCGCCACATTCTTGTGGTATGAAATATCGGCTCAGGGGACTGGCCCGCTTGCAAACATCTCAGAGAAATTTTGTCTTCACGGTCACTCTACCATAGTAAACCGAAAAGTGTTATTCAAAGTTTTGGCCCGTTTTTTCGGTTATGCGACCCTGATCAAGCAACGCCTGTTCGATGGTCTGTTGCAGCATCCGAATACGTTGTTCCATGCTCGCCGCGTAGTCACGCGTCTTCGCTTTTTCCTGAGCTAATTCATAGCTGATGTTCAATGCGGCGATGAAAACCAGCTGCTCAGTATTTGTGACTCTAGTGCGAACTTTTAGATCTTGCAACCGCTGATTAAGATCGTCCGCTGCCTGATTCAACGCATCCTTTTGTTCAGGCGGGCAATTCACTCGCAGTGAACGGCCAAATATTTGGATATCGACGGGTTGTGCAGACATGCCACCTTCCTGCTGATTGACTGCGCTGCCTTCGTCTTCGAACCCTGGGTCCGCGAAGGGGCGACACTATAGCTACCCTGGTATGAAGATACAAGCCCTTTTCTGGTTCACCAGGGTCCAAAGTGGTAGCATATCATGAATATCCTCCCTTTGATGACGAATGCTTATGTCTATACAGAACGAAATGCCTGGTTATAACGAAATGAACCAGTTTTTGAACCAGCAAGGGGCAGGATTGACCCCAGCCGAAATGCACGGTTTGATAAGCGGGATGATTTGTGGCGGCAACAATGACAGCTCCTGGCAGCCGCTGCTTCATGACCTGACAAACGAAGGTCTGGCCTTTGGTCATGAACTGGCGCAAGCATTGCGCAACATGCACGCTGCAACCAGCGATGCGCTGGAAGATGACGGTTTTCTTTTTCAGCTTTTTCTGCCTGAGGGAGACGATGTCAGCGTGTTCGATCGCGCCGATGCACTGGCGGGTTGGGTCAATCACTTTTTACTCGGACTTGGCGTCACACAGCCTAAGCTCGACAAAGTGACGGGTGAGACTGGCGAAGCGATTGACGACCTGCGAAACATTGCGCAGTTGGGGTATGACGAAGACGAAGATCAGGAAGAGCTGGAGATGTCGCTCGAGGAGATCATCGAATATGTGCGTGTTGCGGCGCTGTTGTGCCACGACACCTTTACGCGTCAGCAGCCCACCGCGCCGGAAGTGCGCAAACCGACCCTGCACTAAGAACGAAAACGCCAAGGAGAGTGTTATGAGCGAGCTATCCCTGCAAGAATACCTGCGTCGTCGCCAGGCATTACTGGCGCAAATGCCACCGGGCAGCGCGGCGCTGATTTTCGCCGCGCCAGAAGCTACGCGTAGCGCGGACAGTGAATATCCGTATCGTCAGAGCAGCGACTTCTGGTATTTCACCGGTTTTAATGAACCGGAAGCGGTGCTGGTACTGATTAAAAGCGATGACACTCATAACCACAGCGTTTTGTTTAACCGCGTTCGCGACCTGACCGCAGAGATTTGGTTTGGCCGTCGTCTCGGGCAGGATGCTGCGCCAGAAAAGCTGGGTGTGGATCGAGCTTTGGCGTTCAGCGAAATCAATCTGCAACTCTTCCAACTGCTCAATGGCCTGGATGTGGTGTACCACGCGCAAGGCGAATATGCCTGGGCGGATGAAATCGTCTTTACCGCGCTGGATAAGCTGCGTAAAGGGGCGCGTCAGAATCTGAAAGCGCCTGCGACACTTACCGACTGGCGCCCGATGGTGCATGAAATGCGCCTGTTTAAATCAGCGGAAGAAATCGCCGTAATGCGACGTGCCGGAGAGATCAGCGCGCTGGCGCATACACGGGCGATGGAGAAATGTCGTCCGGGCATGTTTGAGTATCAACTGGAAGGGGAGATTCACCACGAATTTACGCGTCATGGCGCGCGTTATCCTTCCTATAACACCATTGTTGGCAGCGGCGTAAATGGCTGCATCCTGCATTACACCGAAAATGAAAGTGAAATGCGCGATGGCTCGTTGGTGTTGATTGATGCTGGCTGCGAATACAAAGGATATGCCGGGGACATCACGCGAACCTTCCCGGTCAACGGCAAGTTCACCCCCGCACAGCGCGAGATCTACGACATTGTGCTGGCGTCGCTGGAGACCAGTTTGCGTCTGTATCGCCCGGGTACCTCCATTCAGGACGTGACCGGTGAGGTGGTGCGCATTATGGTCACCGGCCTGGTGAAACTGGGCATCCTGAAAGGCGAAATCGATCAACTGATCGCCGATAACGCCCATCGTCCTTTCTTTATGCATGGCCTGAGTCACTGGCTGGGGCTGGACGTGCATGATGTCGGCACCTATGGCAAGGATCGCTCCCGTCTGCTTGAGCCGGGCATGGTTCTGACCGTGGAACCGGGTCTCTACATCGCGCCGGATGCCGACGTACCGGAAGCGTATCGTGGTATTGGTATCCGAATTGAAGATGACATTGTCATCACACAAACCGGTAACGAAAACCTGACCGCCAGCGTAGTGAAAAAAGCGGACGATATTGAAGCCTTAATGGCTGCGGCGCGCCAACAATGAGTGTGATTATCGTAGGCGGCGGGATGGCTGGGGCGACGCTGGCGCTGGCAATATCTCAACTGAGTCATGGCAAACTGCCGGTGCATCTGATTGAAGCGACATCACCTGAAGCACAGGATCATCCAGGTTTCGACGCCCGGGCGATCGCTCTGGCGGCAGGCACCTGTCAGCAACTGGCGCGGATGGGGATCTGGCAGGCGATTGCCGATTGCGCAACGGCCATTAATACCGTTCACGTCAGCGATCGCGGACATGCCGGGTTTGTGACCCTGGATGCGCAGGATTATCGTATTGCGGCGTTAGGACAGGTCGTTGAGTTACACGATGTCGGTCAGCGTTTGTTCGGACTGTTGCGCAAAGCGCCGGGCGTGACGTTGCATTGCCCCGCTCGTGTCGCCACTGTCTCACGCACGCAGGAGCAGGTAAACGTTACGCTGGAAAACGGTGATGTGATTACCGGCGACGTGTTGGTTGCGGCTGATGGCACGCGCTCAGCGCTGGCAACGGCTTGCGGTGTGGACTGGCAGCAAACGCCCTACGAACAGTTAGCGGTGATCGCTAACGTGGCTGTCTCTGTGCCCCATGAAGGTCGTGCGTTTGAGCGCTTTACTCAACATGGACCACTGGCGATGTTGCCAATGTCCGCAGAGCGCTGCTCGCTGGTATGGTGTCATTCGCTTGAGCGGCGTGATGAAGTGATGGCCTGGTCTGATGAACAGTTTTGCCGTGAATTGCAGAGCGCATTTGGCTGGCGGCTGGGGCGTATTACCCAGGCGGGGAAACGCAGTGCCTATCCGCTTTCGCTGACGACGGCGGTCAAAGCTGTCACCCATCGTACCGTGCTGGTGGGAAATGCCGCACAGACACTGCACCCTATCGCAGGACAAGGTTTTAATCTTGGGTTACGCGATGTGATGAGCCTTGCCGAAACGTTGACCCAGGCATGGCAAGCCGGCGAGGACGTCGGCGAATATCGCGTGCTGTCGCGTTATCAACAACGTCGACAGGCTGATCGTGAAACAACGATTGGCGTGACAAACAGTCTGGTTTATCTGTTTGCCAATCATTGGGCGCCGCTGGTTGTCGGGCGTAATGTCGGATTGATGGCAATGGAATTATTGACACCGGCACGCGATGTGCTGGCGGAGCGCACCCTGGGTTGGGTCGCGCGTTAAAGATGACCTGTAGGCCGGATAAGGCGAAGGCGCCATCCGGCAGGGGTACCCGCACAAATGCCTGATGGCGCTACGCTTATCAGGCCTACGGATTACAGGTTTTGTTTCGAGGAGCAAACAGTGCAAAGTGTTGATGTAGCTATTGTGGGGGGAGGCATGGTAGGTCTGGCCGTCGCCTGCGGTTTACAGGGTAGCGGCTTACGCGTCGCCGTGCTGGAACAGCATGTCCCTCAGCCACTGGCGAATGATGCTCCACCGGCGCTTCGCGTGTCGGCCATTAATGCGGCCAGCGAAAAATTGCTCACGCGTCTGGGTGTATGGTCAGATATTGTTGCCCGTCGGGCCAGTTGCTATCACGGTATGGAAGTCTGGGATAAAGACAGTTTTGGACGCATTGCGTTCGATGATAAAAGCATGGGATACAGCCATCTTGGGCACATCGTTGAAAATACGGTGATCCACTACGCTTTGTGGCAAAAAGCGCAGCAATCCTCAGATATTACGCTGATGGCTCCTGCCGAACTGCAGCAGGTGGCCTGGGGTGAAAACGAAACGTTTCTGACTCTGAAAGACGGCACGATGTTAACTGCTCGTTTGGTGGTTGGGGCGGACGGCGCGAACTCCTGGCTGCGTAACAAAGCCGATATTCCGCTGACCTTCTGGGATTACCGCCATCATGCGCTGGTAGCCACCATTCGCACCGAAGAGGCGCATGATGCGATTGCGCGCCAGGCGTTTCATGGCGAGGGTATTCTCGCGTTTCTGCCACTCACCGACCCACATCTTTGCTCTATTGTCTGGTCGCTTTCGCCGCAAGAGGCTGAGCGGATGCAACACGCGAGCGAAGAGGAGTTTAACCGGGCGTTGAATATTGCATTTGATAACCGACTGGGGCTGTGTCGTGTGGAAAGCGAACGTCAGGTGTTCCCGCTGACGGGGCGCTATGCGCGCCAGTTTGCCGCCCATCGCCTGGCATTGGTCGGCGATGCCGCCCATACCATCCATCCGCTGGCGGGGCAGGGGGTTAACCTCGGTTTTATGGATGCTGCGGAACTTATCGACGAACTGAAGCGCTTGCAGCGCCAGGGCAAAGATATCGGTCAGTATCTCTATTTGCGTCGTTACGAGCGCAGTCGTAAGCACAGTGCCGCCATGATGCTGGCCGGTATGCAAGGTTTTCGCGAGCTGTTTGCGGGTGAAAATCCAGCGAAGAAATTACTGCGCGACATTGGTCTGAAACTGGCCGATACCCTCCCAGGTGTAAAACCGCAGCTTATCCGTCAGGCGATGGGGCTTAATGATTTGCCTGAGTGGCTTCGTTAAGACATCCCCCGCTTTTAAGAGTTTGAGACCCGTCACACTTTCTTCTCCCGGCCTTCACGCCGGGGGACTCTCCTCATTTGAAATAATCTAATTCCACGCTGTTTTTCGCATTAGATTTTTTTATATCACATTTTTTTCTCGTCTCGATTTTTGGCATTTTTTTAGAATTTAATATCGATTTATTTGGTTTTAACTGCCGCATAATCATGTGTTATGGATGTGTTAATGGTATTTTTGGTTTTTTGTTCTGTGGTCTGCTTTGCCAAATTTTGGCATAAGCTAATGTGATGGTTAATTTTACCTTATGGTTAAGCGTCAGTTTCGGTGGTAAGTTCAAGGGAAAGAGAACGTTTGCGTTGAGGCCATAACGTGGCTTCGATAACGGGTTTCGTGGCGTAAATTTCATCACGAAATGGTTGTAAGCCCTGCTTATTCAACGAGGAAAAGATGGCTCAACAGACTCCTTTGTACGAACAACACACGTTATGTGGTGCACGGATGGTCGATTTCCATGGCTGGATGATGCCGCTGCATTACGGTTCCCAGCTCGATGAGCATCATGCTGTGCGCACCGATGCCGGTATGTTTGATGTTTCGCACATGACTATTGTCGATCTGCGAGGCAGCCGCACCCGGGAGTTTTTGCGTTATCTGCTGGCAAATGACGTGGCAAAGCTAACGAAGAGCGGGAAAGCCCTCTACTCCGGTATGCTTAATGCCTCGGGCGGCGTAATAGATGATCTTATCGTCTACTACTTTACTGAAGATTTCTTCCGCCTCGTTGTTAACTCCGCCACCCGCGAAAAAGACCTCACCTGGATTTCCCAACACGCCGAACCTTATGCCATCGACATTACCGTCCGTGACGATCTGTCATTGATCGCCGTACAGGGACCAAACGCACAGGCGAAAGCAGCAGCGTTGTTTACTGAAGAACAGCGTCGCGCAGTCGACGGGATGAAACCGTTCTTTGGCGTCCAGGCGGGCGATCTCTTCATTGCGACAACCGGTTATACCGGTGAAGCGGGCTATGAAATCGCCATGCCAAATGAAAAAGCAGCCGATTTCTGGCGTGCGCTGGTGGAAGCTGGCGTGAAACCGTGTGGTCTGGGAGCGCGTGATACGTTGCGTCTGGAAGCAGGTATGAACCTGTACGGCCAGGAGATGGACGAAAGCATTTCTCCATTAGCCGCCAACATGGGCTGGACCATTGCCTGGGAACCGACTGACCGTGATTTTATCGGTCGTGAAGCGCTGGAAACGCAGCGTGAAAAAGGGCATGAGCAGTTGGTCGGTCTGATCATGACAGAAAAGGGCGTGTTGCGTAATGAATTGCCAGTTCGCTTTATTGACGCGCAGGGCAACACGCAGGAAGGCATTATCACCAGCGGCACTTTCTCTCCGACGCTGGGTTACAGCATTGCGCTGGCGCGGGTGCCAGCGGGCATTGGTGAAACGGCGATTGTGCAGATCCGTAACCGTGAGATGCCAGTAAAAGTAACGAAACCTGTTTTTGTGCGTAACGGCAAAGCCGTCGCGTGATTCATCCTTTTTTGGAGATTGATTGATGAGCAACGTACCAGCAGAACTGAAATACAGCAAAGAACACGAATGGCTGCGTAAAGAGGCGGACGGTACTTACACCGTGGGCATTACCGAACACGCTCAGGAACTGTTGGGCGACATGGTGTTTGTCGATCTGCCAGACGTCGGCAGCACCGTTAGCGCAGGCGATGATTGCGCGGTTGCAGAGTCCGTTAAAGCGGCCTCTGATATTTATGCGCCAGTCGGTGGCGAGATCGTCGCCGTTAACGACGCGCTCAGCGACTCTCCGGAGCTTATCAACAGCGAACCGTATGCCGGTGGCTGGATTTTCAAAATCAAAGCCAACGACGCGAGCGAAATCGACGCGCTGCTGGATGCGACCGCATACGAAGCCCTGTTAGAAGACGAATAATGTTGTGCCGGATGGCACTGCGTTTATCCGGCCTACAGGTCACCGTAGGCCCGGTAAGCGTTAGCGTCACCGGGCAATTGAGTTAGAGACAATCACGATTCACTGCACGTTTCAGGAACCATCGCCCATGACACAGACGTTAAGCCAGCTTGAAAACAGCGGCGCTTTCATTGAACGCCACATCGGACCGGACGCTGCGCAACAGCAAGAAATGCTGAATGCCGTAGGTGCCGAGTCGTTAAACGCGCTGATCGGCCAGATTGTGCCGAAAGATATTCAGCTTGCGACCCCGCCGCAGGTAGGTGAAGCCGCGACCGAATATGCTGCGCTGGCAGAACTCAAAGCTATCGCCAGCCGCAATAAGCGCTTCACGTCTTACATTGGCATGGGCTACACCGCCGTGCAATTGCCGCCGGTTATCTTGCGTAATATGTTAGAGAATCCGGGTTGGTATACCGCGTATACGCCATACCAGCCGGAAGTTTCTCAGGGGCGTCTGGAATCGCTGCTGAATTTCCAGCAGGTGACGTTGGATCTGACCGGACTGGACATGGCCTCTGCGTCTCTGCTTGATGAAGCGACGGCGGCTGCCGAAGCGATGGCAATGGCAAAACGCGTCAGCAAGCTGAAAAACGCTAACCGTTTCTTTGTCGCCTCTGACGTACATCCGCAAACGCTGGACGTGGTCCGCACCCGTGCAGAAACCTTCGGTTTTGACGTCATTGTCGACGACGCCGCAAAAGTGGTTGATCACCAGGACGTGTTTGGCGTGCTGTTGCAGCAAGTGGGTACGACCGGTGAAGTCCACGATTACAGCGCGCTGATTGCCGAGTTGAAGTCGCGCAAAATTGTGGTCAGCGTCGCCGCCGACTTTATGGCACTGGTTCTGCTGACTGCGCCGGGCAAACAAGGCGCAGATATCGTTTTCGGTTCTGCACAGCGCTTTGGCGTACCGATGGGCTACGGCGGCCCACATGCGGCATTCTTTGCCGCGAAAGATGAATTTAAACGCTCGATGCCAGGCCGTATTATCGGCGTATCTAAGGATGCGGCGGGCAATACCGCTTTGCGTATGGCGATGCAGACCCGCGAGCAACATATTCGCCGCGAGAAAGCGAACTCCAATATCTGTACCTCTCAGGTACTGCTGGCCAATATCGCCAGCCTGTATGCGGTTTATCATGGCCCGGTAGGGTTGAAACGCATCGCTAATCGCATTCATCGCCTGACCGATATTCTGGCAACTGGCCTGCAACAGAAAGGGTTGAAGCTGCGTCATGCGCACTACTTTGACACGCTGTGCGTGGAAGTGGCTGACAAGGCTGCGGTGCTGGCGCGCGCTGAAGCGGCAGAAATCAACCTGCGTAGCGATATTCACAACGCGGTCGGCATTACGCTGGATGAAACGACCACCCGTGAAAACGTGCTGGCGTTGTTCTCCGTCCTGCTGGGCGATCATCATGGCCTGAATATCGACACGCTGGACAAAGACGTAGCGCATGACAGCCGTTCTATTCAGGACAGCATGCTGCGTGAGGACGAGATCCTGACGCATCCGGTGTTTAACCGTTATCACAGCGAAACCGAGATGATGCGTTACATGCACTCTCTGGAACGCAAAGATCTGGCGCTGAATCAGGCAATGATCCCGCTGGGGTCTTGCACCATGAAACTGAACGCGGCTGCCGAGATGATCCCCATTACCTGGCCGGAATTTGCTGAACTGCATCCTTTCTGCCCGGCGGATCAGGCGGAAGGGTACCATCAGATGATAAGCCAGCTTTCTGAATGGCTGGTTAAACTGACCGGTTATGACGCCGTCTGCATGCAGCCAAACTCAGGTGCGCAGGGTGAATATGCCGGTCTGTTGGCGATTCGTCATTACCACGAAAGCCGCAATGAAGGACATCGCGATATCTGCCTGATCCCGGCGTCTGCTCACGGTACAAACCCGGCGTCCGCACAAATGGCGGGGATGCAGGTTGTTGTTGTCGCTTGCGACAAACAAGGCAATATCGATCTGGCGGATCTGCGTGAGAAAGCAGAGCAGCACGGCGACAGCCTCTCCTGCATCATGGTGACTTACCCGTCCACCCACGGCGTGTATGAAGAGACGATCCGCGAAGTGTGCGAAATCGTTCACCAGTTTGGCGGTCAGGTTTACCTTGATGGCGCAAACATGAACGCGCAGGTCGGTATTACCACGCCAGGCTTTATCGGCGCAGATGTATCGCACCTCAACCTGCATAAAACCTTCTGCATTCCGCACGGCGGTGGCGGCCCAGGTATGGGGCCTATTGGGGTGAAATCGCACCTGGCTCCGTTTGTGCCTGGTCATAGTGTGGTGCAAATCGAAGGCATGCTGACCCGTCAGGGCGCGGTTTCCGCCGCGCCGTTCGGTAGCGCTTCTATTCTGCCTATCAGCTGGATGTACATCCGCATGATGGGCGCAGAGGGCCTGAAAAAAGCAAGCCAGGTGGCTATTCTCAATGCCAACTACATTGCCAGCCGTCTGAAAGAGGCTTATCCGGTGCTGTACACAGGGCGTGATGGCCGCGTGGCGCACGAATGCATTCTCGATATTCGCCCGCTGAAAGACGAGACTGGCATCAGTGAACTGGATATCGCCAAACGCCTGATCGACTACGGTTTCCATGCGCCGACCATGTCCTTCCCGGTTGCGGGTACGCTGATGGTGGAGCCGACGGAATCCGAAAGTAAGGTTGAACTGGATCGCTTTATCAATGCGATGCTGGCGATTCGTGCTGAAATTGATCGCGTGAAAGCGGGTGAATGGGCACTGGAAGATAACCCTCTGGTTAACGCGCCGCACACCCAGAATGAGCTGGTGGCGGAGTGGAATCATGGCTACACCCGTGAAATCGCCGTGTTCCCTGCGGGCGTAGAGAACAAATACTGGCCGACGGTAAAACGTCTCGACGATGTTTACGGCGACCGTAATCTGTTCTGCTCTTGCGTACCGATGAGCGAATATCAGTAATTTTCCGCTTCAGCTATCTTTTAAAGGCGCTTCGGCGCCTTTATTTTTGGAGGGAATGATATGGCAATCGCACTTGTCACGGGAGGCAGTCGGGGGATCGGTCGCGCAACGGCATTGCAACTGGCGACAGAGGGTTACACCGTCGCCGTTAACTTTCACCATAATATTCGCGCGGCTACGGAAGTGGTTAATATGATTGTCGCCGCAGGCGGTAAGGCATTTGCTCTGCGCGCAGACATTAGCGATGAAAGCCAGGTGATGGCGATGTTTGACGCTCTCGATCGTAGTGGCGAACCGTTGTCTGCGTTGGTGAATAACGCCGGGATTTTGTTTGAACAAAGCACGGTAGAAAACCTGACCGCCGAACGGATTAATCGCGTGCTGGCCACTAATGTGACCGGTTATTTTCTGTGTTGCCGGGAGGCCGTGAAGCGAATGTCGCTTAAGCATGGCGGTAAAGGAGGGGCGATTGTGAACGTCTCTTCGGCGGCGGCACGGCTTGGTGCACCCTTTGAGTATGTCGATTACGCCGCGTCGAAAGGGGCGATAGATACACTCACCACTGGACTGGCGCTGGAAGTGGCGGCTCAGGGGATTCGCGTAAACTGCGTACGCCCTGGCCTTATCTATACCGAAATGCATGCTTCTGGCGGTGAGCCTGGCAGGGTTGATCGCGTTAAGTCCATGTTACCTATGCAACGAGGCGGGCAACCGAAAGAGGTTGCGCAGGCGATTGTCTGGCTTTTGAGTGAGAAAGCGTCGTATGTGACGGGCAGTTTTATGGATATAGCAGGCGGGCGATAATGCCCGGTGGCGCTACGCTTACCTGGCCTGTGGTTTTGTAGGCCGGTGCAAGCGTAGCGCAGTCTGGCGAGACAGCGTTAAAGTGATTCGCCGTTGCTGGCAATCACTTCTTTATACCAGTTGAAGCTTTTCTTACGCGAACGAGACATATCGCCCGTGCCGTCGTCATGCTTGTTCACATAGATAAAGCCGTAGCGCTTGCTGTACTGGCCGGTGGTGAACGATACACAGTCGATGCAGCCCCACGGGGTATAACCCATGAGATCCACGCCATCATAGGTCACGGCTTTTATCATCTCTTCAACGTGGGCACGCAAATAGTCGATACGGTAGTCATCGTTAATACTGCCGTCTTCTTCCACTTTGTCGTAGGCACCAAACCCGTTCTCCACGATAAACAACGGTTTCTGATAGCGTTCATACAGCTCGCAAAGTGCGTAACGCAGACCGGTCGGGTCAATTTGCCACCCCCAGTCGGAGGCTTTCACGTGTGGATTCGGTACACTGCCTTCGAAGCCGGAAATCGCATCGCCACTGCCGCCTTCGGCTTTCACGGCGTTGGTCATGTAATAGCTGAAACCAAGGTAATCACAGGTACCTTCACGCAGGACTGCGTTATCACCTTCTTCCATTTTGATGTTAAAACCACGGCGTTCCCATTCGTTCAGCACATAAGAGGGGTAGTAACCGCGAAGCTGAACGTCGGTAAAAACATAGCGCTCGCGCATTGATTCCTGGGCGAACATCACATCTTCGGGTTTGCAGGAGAAGGGATAGAGCGGCACCATCGCCAGCATGCAACCGACTTTCATTTCAGGATTAATACGGCGTGCCGCTTTCACCGCCAGGGCGCTGGCGACAAACTGATGGTGCAGTACCTGATACAGGGTTTCTTCTGGGTTTTCATGTTCGGTGTAGACCACACCAGAACAGCAGTAGCCAAACAGTGGCGCGCGCCAGTTCCGCTGATTGTTTATCTCGTTGAAGGTCATCCAATATTTGACCTTGTGCTGGTAGCGTTCAAACACGACTTCAGCGAAACGCACAAAGAAATCCACGACCTTACGGTGAGTCCAGCCCCCGTATTGCTGTACCAGATGCAACGGCATTTCGAAGTGGGAGAGGGTGATAACCGGTTCGATATTGTATTTGAGCAATTCGTCGAACATGTCGTCGTAGAATTTCAGCCCCTCTTCGTTAGGTTGGGTTTCGTCACCTTGCGGGAAGATGCGAGTCCAGGCGATAGAGGTTCGGAAGCATTTAAAACCCATTTCAGCAAAGAGTTTAATATCTTCTTTGTAGTGACCGTAGAAATCGACCGCTTCGTGGTTGGGATAGTATTTTCCCGGCACCACTTGCTGGGTGATTTCACGTGGAACGCCGTGTGCGCCGCCGGTCAGCACGTCGCAAATGCTCGGTCCTTTGCCGCCTTTGTTCCAGCCGCCTTCAACCTGGTGGGCAGCGACTGCGCCACCCCATAAGAAATCTTTCGGTAAGGTGAGTTTTTTCATTTAGGCTCAATCTCAAATTAATAATCTTCTGATTTTGAGTCTAACAAAGAGAAATGAAATGTCACGATATAACAAAATAGCCGCGTTGTGACTTATTACATCGAAAAAACAAATTGTTTTTTTACGCTAATTTTTTCGCAAGTTTACGGCCTAATGTTTCAAGAATATAAATAACCGGGATCTGCGTAGTAATATCATAAACACCGGCAATGCGCGTTTGCGGCACATGCCAGGAGAGATTAAAGTCAGCCAGTTTTGCCAGTGCGGAGTGTTCATGGCTGGTAACAGACAGTACTTTGCAGTTATGCAGGCTGAACTGGCTGGCAAAACGCAGGATCTCCGCAGTTTCTCCAGAGACTGAAAGTACGATCGCAAGGGCGTTTCTGGCCATATCATTGGTGACGGGGAAGTAGGGGTCATCAATGTGATTACTGAATTTCCCGACATTCGAGAAAAAACGCGCGCCATATTTAGCTAAGGCCCCGGAGGTTCCGGCACCGACAAATATAATTCTCTCGGAAGATAAAATAATCTCTACTGCACGATCGAGTAATTTATCAAATTCGTCGTTATTCACACTTTTAAAAAAGCTGATAATTTCGCTGGCGCCGAAATTAGCCTGTTGCGGTTCATTCTGCTCTAAATATAATTTAAACCGCACACGAAACTCAGAGTAGCCATCACAGTTCAGTTTGCGGCAGAAGCGAAGCACCGTGGTGGTCGAAACCCCCGCAGCATCTGCCAGTTCGCGAATGGTCATGTAGACGATGTTATCGCGGTTTTTGATGACATAGTTGTAGACCAACATCTCAAGATTGTTGAGACTGGCGATGGCAGCGTGGGAGAACATACTCACAATGGCAATACTCACTCATCAGACTTCATCTTCAGGAAATAATAACATGCAGCCAAACGACATCACTTTTTTTCAGCGCTTTCAGAATGACATTTTGGCGGGACGTAAAACCATTACCCTGCGGGACGCTTCAGAGTCTCATTTTAACGTGGGGGATATTCTGCGTGTAGGGCGTTTTGAAGATGACGGCTATTTCTGCACGATCAAAGTCACAGGAACCTCAACCGTGACCCTGGACACGCTCAGTGAAAAACATGCGCAACAAGAAAACATGACTCTTGATGAGTTGAAACGGGTGATTACGGAAATTTACCCAGGACAGTCACAATTTTATGTGATTGATTTTAAATCTCTTTAATTGTTAAGAACAACTGTTAGTTGAAAATTATGATTTAATCACATGATTTATAATGATTATTTTAAATCGAGTATTTATTTGAGCTAACAGGTGTTCACTGGAACCATTCTCAGTTACGCTAGAGAGGCAATCACGAACGTGAACGTTTCTCCGGAGTTACTCATGGTTAAAAAACCATTAATAAAACAGGGATACTCTCTGGCTGAAGAAATAGCCAACAGCGTCAGCCACGGGATTGGCCTGGTATTTGGCATTGTGGGGCTGGTTCTGTTGCTGGTACAGGCGGCAGAAAGTCATGCCAGTGTCACGGCAATCACCAGCTATAGCCTGTACGGCGGCAGCATGATTCTGCTTTTTCTGGCCTCTACGCTGTATCACGCTATTCCACATCAGCGGGCGAAAGTGTGGCTGAAAAAATTTGACCATTGTGCGATTTACCTATTAATTGCAGGTACTTACACGCCGTTTCTGCTGGTAGGGTTGGATTCACCGCTGGCGCGTGGACTGATGATCGTCATCTGGAGCCTGGCGCTGCTGGGCATTCTGTTCAAGCTGACCATCGCGCATCGGTTCAAAGTGCTCTCGCTAGTGACATATCTGACGATGGGTTGGCTGTCGCTGATTGTGGTGTATCAACTCTCGGTCAAACTGGCGGCAGGTGGCGTGACATTGCTGGCGGTCGGCGGCGTGATTTACTCGCTGGGTGTGATTTTCTACGTCTGCAAACGCATTCCCTATAACCATGCAATCTGGCACGGTTTTGTGCTGGGGGGCAGCGTCTGCCATTTCCTGGCGATTTATCTGTATGTCGGACAGGCATGAGCTGTTGTTGCCGGATGACGCTTACACGTATCCGACCTGGAAACGCTGATCGTAGGCCGGACACGGCATAAGCCTCTATCCGGCCATTAATACATTATTCTTCCAGCGAGTATGGCAGCGGTTCAATGTGCAACGTGTTGGCATCGTCGCGAACGCGAAATACGCTGTCGGCTTCCATGTCGTTGTTCATTACAACCTGTAAGCGCAACCGGCCATCATCTAACTGTACCGCAGCGAGAACCGTACCGGTACGACGCCAGTTTTCACCCATCTGCAGTTCAAGATCTTCTCCCGCTTCCGGCACCCGACTGGCAACGCCCACCAGGGACCACAGCGCCCGTTTGTTGGCGCCACGGAATTTCGCACGAGCCACCATCTCCTGACCGGTATAGCAACCTTTCTTAAAGCTGATCCCTCCCAGCGCCTGAAGATTGGTTGCCTGAGGAATAAACTGTCCGCTATTTACCATGTCAATGACCGGGATACCGGCTTCAATATCCAGGGCAAGCCATTGCTGGCTGTTGTTGAGTGCGGCTTCGCCGTGCAACTTTTCGGTCAGCGCTTTTGCTGTGGCGGTATCGGTTACCAGCAGGAAACGCTCCGACGGATGTTCAAACCACAATAACGTCGAAGCACCTTTCGTTACCACCGGGTTTGCGGCGTCCGGCAACTCACTAAAGAGAGGCGTCAGTGCAGCGCGTGCCTGAAACCCGGCAACGCCAAGCAGAACACGCTCATCATCAGGCGCGATGACGACTTTAGAGAACACGGCGTACTTTTTCAGTTCAGTCAGTTGGGCATCGCGCAGACTACGGCGCTCAATCCAGGCAAACCCTTCGCCATCACGGAACAAACGAAGATTGCTCCACATCTTTCCTTTGGCATCGCAATGAGCGGCCAGGACATGCTGATGCTCCGTAAGTTGACTCACGTCGGCAGTGACCTGCCCCTGGATATATTTTTCGCAGTCTGCACCAGTAATGGTGGCCAGTGCCCAGTCATCTAATGTGATCAACGTCAGAGGCAAACGCGCCGACGTTGAAGGCTGACGAGGAGGAAAAGGTGTAAACGCCATAATAATGTCCTGATTTGCTTAACGCCGTAATAATGACTAATGGTAAAAGAGCTATTGCCCATTGCAAGCGCTTTAGGCATTCCATTTGTGCCCTTTCGTCCGCTTTGCGAAGCGCCATGCAAAATGGATGAAGCATTTGACTCAATGCCTTTTTATTTAGCGATCGCGCTTCCGATGATGGAGATTCCCGCAAAAGAACATGAAAAACACGTTACAATAGCCGGGTACTTCATTTTCGCGAAACAGGAAGAAGAACATGGATATTAACAACAAAGCACGTATTCACTGGGCATGCCGTCGCGGTATGCGTGAGCTCGACATTTCCATCATGCCGTTTTTCGAACATGAGTACGATAGCCTCAGTGATGATGAAAAACGCATTTTTATTCGTTTGCTGGAATGCGATGACCCGGATTTATTCAATTGGTTAATGAATCATGGTAAGCCGGCAGATGCAGAACTGGAGCAGATGGTGAGACTCATCCAGACACGGAATCGGGAACGTGGTCCTGTGGCAATCTGATTTACGCGTCTCCTGGCGCGCGCAGTGGATGTCCCTGCTGCTTCATGGGTTGGTCGCCGCATTGATTTTGTTGATGCCGTGGCCATTAAGCTATACCCCTTTGTGGCTGATATTGCTCTCACTGGTGGTGTTCGATTGCGTGCGTAGCCAGCGACGTATCAATACCCGTCAGGGCGAGATTAAATTGTTGATGGATGGGCGTTTGCGCTGGCAGGGTCTGGAGTGGGCGATTCTGAGTACTCCCTGGATGCTCAAAACGGGCATGATGTTGCGTTTACGCTCGGATAGCGGTAGACGTCAACATTTATGGCTGGCGGCAGATAGTATGGATGAAAAAGAATGGCGTGAGTTACGTCGGGTCATGTTGCAGAAAACGGAACAAGAGAAGCACTGACGAACGGGCGGAATGCCTGATTCGTCAGTGAGGCGTATCTGAAAGCAATCTTTTTAATGGCTCTCGTTTCAGGAATAGTGTTCAGCCATTTCACTGAGAATTTGTTCGCACCAGACCTGAATACGTTCGTCGCTAAGATCGTACTGATTGGTTTCATCCAGCGCCAGACCGACAAACAGTTGCCCATCGGCAATCACCGGCTTAGGGCTGGTGAACTCGTATCCTTCTGTTGGCCAGTAGCCGACAAATTTCACCCCTTTGGTGGCGAGTTTGTCATGCAGCATGCCAAGCGCATCCAGGAACCATTCGCCGTATCCCAACTGGTCACCCATACCGTAAAGCGCGACGATTTTGCCTTCCAGATTAAGAGAGTCCAGTTGTTCCCAGACGGCTTCCCAGTCTTCCTGAATTTCACCGAAATCCCAGGTAGGGATACCTAAAATGAGCACATCGTACTGCTCCATTAAGGTGGGGGAGTCATCCTTGAGGTTGTGCAATGTCACCAGCTCGGGCCCCAAAATATCGCGGATTTTTTCTGCCGCCATTTCGGTGTAACACGTGCTGGAACCGTAAAAAAGACCCATGTTCATTACGTAACATCTCGATTCTGCTGTAGCGTTGCGGGTAGTGTACCAGAATCGCTGCATTCACGGCACAATGAGGCATAATGCATCAAAAATGAGAGTGGAATAAGGGGCGAAAGTGGAACAGGATCTGGCACGCATTGAGCAGTTTCTTGATGCTCTGTGGCTGGAGCGCAATCTGGCGGAAAATACGTTAAGCGCGTATCGTCGCGATCTGTCGATGGTGGTTGAATGGTTGCATCATCGCGGGGTGTCGCTGGCGACGGTGCAAAGCGACGATCTGCAAGCCTTACTGGCGGAACGGATGGATGGCGGCTATAAAGCCACCAGTTCTGCACGCTTGTTAAGCGCCATGCGGCGTTTTTTTCAGCATCTTTATCGTGAAAAGTTTCGTGAAGACGACCCGAGCGCGCAACTTGCGTCGCCTAAACTTCCGCAGCGTTTGCCAAAAGATCTCAGTGAAGCGCAGGTAGAGCGTTTGCTGCAAGCGCCGCTGATTGAACAACCGCTGGAGCTGCGCGACAAAGCCATGCTGGAAGTGCTTTATGCCACGGGGCTCCGTGTCTCTGAGCTGGTAGGACTAACGATGAGCGACATCAGCCTGCGCCAGGGGGTTGTGCGGGTCATCGGTAAGGGAAACAAAGAACGGCTGGTTCCGCTGGGCGAAGAGGCGGTGTACTGGGTGGAAACGTATCTCGAACACGGCCGTCCCTGGTTGTTGAACGGAGTGTCGATTGATGTTTTGTTCCCCAGCCAGCGTGCGCAGCAGATGACACGCCAGACATTCTGGCACCGAATTAAACACTATGCCGTGCTGGCGGGGATCGACAGCGAGAAATTGTCACCACACGTTTTGCGTCACGCTTTTGCTACGCATTTGCTCAATCATGGCGCGGATTTACGCGTTGTGCAGATGTTGCTCGGGCATAGCGATCTCTCGACGACGCAAATTTATACTCATGTCGCGACCGAGCGCTTGCGTCAACTTCATCAACAGCATCACCCCAGAGCGTGATGCTGACAGGAAAGGATTGGTTATGAAAAAAAGTATTATGATGTTCACCCTGCTGTCGACGGCGTTTGCGGGTATGGCACATGCCGACGATGCCGCGATTCGCCAGTCGCTGGCCAAACTGGGTGTTCAGAGCGCGGAGATTCAGTCGGCGCCGGTTGCCGGAATGAAAACGGTGATGACCAATAGCGGTGTGCTGTACGTTACCGAAGACGGTAAACACATTATCCAGGGACCGATGTATGACGTCAGCGGCGCCCATCCGGTAAACGTCACCAATAAATTGCTGATGAATCACCTGAACGCGCTGGAAAAAGAGATGATCGTCTATAAAGCGGCGCAGGAAAAACACGTCATTACCGTTTTCACCGACATCACCTGCGGCTACTGTCACAAGCTGCATGAAGAGATGAAAGACTATAACGCGCTGGGGATCACCGTGCGTTATCTGGCCTTCCCGCGCCAGGGGCTGGCAAGTCAGGCTGAGCAAGATATGAAGTCTATCTGGTGTGCAAAAGATAAAAATAAAGCTTTTGATGATGCGATGGCGGGTAAGAGCGTCACCGCTGCCAGTTGCGATGTGAATATCGCTGACCATTATGCGCTGGGCGTGCAGTTTGGCGTCAGCGGTACGCCGGCAATCGTGTTAAGTAACGGCTATGTTGTTCCCGGATATCAAGGCCCGAAAGAGATGAAAGCCTTCCTTGATGAGCACCAGAAACAGACCAGCGGTAAATAATTCGCGTGAAACAACAGATACAACTGCGTCGGCGTGAAGCCGATGAGACGGCGGATCTTCCCGCTGATTTGCCGCCTTTGCTGCGCCGTTTGTACGCCAGCCGGGGCGTGCGCTGCGCGCAGGATCTTGAGCGTAGCGTTAAAGGCATGCTGCCGTGGCAGCAATTGAGCGGCGTCGAAAAGGCCGTTGAGATCCTCTATAACGCATTTCGCGAGGGAACCCGCATTATCATCGTGGGCGACTTTGATGCAGACGGGGCGACCAGCACCGCGCTCAGCGTGCTTGGAATGCGCGCGCTGGGCTGTGACAACATCAGCTACCTGGTGCCTAATCGTTTTGAAGATGGTTATGGTTTAAGTCCAGAAGTGGTGGATCAGGCGCATGCCCGTGGCGCGCAATTGATCGTGACCGTGGATAACGGCATCTCCTCCCATATGGGTGTGGATCATGCGAAAACGCTGGGTATTCCGGTCATCGTGACCGATCACCATTTGCCGGGCGATACACTGCCTGCCGCAGAGGCCATCATCAACCCGAATTTGCGTGACTGTACATTTCCGTCGAAGTCACTGGCGGGTGTGGGCGTTGCGTTTTATTTGATGCTGGCGCTGCGGACTTTCCTGCGTGATAAAGGGTGGTTTGAGGAGCGCGGTATTGCGCCGCCGAATCTGGCGGATCTGCTGGATCTGGTCGCGTTAGGAACGGTGGCGGACGTGGTGCCGCTCGATACGAATAACCGTATCCTGACATGGCAGGGGTTGAGCCGTATTCGGGCGGGCAAGTGTCGTCCGGGTATTAAAGCGCTGCTTGAGATCTCAAATCGCGATCCGCAAAAACTGGCCGCCAGCGACCTGGGCTTTGCGCTTGGGCCGCGACTCAATGCGGCAGGGCGGCTGGACGATATGTCCGTAGGCGTGGCGTTATTGCTGTGCGACAACATCGGGGAGGCGCGCGTACTGGCCAATGAACTCGATGCGCTGAATCAGACTCGCAAAGAAATAGAACAGGGTATGCAGGCGGAAGCGCTGACGCTGTGCGAGAAGCTGGAGCGTAGCGGCGAAACGTTACCTGGCGGTCTGGCGATGTATCACCCCGAGTGGCACCAGGGGGTCGTTGGGATCCTTGCCTCTCGCATTAAAGAGCGTTTTCACCGCCCGGTGATTGCTTTTGCCCCTGCGGGTGACGGCACGCTAAAAGGATCTGGTCGTTCGATTCAGGGACTGCATATGCGTGATGCGCTGGAGCGTTTAGACACGCTCTATCCGGGCATGATGCTGAAGTTCGGCGGTCATGCGATGGCGGCAGGATTATCTCTGGAGGAAGCCCAGTTTGAACGCTTCCAGCAACGATTCGGTGAACTGGTTACCGAGTGGCTTGATCCGGCGCTTTTACAGGGTGAAGTGGTCTCCGATGGTCCGCTGAGCGCAGATGAGATGACGATGGAAGTGGCGCAATTGTTGCGCGATGCCGGACCGTGGGGGCAAATGTTCCCTGAACCGTTGTTCGACGGGCGATTTCGCCTGTTGCAGCAACGGCTGGTGGGGGAGCGTCATCTGAAGGTGATGGTCGAACCCGTCGGCGGCGGCCCACTGCTTGACGGTATCGCGTTTAACGTCGACACGACGTGTTGGCCGGACAACGGCGTGCGCGAAGTGGAACTGGCCTACAAGCTGGATATTAACGAGTTCCGCGGCAATCGCAGTTTACAGATTATCATTGATAACATCTGGCCGATTTAGCATCACTTTCACTGTAATTGAAGGGCGAAATCCGCTAATATTCCGCCCTTATAACCGCATTTTGACTCGTCCAATAAAAGAAATCAGACCATGTTTGAAATTAATCCGGTAAATAACCGCATTCAGGACCTCACGGAACGCTCCGACGTTCTTAGGGGGTATCTTTGACTACGATGCCAAGAAAGAGCGTCTGGAAGAAGTAAACGCCGAGCTGGAACAGCCGGACGTCTGGAACGAACCCGAGCGCGCTCAGGCGCTGGGGAAAGAACGTTCTTCCCTTGAGGCCATTGTCGATACGCTCGATCAAATGTCGCAGGGACTGGAAGATGTTTCTGGCCTGTTGGAACTGGCTGTAGAAGCCGACGACGAAGATACCTTTAACGAAGCCGTTGCTGAACTCGATACGCTGGAAGACAAACTGGCGCAGCTGGAATTCCGTCGTATGTTCTCCGGTGAATATGACAGTGCGGATTGCTATCTCGACATCCAGGCAGGTTCCGGCGGTACTGAAGCGCAGGACTGGGCAAGCATGCTGGAGCGTATGTATCTGCGCTGGGCAGAAGCGCGCGGCTTTAAAACAGAAATTATCGAAGAGTCGGAAGGTGAAGTGGCAGGGATCAAATCCGTGACCATTAAAATCTCTGGCGATTACGCGTATGGCTGGCTGCGTACCGAAACGGGCGTGCACCGCCTGGTGCGTAAGAGCCCCTTCGACTCGGGCGGCCGTCGCCATACGTCGTTTAGCTCTGCGTTTGTTTACCCGGAAGTGGACGATGATATCGATATCGATATCAACCCGGCTGACCTGCGTATTGATGTCTATCGCGCATCCGGCGCGGGCGGTCAGCACGTTAACCGTACAGAATCTGCGGTGCGTATCACCCACATTCCGACCGGGATTGTTACCCAGTGCCAGAACGACCGTTCCCAGCACAAAAACAAAGACCAGGCCATGAAGCAGATGAAAGCGAAGCTTTATGAACTGGAAATGCAGAAGAAAAATGCAGAGAAACAGGCGATGGAAGACACCAAATCCGACATCGGCTGGGGTAGCCAGATTCGTTCATATGTCCTTGATGACTCCCGCATTAAAGACTTGCGTACTGGGGTAGAAACCCGCAATACGCAGGCAGTGCTGGATGGCAGCCTGGATCAATTTATCGAAGCAAGTTTGAAAGCAGGGTTATGAGGAACCAACATGTCTGAACAACACGCACAGGGCGCTGACGCGGTAGCCGATCTTAATAATGAACTGAAAACGCGCCGCGAGAAGCTGGCTGGCCTGCGCGAGCAGGGTATCCCGTTCCCGAACGATTTCCGTCGCGATCACACCTCAGACCAACTGCACGCTGACTTCGACGCGAAAGAAAACGAAGAACTGGAAGCGCTGAATATCGAAGTGTCCGTCGCGGGTCGTATGATGACACGTCGCATTATGGGTAAAGCGTCTTTTGTTACGCTGCAAGACGTCGGCGGCCGTATTCAGCTGTACGTTTCCCGTGACGACCTGCCGGAAGGTATCTACAACGAGCAGTTCAAAAAATGGGATCTCGGCGATATCCTTGGCGCGAAAGGTAAGCTGTTCAAAACCAAAACGGGTGAACTGTCGATCCATTGCACCGAGCTGCGTCTGTTGACCAAAGCGCTGCGTCCGCTGCCGGATAAATTCCACGGCCTGCAGGATCAGGAAGCACGTTACCGTCAACGTTATCTGGACCTCATCTCTAACGATGAATCCCGCAACACTTTTAAAGTGCGTTCACAGATCATGGCGGGTATCCGTCAGTTCATGGTGGGTCGTGGCTTTATGGAAGTAGAAACCCCGATGATGCAGGTGATCCCTGGTGGTGCCGCAGCACGTCCGTTCATCACTCATCATAACGCGCTGGATCTGGATATGTACCTGCGTATCGCGCCGGAACTGTATCTGAAACGTCTGGTGGTGGGTGGTTTTGAACGTGTATTCGAGATCAACCGTAACTTCCGTAACGAAGGGATCTCCGTTCGTCATAACCCAGAGTTCACCATGATGGAACTCTACATGGCATATGCGGACTATAAAGATCTGATCGAACTGACCGAATCTCTGTTCCGTACGCTGGCGCAGGACGTTCTGGGTACCACTGAAGTGCCTTACGGTGATGAAGTCTTCGACTTTGGTAAACCGTTCGAAAAACTGACCATGCGTGAAGCCATTCAGAAATACCGTCCGGAGACGAATATGGCGGATCTGGACAGTTTCGATTCTGCTAAAGCGATTGCTCAAAGCCTCGGTATCAAGATTGAGAAGAGCTGGGGTCTGGGTCGTATCGTGACCGAGATCTTTGAAGAAGTAGCAGAAGCGCATCTGATTCAGCCGACCTTCATCACGGAATATCCGGCTGAAGTCTCTCCTCTGGCGCGTCGTAACGATGAAAACCCAGAAATTACTGACCGCTTCGAATTTTTCATCGGGGGCCGTGAAATCGGTAATGGCTTTAGCGAGCTGAACGACGCCGAAGATCAGGCTCAGCGTTTCCTGGATCAGGTTAACGCGAAAGATGCGGGTGATGACGAAGCAATGTTCTACGACGAGGACTATGTGACGGCGCTGGAACACGGTTTGCCGCCAACGGCGGGTCTGGGCATTGGTATCGACCGTATGGTTATGTTGTTCACCAACAGCCACACCATCCGCGACGTGATCCTGTTCCCGGCGATGCGTCCGGTGAAATAAACCTCACGGTGTCAGTGAAAACAACCCCGGCAAATGCGTCGGGGTTTTTTACTTTTGGCGGCTGTAATTTAGCAATGCCTCACGCGCTGCATCATCCGATGCCTGCATCACCATCCACGGACTGAAAGCCCACGGTGTAGCGCCAATCCCATCCAGAACACTTTCCAGAGCGCACCACTGGTACTCCATCACCTCATCGTTATTCACGCTGAGCTCGCTGACCATTTGCGCAGCGTAGACCGGGCACACTTCGTTCTCCACAATTCCGTTTGGATCGGTGGCTCGGTAACGAAACGCAGAATAAACAGGGGTGAGGCCAGCGATCTCCACGCCCAACTCAAAACGGCAGCGTCGAACAATAGCGTCTTCTGTACTTTCGCCTTGCTGTGGATGGCCACAAACCGAATTCGTCCAGACCCCCGGCCACGCCTTTTTCGACAGCGAACGACGGGTGACCAGAAGCTGGCGCTGCGTGTTGAACAGCCAGCAAGAGAAGGCGAGATGCAAAGGAGTATTGAAGGTGTGGCCAGCATACTTTTCCAGCGTTCCGGAAGGATTATCCTGCTCATCCAATAAAATGATGTGTTCCTGTTGCATAAAATCTCGCCGTGAATTTTTAACACACACCATTATAGGGCATGAAATATCGCGACAGAATGATTAATAACTATTGTACGTGAGTCTGTGGCATTCGACATCCGCGTCCAGGGCTGGCGGATGTCGGGAACAAGGAGAGGATTAGAAAATCGCGATGGGGATGAAAGCGCTGGGAATACTCTCTTCCCGAGGATAATCCGAGATGGCTTGCGCATTGATACGCAAATCTGGACGCGCCGTTCATAACAAAACGCCCCGACCACAAGGCCAGAGGGAAGATGTCAAAAATCCGTGAGCCAGTAAAACGTCGTGCGGCTTCGCGTAAGTGAACGGTACTGCGCGCCACGCAGACCTATTGGTATAAGAGTAGGGAAATCTGTGGCTTACAAACCGTACTGTTTAATTTTTCGGTATAGCGTGGCGATACTGATCCCCAATTCTGCCGCCGCTTGTTTCTTACCCTCAACGCTTGATCCAAATCGTTGTATGCCGTTTTCAATAGCGTCCCTTTCCGTTTGTCTGCCCTGGTCTGAAAGTTGGCGAGGTTGAGTCTGTAAGGCGGTTTTTCTGCCGTCAGCCGCGGTAAGCAGGTAAGGAGGTAGGTGACTCGCGTTGATCCCGGCAGCCTCTCCGCGCATGACAAAAATGTACTCAATGACGTTTCGTAATTCACGGATGTTGCCGGGCCAGTGCCAGGTATACAGGCGGTTGATTACATCATCAGGTAGCTTTTGTGGGGGGCGCTGGTAGCTTGCTGAAAACTCGTCCGCAAAATTTTGCGCCAGGACGGCGATATCAGCACGTCGCTCTCTCAGGGAAGGGAGCACAAGAGGGACCACATTCAGGCGATAGAAAAGATCTTCGCGAAACTGATTATTCTCGACCATCGCATTAATGTTTTTATTCGTCGCCGCAATAATACGTACATCAATATCGATGATGTTGTTCGAACCAACGCGGGTGATTGCTTTTTCCTGCAGTACTCTGAGCAATTTGGCTTGCAGATGAAGTGGCATGTCACCGATCTCATCCAGAAATAAGCTCCCACCGTTGGCCAGTTCAAATTTACCCATTCGTCCTTTGGGATCAGCGCCACTGAACGCACCGCGAACGTAACCAAAAAGCTCGCTTTCCAGCAACTGCTCGGGTATGGCTGCGCAGTTGATCGTCACGAAAGGAGCGACTTTACGCGGGCTGCTCTGGTGGATAGCAAATGCCACAACCTCTTTACCTGATCCACTCTCCCCGGTAATAAGAACGCTGGCGTAACTGTTAGCGATTTTGCCAATGGTACTCCTGAGCTGTTCCATTGAGGGAGAATGGCCGATCAGGCGTACCTGAGTGTCAAACTCATAAGGGGACGTGGCGATAGTGCTGAGATAGTCTCGCGCATCGCGAAAGATAACCATGGTTAAGCGATCATTATCCTGTGATGACAGTGAGATTTGTTTGCACAGCACATGGTGTTTTTGTCCTTCAAGCGTCAGCCACGCTTCTTCATCACCATACAAACTGTCGCCGGTTGTCTCAATGGTCAGGGGCAAACCCTGAACCTCACGATTGAGAATGCGATCTGCTGAATGGTTGGCATGCCAGATGCGGCTATTACCATCGATAGCGACTACACCGCGATCCATGGCATCAATCAGAAGACGAAATGCCCCCAGCGTTTCCTGCGCGCGCAACCGTTCCAGACATTCAAAGACCTTACTTGAGATCATGACGGCGATTTGTTCAATGAAAGTGACAAACTTATCGATCTGACTCAGCAAAGTTTCACGCTGTGCCTGTGTTGAGCAAATAATCCCGATCACCCCAATGACGCGATTATTGAGAAAAATGGGAGCATTCAAATCAAGCATTTCTGAACAATAACGATGTTTTTCACAGAGCTGGCAGAGCGGATGTTCACCCGGATTTTTGATCAACACCGTTTCGCGTACCTGCAAAACATGACGATAGATATAGCCATTTTTAGCCACATTTTCGTTGAGCATATGCCGGTATTTCCCCGTGCCAGCTATGCGCGTTAAAGATTCATCAATGATTTCAACATCCGTACCGGTAATACCGGAAATAGCGTCGGCATAATTGCAGATATCATCCTGAATATTACTGAGTACTGAAATCATGCTACATCTCCGGCAGGGCTGAGAATTTCTCAGGGAGAATGATAAATATGCGAATTTCTGTCAGATTGATTTGAGTGGAATCAATTTATTGCTTTGTTTTTAGATATGTTTTTTGTTTTCTCTTCTGCGATCACACTATTTCTCATTTGTGAGAATTTATCAAAGTGACTCGAGAAATCCGGCAAGCCATTTTTGCCGGGTAAGTTGCTGCTCTTCTTTTTAATTTATTGAAATTAAAGATATTATTAAAAAATATTCATAAATTTGTCATTTTATAAAAAACTGGTAAGCATTTTGCTTTTATGGATTACCGCTCGCTTAATTATCTCTGTATGACATCGATTACAGGGAATGAAATACCAGGACAATGAGGCTCTATGATGCAGGAAAAATTATCATTTTTTATCAACCAGACGCCGTTTACCGAGAACCCCGATGCACCATTGGCACCGTTTAGTCACCAGGAATTGGTAAAAGCGCTGAATTTTCATCGTTCTATTCCGGGTTACGCACCGACGCCGCTGTATTCGCTTCCAGCACTCTCACAAAAACTGGGTGTTAAAAATATTTACCTTAAGGATGAATCTCAACGTTTTGGCCTCAAAGCTTTTAAAGCACTGGGGGGGGCCTATGCGATGGCATGCCATATCGCGGAATTGGTGGGTAAGGATATCAGCGAATTACCCTTTGACGTGATGACCAGCGAAGAGGTGCGCCATGACCTGAAGACCGTGACATTCGCGACCACCACCGATGGCAACCACGGTCGTGGCGTGGCATGGATGGCACGTCAACTGAAGCAAAATGCCGTGGTCTACATGCCGAAAGGCTCTTCGCAGCAGCGTCTGACGTCTATTCGTAATGAAGGGGCGACGGCTGAAATCGTTGATATGAACTATGACGATGCCGTGCGTATGACTGCAGAGCAGGCTGAAAAACATGGCTGGATCGTGGTGCAGGATACGGCCTGGGAAGGGTACGAAAAGATCCCGCTTTGGATTATGCAAGGCTACGGCACCCTGATGCTGGAAGCGATGGATCAGCTTCACCAGGTTGCTCCGACACACGTGTTCGTTCAGGCGGGCGTCGGCTCGTTTGCGGGGATGGTTCAGGGAATGGTGACGGCTGCCTGGGGGGAAAATCGCCCGAAAGTGATCGTCGCCGAGGCATTGATTGCCGATTGCCTCTACCGCTCAGCGCTTGCGAAAGAGGGCGATGCGGTGGCGGTTGGTGGGGATTTGCAGACCGTGATGGCCGGGCTTGCCTGTGGGGAAGCTAACAGCATCGGCTGGAAACTGCTGCGTGATTATGCCGCCGCATTCGCCTCTTGTCCTGATGAAGTGGCGGCGCTGGGTATGCGCATGCTGGGTAACCCGTTAGCGGGCGATCCGCAGATTACTTCTGGTGAATCAGGGGCTGTGACTTCGGGTCTTCTGGCATTGCTGATGACCTCGCCTGTACTGGCGCAAACACGTGAACAACTGGGGCTGGATGAACATTCTCGCGTGCTGTTGATAAGCACGGAAGGGGATACCGACCCGCAACAATATCTGGATATTGTCTGGGGCGGTCAGTACCCGGGCATCAACTAATAAATTCCTGATTGAAAGTTATAACGGAGAAAATCCATGTTATCTGCAAACCGTATTGAAGAAGTGATTAAGAATTGCCAGGCACTGATCCAGCAGAAAAGTTATTCCGGTCAGGAAGGGGATGTGGTTAATGCAATAAAAACAATGATGGAGCATTACCAGTTTGATGACATCCATGTTGATAAATACGGCAATATCGTCGGCGGCATTGTCGGCAACCAGCCAGGGAAAACGCTGGTGCTGGATGGACATATTGATACTGTGCCGGTGAATGAAGAGAAGTGGACCCACAATCCGTATGGCGGCGATATTGAAGATGGCAAAATTTATGGGCGTGGCACAACGGACATGAAAGGTGCCGTGGCGGCGATGATCTCTGCCGTTGGATTTTTTGGCCAGGATAATGATCGTGATTTTGCCGGTAAAATTTATGTCGCCTGTATCGTACATGAAGAGTGTTTTGAAGGCATTGCCGCCCGTTTGGTCAGCGAACGTTATAAACCTGACTATGTAATTATCGGGGAAGCGTCGGAATTAAACCTGAAAATTGGTCAGCGTGGCCGCGCTGAAATTGTTGTCGAAACCTTTGGTAAACCAGCGCATTCCGCTAACCCACAGGCCGGTATTAACGCGGTGTATAAAATGGCGCAACTGATCGACAAAATTCGCACCATCACTCCGCCAACTCACCCGGTATTAGGTCCAGGTATCCTGGAACTGACAGACATTAAATCCTCGCCGTATCCTGGGGCGTCCGTTGTACCAGATTACTGCCGTGCGACCTACGATCGTCGTCTGCTGGTGGGTGAAACCAAAGAAAGCGTCATTGCGCCACTGGAAAATGCACTGGCTGAGCTGGTTGCTCAGGATCCGCAGTTCAAGGCCAGCGTCTCCTACGCTGTGGGCCAGGAGTCTTGCTATACCGGTGCCACCATTGAGGGGGAGCGTTTCTTCCCTGGGTGGGTTTACGAAGAGTCCGATGAATTTGTTCAGGCCGCCCTGGCAGGCGTTCGCGCGGCAGGGTTTGAACCGACCATCACACAGTACTCATTTTGCACTAACGGTAGCCACTATGCGGGCGAAGCGGGAATCAAAACCATTGGTTTTGGACCTTCTCGCGAAAACCTGGCGCACACCATTGATGAGTTTATCGAGATTGATCAACTGACCGGTTCGGCCAGCGGTTATTACAGCATTATCAAGACACTGTATCGCCATTAAAAAATAAAGATAAAACCCTCTTACCCTACAGGTGGTGCCGTTTATCGGCACCGTAATGGAGAATAACGATGAAAACCATTTTCAAAAACGGAAATGTGATCGATGGGACGGGCTGTGAAGGCAGGATTGCCGATGTGATGGTTGATGACGGTCGTATTGTGGCGATCGGAAAAATTGACGCTGGCGTAAATGAACAGGTTATTGATGCGACGGGAAAAATAATTTGTCCGGGTTTTATTGATACGCACACCCATTCCGATTTATCGGCAATTATTAATCCCGCGCTGTCTGCGAAAATTCGTCAGGGTATTACCACCGAATTGCTGGGGCAGGATGGCGTAGCGCTTGCACCGTTACCCGAGGAATATATTCCAGCCTGGAGAAAGAATATTGCCGGACTGGATGGTGATACCGACAAAATTGACTGGAAATATAAAGATACGGACGGTTATCTCAACCTGCTGGCATCGCGTCACCCGGCCACGAACCTTGCGTATCTGGTTCCACATGGCAATGTGCGCATGGAAGCTATGGGGCTGGACGGGCGTCCTTCTACTCGTGAAGACGTGGCGAAGATGTGCGAAGTCCTTGAGCGGGAGTTAAAAGCTGGGGCGTTTGGCCTTTCCACTGGGCTTATCTATATGCCTTGTGCCTTTGGTGATACCGCTGAAATGATTGAACTGTGTAAAGTCACGGCGAAATACAACGGGATCTTTGTAGTGCACCAACGCAGTGAAGCTGACGACATTATCAACTCCACGCAGGAATTGATTGATATAGCCAAAGCAACCGGCGTCTGGCTGCACATTTCGCATATGAAAGTGTGTGGCAGGAAAAACTGGGGGCTTATCGATCAGATGCTGGGGATGCTGGAGCAGGCGCAGGAAGAGGGTCTTCGCATCTCATACGACCAGTATCCCTATGTGGCGGGCAGCACAATGCTTGGTGTGATTCTGCCTCCGTGGGTGCACTCCGGCGGAACTGACAAATTACTCGAACGTCTGACTTCACCTGAACTACGCGCCAAAATGATCGCTGATATTCAGCAGGGAATTCCTGGCTGGGATAACTTTATTGATTTTGCGGGTCTGGACCAGATTTTTGTCACCAGCGTCAAAACAGAAAAAAACCAGGATGCTGTCGGTCTCAACCTGGTTCAGTTGGGTGAGTTGCGTGGTAAAGATCCCTACAACGCCACGTTTGATCTGCTGTTTGAAGAAGAAAACGCCGTCGGGATGGTTGATTTCTACGGCACTGAAGAACACGTCATTAAGTTCCTCTGCCGGCCGGAACAGAACGTGTGTACTGACGGCCTGATGGGGGCTGGAAAACCCCACCCGCGCGTGTTCGGCGCATTTCCCCGCGTACTTGGTAAATACGTACGGGAAGAGGGATGCCTGAGTTGGGAGGCGGCTATCCGCAAGATGACAGGAAAACCGGCTGAAGTGCTGGGCCTGCAAGATCGCGGACTGCTCAAAGTGGGATACGCCGCAGATATTGTGATGTTCGATCCTAATACCATTACAGATAAGGGCACATTTGTTGAGCCCAATCAGTACCCGGAAGGGATTGAAATGGTCATGGTTAACGGACGCATTGCATTAATCAATGGCATAGAAAGTTATGCCTGTAGCGGTAACGTTATCAGAAAACAATAAATACTAATAAATAACGTTAAATAAACACAAATCTATCGCGGTCATTTATGGCCTGCGATAGATAACAACACCCCAAGGACATACCATGAACCTACAAACTTCTTTACCTTCAGGTAAAACAAAGACCTGGAAAGCAAGATATACCGTCCTGTCATTAATTTGGCTGGCATGGTTACTTTCTTTTCTCGATAGAATGGTCATGAGCGTTTCATTACCTTATATTGGCAAAGATTTAAATCTTGATACGACGCAACAAGGTTTAATTATTAGTGCCTTTTTCATTGGTTATGCCGCATTTCAAATTCCCGGCGGTTTACTGGCGGATAAATTTGGCTCGCGTAAAATAATGGCCATCGGTATTGCATGGTGGTCTATTTTTACTAGCTTAACCGGCGCAGTGCTGACGCTTCCCCTGATGTTGGCCGTTCGCTTTTTATTTGGCGTAGGTGAAGGCTGTTTCCCGTCGGCCTCCTGGAAGATGATTTCGACCTATTTCCCCTCTAAGGAACGCGGTCGTGCAACAGCAATTCAGTCAACGGTGAATACATTAGGCCCAGCGCTGGCAGTTGTTGTCGCCGCGAGTATTATCGGAGCGTTTGGCTGGCACATGGTCTTTATCGTACTGGGTATTCCCGGTCTGTTTATTGCTGCTGGCATCTACTTTTTCACACGTGACAACCCGAAAGATCATCCTGCTATTACGCAGCAGGATCTGGAAGAACTGGCCGCTGACGATCAAGGCAGTCCGCAAAATACAGGCTCCGTCGCGTTCAAGGACGTGTTAAAAATGCCTGTACTTTGGCAGATGGCAAGCATCTGGTTCTTGTTTGATATTACCTTCTGGGGTTTTTCTACCTGGTTACCAAGCTACCTCATTACTGTACGTGAATTCTCTCTGGCGAAAACCGGCGTTATGGCGGCAATTCCCTTCCTGTTTGGCGCATGTGGGACATTGTTAGGTGGGTATTGCTCAGATAAATTCAAACCACAACGCAAAATGCTGTACGTCATAACGTCAGTTATTGCAGCAGGTTTCTTGTACCTGACCTTCAGCGTAAGCAGCGCGGATATGGCGGTCGTTTATCAGTGTATTTCAGCACTGTTTATGTTTTTCGCCATGGCGACCTTCTGGGGTATTTTGATGGATACCATCCCCAACAAAATCATGGGCAGAGCTTCCGGCATCGTTAACTTTGGCGGGCAGATGGCGGGGGTTGTTTCCGCGCCTGTCATCGGTTGGCTGATCCAAAGCAGTGGTGGAAGCTATAACAGTGCTTTTATCTTTATGATTGCTGCACTGATAGGTTCGGCACTGGTCACACTGACAGTAAAAAGTTCGCATTCTTTAGGTGCCATTCCCAGTAAGGTTTAATTAATGTCCACCCCCTGTGGTTCTGTTATTTCAGCACCGCAGGGGGTTCACCTCGGTGGCAAGTATGCAACGTGTTGATCATATTTTACGAAACTTTTTGGCCGAGTGTCTGGAATGGACAACGGTGACGTAAAATGCCCGTTTTATGAACACACTGTTCGGGTATAAACAGGATTTGGGAATAACGCTAAGCATCGTTGTTATCAGTAGAACGTTCCAGCCTGATTATGCGTATCGTGCTTCTTTGACAGTCATGAAAGAGCGCGTTGTCGCCCCTCGATGAATAATGCCAGTGTTTGAGTGATTGCACAGATGCTGCATACCAGCATGAATGCCTTCGTGCGCATGTTAAATCAAACAAACTGAAAAGTATTACGGTTTTGTATTTAATCTTCATCAGAAAAATTGTCTCAAAAATGCCTGGCATGTAATGAGATTCTTCACTTGAGTCATTCTATTTTAAAATAAAGAGAATAGTATAATTATGAGTTCTTATAATGCAGTGTTAGCAAGAAATACCGATAATGCACCTAAAGATTTAGGGCCATATTCACAAACGGTTGCCTTCTCTCATTACAATAATTTTTCAGCACAGCTCCCTGTTGATCCCAAAACGGGTAAGTTGGTTTCTGGTGGGATAAAAGAACAAGCTGAACAGTGTTTTAAAAATATCAAGGCTATCGTAGAAAGCATTAACCATGTCATGAGTGATGTCGTTAAAATTACGGTCTTTGTCAAAAACATTAAGGATATTGATGCCGTAGACGAAATGTATAAATCATTCTTCCCCGCTTATGTACCTGCGCGCACGATCGCTGCAGTTTCTGCGTTGCCAATGGAGGCTTTGGTTCAAGTTGAAGCATTGATTTCAAATGGTGAGGGCACAATTCCCAACGAGCCGCAAACGGCTAATCTAATAAAATTGACCAATAATACGCCTAATGCGCCAATGAACCTGCTGTCTACTCAAACTGTGGCTTTTTCTCATTACAATAATCTTTCTGCCCAATTACCTGTTGATCCAATATCGGGTAGATTAGTCACCGGTGGTGTAAAAGAACAAACTGTACAGTGTTTAAAAAATATCAAAGAAATTTTGCAGAGTATTGATGTTTCTTTTGACGACGTTGTGAAGGTTAATATTTTTATAAAAAACATTTCGGATATAAGTTCTGTAAATAAAGTATATACTGCATTTTTCCCGGACTCCTCTATCGCTCGGGCTGCCGCTTATTTACCCGCTCGTACAATAATTGCAGTATCCGCTTTACCCATGGATGCTCTTGTGCAAATCGAAGCCGTTGTGTCACACGGCGATGGGACTCCTCCACAGGCTGTCGAAGACAGGCATGGGTTGATAATAGAAGCAAATAATACTGTAAATGCCCCAATAAGTTCATTGCATACACAGACTGTGGCTTTTTCTCATTACAATCACCTCTCAGCACAATTACCATTAGATCCAAAAACAGGTGCGTTAGTCTCAGGTGGCATAAAAGAACAAACTCAACAGTGCTTAAAAAATATTAAGGCCATTATTGAAAGTATCGACCACGCGTTAGACGATGTGGTTAAAGTGAATATATTCCTTAAAGATATTTCTGATATTGATTCTGTCGATGCTGTTTACACAACGTTCTTCCCGGGCGGCATTCCTGCACGTAGAATAGTGGGTGTACCAGCATTACCTAATGCCGCATTAATCCAGATCGATGCCGTTGTAGCAAACGAAGAAGGTACACCACCAAAAGCATAATTAATGCTTATGAGTAAATACCATTAGTATAAAAGAGTCTTGTTTATACTAATGGTGAATACACAATCACACATCCCACTTTTCACAGCAGAGAGATACTTTTACGGGAATGCGGTCATCGCGTCTTCCGGCACATCTTGTTTATTGCCAATGCCGACATCCGGTTTGATAACCCAAACGCGGGACCACGGAATGCCATACGCCTGACCGACCATTCGCCGTACTATATGGGGGACAGAAGATGCTTGAAGTCCGGGAGTCTTCTCCATCCTGGCAACAGAAGTCGCGTTTTCCATATGACAATACTGAATGACAGGAACTGATAGTGGCCCAGGACTTTATCGTTTGCCGCATCAATCTGTACCGGTCGTCATTTCGCTCTGTTTAAGAAGATTTCCACCGGCGTCAGGTACCAGAACCTCCGGCAGGTTTTGGCCTGCTCGCTGGTGATGCTGACAACATAACGATGGGCAATAGGACTACGAACGTATATCGCGCAGCACATGCCCGCCATAACATAATCATCAGTGTAGCGACCCCGTCCGGTGACTTTAGCAATGGCATCCACGCGCATGCATGATTCCCCGGTTGCGGTTGCTTCCCGCGCTTCCATAGACGCCCCCCTTGATTTGAACATTTGTTCTTAATGCCATGTATTCGTCAAATCAGGCAAGAATTACGCCAGAAGCGGAAATGGGCGGCAGGATGTCAGGGAAATGTGATGATGATAAAAATATAATTCTGCCATGATGGGAATTACCGCAAAATTCTGGTTACTCCATTTATCATTATGAGTCTAATCAAATCATTGTGATACACGGGGGTAACGTCGTGATACCGCTCATCAGGCGTCTTTCCAGACGCAATACATTGGGCATCCTACTTCTGGCTGTTATTATATAGCGTCTGGAAATATTGCGAGGAATGGTTTTGAGTGCGGGATGCCTGAACAAAAATAGCCTGAGTATTGCGATGTTACTGTGTGCGGGGTTGCTATTAGCCGGTTGCTCCAGCGATCAATCCTCTGATGCGGGCAGCTATTCTGGTTCTGTTTATACAGTGAAGCGAGGGGATACGCTCTACCGCATTTCGCGTGTGACGGGAACCAGCGTTAAGGAAATAGCGCGTCTTAACGGGATTTCACCGCCTTATACCATCGAAGTAGGGCAAAAACTGAAAGTCAGCGGTGGGGCTAAAAAAACCAGCACCGCATCCAGCAAAACGACGAAGAAATCCTCTACAAAAACGGCTGCTGTCACGCCGTCTGCGGCGGTGCCGAAGTCTTCCTGGCCTCCAGTGGGGCAACGATGCTGGGTATGGCCTGCCAGCGGTAAAGTGATTCTGCCGTATTCGACTGCGGATGGCGGCAATAAAGGGATTGATATTTCCGCCGCGCGTGGAACACCTGTCTATGCGGCGGGGGATGGGAAGGTGGTGTATGTCGGCAATCAATTACGTGGTTACGGCAACCTCGTCATGATTAAGCACAATGAGGAATACATCACTGCGTATGCCCATAACGACACGATGCTGGTGAATAACGGACAAAGCGTGAAAGCCGGGCAGAAAATCGCCACGATGGGGAGTACTGACGCCGCTTCCGTGCGGCTGCACTTCCAGATTCGCTATCGCGCCACGGCGATCGATCCGCTGCGATATTTACCGCCGCAAGGGAGTAAACCCAAATGCTGACGGCGAATTAATCGCCAGTCAGTGTGAGAGTCTCTTGCTAACAAGAGCGTAAGGTTTATAATGCCTTACGCAATTCAAAGCGGGCGTAGTTCAATGGTAGAACGAGAGCTTCCCAAGCTCTATACGAGGGTTCGATTCCCTTCGCCCGCTCCAGATCTCTCCCCTTGTGGAGAAGCCTTAAAAGCCTTCTCTATCAGC
>NZ_NRDO01000016.1 GCF_010231475.1 Citrobacter sp. NCU1 | reverse complement strand
CTGATGATGTTCATCAGGCGTTTTACAGACAAAAAACTGTCAACCTATATCAGGACTAGTCACGTTACGCTGCGCCGCCCTTCTTCACTTCGCGCCAGATTCGCCACGCCATCGTCAGCAGTACCGCCACGCCAAGCATTAGCGTCCCCCAAACCAGCAATGTTTTCCACAGCCGTTGCTGATCAGTCGCTGAGGTCGCCGTTAACCGCGCCTCGCCCCCCAGCACCACTCTGCTATGCGGGGTAGCCTGCGGCAGAGCATCAATCTTCTGCCTTTCACGCAATGCTTTCGGGATCAGCATATCGACGCTGACATCCGCCTTGACTGCCGCCCCGTTTCCCCACGCCAGCATGTAAGGACTCGTCCCCTGGGCATTGAAAATCACCTGATAGCTGTCGCGAACGCCCCTCACGACCGGGAGTGTCTCCGGTAATTTGGCATTCAGGGTAGTCATGCGAACCGCATCTACCAACTGACCAGAGAGAGGAATACTGTCAGAAAACTGCCCATCCAGCCAAAAGAGCACCGTTTTGCTCAACGGTCGCCATGCCTCTTTTTCGCTGCTACGCCACTCCAGCTCGACAGGTAACAGCCCTTTATTGTCCAGAAGGATATCCAGCGCCGTCAGCGGCTGGGGATGATCCCATCGCCAGACAGCCTCGGTAGGCGAAACTTTACTGCCGCGGGCATTCAGCAAGACGCGCTGTGTGGCCGGAGGCGTGGTGTCGGTGAGCGCGCTTACGCCGTTAAGAACCAACGCCGGGCTTTGCGAATCCAGGATCACCAGCAGATAACGGATGCTATCCGCTGACAGCGTGATATCTGCACGGAGGGTGTCGATTTTCAGTCGATCATCGCCACGTTTCAAATCCATGAGCTGCGAGGCTTCCTGAAGTTCATCCCAACGCTGTAAGTCGCGACTGTAATACACCGAGGCTTTCCCCTGCCAGTTTTGCGCAGGATCGCGCCAGTCCAGTCGCAACCGGGAAACCTGCAGGGATTCCACCCCATTTTCCGGCAGCGTCAGCAGAAAACTTTGCCCAATCGCTTTGGCATCTTCGCTCTCAAAGTGGATTTCCAGCCCACTTTTCGAACGCAGCAGAACCGTCTGCATGCCGCTATCGTCATTTGGCTTTACCAGGACTGGCGATGCCTCGAAGGCAAAGAGTCGAAGCGGAACAACTTTGGCTTCCGTGGTCTGTGATTTCTGCACCTCAAGCGTAAAGGGCACCACATCGCCCTGGCGGTTAAACACGCGCACATCGCGTAAATCCGGCCAGGCGCTGGTGGCATAGACCTCCATTGGGAGCGGAACGCGATACCAGGGCGATTCTCCGGTCGTCACCAGCGTCATCCCCACTGCGTAATCCTGTGGTGTCTCCGGCGCCTCGTCACGGCTTAACGCCGGAAACGCCATCCCCAACAGGACGCTCCATAACACCCCTTTCATCCATTTCATTTTTCGTCTCCTGCCCTGGGCGGTAACGGTGAGAAGTAGCCCACGATTAATACCAAAATCGCCACGCCAATAAAGGCGACTGCACGCGCTAACCCGCCGCCATTCACACTGTCCACCAGCATCAGTTTAATGATAACGATGCCCAAAAAGAACGCGCCACAAAACCATTCTCGTCGCGAACGTCGCCGCGTGGCGCGGATCATGATAATTAACGCCGTAAGCATCCAGAACAGGGCAAAACAGGTCTGGATCAAACGTGAATGCCACAGCGCGTCACTGCTCCACGCGACATCGCCATACCACGACAACGCTCGCATGAGCGCCCCATTCAGCCACCAAAATGCCAGCGCCGCCGGCACAACAGTCCCCCATGAACGGTAGGCCGTTAACGGCGCAGGTAAGACACGAAGGGAGAAACGAACAAGAATATACAGTCCCAACAATGCGAAGGCTGCCCCCTCTTCAAGCGGGTTAACCCCAGGAATGTAAAGCTGATGGAGAACCACCCCGTCTTCCAGGTTCGCAAACAGCAGATACAACACCAAAACAACCGCCAGCGGTGCTAAGGCGACAGAGCCATACAGAACAGGCCAGCTCGTGAACGGCCACAGTTTGCGGCGAAGCGCCGTATGTACCAGCAGAATCACTATCCCGCCCGCCGCCATCATCAGACCGCTGCGCCAGGCATCCATTCCCCACGGCAATGCCTGCGTGAACCAAAATAACTCCATGGCGAGCGCCAGTACGATCATCCAGAACAGAGAAAGATGCAGCGCCTGAGAGAGTCGCGGCAACAAACGGGGGCTATCGCGATACAGCATGAGTACCGCGCAGGGCAATGCCACACACCACGCCAGATTTTGCCAGCCCGCAGCAAAAATCCGCTGTAGATCGATTTGATAGGCCAGCAGCGACAGCATGGCAGGCCACAGCAACCACTGGCTATACCCCAACTCTCGCCAGGCGAATCGCCCGCTCAGATAGCGCCAAAGCATGCCAGAAACAGTCATCAACGCCAGCGCGCCAAACCATTGCGAAATCGAATCTTCAAGCGCCAGTTGCGCTGCGCCTGTGATGGCGACGATCCAGAATGCTATGCCTCCCACCAACAGCGCCCAACTGATCTGAACCTTTTCACTGCGCCACAGCCATGCCCCTGCCAGCCAACACAGACTCAGCACTGAGAAGATCATCATCACGGATAACGCTGCGGCATTTTCCGCCAGCGCCCAACCGCCGCTGACCACCGCCAGCAGCATCAATGCAGTACCGCTGTAGCTCATCCGCCGCTGTTGTTGCTGAATGCCCAGCCACAACACGCCCACCCCTTCGAGCGCCCAGGCCATCGCTGTCCAGCGCGCGGAAAGCGCCAGCGGGATGGCCAGGGTGGCAAATGCCCCGCCCAGCGCCAGCGCCGCCAGGGCCAGTGGACGCCCCATCGACGGCAAGCGACGTAATGCCAGCCACGCCAGGGCCATGTAGAACCCGCCAAATCCCAGCGCGCTGAGGGCCGGGCCGTATTCCAGATGCTGGGTCATGGCATACTGCATACCAAAACCAATCACCGGAGGCGCAAACACCAGTACGCCGTCAATAATACGCCTGCCTTTCTCCTGCGCGCGCAGCGACAGCGCCACGCTCAACACGCCAAAAATGAGGATATTGGCTGTCAGGAAAAGCTGGCAGTTGAGCCAGTATTCCGTCCGGTAATCACTCAGCCCCCACAGCCCGCCGACTCCGAACGTAAACAGCAGCCCCAACAGATTGAGCTCACGCCAGTGCTGCCAGATGCTGATGGCGAGAATGCCGAGCGAAAGCAGGAGGTAGAACGAGAACAACGCGACATAGTTGCCGCTGCCGGTTGAAAGCAACAAAGGGGCAAGATAACCGCCGATACTTGCCAGCATCGCCAGGCTCAGCGCTTTTTGCAAAATCGCAAGCCCCACGCTTGCCGCGCAAATCAGCACCAGTAATGCAAAAGCCAGCGTGAGCGGTAACATTTGCCACAACCGGAATGCGCCAAAGACGGTCAAATACAGCGCACCCGTCGCCCCCCCTTGCAGGATTAAGGCATAGACGGGCTGTTTATGTCGCAAGCGCCAGCCCACCGCGAGCAACACCACGGCAAACAGTGCCGCCGCCACAAGGCGCAGCTCAAGGGGAAACAGTGAATGCTCAACCGTATAGCGCAACAGGAAAGATAAACCGAAGAAGAGCAGCAAAATCCCCAGTTTGGCCAGCGGATTTCCCTGCATAAACCAGCGCGCCAGTGAAGAGAAAACACCGCCAAACGCAGAGGGTTTCACCGGTTTCAACGGCGGCGCAACGGATTTTTCAGGTGTGACGAGGGAAAGCGGAGGGCGTTCAACCTCCGCTACCGCGGCGCTCCCCCCCTCTTCTGATACCGGTTCTTCGAAGACAACAGCCTCCGCCGTCGTCTGTTGAACGGGTGCAGTACCCGCGCCACACTGTTCAAGTTCCTCAACCCGTCGGCGCAGAATGGAAAGTTCATATCGGAGCACGGACGTGCGATTCAGCGCGACAATCGCCAATATCGGCACGACCAGCGCAAAAAATAAAGCAATGCAGCCAAGGATTACCAGATCATCCATGTTTCCACCTTCACTGTACAAGATGCGCGTAGATTGGCACACAATGTTACATTTGTGCCATCCCTGTAAGCTCAATGAAAACAATTCTAGAAAAGATCAGCGGGTTTTGCCGGATGAACGTCAGCGCCATCCGGCTTGTCGGACATTAAAATGCGAAACAGGAACAACCAAGTGCGCCCCAGAAAGCCTGGTCATCTGACACCGGAATCCCCGATTTGCGCGCCATATCGTGCTGATGCCCATGAACGCCACAACTGCCACAACACTGGTGCATCTGGACAATCGCCCCCACTTTCGCGGCAACTGGCGGCGCCGAACGGTAGTGGCCTGGTACGTTCACCACCGGCGACCAGTCGGGCACCACCGGGATTGCTGGCGGTGCCAGCGGTGTGAAATGCCCAGCAGCGTAGACCACTTTGCCATCGACAATCGTCATCACTGACTCAATGCCCTTGATCTCCTCTTGTGCCACGCTGAAGTAATCTTTCGACAGCACCACCAGGTCGGCAAGCTGTCCTTGTTCAATCCGCCCTTTTTTCCCCTGCTCGCTCGAGAACCACGCGCTGCCTGCCGTCCACAACTCCAGCGCCACCTCACGCGGCAGACAGTTGTTATCGTCATACATTGCCGTACCACCGACGGTACGCCCGGAAACCAGCCAGTACAGCGCCGTCCACGGGTTGTAGCTGGCAACACGCGTGGCGTCAGTACCGAGTCCCACAGGCACCTCCGCCGCCAGCATTTTTGCCACTGGCGGTGTGTGTTTCACTGCCTCTTTGCCGTAGCGATCGATAAAATACTCGCCCTGGAAGGCCATCCGGTGTTGCACCGCAATCCCGCCGCCCAGCGCTTTGACACGCTCAATGTTGCGTTCTGTGATGGTCTCCGCATGGTCGAAGAACCAGTGCAATCCGTTGAACGGGATATCGCGGTTGACCTTCTCAAAGACATCCAGCATTCGGCTGATGGATTCGTCGTAGGTGGCATGCAGGCGGAACGGCCAGCGATGCTCGACAAGATGGCGCACCACGCGCTCCAGCTCATCTTCCATCCCGTCAGGCAGATCCGGGCGCGGTTGCAGAAAGTCTTCGAAATCCGCCGCCGAAAAGACCAGCATTTCCCCTGCGCCGTTAGCGCGATAAAAATCGGTCCCTTGCCCGGGTTTGAGCATGTCAGTCCAGCGCTCGAAGTCTTCCAATTCTTGCTTTGGCCGTTGGGTAAACAGGTTGTAGGCAATGCGCACCGTCATCTGATCCTTGGCGTGCAGTTGCTCAATAATCTCGTAATCTTCCGGGTAGTTCTGAAAGCCGCCGCCCGCGTCGATGGCGCTGGTCAATCCCAGACGGTTCAGCTCGCGCATAAACTGTCGGGTCGAGTTTACCTGCATCTCCAGCGGTAACTTCGGCCCTTTCGCCAGTGTCGAGTAAAGGATCATGGCGTTCGGTTTGGCGACCAGCATCCCGGTTGGATTGCCATTGCTGTCGCGAACAATCTCGCCGCCGACCGGATCTGGCGTCGTTTTGGTATAGCCCACCGCTTTCAGTGCCGCACGGTTGAGCAGCGCACGATCGTAAAGATGCAGCACAAACACCGGTGTATCCGGCGCCGCGTCGTTCAGCTCTTCCAGCGTCGGCATGCGACGTTCTGCGAACTGAAATTCACTCCAGCCCCCCACCACGCGGACCCATTGCGGTGATGGCGTCCGATCCGCCTGATCTTTTAGCATACGCAGCGCGTCCGCCAGCGACGGCACGCCTTCCCAGCGTAATTCCAGGTTGTAATTGAGGCCGCCGCGGATCAAATGCAGGTGGGAGTCGTTTAAACCAGGGATCACCGTGTGACCTTTGAGATCAACAATCTGTGTCCCGTCAGCGGCAAAACTCATGATTCTGTCATGAGTACCGGTCGCCAGAATTTTTCCGTCTTTGATCGCCACGGCCTCGGCCTGCGGGCATTGTCGGTCAAGGGTATGGATTTTTCCGTGCGTAAGAATGAGTGTGGCAGTTTGAGACATAACAAGCTCCTGAAAAACCGATCAGGCTTTTTTCAGCCATCCGGCAAACAGACGGGTTACGATGGGCATCCACAACCAGACCACCAGCGCAACCACACAGGCATCATTAATCAGATGCAATAGCATTGACCCCTTTAGCGCGGGAAGGATCATGCCGGTTATCCACGGCACCAGATTGGTGCTGGGAAAAATGACCAGCAGGGTTACCAGAAACTGTTTCCAGCGCAGCGGGTGATGGACGTGGGGAGCTGGCGGCGTAAACCAGAACGCCGCTTCGGTGCGGACTTCCGTTTTATCACCTTCCGCCAGCAGCGGGGCAATCTCTTCTACCAGTACCCGACGCGTATCCGATTGGGTCCAGTTGTAGAGATGCTCCAGGGTGTCGAAACGGATAATGATATTCCACAGAGTTTGTCCGTCTACGGGACGAATAACGTTCGCCCCCAGATGTCCGGGAAACTCCGCCGCCACTGGCATGATTTTCCCCAGCCATTGCTCATAGCGTTCCGCCTGGTTGGGCTGCAATGTATGCGTAATGACCAGCGTCACATGTTTATTTTGTTGCGCCATGGAAGGTTCCTTGCACAAGGAGAATGGCGGGATTGCCCCGCCACTGGCATCACGCTTTGCGTTCAGGGGCGCCATGCACCAGGGTGTAGGCGTAATCCACGCCCATACCGTAGGCGCCGCTGTGTTCGCGCACCAGATCCATCACAGCGTCATAGGTTTCTTTACGGGACCAGTCGCGCTGGTATTCAAGTAACACTTGCTGCCAGGTGACAGGAACCGCGCCTGCCTGCACCATGCGGTCAATAGAACGTTCATGTGCATCAACAGACGTCCCGCCGGAAGTGTCGGTGACCACATACACTTCGTAGCCCGCTTCCAGCGCCATCAACGCCGGGAATGTCAGGCACACTTCGGTCCACAAGGCAGAGATAATCAATTTCTTACGACCGGTCGCTTCTACTGCTTTCACGAACGCCGCATCTTCCCATGAATTCATTGAGGTACGTTCAATGGGTTTCACATCAGGATGCACCGCCAGTAATTCCGGCCAGATATAACCACTAAAACTTTTCGTTTCAACGGAAGTATAAATGACCGGAACTTTAAATATTTTCCCGGCTTTCGCTAACGCAACGGTATTATTTTTCAGGGTTTGACGATCAATATTTGCCACGCCAAAGGACATTTGCGGCTGATGGTCAATAAAAATAAGCGTAGAATTCTCAGGATTAATGAGTTCCCGAATAGACATATCACACCTTCTTAATCAATAAGTTAAAAGGTGACGGTCTGTATCTTCCGTCAGTAGTAAGATCCTGAATCAGAAAGCCTGTTGAGTATAGCGGGAAATTTCTAATGAGTTATTAAAGAAAACTTACTGTTCAGTGACGATAATAATTTCGTATTAAGCAATATCTCAGTCATCATCAAAAAATTTACCGATTCCTCTCTAAAATATTCACTGGCATTGTTTTTCTCTATTCGGTACAACTGAGTTGTTTAATTTTCAGGATATTTTTTGCCCATGCGAATCAATCTGGACGTTTTGCTTATCCTCGATGCACTCGACAAACATGGCTCATTTGCCGCTGCGGCCGAGTCACTCTTTAAAACTCCGGCAGCGCTCAGCTACATGATTCAAAAGCTGGAAAACGACCTGAATATTGAGCTGCTCGACCGTTCCGGTCACCGGGCGAAATTTACCGACACCGGACGGATGATGCTGGAAAAGGGACGTTTACTGCTCAGCGCGGCAAAAGACCTGGAAAAGCAGGCCGTTCAGCTAAGTTCTGGCTGGGAAAAAGAGCTGGCTATCGCCCTCGACGATTCGTTTCCTTTTGAGGCGTTACTCCCGCTCATCGAGGCTTTCGACGTGCTCAACAAACAAACGCGCCTCAATTTTACCCATCATACGCTGGCGGGTTCATGGGAGGAGTTAACGCATAATGGCGCGGATATTATTCTCGGCGCCATCAATGAGCCGCCCACCTCCGCCGCATGGTCGTACAAGATGCTTGGCACACTGGATAATGTCTTCGTCGTCGCCCCTTCGCATCCCCTGGCAAGCGCGTCAGATGCGTTGACCAATGAGCAGCTTTGCCTGCATCGGGCGGCGGTGATCAGCGACAGCGCCCGCTATTGTCAGCCGTTGCAATCTAATTTGATGGATGAACAGGCACAAATTCGTGTCGACAGTTTTAGCAGTAAAGTCGCGCTGTTACGCGCGGGTATCGGCTGTGGATTCCTCCCCCGGCATATCGCCAGACCGTGGCTTGCCTGTGGTGAGTTAGTCGAAAAATCCGTGATTTCATTTCGCGAAAAGGACGTGGCCTACATGGCATGGCGTAATCACAGTGACGGTCTCGCACAGCGCTGGTGGCGTGAAGCGTTGCTCACCAGCACTGAAATTGCAAAACTTTATCAGTGATTTATCCACACAGAAGCAGAAATGGTCGGCAGGCTGAGAATATCCTCCGCAAGCTGACCGTTCCCTTCATGACGTTGCCATTGTATGTCATTGAGCAAGGGCGAATCAGGAAGCACCACTTCGCAAGCCGCGCCCCGGTTAATCGCCACCAACACTCGCTGCTGATGTAAAACCCGGACAAAGACCACGACATTGTCTTCAGCATAAATGACCTGACAACCGCCATGACGGAGCGCCTGGTTGCGATGGCGCAGTTTCGCCAGCCGTTGATACAACGCCAGTAATTCGCCATCCTGCTTTTCTGCCTGCCACGGGAAGGGTTTACGGCAGAACGGATCGTTATTGCCGTCCAGCCCCACTTCATCCCCGTAATAGATACAAGGGACGCCAGGCCAGGTAAACAACCAGACCACCGCCAGCGGCAAGCGCGCCACGTCTTTACCTAACAGAGACTTAAAACGGGCGGTATCGTGACTGTCCAGCTGATTAAACATGCGCAGTTGCTGCTGGTGCGAGAGACTGGCGCGATAATTGTCCATCCATGCCATACAGGTCTGCGCATCAATCTGCTGTGGATCGTAAGAGATGTCGGTATTGGCGAGGAATCCCCAGAGCGGAAAGGTAAAACCGCGATAGTTCATCGCCGCATCTTCGGCATCGACCTGTAACCACTGGCGCGCATCGCCAAAGTGCTCACCAACAATATAGGCTTCTGGCTGCGTCTCTTTTGCCGCCTGTGTTATGCCGGCGACGTGCTGAAGGTTATTACGCGCGCCTCCGCCTTCCCCCAGCATATGCACCACATCCAGACGCCAGCCGTCCATATTCCACGGTGCTTTGAGCCAGTGCCGAACGATGCTGTCCTCGCCCCGGTAGATTTCATTCACCAGCGTTTCTGACTGGAAATCGAGCTTTGGCAAGCTCGGATAGCCCAACCAGTCCAGCGCCACACCATCGTCAGAGAAGCGATACCAGTCCCGCCACGGCGATTCCGGATTGTGGCAGGCGCCGCCGGTACCCCGATTATGCCTGTCAAACCAGGCATGCGAGTCGCCGCTGTGGTTAAACACGCCATCCAGTATCAGCCGCATGCCGTGGCGCTGCGTATTACGGCGCAGGCGCAACAACGCCTGATCGCCGCCAAACTGCGGATCAACATGACGATAATCTTCAGTGTCGTATTTATGTACGCTCGGTGCGGTAAAGACAGGATTCAGATACAGCGCCGTCACACCTAGTTTTTTCAGGTACGGCAGCTTTTCACTAATGCCGTCCAGATCGCCGCCATAGAAGGTGGATCCCCCCGCCTGCGCGGTGATCGGCGCGTCCCAGTCGCACAGCACAATATCCTGCCCGGCGGCATGATGATAATAGACATTGTCCTGATGTTCTCCACGGGGCTGACTGCGGGCAAAACGATCGGGGAAGATCTGATAAAAAATCTGATCGGCGACCCACTGCGGTCCATTATCGGGAACATCTACCGCGAACTGTTCGAGACGTGCGGGCGGGAAGCGACTAAACCCTTGTGGAGTAAACCAGCACTGGCGATCGTGCCAGAGCAGTTTAAAACTGTAGCGTCGACGGGGTTGTCCTGCAGAGAGATCAATCGCGGCGCGCCATGCGGTGACACCGGGTTGTGGCTGCGCGCGTAGCGGGCGCATTGCCAGCGAAATTTCTTCGTTGTCATTCTCTGCGCGTAGCGTCACGCGTTGAGGAGGATTTTCCCCACGCAACCATAACGTAATGGCCAGTTTATCTTTGTTTTGCTTAACAAATGGGGCAACCGGAAGGTGCCAGGCGTTCAACATCACGTATCCCCTTTGATGAAAATGAGGTCACCTTGCCATAGCATAATGCAGGATAACTCATCATCCTGATGTTTATTGGGGGAGGAGTCAGGGGGAGGAGATTTCGCCGGACGGCGCTCCGCGTATCCGGTCTACCTGCTCACAACCAGACCGGGTAAGACAAAGCCGCCATCCGGGAAAAATTACTGCGCGTGCGCCAACTGGCGATCGTGACGACGTTTAAACATCCAGCCAACCAGCAGCAGCACAATCCACGCAAATCCAACGTACAGCGAGATACGCGTTTCCGGGTGATAGCCGATAAGCCCGATGATAAAGACCAGGAAAATCAGTCCCACAACGGTCGTTGCCACACCGCCAGGCACTTTAAATTTCAGCGCTTTTACTTCTTCCGGCGGCAGACGGCGACGGAAAGCAATCTGCGACAGCAGGATCATGATCCACACCCACACCGTGGCGAAGGTCGCCAGCGATGCAATCACCAGGAAGACGTTTTCCGGCATGATGTAGTTCAACCAGGCGGCAAACAGCAGCGCGATGGTCATCACCATAACGGTGACCCAGGGGATACCACGACGCGAGGTTTTCGCGAACACTTTCGGCGCGCTCCCCTGCTCCGCCATACCGTGCAGCATACGCCCCACGCCAAACACGTCGGAGTTAATGGCGGAAAGCGAGGCCGTCAACACCACGAAATTGAGGATGCTGGCCGCAAAGGCAATTCCCAGATGCTGGAACGTCAACACAAACGGGCTACCGTTAGTGCCCACCTGATTCCACGGGTAAATAGACATAATGACGAACAGCGTACCGACATAGAACACCAGAATACGCATCGGCACAGAGTTGATAGCGCGCGGAATCGACTTTTCCGGGTCTTTCGCTTCCCCGGCGGTGATCCCAATAATCTCAATCCCGCCGTAGGCAAACATCACCATTTGCAGTGACATCACCATGCCCAGCCAACCGTTACTAAAGAAGCCGCCGTGACTCCACAGGTTATGGATCCCGGTCGGTTGTCCACCGTTGCCGATCCCCCAAATGATGATGCCGAAACCGGCTGCAATCATGATAATGATGGTGGCGACTTTAAAGAACGAGAACCAGAACTCCAGTTCGCCGAACACCTTCACGCTCATCAGGTTGACGGCGCAGATAATCAGCACCACGCTGAGAACCCAAATCCAGTGCGGTACGGCAGGGAACCAGACGCCCATATAGATGCCAAATGCCGTCACATCCGCGATGGCCACAATCAGAATTTCAAAACAGTACGTCCAGCCAGTAATGTAGCCGGCGAGAGGACCGAGGTTCTCCTGGGCATAGCGGGAAAACGAGCTGGCGGAAGGGTTATGAACGGACATCTCACCCAGTGCGCGCATAATAATGTATGCGGCTACCCCGCCAATAATGTAGGCCAGCAACACACTCGGACCGGCCATTTTGATGGCATCTGCCGAGCCATAAAACAATCCGGTGCCAATTGCTGAGCCCAATGCCATAAAGCGAATATGCCGGGTGCTTAGCCCACGCTTTAGTTTGTTATTACTTTCCATTGATTCCTAACCCATCAACACAATAAAAAAACCACGGGGCCATCAAAAATAGCCCCGTGGTTAAAACATACTGTCAGTGAATTTAGTGAGCGTTTGAGGTCACTTGTCGACCCGCTGCTCGATCCCAGATTATCGCCAGGACCACCATCACGACTGTTGGCATCAACCACGCCAGCCCTTGTTCCGCCATCGGTAAACGCTGGGTCCAGGCTGGTAACACGTCGCTAATTGCCGATGCTTTAATCCCGTCAAGGATACCAAAAATCAGGCTGATAAACATCGCAGGCGCAATGACGCGGGAAGAATTATGCCACCATGAGCGGGTAAAACTTAATACAACCAGTGCGATACAAGGCGGATAAATCGCCGTCAGCACCGGAATAGAGACCTGAATCAAGTGGCTGAGGCCCAGATTCGATACCACCATCGAGAAGCCGCCGAGGATGAACACCAGCGTACGGTATGACAGCGGAATGTATTGTGCAAAGAACTCAGCGCACGCACAGGTCAGGCCAACCGCCGTTACCAGACAGGCGAGGAAAATCAACGCCGCCAGCATCAGGCTGCCCGCGCCACCAAAGGTGTGTTGCACGTAGGCATGCAGGATTGCCGCGCCATTTGCACTCTGGTCAACCAGAATCGCACTGTCAGACCCCAGACGGAACAACGCGAGATACAGCAGGGTTAACCCTACGCCCGCCATCAGACCCGCCCATACGGTGTAACGCGTCAGTAAACGTGCTTCCGTCACGCCACGAGAACGCGCGGCGTTAACAATGACGATACCAAAGACAATCGCGCCCATCGTATCCATGGTCAGGTAGCCGTTCACAAAACCATTTGAAAACGCAGATTTTTGGTACGCCTCCACTGCATCGCTGATCGGACCCGCTGGCCAGACAATCGCCGCAACAGAAAGCACCGTCAGTGCGATTATCTTCAACGGCGCCAGGAAGTTACCGACGGTATCCAGCAATTTACCCGGATAAAGCGATACCAGAATCACAATGGCGAAGTAGACCACGCTGTAGATAAACAGCGGCATAGGGGAGTTACCGGTCAGCGGTGCAATCCCTACTTCAAAGGAGACGGTCGCCGTACGCGGCGTCGCGAACAGAGGACCGACAGCCAGATAACATACGGTAGCCAGCACGAGTCCTGCCACCTTACCAATTGGCGAACTCAGGCTGTCTACGCCACCACCGACTTTCGCCAGCGCCACTACCGTGAGAACGGGCAGGCCAACTGCGGTGATAAGAAAGCCGAGCGCTGCAGTCCAGACATGCTCGCCTGCCTGCAGACCCACCATAGGAGGGAAAATAATGTTGCCTGCGCCAACGAACAGCGCAAAAGTCATAAAGCCCAAGGCGATAATATCGCGTGATTTTAACTGATGGGTCATAAAATTTTACTGCCTGTGGATGTGGTGTTGAAAACGTTAAATTTTCTGCCTTTCCCTGGGGGACAATACAGCGGAATTTTTAATCAATTCCAGCGGGATATGCTCCCGTCCTGGCGCGGCGAAGAATAGTTTTTCGATTTACCGCATAAATGCAGTCTGTATGACAGCACCTGGGGCGCAATTTAAACGCTTATAACGTTTTAAAGCAAGATGGGATCCCAAAACCAGAACAATATATCAAGATGAACATACGGCTTAGAACAAAACACCATCCATAAGAAAAAGTCATGGCTAATCATGCGAACAAAAAAGAATCAGACGTTGAAAAATTCAGCAGATGAATCTTTACCGCAAAGAAAAAAAGCCAGCACTCGCTGGCTTATGGAAAGATAATCTTACATTGCGACATTAAGCTGTATTTTTGGCAATTAAACGTTCCGGCAGAACAAAACTAAACCGCGTTCCCTTCCCCACAGCGCTGTCGATAATCAATCGACTTTCGTGATGATTTAATGCGTGCTTAACAATCGCCAGCCCCAAACCGCTACCGCCAGTTTGTCTTGAGCGCGCCTTATCCACCCGGTAAAAACGCTCAGTCAAACGCGGAATATGCTCAGGCGCAATACCTGGACCGTCATCCTCTACGCTGAACTCCACGCCCTGCGAAGCGAGCTGCCAGCGCACGCTGATATGCGTCCCCGCCGGGGTGTGGTTTACCGCGTTATACACCAGATTCGAGATCGCGCTACGCAACTGGTCTTCATTGCCCAGCACGCAAAGCTGACTGTCGACCTCAAACGTGAAGCGGTGCTGCTGCTGACTTAACTCTTGCGCCTCGCGTTCAACGACACGCAGCATCATCGGTACGTCAACGCGCTCATTAAGCAGTACTACAGGCGCAGCCTCAATTTTCGACAGCGTCAGTAACTGTTTCACCAATCCTTCCATGCGGTGCGTTTGCTCGCGCATCGTATGCAACGCTTTTTCCCGCGTGGCGCCTTCCAGAGACTGTTCCTGCATCATCTCCAGATAGCCCTGCAACACGGTGAGCGGCGTACGCAGCTCATGGCTGACGTTGGCGAAAAAGTTTCGCCGCGCCCCTTCGAGCTGGTGCATTTGCGTCACATCGCGCGCCACCATCAACAACTGCTTGTCGGTGTAGGGCATCACCCGAATCTCCAGATGCCGTCCGGTGTTTAACACCAAATTGATCGGCCGGGTGAAATCGCGTGTTTTCAGATACTGTGTAAATTCCGGATAACGCAGTAAGTTGAGGATGTTCTGCCCACTATCATCTGGCCAGCGTAATCCCAGGACCTGTTGCGCCAGACCGTTACACCAAAAAATCCCCCCGTCTTCCGTGGTCAGCACTACCGCATCAGGCAGCGATTCTGCCCCGCTGCGAAAACGTTTAATGAGATTCCCCAGTTCACGGCGGCGCTTCTTATTACGCAACTGCATCTGATGCAGGCCGTACAGTAACGGTTCCCAGCTTCCGCTTCCCGGCGGCGGGGTCATACTTCTGTCGACCCACAACCACCAGGAAAGACGTAATAAATTCCAGAAATGCCAGATGAGGAGTCCCGTTACCGACGCCAGTAAAAACCAGGGCAGATAACCAAAAAATACACTAAGGATAAAAGCCGGGAGGCAGCAAAGTATCAGCTCCAGCACCAGCCTTTTCCATGACAGCCGTTCCAGCACGCGTCATACTCCATTCACGATTTGAAAGCCTTGCCAGCCTGACAGGCGACAAGGCGTCAGAAGCGGGTCGAAAAGCGATATCCTGTCCCACGTACAGTTTGTACCATGCGGTCATGACCGCTATGTTCCAGCGCTTTACGCAGGCGGCGAATATGGACGTCGACCGTGCGGTCTTCCACATACACGTTGGTGCCCCAAACGTGGTTTAGCAGTTGCTCACGACTGTAGACGCGTTCGGGATGCGTCATAAAGAAGTGCAGCAATTTGAATTCGGTAGGTCCCATATCAAGCGGGTTTTCCCCGGTCATCACGCGGTGCGATGTCGGGTCGAGACTCAGTCCTTGCATCTCAATCACCTCTTCGACCGCCATCGGTGAAATGCGCCGCATGACCGCTTTGATCCGCGCGACCAGCTCCTTAGGCGAAAACGGTTTTGTGACATAGTCATCCGCCCCCGTCTCCAGTCCACGCACGCGGTCTTCCTCTTCGCCTCTGGCCGTGAGCATGACGACGGGAATCTCGCGGGTCATCGCTTCACGTTTGAGATGTTTAATGAACTGAAGGCCAGAGCCGCCCGGCAACATCCAGTCCAGCAGGATCAGATCCGGCCAGGGTTCATTCAGTTGGTTCACTGCACTGTCATAATCTTCGGCCTCGACTGGCTGAAAGCCATTTTGCTCGAGCACGAAGCAGACCATTTCGCGAATTGGAGCTTCATCTTCTACGACCAGAATACGTCTCGCCATGATTTGCCCTGTTATAGAGTTGCTAGTCATCATTATCAATGCGGCGCCATTATGCGTCAGATTTATGACAGTTTTATGAAAAAAAGTGTCAATACCTACGCCAGATTGTTGATTTATGACACCCCATAAACAAGATATTAACCTCTCTGAAAGGTTATAATCCCGTTCACGCTTTTTCGCCATGGAACTGTTATGCGCATCCTACACACCTCTGACTGGCATCTCGGCCAAAACTTCTACAGTAAAAGCCGCGCCGCCGAGCACCAGGCCTTTCTTGACTGGCTGCTGGAAACTGCACAATCCCGACAGGTGGATGCGATTATTGTTGCAGGCGATATTTTTGATACGGGCTCGCCACCGAGCTATGCCCGCGAGCTGTACAACCGTTTTGTCGTCAATTTACAGCAAACAGGCTGTCATCTGGTGGTATTAGCCGGAAACCATGATTCTGTCGCCACGCTCAACGAGTCACGCGAGATTCTGGCGTTTCTGAACACGACCGTGGTCGCCAGCGCGGGACATGCGCCGCACTATCTTCACCGCCGCGACGGTACGCCAGGTGCCGTACTGTGCCCGATTCCGTTTTTACGTCCGCGTGACATCATCACCAGTCAGGCGGGCTTCAGCGGTCGCGAAAAACAGCAGCACCTGCTCACCACCATTACCGACTATTATCAGCAACAATATCAACAGGCCTGCGAGTTGCGCGGCGATCAACCGCTACCGATTATCGCCACGGGGCACCTGACGACCGTCGGTGCCAGTAAAAGTGACGCGGTACGTGACATCTACATTGGCACCCTGGATGCTTTTCCGGCGCAAAATTTCCCCCCTGCCGATTACATTGCGCTGGGACATATTCACCGGGCGCAGGTGATTGGCGGGACGGAGCATATTCGCTACTGCGGTTCGCCTATCGCGCTCAGCTTTGATGAGTGCGGAAAAAGCAAATGCGTGCATCTGGTGAGTTTCGAAAATGGAAAACTGCATTCAACAGAAAACCTCACCGTTCCGGTCACCCAGCCGCTGGCGGTGCTGAAAGGCGATTTAGCGGCCATTACCGAACAACTGGCGTCGTTTAAGAACGCGGCGCAGCATCCGCCTGTGTGGCTGGATATTGAAATTACCACTGACGAATACCTGCACGATATGCAGCGAAAAATTCAGGCGTTAACCGACGATCTCCCGGTAGAAGTCCTGCTGGTGCGGCGTAGTCGGGAACAACGTGAGCGAAGCATGGCGAATGAGCGGCGCGAAACCCTGAGCGAACTGAGCGTGGAAGAGGTGTTTGAGCGTCGTCTGGCGCTGGAAGAACTGGAGGTTCCTCAGCGTGAACGTCTCAATCAGTTGTTCAGTACCACCTTACACACGCTCGCCGGGGAACATGACGCATGAAAATCATCAGCCTGCGCCTGAAAAACCTGAACTCCCTGAAAGGGGAATGGAAAATCGATTTTACGGCGGAACCGTTCGCCAGCAACGGACTGTTTGCCATCACCGGCCCGACCGGTGCGGGAAAAACCACCCTGCTGGATGCCATTTGCCTCGCGCTGTATCACGAAACGCCGCGCCTGAGCACGCTTTCACAGTCACAAAACGATCTGATGACCCGCGACACCGCAGAGTGTCTGGCGGAGGTCGAATTTGAGGTCAAAGGCGAAGCGTACCGCGCGTTCTGGAGCCAAAACCGCGCCCGCAATCAGCCAGACGGTAATTTGCAGACGCCTCGCGTGGAGCTGGCGCGCTGCGCCGACGGAAAAATTCTCGCCGATAAAGTCAAAGACAAGCTGGAGATGACCGCCGCGCTGACCGGGCTGGATTACGGACGTTTTACCCGTTCTATGCTGTTGTCGCAGGGACAGTTTGCCGCCTTCCTGAACGCCAAACCCAAAGAGCGCGCCGAACTGCTGGAAGAGCTGACCGGCACCGAAATTTATGGCCAGATTTCGGCAATGGTCTTTGAGAAACACAAAACGGCCCGTACCGAACTGGAAAAACTGCAGGCGCAGGCCAGTGGTGTTGCTCTGCTCGCCCCCGAGCAACTGCAGGCGCTCACGGAACGTTTGCAGGTACTTACTGACGAAGAAAAACAGTCCCTCACGCGCCAACAAACGCAGCAGCACCACGTGCAATGGCTGACTCGCCAGAATGAACTGCATACAGAAGTCACTCGTCGCCAGCAGGCATTACAGTTGGCGCAAGAGGCGCAGGCAAACGCGCAGCCGCAGTTAGCGGCGCTGAAGCTGGCGCAACCGGCGCGACAACTCCGACCCTTGTGGGAGCGGATTGAGGAACAAGCCGCTACTGTTGCCCGCACGCGCCAGCAGATTCAGGAAGTGAACACTCGCTTACAGAGTTCATTATCGTTGCGCTATCGCCTTCGCGCCCATGCCCAACGCCAGTCTGCTGCACTGCACGCCACACAGCAGACGCTAACGGCATGGCTAACCGAACACGATCGTTTTCGCGTCTGGGGCAGTGAACTGGCTGGCTGGCGCGCGCTGTTTGCACAGCAGTCCAGCGACAAAGCGCAGTTGCTCAAATGGCAACAGCAACAAGAAAACGACACCCGTAAGCTTGACGCGCTCCCGGCTCAAACGCTGGATTTGTCTGCCGAAGAGGTGACGCAAGCGCTCGCACAACACGCAGGGCTTCGCCCGCAGCGCCAGCGCCTCGCCTCGCTCCACGGACAGATCGCGCCAAAACAGAAACGGTTAGCACAGTTACAGGCGGCTATTAAACACAGCCAGCAAGAACAGGCTCAGCGTAATACCGCGCTTGAAGAAAAACGGCTGCGTTATAAAGAGAAAAACCAGCAATTCCTTGATGTCAAAACGATTTGCGAACAGGAAGCGCGGATTAAAGACCTGGAAAGCCAGCGGGCATTGCTGCAATCCGGCCAGCCATGCCCGCTGTGTGGTTCCACCGAACACCCTGCTGTAGAGGTCTATCAGGCCCTCGAACCTGGTGTGAATCAGGCACGGCGCGATTCGCTGGAAAAAGAGGTCAAAACGCTGGCAGAAGAAGGTGCCGCATTGCGCGGGCAACTCGACACCCTCACGCAGCAATTACAGCGTGACGAAAGCGAAGCGCAGACGCTGTTAAAAGAAGAGCAAGCACTTACTCAGGAATGGCAAACGCAGTGCGCCAGCCTGCATATTTCGCTACAACCGCAGGACGATATTTCGCCCTGGCTGGCCGCGCAGGATGAATACGAGCACCAGTTGCATCAACTGAGCCAACGACACGTCCTGATGGCGCAAATCGCGGCGCACACTCAGCAGGTGACGCAGTTTCAACAGCAGATCGCGCAACGCCACGCATCTCTGTTAGCCGATGTGACCCGCTACGCGCTGTCACTGCCGGGTGAAGGCGAGGAAGATGCCTGGCTCAGCGCAAGAACGCAGGAAGCGCAAACATGGCAGCACCGCCAGACGGAATTGACCGAACTGCAACCGCGAATTGCCCAATTAACCCCGCTGCTGGAGACGCTACCGGCTACCGATATCGCCATTGACGATGACGCCCCTCTGTCTCTGGATAACTGGCGACAGGTGCATGACGAGTGCGTTTCGTTACAGAGTCAATGGCAAACGTTGCAGCAGCAGGAAGCACAGGAAACACAGCGAGCCGCAGACGCTCAGACCCATTTCAACACCGCGTTGCAGGCCAGTGTCTTCGACGACCAGACCGCGTTCCTCGCCGCCTTGCTGGACGATGAAACCGTTAGCCGTCTTGAGCAACTCCGCCAGTCGCTGGAAAACCAGTTACAGCAGGCGCAGACATTAGCGACACAGGCAGCCCAGGCGTTAGCAGAACACCAGCAGCAGCCTCCCGCAGCGCTGGACATCACCCTGACGGCGGAACAGATCCAACAGGAGCTGACGCAGATCAACGCCCAGCTTCGTGAAAACACCACCCACCAGGGCGAAATCCGCCAGCAACTTAAGCAAGACGCCGAAAATCGTCAGCAGCAACAGTCTCTGATGCTGGAAATAGAAAAAGCCGCGCAGCAAGTGGAAGACTGGGGGTATCTCAATGCGCTCATCGGCTCTAAAGAGGGCGATAAATTCCGCAAGTTTGCACAGGGACTCACGCTGGATAATCTGGTCTGGCTGGCGAACAATCAGCTGACACGCCTGCACGGACGCTATTTACTGCAACGCAAAGCCAGTGAAGCGCTGGAGCTGGAAGTGGTCGATACCTGGCAAGCCGATGCCGTGCGCGACACCCGTACGCTTTCCGGCGGCGAGAGTTTCCTCGTGAGCCTGGCACTGGCGCTGGCGTTGTCGGATCTGGTCAGCCATAAAACGCGAATTGACTCCCTGTTCCTTGATGAAGGGTTTGGCACCCTGGACAGTGAAACGCTGGACACCGCGCTGGATGCACTGGATGCACTGAACGCAACGGGCAAAACCATCGGGGTGATAAGCCATGTCGAAGCGATGAAAGAACGGATCCCCGTACAGATCAAAGTGAAGAAGATCAATGGACTGGGCTATAGCAAATTGGACAGGATATTTGCTGTGGAATAGCCCGAGTTGCCGGAGGTGCAGCTGCCCCCTCCGGCAACGCGTTACACCATCACGTTTGCGGCCACAGCCAGGCCGCACCGCGCACGCCGCTGGAGTCACCATGCAGCGCTTTGCGAATCGGCGTCTCGCATTCACCGCCAAAAACAAACGGTTTAATTAACGACGGCACCGTTTGGTACAACCTGTCGACATTACTCATCCCGCCGCCTAGCACAATGACGTCCGGATCAAGAATGTTCACCACATGCGCTAACGATTTCGCCAGTCGCAATTCATAGCGACTCAGCGCCAGTTCCGCTGTGGCGTTCTGTTCTTCCGCCAGTCGAATAATTTCACTGCCTTTCAGCGGGTTACCGCTCAAGCGATGATAATCTGTGGCAAAACCGGTGCCAGAGATAAACGTTTCAATGCAGCCTTGTTTACCGCAATAACAGGGGACTTCTGCGCGATAGCGAAGCTCATCGTCGTCCATCCACGGCAGCGGATTATGCCCCCACTCACCCGCGGTCCCATTGCCTCCGATGTGCGCACGGCCGTTCAGCGCCACGCCTGAGCCACATCCGGTGCCGATAATCACGGCAAAAACCGTATGCGCGCCCGCCGCCGCGCCGTCCACGGCTTCAGACACCGCCAGGCAGTTGGCATCATTGGCGAGCCGGACTTCACGGTTAAGACGCGTACTCAGATCTTTGTCAAACGGCTGACCGTTAAGCCAGGTGGAATTGGCGTTTTTCACCACCCCGGTGTAGGGCGAAATGGAACCCGGAATTCCCATTCCCACGGTTCCCGTCTCCCCGGTCGCCTTTTCAGCCATTTCCACCAGTGTGGCAATGGTCTCAATCGTTTGTCGATAATCGTCGCGCGGCGTGGGCAGACGATGGCGAAACAACTGTTCCCCCGCATCACCGAGCGCAATGACCTCTGTTTTGGTCCCACCCAAATCAATACCTATACGCACACGACGCTCCTCATTTTATGAAATATCAACAGAGTAGAAGCGAGCTTCCTGATTGGCAATGCAAGCCCGTCGACAATTCGTTATTATACCCGGCATCCTTCAAGTTGCAGATGCGTCGGCTCTCCTCGCTCCCCCCAGTCACTTACTTCAGTAAGCTCCCGGGGCTCTCTGCGTTGCCGCCTTCCTGCAACTCGAACTCTTTGGGTATCAATACCCGCTGCATTTAACGACAAGGCCGTGGAAATTATCATGCTGTGGTTCAAAAATTTAATGGTTTACCGTCTTAGCCGCGACGTTTCTCTGCGTGCTGAGGAGATGGAAAAACAGCTGTCCTCGATGACGTTTACCCCTTGCGGTAGCCAGGATATGGCAAAAATGGGCTGGGTACCGCCGATGGGATCGCACAGCGATGCATTAACGCATACCGCCAATGGCCAAATTATTATTTGCGCGCGCAAAGAAGAGAAGATCCTGCCTGCGCCGGTGATCAAACAGGCGCTGGAAGCGAAAATCGCCAAACTGGAAGCCGATCAGGGCCGCAAGCTGAAGAAGACTGAAAAAGATTCGCTGAAAGATGAAGTGCTGCACTCCCTGTTGCCACGCGCCTTTAGCCGTTTTAATCAGACAATGATGTGGATAGACACGGTGAATGACCTGATCATGGTCGACTGCGCGAGCGCCAAAAAAGCGGAAGATACGCTGGCGCTGCTGCGTAAGTGCCTCGGTTCCTTGCCAGTGGTTCCATTGACGCTGGAAAATCCTATCGAATTAACCCTCACCGAGTGGGTGCGTTCTGGTACGGTTGCCCAGGGATTCCAGTTGCTGGATGAAGCCGAACTGAAAGCCATGCTCGAAGATGGCGGCGTGATCCGCGCGAAGAAGCAGGATCTGGTCAGCACCGAAATCGCCAATCACATTGAAGCAGGTAAAGTCGTCACCAAACTGGCGCTTGACTGGCAGCAACGGATCCAATTTTTGATGTGCGACGACGGCTCGATCAAACGCCTGAAGTTCTGTGATGAGCTGCGCGATCAAAACGAAGATATTGATCGGGAAGATTTTGCCCAACGTTTTGATGCCGATTTTATCCTGATGACCGGCGAGCTGGCGGCTCTGATTAAAAGCCTGGTCGAAGGGCTGGGTGGCGAAGCGCAACGCTAGTTGCACAGCATTCCCTCTCCCGATGGAATAATGTCAATCAGTTAAGCGCTGGCAAACCGAAAAGCCATGTGGCATTTACCCGGAACGGCCAACATGCTGGTTTTGCGAACGGTTCCGTTCACCTCATGTTCTTCGCTTCTCTGGTATTCCATGTCCCGTGAACGGGTTAAGGGTGCTATCGCCGCACCCTTAACCCGTTCACAGGTAGAGTGATTTCAGAGGGGCTGTGGACCTAAAGTGAACGTCACCTTTCACCAGAGTGACAGGTTCTCGATAATTCCTTAACTAAGCAGCATTACCTCCGATGGAGAGGGAACCACATTACAGATAGCGGCAAAGATAGGAGGTCGGCTCTGCCACCTGCAAATGGAATTCGCTATTGCCGGGAACGTTAAACACCTCGCCTGCGGCAAACACTTGCCACTGGGTCTCCCCCGGTAGCAGAACATTCAACGCGCCGCTAACCACCGTCATTTCTTCCGGTGCTGCAGTACCGAAGGTATATTCACCTTCAGCCATCACGCCAACACTGGCGCGGCCAGTACTGCTGCTGGTAAAACCGATTGATTTCACTTTGCCGGAAAAGTACTCATTGCTTTGTAGCATACAACTGGCCCTGTTTTATGATTAAGTTAATTCTCAATATAGGGGCCTGACCTTCTGCCTGTCACGCAAAATTAAACAAGTAATTCTGATGCCAGTCGCGCAATCAACACATTAGAAAGTAAAACCGGAACATCCAGCGCCTTTTGCAGCAAATCACGATGACGCTGGTTAAAACCGAGGCAATCCAGCATGACAACATCAGCGCCTTGTTCCAGCAACGCCTTCCCCGCATCAATCAATTGCTGTTCAGTACCATGGATGGGATTCGCCAACGAAAAGACCGGCGGTGTCTGTAATACCTGCCATTTTTGGGTTTGGGCGTCCAGTAACGCCTCAACCGGAACAATCACCCCCACCTGATGCCCGTCGACAATCGACGCCACCAGCGGCGGAATAATACGTGATGGCTCAAGCAGAATCGTATTATGGGCCGTCATGTTGTTGAGCGGCGAGGTGCTCATTAACAGGATCACGTCGTAGCCCTGGTTATCCAGCACTTCCACCACACTTTGTAGATCCCGCTCGACCTTCTGGCGGGATACATGGGCAAGTTGATTATCGCTGAGCAACGTCAGCAGGGGAGCATCACCTGGCGCCACCGCATAATCCGCCATCACATCCTCACGCGACATTTTGCCCAACAGGCTATGGTGAGAGATATGTTGCTCGTCGATATACTCTGTTAAGAGAGGTAAGACTTCACTCATTGGTACGACACCAATAGTGAGAATAGCCAACGACGCACTCATTTTTATGCTCCGCCTTCTTATACTTCGTCGTTAATTCCCGGTAAATATTTGAACACTTACCTGCGCTATAAATGCCAAAAAGCGTAGCAGCAGTTACGCAACACGTTGTGTAAAGATTCCAATTAACTCCAGTACCAGATTGTTATTGTTTAATTTTCAGTTTTAGCAGAGCGCGATAAATGTGATCCTGGCACACTCAGAGTCCTTTCTGAGTTATGGCTGCATCAGGTTTTATCAGGGTCTTCATAGCGTTTTTTAGCGTCCAGCGCGTCTTCTTCGCTGGCGTGCTCGCTGATCAAAGAGTCTGGTTTGGGATAATCGGCCCGAAGCTGGTAGCGGAGCACCGTCTGGCCTGGTACCCCTTTTTCAAGGGTGACAATCCAGGCTTTTCGCGGATAGAGGGGATTGTTCGGCATGGTTCCTCCTTTAATACAACGGGATGAACATTAAGTATAGACGCCGCCCTGCTGACGTAGTTGCGCTTGCGACAGAGCCGCGAGAATTTCACCCACCACCTGCTCCGGATTTTTAGTCGCATCAACAATGTAATGCGCCGCTTCACGGTACAGCGCGTCGCGTTGTTCAAGCACGTCCCGCACCTCTTCACTCAACGGTTTCCCCGTTAAGGTGGGGCGCAGTCCCTCTTCCGGCGCCGCTTCCAGGCGCTCAACCAATACCGACACCGGAGCGCATAAATAGAAAACCGTACCGTTATTACGCATGTAATGTCGGTTGTATTCCGTAAGAATAATCCCGCCACCGGTAGCCACTACCGTTGATGGTGCTGTAACCGCCTGAAGCGCTGTCGTTTCCCTGGCGCGAAAACCGTCCCACCCTTCTCTCTCGACCATTTCCGCTACGGTCATTTGTACATGTGACTGCAACCACTGGTCGGTATCAACAAACTGGAAATCGGTCGCCCGGGCAAGCGTCATACCGGTTGTTGTCTTACCACAGCCTCGTGGGCCAACAAGAAAAAGGGGTTGCGTCATAACGGGAGTTCCCAGGAGAGCCGCAAACATGCGGAATCGGATGTCGTTAAAGTAATAATCATACCACCAAACTAGTACATCGTTAAGTGTAAATAAATCATTCCAAAAAGAATGTGATATACCGTGCATCCTTACTATAACAAGAAATCGCAGGCAATGAAGTGTAAAGATAAAATTGCAGTTACCGAGCCCTGCGCTGAACTTCCAGCCACCACTTATCCAGTTCAGCGGCGAAGTGTTGGCGATCGCGCGGCGAAAGACTGTCCGGACCGCCGGTCTGGATCCCACTGGCGCGCAACGTGTCCATAAAATCACGCATTGTCAGACGTTCACGGATGGTGGATTCGCTATACCGCTCTCCGCGCGGATTTAATGCCGCCGCCCCTTTCCCCAGGACTTCAGAAGCCAACGGAATGTCTGCTGTGATAACCAAATCGCCGGCTTCACACTGACGTACGATCTCATTATCCGCCACATCAAAACCGGCGGGCACGCGCAACGTGCGGATAAATCGTGATGGCGGGACACGTAAATTTTGGTTCGCGACCAGGATCAACGGCATCTGCATCCGCTCAGAGGCGCGGTATAAAATTTCTTTGATTACATTCGGACACGCGTCAGCATCCACCCATATTGTCATAACCGCTCCTTACTGATGTGCATTTTTACATTGTCTCGTGCTTTTGCCTTCCGTCAAAGTGCTGTTTCTCCTTCTGAACATTCTCATTCCGCGTTAAGCTACGCTTTACTCATCAAAACAATGAATATCACCCAGGGGGAGTGACGTGATGGAGAAGAAAATCGGTTTCATCGGTTGTGGCAACATGGGAAAAGCGATTCTTGGCGGCCTGATTGCGAGCGGCCAGGTTCTCCCGGGGCAAATCTGGGTCTATACCCCATCCCCCGACAACGTTGCCGCCCTGCATGAGCAGTACGGCATTAACCCGGCGCAAACCGCGCAAGAAGTGGCACAGGTTGCAGATATCGTCTTTGGCGCTGTAAAACCCGGCATTATGATTAAAGTGTTGAGTGAAATCACCTCCAGCCTGAGCAAAGATTCGCTGGTGGTCTCGATTGCAGCGGGGGTTACTCTCGACCAACTCGCCCGTGCGCTGGGGCACGATCGTAAAATTATTCGCGCAATGCCAAACACGCCTTCGCTGGTCAATGCCGGGATGACCTCCGTGACGCCAAATGCCCTGGTCACCCCGGAAGACACCGCCGATGTATTGAATATTTTCCGTTGCTTTGGCGAAGCCGAGATCATCGCAGAATCCATGATCCACCCGGTTGTCGGCGTCAGCGGCTCTTCGCCAGCCTATGTCTTTATGTTTATTGAGGCGATGGCGGATGCCGCTGTTCTGGGAGGAATGCCGCGCGCTCAGGCGTATAAATTCGCGGCGCAGGCCGTCATGGGATCGGCGAAAATGGTTCTGGAAACCGGTAAACATCCTGGCGAATTGAAAGACATGGTGTGTTCACCGGGCGGTACCACCATTGAAGCGGTTCGAATCCTCGAAGAACGTGGCTTCCGTGCTGCCGTTATCGAAGCGATGGCGAAGTGTATGGAAAAGTCTGAGAATCTCAGTAAATCCTGAGAATATCGCTGGACGTCAGGCCGCCACTTCGGTGCGGTTACGTCCGGCGTTCTTTGCTTTGTAAAGCGCAATATCCGCGGATTTCAACCACTCACGATAGTGTCCAAGTTGTGAGGTCAATGGCGCAATCCCCACGCTAATACGTAACGTGACCTGCGGCGCACATGACAAACGCAATGTGTTCAATTTTTCGTGTACCCGCGACATTGCGGCAATGGCGTTTTCCGCAGGTGTGCCACACATGATGACCGCAAACTCATCACCGCCAAAGCGGCCAATCACATCGCTACCGCGTAAGGTCATCTGCAATTGTCGCGTTAGCGCCACTATCGCTTCGTCGCCAACGTCATGGCCCCAGGTGTCATTGATGCTCTTAAAGTGGTCAATATCGATAATCAGCAGTGTGGATTCGCGGTTATAGCGACGACAATTATCGAATTCATTACGTAATAAAATTTCCCAATGCCGTCTGTTATAGACGCCCGTCATTCCATCCCGAGTACTCATCACCTGCAACCGGCGCTTATGCTCTGCCAGTTTCGTCGCCGTCTGATAACTGACCCAGGCAAACAACAATGGGTACATCACAATCACAGGCAGGCAGAGCCACCATTCCAGCTGCGCGCTGCCAAAAGCCACAGTGATACCGGTTAGCTGCAATGTCACCAGGCTAGAAACAACCATCAATACGATCCCGGCGACGAACAGCCGTACACCGCCAGCCCCCATCAGATTCATGCACATCATCATCAGTAATGCCGTCGAGGGGAGGATATTGACGCCCATCACGCCGACCCAAACTCCCGCAAGGATTGCGTCAGCTTTTAAGTTGTATATTTCACGGCTTAAAGGATCGATGGCTTTGCTCGCCAGTTGCCACGCCAGATGCGGCCAGACAAAAGCCCATCCCACCAAAAATAGCCACCATCCTCCCGCAACAGACTGATCAACCAGTGCGGCAGAAACCGGAAAGAACATCCATCCCAGTCCAACTGCTCGCGGCAACCTGACTCGCCGGGCGAAGCGCAACCCGGAACGCTGGTGGTCATTGGGAGGCGGTATGGCGGGTTCTCCCCCCGGCGCTACCGTTTTTTTGTAAAAGCTTTCATCATTCATAATTATTGGGAACATTCTGAAACAATTTTCCCAAATTATAGAGACGGGGCTTGCGGTGAAAGTATGATATTTCGGGTGAGTGATTTTCTCATCTCACCCGTTAGCACTACAGTTTACCGTATTGTACTACGCAGCTTTTTTCAGGCAGGCACTCATAAACTTATTGCGATCGTCGCCTTTCAGAGATTGTTCTGTCGCCTGCACATTGCACTCACGCATTTTCTGCTGCTGGGGAGTCAAACTTTTCTCACCCGGTGCAGACGTGCTGTTCTTCAGGCAATCACTCATATAGGTTTTACGGGCATCCCCTTTCAGCGCTTCTGCTGTCGCCTGCTGATTGCAGGTTGTCATACGCTGTTGTTGCGGTGTTAAGGTTTTCTCGGCAGCGCCGACGGTCGTTAAAAACACCAAACCAAAAAGCAAGGCAACCAGTGATGTTATTTTCATCGCACCATCCTTTTGTGGGTATTTACACACTTAGAGCCTATCCCAGTAGGCGTAATTGGCGTAGTCAGTTTGGACACGGACAGCACGGAAAAACCGGAGCGTACACGTAGTACGTGAGGATTTGATTCGCTACGCTCACCCTAACGGGCCGCCCAGGGGCGTTCAAAGGTAAACCTTTGTGAGCACTGCCCAGGGCCAAAATGACAAGTGAAATAGCCTAATGGGATAGGCCCCTAATCCTTCAGGAAACTCGAATTATTTAATCTCTATAATCTGAAGGATTTCGTGTCATTAAGTCTGGCTGCTTACGACGAAATTACCACCCGACGGTAAAAGTATTACCGCCAGGTGCCGTTTACTTCAGTCCCAGAGCCGCTTTCATGGTGTAAAACAGATCGGTTTGGTCCGTCAGCCCCACCACATTGGCGGCATGTGGGCCATATGCGGCAATACGTAGCTGGCTGCCGGTATGTTCCTGCGATTCTTCTTCTGAGTTTCCGTAGCTTAACACCATCACCGCGCCATCTTTGGTGTTGAGCGCCTGTGTCAGTCCCGGCGCTTTGGTGTCCGGCGCAACAATCTGGCTGGCGTGCGCATGATCGGCGGTCACCACCACCAGCGTGTTGCCATCCTTCTTCGCAAATTCCAGCGCGCGCTGCACAGCCTCGTCCAGATCGACCGTTTCGCCAATCTGCCCGCAGGGGTTAGCCGCATGATCTTGCTTATCGATAGACGCCCCTTCCACCTGCAGGAAGAACCCCTTCTCATTTTTGCTCAGCAGTTCGATCGCTTTGTCGGTCATCTGCGCCAGCGTCGGCACGGTGTCGTTGCGCTTCACATTTGGCGTACAGGTCACTGCCGGTTTATCAATATTGCCGTGGTAAGACGCTTTCGGACCTTCCCAGCGTACGGGCATGTTGCCGTCAGAGAATAATCCCAGCAGCGGTTTATCCTGGTTAGCTTCGCGCACATCAGCCAGCGTTGCGGCATCGCTGACTAACTGATAGCCGCGAGCCTGCGCCTGTTCACGCAGTGTTTTTCCCTGCCATTCGCCTGCTTTCGCCGTTTCAGTAAAAGTTTTTGCGCCGCCGCCAAGCGTGACGTCCGCGCGCGCATTCAGTAATTGTTCAGTAATAGAGCCTTTACCGCCTTTTTCCAGCGCATTTGTCGGGCATTTTTCGCTGGTGACAGTTGGGCCGTAGCATTTTCGGGAGGTCACATGTGCCACCAGCGCCGCCGGTGTCGCATCCTGTAATTCCGCCGTGGAGACATTCCCCGTTGCCAGGCCCGCCGCTTTTGCCATTTCCAGAATGGTGGTGTTACCTTTTTCGTGGATATCGACACCCAACGCGCCGTTATAGGTTTTTACGCCCGTCGTCCAGGCCGTCGCGGAGGCCGCGGAATCCGTCACATAATCGGGTTTGCCGGTTTTTTTATCCAGCGCGTAATGGGTGTACTGTCCCGTCAAAGGTAACGCATCAATGCCTTTAAAAAAGCCACCCGCCCCTTCGGCATAATTTCGCGCGGCTGTTATTTCCGAGTCCCCCATACCATCGCCAATCAGCAGAATGATATTTTTAGCGGGTTTATTACTGAGTGAATCCCGCAGAGCAGAAGTTTGATCGGCCGCTAAACGACGAGCACCACCTGGGGTCGTAATATCGCCCTGTGCTGCACGATTCTCCAGGACAGCCACAGATGAAGACCCGGCATACGTTGCGGGGATAAAAAACAGAGAGATCAGGGCAATAGCAATAGCGCTTTGTTTCACTTTATTTTCTCCATGTATAAATACATAAAAATATGCTCTGAATAATTCGAATTGCAGTAAATGCAATGTGAAGTATGACAAGCATAAAAACAAAGCGACTATAGGTATCTGATATGACAGCAATATGACAGTTATTGTCCCTGAATACGATCAGCTACGAGGATGCCTCAATAACTTCTTTACGTACTGGCGCAGCAATTCCGTATCGTTATCCGGAACGCTGGCATCCGGCTTTACGTCTTCAAGTGCGCCCTCTATCTGGTGAATCAGCCTTTGCTGCTCAACCTGCGCCATATTACGCAGCATTGCGGTGACAATAATCTCTAACGCCTCTACCTGAGCAACCAGTTCTTTCGACTCTTCTTCTTTTTGGGCGAGTTTAAACAACAACTCTGAAATGAGGTTTTTCATAGACGCATTTCCTTATCCGAAGTAGGTTGACGGTATCATTATGATTCATCACTGCCTAGGGGATGAAAGTAGTATTTTTATGATTAAGGAAAGACTTTGTGTTAATAATCACATTGAATTAATCAGCGAAACGTTTCTCAAATCCAAATAGTTTCATATTAATAAAATACAAAAATCAATGTTCACGCCATATCATAATATAAAGTTATGAATAGCCAGCTAATTTCACTTATGTTACCTCGCAATAATACATGTTGATGCTGACAGGCTTAATTGTTGAGCAGGTTAAGGCACGAACATTACAGAACAATCTGCACGTCCAGAGATGATCTGCGACGTCCTCTTCGGGTCGACCTGAAGAGAGCAAAAGTGGAACCCAGGGCAGCGATACCCGCCACTGACATTTTATCTCCCCGTTCATCAGATTTGTGAAACACATCACATGAATCCATATAATTCGCAGGGAATTGTGCTTTGACCTGCGTGTAGCAGAGTCGTTGTCTCCGGTCTGTTCGAAACAATATGGCAGAAGCTCGCGAAACCCTCGTTTTGTCGTGGTAATGTATACGCTTTGCGTTTCACGGAATGGGTTTTTAAGATGGCGAAATTGCGGGTAGGAATCGTATTTGGTGGTAAGTCGGCGGAACATGAAGTGTCTTTGCAATCGGCAAAAAATATTGTCGATGCCATCGACAAGACCCGCTTTGATGTTGTGCTGTTAGGCATTGATAAACAAGGGCAATGGCACGTTAACGATGCCAGTAACTATCTGCTGAACGCAGACGACCCCGCTCATATTGCGCTGCGTCCTTCAGCCACAAGTCTGGCGCAGGTGCCTGGCAAACAAGAGCACCAGCTCATTGACGCGCAGAACGGCCAGCCGCTGCAAACGGTTGATGTCATTTTCCCTATCGTTCATGGAACGCTCGGTGAAGACGGTTCCCTACAGGGCATGCTGCGTGTGGCAAATTTACCGTTCGTCGGTTCCGATGTGCTCGGCTCTGCGGCCTGTATGGACAAAGATATCACTAAGCGCCTGCTGCGCGATGCCGGGTTGAATATCGCCCCTTTTATAACGCTCACTCGCACCAACCGCAATACGGTCAGTTTTGCAGAGGTTGAAGCGGGTCTCGGTCTGCCGCTGTTTGTTAAACCGGCGAACCAGGGCTCTTCCGTTGGTGTCAGCAAAGTCACCAACGAAGCGCAGTATCATCTGGCCGTGGCACTGGCATTTGAGTTTGATCATAAAGTGGTGGTTGAGAAAGGCATCAAGGGTCGTGAGATCGAATGCGCCGTTCTCGGCAACGATCATCCGCAAGCCAGTACCTGTGGCGAGATTGTCCTGAACAGCGATTTTTACGCCTACGACACCAAGTACATTGACGATAACGGCGCGAAAGTGGTGATCCCTGCGGCGATCGCCCCTGAAGTGAACGAAAAGATCCGTGAGATCGCCGTTCAGGCGTATCAAACGCTGGGTTGTGCAGGTATGGCGCGCGTCGATGTGTTCTTAACGCCAGACAATGAGGTGGTGATCAACGAGATCAACACCCTGCCAGGGTTTACCAACATCAGCATGTATCCGAAACTGTGGCAGGCAAGCGGTTTGGGTTATACCGATTTGATCAGCCGTTTGATCGAGCTGGCGCTGGAGCGCCACGCGGCTAACAATGCGCTGAAAACCAGTATGTAAACAAAGCATGGTCAAACGTCGAACGGTATCTTCTGACCGCGATGTTTTGACGCAGATAAAGCCCGATAGCTACGCGTTATCGGGCATCTTCCGCTTCATCTTCCACACGACGGCGAATAATCAGCCCGGAAAGCCAGAAACTGATGGCCCATGTCACCAGACCGACGGCATATGTTTGCCACCCTTTGGCTTCAAAACCCAATAACCCCACCACCCCATTCAGGATGAAGATAAGCCCAATGGCAAAGGCATAGTAGTGCCAGTCACGGCGAATTTTTACAGGCAAGTTCATTACAGCTCCGGGGACAGGGCATAAAAGAACATTCTCGCACATTGACATCTGACGGTCTGTGGCAGAAGCGGAATTTCTGAAATGTTACACAACTGAACGCAAAGATCGTGTTTTGTGACAACGAACAGAAATCTGCAATCCAGGAGTAATCCCTGGGCGAAATTACCATCATTCTGATATTGACAAATCTGATGACCTGCCAGAATTACTGCGAGCCACTGGTATGACGCCAGAGTTGCAGAATTCCCCCGGAGGTCTTTATGGCTGATTTCACTCTCTCAAAATCCTTGTTTGGCGGGAAGAAGCGGGATACTACCTCCACTCCAGGTAACATCGCTTACGCCGTCTTTGTGCTGTTTTGCTTTTGGGCTGGGGCGCAGATTTTAAATCTGCTGGTTCACGCACCGGGCGTCTACGAACATTTAATGCAGGTGCAGGAAACCGGACGACCACGTGTCGAGATTGGTTTAGGTGTCGGCACCCTTTTTGGTCTGGTGCCATTCCTCGCGGGGTGTTTGATTTTCGGTGTGATTGCCGCGTTTCTACGCTGGCGCCAGCGTCATCAATAAACCCGGAGCCAACAGACTCCGGGACTTATCCGGCCGGAGAATTCATACAGCGAGCCCGACGTTCATCCACCCGTTTTGCAAACCATGCGGTGGTCAGATTACGCGTGATCTTCGGACTTTCCAGTTGAATCCCCGGCAACATCTCTCTCGGTAGCGCTTTGCCTGCTTTGGCTTCCGCCAGCTTATACACCTTTCCGTACAGCGCCGTCTCTTCAAAGGCCAGACTGTCACCTTTCTCCAGTTGACGGCGGATCTCGCTCTCGCTCATTCCCAGTGTGTTTGCCAGTTTACGTATCGCCAACTCCGTTTTGCCCGGCTCTTTACTGTCGTAACGGATCAGATCGCCATCAAGCGCCAGTTTCACACCGCTGGCTTTAGCCACCGCATTCTGGAAAGCCGCATTACGACTGGCGTACCAGCCGGCGTTAAAATCAGCGAAACGGAAAATGGGCGCGCTGTAATTCGCGGGATAATTCAGCAGATGGTACGTACCGAACCACAATCCGCCCCGGCGGGAGAAGACTTCCTGGCGCACCGTGCCTTCCATTTTCCACGGATAGCCTTTGGTATGCTGCTCGGCAAACGCGATGCTGACTTGCATTGGGCCGCCCGTGTGCACCGGATTGAGCGAACCAAACAGCTTCTGCCCCATCGGCACCATATTAATAAAATCATCAAAAATGGCGCTGAGCTGTTTCTCCGTTTTCACCGAATCCAGACGTTCGCTGTAGCTCTTCCCTGTCGGGGAGTTGATTTTCAACGCCGTATGGACCAGAAAAACAGGAATGTGCATACGCTCTGCGCGTTTGTCGATCTCCTGCCAGGCTATTTTACTCAGGCCTGGCACAGCGGGATCCGCCTGATAATTTGACTCTTGCTGCGCCACCGCCAGCACCGAGCAGACATTTTCGACCGTCGGCGCCAGCCCCTGGCTCTCAAACGTCTTGGCCAGATCCTTCGCCCAGGCATCCCTGTCTTTCACACTTGCCGGCATTTTTTGGCGCACCACGCTTGCCACATCCACGGGTTTTTCACCCTTTTTTAAGGGCTGCGAGGGTTGGGTACTGCAACCTGCCAACACCAGCACAGCCAGTAATGATAAGGGGTAAAGACGGGATACCGCCGGCATAACGTTTCCTTTTGTTAGCTAAATGTGTTGGTCACTTCCTGAATTTCTTGCCCATCCAGCTCACGTTCAAAGCTGCGTAAACGTTTATAGATAGACATCAGCTCAACCAACGTGGTCCAGGAATTAATAAGATATTGGAAAGAACCACGCACCTGACCAAACACGTTGGTGATTTGCGTCATCAGACCCAACGTAATGGTACCCGCAACAATCGACGGAAACAGCAGGAACAAACCGAAAACATTATCCACTTGCAAATAGAGAATGCGGGCAATATTGAAGTACATATAGTGGAAATAGAGACGGAAATAGTTCTGGCGCACCGCGCTGAATAATTCCCGTATAGTCGGCGGCGTAGCGCGACTGCCGTCATCTTCGCCGTAAACCAGCTCTTTACGGTAAGCTGCTTCAACGCGCTGGTTTTTAAATTCCAGTCCCGGCAGTTTGATCCCCACGACGGCAAGCAACCCGGTGCCCATCAGCGACCAGACGATCGCAGCAATCACCAGACCATATGGAATATGCCCCACCACTGGCAGTTCCGGCACATGCGCGGAAAGCGTGACCAATACGGGCAAAAAGGCGATCAGCGTCATGATGGCATTAATGAAACTCACGCCCATGTCTTCCAGAGTTGACGCAAAACGCATGGTGTCTTCCTGCACACGCTGCGCGGCGCCTTCTATGTGGCGCAGGTGCTGCCAGTGCGCCATGTAATGTTCGTTCATGGCGGTACGCCAACGGAACACATAGTGGCTCACAAAGAAATTGTTCATCACGCCAATGACCACAGCGATCAGCGCAATACCGAGAAATACGCCCACTTCATGATAGAACTGCCCGATGGTCACTTTATGCGGCGAACTTAATGCCGTCTGGATCAAGTCATAGAATGGGGCATACCAGGCGTTGACAGCGACACCCACTTCAACCAGAAACCATGTGACGAAGATAATCAACGAGGTGCCAAGAATTGACCAGTACTGCCAGCGGTGCGGGCTATAGATAAACCAGAACAGCGCAAACAGCCCTACGCAAATAATGTAGTAAGCGTAGAAAACCAGGTAGTCCAGCGACCAGAATCGCGCGGCGCTGATAGGAATATTACCGGACGCGCCAGTGATATGAGCAACCCAGGCTCCCCCACCCGCTTGCCAGAATATGACGGCAACCAACGCCCAAATAAATGCCGAGATAAAAAACGGCCCCGGCTTGGGGAAAAAAGACTTAAACATGATGCTCTCCTGCTAACTTCTTATCGTTATGACGACGACTGCCTGTTTTTGCGCCATAAACGGCGGTAATGCAGCTTCATTCTCGTGATAAACGAGACGGAACCGACCATTGTGACCAGGATCGTGGTGCTTAGTTCGCTTTCCAGGTTTCAGGAATTGTTTCGGCGGGTTTCACAAAAACGAAATTCTCCGGCGTCTTGAGGTTACCACAAGCCTGGGATCACAAAAGCGAACATTCACTCTCAACAAAAAAAGCCCCATTTACTCGCCGTTACGTTTTTCACACTATCATTGCTCTATTTAGCGCTTTGCAGGCGCCGCTGAGTAGTATATACAACAAATCGTTCAGGTCGCGTTGAGTCGGTCTGAAAGAAGAAGTGTGTAAACTCGCACCGTTCTCTTCAATTAACTTATGGACACCACCGTTGAAACGTAGTCTGCTTTTTTCTGCCGCGCTCTGTGCGGCGTCATTGACATCTGTCCACGCGGCCCAGCCTGGCCTCGATCCGGTTTTTGCTTCCGATATCGTCGATCGATATGCCGAACATATTTATTACGGCAGTGGCGCCACGGGAATGGCGCTGGTTGTGATAGATGGAAACCAACGTGTGTTCCGTAGCTTTGGTGAAACACGGCCTGGTAATAACGTCCATCCTCAATTGGATTCCGTGATTCGTATTGCGTCACTCACCAAATTAATGACCAGTGAAATGCTGGTGAAATTACTCGATCAGGGTACGGTGAATCTGCACGATCCGTTGAGTAAGTATGCGCCCCCTGGCGCACGCGTTCCGACATATCAGGGAACACCGATTACGCTGGTGAATCTGGCGACCCATACCAGTGCATTGCCGCGTGAACAGCCAGGCGGTGCGGCACATCGTCCGGTCTTTGTCTGGCCAACCCGTGAACAGCGCTGGAGCTATCTCTCTACCGCAACATTAAAAGCGTCACCGGGTTCGCAGGCCTCTTATTCTAACCTGGCGTTCGACCTGCTGGCCGACGCGCTGGCTACGGCCTCAGGCAAGCCTTACACCCAGATTTTTGAAGAGCAGATCACCCGTCCGCTCGGAATGAAAGACACGACGTTTACCCCTTCGCCCGATCAATGCAAGCGCCTGATGGTTGCAGAAAAAGGCGCAAGCCCCTGCAATAACACGTTAGCGGCTGTTGGCAGCGGCGGCGTGTACTCAACGCCTGGAGATATGATGCGCTGGATGCAGCAGTATCTCTCTTCTGATTTTTATCACCGTAGCAACCAGGCTGACCGCATGCAGACACTCATCTACCAGCGTGCGCAGTTGAGGAAAGTGATCGGCATGGACGTGCCAGGCAAAGCGGATGCCCTGGGACTGGGTTGGGTTTACATGGCGCCGAAGAATGGGCGTCCGGGAATCATTCAGAAAACAGGTGGCGGTGGCGGTTTTATTACCTACATGGCAATGATCCCACAACAAAATGTCGGCGCATTTGTCGTGGTGACGCGCTCTCCGCAGACCCGCTTTACCAGTATGAGCGATGGTCTCAACGATCTGGTCACGGAATTAAGCGGAAATAAACCCCGGGTGGTTCCTGCATCCTGATTTAGTATTCTGAAGGCAAACGGGTGATGCTAACCAGTTTGCCTTTACTCATTACGATATAACCGCCCTTACGCAGAGCAGCAAGCACTTCGGCAACAACGGAGCGTGAAATCCGCGTTCTCTGGTGAATATAGTTCATAACACCAATACGAAAACGCAATTCTTCATCCCACTCATTCATTGAGATCAATGTGGCCCGGATTTGTTCGTAAGAATTATGGCCAATCAGTTGTAAATCACGCAATTCCATAATGCGGTTTTTCCATGCCAACCAGCAAAATGCTTCGCGCCACAGATTGTTTTTTTCTATTATTTTTATCGTTTGAGCAGAAGGAAGATGATATCCAGCGCAGCGACCTTCCGTGATTAATTTATACTGCACATCATTTTTCATAACACCATCAGATAACCCGGCGAGAAAGGGAGCCTGAGCGATACCGACAAGTATGTGTTCACCTCTCCAGAGAGAAATAGAACCACTTAAGATAACAAATGTATTGTCCTTATGTAGATCATTAGAAAATAAAATTTGTTTTTTGTCATATAACTCGAAGCGAGTGCCATATTCAGACAAACATTGATCGAGTTTACCAAATTCATTCACTGGTTTACTCAGCGAGAGCATTTTTCATCCTATGCAATAATGCCCGTCGAATCCTTGACGGGCATTTCTTAGATTAAATAACTTTGAGCCATTTCCTCAGGAGGAAATAATTACCAGGTGTATTTAACACCCACGTTTGCAGCCCAATCTTGGTCTACGTCACCACCACCGAGGTAGTTAGCATCGGTATAGGCGCTGAAGTTCCTGGTGAAGCTGAACTGAGTACCCAACCCAACACGTACCGCAGAACCTTCGGTGCCGTTGTCGATAGAGTCGCCGTTTACGTCAGCATCGTTATTAGCATCGTCGTAAACGTAGGCCAGTTTGAAGTATGGCGTCAGAGCCTGATCCTGGCTGTAAGTGAAGGTATAACCTGTATCTACACCCAGTTCATAGCGCATGCTGTCATATGATTGACCGTCAACTTTCATGTCGTTGCTCAGCTGGTAGTCATCACCAGACTGGAACAGACCAGATACGCTGCCGTACGGAGTGACATACCCTGCATCACCCAATTTCCAGTCGTAACCCAGTTTCAGACCGAAGCCCCAGGCATCAGAGTTGGTGCTGCCGTCAACGTAAGTACCGTCGCTCATGGAGGCAGACAGATCGTTGTTGAAGTGAGAATAGCTCAGGCTGCCATCTACAAAAATGTTATTCGCGAAGTGGGCAGAAGAGTAGATGTAGGCAGTCTGGCTGTCTTGATCTACCTGACCTGTACGGTCACTCATGTCACCTTTCGCAAAGCCTGCTGCCGCCCCCACAATCCACTTCGCGTTGTTACCGTCAACTTTGGAATCAACACCCACCATGATGCCGTTGACATCCTGGTCATAGCTAATCGTGTCGTTGTCGCCGTTGAAGCTACCACCAAAGTAACTTACCCAGGCACCACCGTTATCTGCCAGACCATGACGAGAGTTGCTCAGACGCGTACCAACGGTATCCTGCTCCAGATTCCAGATATTGCTGTTAGCAGACGGAATACTCAACGCCATATTTGCGTAGTCGGTCAACTCCATCTGTTGCATTACAACAGTATTGCCTTTCTGCTCAGCCTGATAAGTGTAAGCGCCCAAATCGGCTTTGTTCGCCGCAGAGAAAGTCGCGGTGCTGTTCTTGTCATTCACATAGATCAGCTCTTTGCCGTTGTAGTCAGCAACGGAGCCAGCACCTGTGGCGTTGTCGATACGTACTTTGTAGTTACCGATTGCAGCTGCGACGTGGTCACCTGCGTTATCCACTTCGGACTGGTCAGAAGAACTGTCGGCATCGCCATTACCATTAACGGTCAGATGGCCATCAGAGTTCATCGCAATAACACCGTAGCCGTAGTTAGACTTCGTAGTGTCATTAGTACGGTCGTTGCTCAGGTCAGAATCCAGCACGTAATTGTTGCTGTGAATATCAAACACACCGGCATTCACGTTGCCATTTGTCTCTGTCGTGCTGGTCAGATTCAGGGTATCTGTCTGCAACGCGTAATCAGCACTGTTGCCCACATCCAGCACGCCGTTATTCGTCACATTGATGGTATTGGCATACAGTGCAGCATCATCGACGTTCCACCCCGCAGAGACATCATCGGCAATGGTGACGGTACTGTTGTCTACAGTCAGCGTGTCGGTCGCTACATGACCATCTTCGTTGATGTTAAGAGCAGCACCGCTAGCCAGATTAATCGTATCTGACACCAGAGAAGAATCCGCAACGTTGACCACAGAACCACTGTTGATATTTAAGGTGTCAACCAGAGAAGATTTGGTGGTATCCCACTGAGAGCCGTTTTTCAACGTTACGTTAAACAGCCCACTTTGATAAACTTCATTGCCCACAACATGACCATCTTCGTCATAGGCGGTGTTGCCATTATCAATACCGAAAGTAGAGGATGGCAACAGGCTGTTAGCCGCAATATCGATAAGCGTAGACGTTGCATCAGTACCGGCAGCAACGTCGTCATAAGTACCATCGCCATCAGTATCAACCTGATGTACAGACATCGCCGCACCCACCCATTTACTGCCGTTATCTAACGTCAAATCCAGACGGTCAGTACCATCCCAGCCGTTAGTATCGACAGCCGCGTCAGTATCACGGTAGCTATCCGCACCGTTGGGGTAGAAGTTTTCATCGAAATTGCTGGAGAAAACAACGTCGCCCATCAGAGTAGAGTTGCTGAAGTATGCGGTAGTCTGCATCGCATTGTCTGCCGTTGGATTAGCAGTAACCGCTAAAGCGATATCATCAGCCGTGCTGGTGCCGCTATAATCGCTGGCATTACCGTTATTGCCGAACCAACCCGAGGTTCCTTCGTCAGACAATGAACCGGATGTCACGGTAGAATCCGTCACTGTAATGGTGTTATTAAACACTTCACTGCTGTTCACACCCGTGCTAACGGTATTATCGTCAACATCACTCCACTCGTAACCCTGAGTTAGCGTAATACCTGCAACATGAGCGTTGTTGCTGATGGCCAAATCAACTTCCTGATCCAGCGTAATTGCTGTTCCCAGGTTATAAACGTCAACAACATGCGCATCCGCAGTACCGTCAGTATTTGTACCGTTGTAAGTATAGTGCTCGTAGTTATCGTCGATCGTTGAGTTATCAACGGTCAGCGCCAGGCGGTCATAGACATAGCCCGTCGCATCGCGACCAGTGCAATCGCCGCTCATACACTCTGACGTAATCATTCCGTGTACGGTGCTGTTTTTAATTGTCAGGCTATTACTATTGGTGTTAGTTGAAAGACCATCATCCAGATAGTAGGTTGAGATTACGCCGTTAACGGTCGAGTTATTGATTACCGGGTAGATATCACCGTTATAAACGCTATCGGTCGCGTAGTTGTTCCAGCCGACGTAGCCATCATAATAAACGCCGTCAGCATAAGTGGTGTCGTTATAGTGCGTAAACGTTGTGTAAGTAGTACCGGATATATCAGTGGAAGCATTTGCCTGAGAAGTGATTGCCAAAGTGCAGGCTAATGCTAATTTTGAGACTACGAGTTTCTTTTTCCAGGAGTGCATTTGTCATCCCTCCTCAGGGACGTAATAGTGTTGATCCATCAATTACCAAAGCGTAGAAAACATTATATTTTGCAAAGAGGATTATGCGGCACTCACACTAAAAGGTTCAATTCTTCTTTCCCATCAGTCCGGATTCGGACAATAATAAAAGCACTTAAAAAAACCGAATAAAAACCAGCACAACCATTAAAAATCAAAATATTAGATATAAAAAAAAGAAAACACACACATCACTTCCATGATTACATAAGATAGAATAAAATCACCCAACAAATAACCTAAAACCACCATAACAATATAAAAGAAAAATAAATTAATATTTAAAATATACAAAAAACAAAAATAATAATTATCAATGTAAATATTTTGCCACCCATAGCAAAATATTGCTCAAATATTTATTTAATTAATTATGAGAGTAGAATCATAAGGCCAACTTTCGTAAAACACTCGTGCGCAGATTCAGGTATACTACGGTCTTCGATTCCACAAACATCAGGCATACCATGACAGACTTAATCCAACGCCCTCGCCGTCTGCGCAAATCTGCTGCGCTTCGCGCCATGTTTGAAGAGACAACACTCAGCTTAAATGACCTGGTGTTGCCGATCTTTGTTGAAGAAGAACTCGACGACTATAAAGCTATTGAAGCAATGCCCGGCGTCATGCGCATTCCAGAGAAGCATCTCGCGCGCGAAATTGAGCGCATTGCCAACGCGGGCATTCGTTCCGTCATGACTTTTGGCATTTCACACCATACCGATGACACCGGCAGCGATGCCTGGCAGGAAGATGGTCTGGTGGCGCGTATGTCGCGTATCTGCAAACAAACGGTGCCGGAAATGATTGTGATGTCTGACACCTGTTTCTGCGAATACACCTCACACGGTCATTGTGGCGTACTGTGCGAACACGGCGTCGATAACGATGCAACGCTTGCCAATCTTGGTAAGCAGGCTGTGGTGGCGGCAGCGGCGGGCGCTGACTTTATCGCCCCTTCCGCAGCAATGGACGGTCAGGTGCAGGTTATCCGCCAGGCGCTTGATGCGGCAGGTTTCACCGACACTGCCATCATGTCCTATTCCACGAAATTCGCCTCCTCTTTCTATGGCCCATTCCGCGAAGCAGCAGGAACGGCACTGAAAGGCGATCGTAAAACCTACCAGATGAACCCAATGAACCGTCGCGAAGCAATTCGCGAATCACTGCTCGACGAAGCACAGGGCGCTGACTGCCTGATGGTTAAACCGGCGGGCGCATATCTGGATATTTTGCGCGATATCCGTGAACGTACCGAACTGCCGATCGGGGCTTATCAAGTGAGTGGCGAATACGCGATGATCAAATTCGCCGCTATGGCGGGCGCGATTGATGAAGAGAAAGTCGTCCTGGAAAGCTTAGGAGCTATCAAACGTGCGGGCGCAGATCTGATCTTCAGCTACTTTGCGCTGGATCTGGCAGAGAAAAAAATCCTGCGTTAAGTTAACACCGTGAGTTTAGGATCGGGATATCCGGGGCGACACCGGGTTTGGCGTCCCTCCGGGAACCAAAATCCCTGTGTTTCCCCTCATTCATTGGCCAAAGTGAACGGTGTTATGCGTTAAGGTGTTTTGCCGGATAGCGGCTTCGCTGTATCCGGCCTACAACACGTCAGATCCGGTAAGCGAAGCGCCACTCGTCAGTCATCAGCTGGCACGAAAGTAAGGTTTATCACCCAGAATGGTCGCCCGGTGCATGATGCGCCGTTGCGGCAGGTAATCGGCGTTGGCGTAATGTTGCGTCACCCGATTATCCCAAATCGCTACGTCATTGGGCTGCCAGCGCCAGCGCACCTGGAACTCAGGTTTTGTGATATGGGTAAACAGGAATCCGAGTAACGCTTCACTCTCTTTTTCCGTCACATCGACAATCCGCGTGGTAAAACCTTCATTCACAAACAGTGCCTGCTTACCGCTCACCGGATGGGTACGCACGACCGGATGCCGCAATGGCGGGTGCTTTGCCACCGCCGCCAGCCACCGCTGATGCTCTTCTTCACTTTTGCGGTATTTATACTCCGGGAACGATTTGCGAAAATCATGCTCCGCGTGAAGGCCGCTCAACAACTGACGAAAAGGCGCTGAAAGCGCGTCAAATGCCGCAATTCCGCTGCTCCATAACGTATCGCCACCGGTTGATGGCAGCTCTTTGGCTGCCAGAATCGCCCCGGCAGGCGGCGTTTCAATAAACGTCACATCGGTGTGCCAGTTGTCGTTGTCTGGTGGATTATCGTTATGGGTATCCAGCACGATAATTTCATCGACCCCTTCGGCATGCGGGTAGACCGGATGAATATGCAGCTCGCCGAAACGTTGCGCCAGCACGCGCTGTTGCTGCGGCGTGATGGCCTGCTCACGCAGGAACACAACCTGATGGCGCAGCACCGCATGATACAGCTGTTCAAACTGGTTATCGCTCAGCGGACGGGTTAAATCCGCACCGGAAACCTGTGCGCCAATATACGGCCCCAGCGGGGTAATGCTCAGACGTTCACTCATTGTACTTCTCCATGCCAGGGCGTCAGGCGTCGCTGGAGCGCACGCAAACCCAGTTCTAAAAGAAAGGCAATCACCGCAATGACTGCGATACCCGCCAGCACCACATCGGTCGCCAAAAACTCACCGGCTGACTGCACCATAAAGCCTAAACCTCGTGTTGCCGCAATCAGCTCCGCCGCCACCAGCGTCGACCAGCCAACGCCCAGCCCGATACGGAGTCCGGTGAGAATTTCCGGTAACGCACCGAGCAGAATCACAAACCACAACACCTGAATGCGGCTGGCGCCCAGCGACCTTGCCGCACGAAGGCGAACCTGCTGCACGCTTTTTACTCCCGCCATCGCCGACATCGCGACAGGCGCGAAAATGGCCATATAGATCAAAAGGATCTTGGAGGTTTCGCCAATACCAAACCAGATAACCATCAGCGGCAACCAGGCGAGCGGCGGAACCGGGCGATAAAGCTCAATAATGGGATCAAGAATGCCGCGTACCGTTGGACTCAACGCCATCGCGATACCGACCGGAATACCGATAATCACCGCCGCTGACAGCGCCAGCACCACACGGGTCAGGCTGGCCACCAGATGTTGCCACAGCGTGGCGTCCATAAAGCCCTGTTGCCCGGCGATGGCGATCAGCTTTTGCAACACCTGCTCCGGCGGCGGCAAAAACAACGGGTCTATCAATACCAGCGCCGTCACCGTCCACCACACCGCGAGGATAACCGCCAGCGTTGCGAGACTTAACGTTATCTGTCGGGAGAACGGCCTGCGCCATTTCAACGTCCTATGGCGCGGTTTATCACTGATCACCACACTCATGAAAAGGTCTCCCGTTGCTCAAAGACGCGACTTAACACATATTCACGGGTCTCGATAAACAGCGGGTCGGACTTAATGCTGCGAGCTGACTCACCCGCGACAAAACGGCGGGCAAAGCTCAGCGGCAGGCGTTCCAGCACCCGACCCGGTCCTGGAGACAACAGCACCAGTTCTGTTGCCATAAATACGGCCTCCTCAATATCGTGCGTAATCAGCAGTACTTTTTTGCCCGTCTCATGCCAGAGCGTCAGCAGCAGGGTTTGCATCTGCTCGCGGGTAAAGGCGTCCAACGCGCCGAAAGGCTCGTCCAGCAGCAAAAGCTGCGGATTCGCCGCCAGCGCGCGGGCAATCCCCACCCGCTGGCGCTGCCCGCCGGAAAGCTGCCAAATAAAACGCGTCCCCGCCCCTTCCAGCCCGACCTTTTTCAGCATCTCCTGGGCGACCTGCTGACGCTGCGCTTTCTCTACGCCTGCCAGTTGCAGGCCAAATCCGACGTTATCCTGCACGTTACGCCACGGAAGCAGACCTTCGTGCTGAAAGACCACACCGCGATCCGCGCCAGGGCCGTCCACCGGCTTTCCGCCCAGCAGAATACTCCCGCGCTGGTACGGCACGAATCCGGCAATCAGGTTCAGCAGTGTCGTTTTACCGCAGCCGGAAGGCCCCAAAACCACCAGCAATTCACCGCTGTCGAGCGTCAGACTGATATCGTCCAGCGCCGGTTTACCGCCGTAATCCGCAAAGAGATGAGAAATGTGCAGCATCAGCGCCTCCTTTATTGCACAAAGCGGTCAGTGACGTACTGGCTGTAATCTGTCGCCACGGCAGGCACTTTGCCTTGCTCTTTGAGGAACTGCGCGGTGTCGATAATCGCTTTGTTTACCGCGCCGGAGAGTTCAGCTGTCTGCTGTTGCGCCGTCAGATAAGTGTTGCCTTTTACCAGTCCCGGCACGTCAGATTCGGGGACGCCGCTCAGGCGCGACAGTTTGCGGATGTTTTCCGGCTGTTTCAGCCATTCATCAGGATTGGCGAGATAGGGTTGCTGGGCATCGATGGCGCTTTTGGCGAACGCTTTCACCACCTCCGGATGCTTTTCGGCAAAGTCTTTACGGACCACCCAAACATCCAGCGTCGGCGCGCCCCACTCGCCCACTTTTTCGGAGTCGGTCAGCACCTTGCCGTCTTTTTCCAGCGCGTTCACCGCAGGCGCCCAGACGTAGGCACCGTCAATATCCCCGCGCTGCCAGGCGGCAATAATCGCGGGCGGTTGCAGGTTCACAATCTCCACCTGACCGGGCTTAATCCCCCAGTGCTTTAACGCCGCCAGCAGGCTGTAATGGGTGGTCGAAATAAAAGGAACCGCTACCCGTTTACCGATCAAATCTTCGGGCTTGCTGATATTTTTCTTCACCACCAGCGCTTCAGAATTGCCGAGTTTTGACGCCAGCAGGAATACCTCAATCGGCACCTGCTGACTGGCGGCGACCGCCAATGGACTGGAACCGAGATTACCAATCTGCACATCGCCGGAAGCCAGTGCGCGAACGATGCTCGCGCCGCTATCGAACTTGCGCCAGTCCACGGTGGCGCCACTCTCTTTGGCGAACGTGTTGTCTGCCTGCGCCACTTTCGCCGGTTCCGCAGACGTCTGATACGCGACGGTGACGTTCACCGCCTGTGCCTGAAACGCGATGAATGCCAGTGCGGCAATAACGATGTTACGCGATGATAAAGCCATAGTGTCTGCTCCCTTGTCTTGTTATGGGGGCAGTATTTCGTGGCGGCTGGATTTGATAAAGGAATTAAAAATTCTGGCTAAGAACAAAGCGTTTTTAGAAATAAAGCGGCAAAGGTTAGCGATTTTGCGCATGTCTCAGTAAGCCGGATGGTTACAGGCGCCCCAGACAAAACATTGCGATTTTGTTACATTCATTACATAACTATATCCCGGTGATTGCCAGCACAACCCTGACAGGCATCATAGGGTCCTCATTTGGCAAGAGAAGATAAATATGATTCGTGTTGTGCTGGTGGATGACCACGTGGTGGTTCGTTCCGGCTTTGCGCAATTATTAGGTCTCGAAGACGATCTCGAGGTCATCGGTCAATACAGCAGTGCTGCCGAAGCCTGGCCTTCCTTGATGCGTCATGACGTCAGCGTCGCCGTGCTGGATATCGCCATGCCGGATGAAAACGGCCTGAGCCTGTTGAAGCGACTGCGCGCGCAAAAAACCGACTTCCGCGCCATCATTCTCAGCATCTATGACACACCAGCCTTTGTGCAGAGCGCACTGGATGCCGGTGCCAGCGGCTATCTGACCAAACGCTGCGGCCCTGAGGAGTTAGTGCAGGCAGTACGTTCCGTCGGTATGGGCGGTCACTATCTGTGCGCCGACGCGTTACGGGCGTTGCGCGGCGGCAACCAGCAGCCGCAGGTGCTGGACATCCTCACCCCGCGAGAACGCGAGGTGTTTGATCTCCTCGTAAAAGGCAACAGCGTCAAGGAGATCGCTTTCCAACTCGATCTGAGCCATAAAACGGTTCACGTGCATCGCGCGAATGTGCTGGGCAAACTACAGTGCCACAGTACCATCGAACTGGTGCATTTCGCGCTCGACCACCAGTTGCTGACGGGGCATTGATGTCGCGCAGCGTTCGTCACTGGGTGATCTCACTGTTCATTGTGTTGGCCTGGGGAACGGGCTGGCTGATGCTGTGGACGCTTGGATTTTATCTGACCCATAATGGTCAGCAGGCGGCGCTGTTTCTACCGCACGGCGTCTATCTTGCATTGCTGATCCTGCTGTCACGCCGCTACTGGCCCGCACTGGTGCTGCCGCCCATACTGATGCTGTTCTGGCTACACCACGAGCAGTTACTGAATGGATATATTTTGCTGGCCGCGCCGCTCATGAGTCTGCTCCCTGCCAGTATCGCCCAAACTTTCTGGCACCGTTTTCCCCTTTACTGGCAACGGTTAACACTGCTGCTGGCGACAGTGACCGCGGCGTCATTACTCAACACCGCCCTGCTTGCGCCGTTTATGAAAAGTCCGGCGATACTACACGGTCTCACCTCGTTTACCGGTGGTGTGCTGCTGACGCCATTTGTTTATCTGATCTTCGAATTTTTACGCCAACAGCACCGCTATCACCTGCTGGGGCTGGATACCAGTAACCCTCCGCTGCGCGCGTCGCTCATCATTTGGTGTAGCCTGTTCTTTATTATCGGTATCGGCACTCAAATGGTGTTATCGCCAGAAATTGAACGCCTGCTACTGATTGCCGTGTTTTTGCCCAACGTGATCATGGCGTGGAAGTTTGGCTGGCAGGGCGGCGTCCTCTCCGGCCTGTTAGGAAGCATGATGATCACCATCGCCCGTCAGGTCGGCGTGGGATTCAGCAATCTCATTGAACTGGAGATCTTTCTGGCGACCCAGGCGCTACTCGGTATTGGTCTGGGGATTGCCATTAGCCGCCAACAGCATCTGGCGCAAAACCTGCACCACTATCGTCAACGCCTTGAGGCCGAATTGGCCGCCCGACGGGCGTTGACGGAAAAGCTTATCCATACCGAAGAAGACACGCGAAAAAATCTGGCGCGCGAACTGCACGACGAAATCGGCCAAAACATCACCGCCATTCAGATCCAGTCACAACTGGTCAAACGGGCGCGCGATCCCGAGCAAACGCTGGCCGCTGCCGCTCAAATTAACGATCTTGCCCGACGTATTCATCACTCGACCCGCCAGTTGTTACGCCAGTTACGTCCGCCAGCCCTCGATGAACTGTCGTTTAAAGAGGCATTGCATCATCTGGTCAACGAATTTGCCTTTGCCGAGCGCGGCATTACCTGTCGCTTTGATTACCAGATAGCGCACCCGCCGGAGAGTGAAACGGTGCAATTCACCCTCTACCGCCTGTTACAGGAGCTACTGAATAACGTCTGTAAACATGCCGGTGCCAGCGAGATTTCCATCGTGTTGCGCGAGCACAACGCGCTCTTGCATCTGGAAGTGAACGATAACGGTGTGGGTATTCCCTCAACAAAAATCCCAGGATTCGGGATTCAGGGAATGCGCGAACGCGTGAATGCGCTGGGTGGAGAATTGACGCTGGAATCGCAGCATGGCACCCGGGTAATTGTTAACTTGCCCACAGTTTTGCAACAAACCCCGTATTAACCAGGAAAAAGTCTTAGTCACTGCGGACTTTCTCTCATCCCCTTTGGTTTTCACTTTCCTATAGTCAGCGCAAATGGAGACGTCATGCACACACGCCCAGCTACTGAAACTGACCAACAATACCGGACGCTGCGTCCCCAGTTGCTGATGTGCATGGTCATCGGCTATGCCGCGTTTTATCTGACGCGCAAAAGCGTGAACTACATACTCCCGGCGCTGCAAACGGATCTTGGACTGGATAAAGGCGATATCGGCCTGTTGGGGTCGCTGTTTTACCTGACCTACGGCCTGTCGAAATTCACCGCCGGGCTTTGGCACGACAGCCACGGCCAGCGCGGGTTTATGGGCATAGGTTTGTTCGCCACCGGACTGCTGAATGTGGTGTTCGCCTTTGGTGAGTCACTGACGTTGCTGCTGGCGGTCTGGACGCTAAACGGATTTTTTCAGGGCTGGGGATGGCCACCCTGCGCCCGTCTGCTGACCCACTGGTATTCGCGCAACGAACGCGGCTTCTGGTGGGGTTGCTGGAATATGTCGATCAACATCGGTGGGGCCGTAATCCCGCTGATCAGCGCCTTCGCCGCCTATTCATGGGGCTGGCAGGCAGCGATGCTGACACCGGGGATCATCAGCATGGCATTAGGCATTTGGTTGACGCTGCAACTGAAAGGTACGCCCCAGGAAGAGGGATTGCCGACGGTGGGTGAATGGCGACATGACCCGCTAGAGCTACGCCAGGAGCAGCAAAGCCCGCCGATGGGGTTATGGCAAATGTTACGCACGACGATGTTGAAGAACCCGATGATCTGGCTGCTGGGCGTCTCTTACGTGCTGGTCTATCTGATTCGTATTGCGCTCAACGACTGGGGCAACATCTGGCTGACGGAAAGCCACGGCGTCAATCTGCTCAGCGCCAATGCAACGGTGATGCTGTTTGAAGTCGGCGGGTTGCTTGGCGCACTGTTCGCCGGATGGGGCTCAGATTTGCTGTTCAGCGGCCAGCGTGCGCCGATGATTTTGCTGTTCACGTTGGGGCTAATGGTTTCCGTCGCCGCGCTGTGGCTGGCGCCAGTGCATCACTACGCGCTGCTGGCGGTCTGCTTTTTTACGGTGGGCTTCTTTGTCTTTGGCCCGCAAATGTTGATTGGCCTCGCAGCTGTCGAATGCGGACACAAAGCGGCAGCGGGCTCCATCACCGGTTTTCTCGGTCTGTTCGCCTATCTTGGCGCCGCATTGGCAGGCTGGCCTCTGTCGCAGGTGATTGAACACTATGGCTGGTCGGGGATGTTCAGTTTGCTCTCGGTCGCCGCCGTATTTATGGGTTTATTGCTGATGCCGCTATTGATGGCGGGTATTACAACCTCTCCCGGTCAAAGGATAAAACAATGAGAAAAACGCTGGTCACTACCCTGATTGCTTCCGGCATTGCGCTGGCAACCTTAAGCGGCGCGGCACAGGCCAAAGGTCGCCTGGTGGTCTACTGCAGCGCCACCAACGAAATGTGTGAAGCCGAAACCAAAGCCTTCGGCGACAAGTACGATGTGAAAACGTCGTTCATCCGTAATGGCTCCGGCAGTACGCTGGCGAAAGTTGATGCCGAGAAGAAAAACCCGCAGGCCGACGTCTGGTATGGCGGCACGCTGGATCCGCAGTCTCAGGCCGGTGAAATGGGGCTGTTACAGCCGTATAAATCGCCGAACCTGGAACAGGTGATGGCGCAATTCCGTGATCCGGCGAAAGTGAAAGGCAATCTCTCCTCGGCAGTTTACGTCGGAATTTTGGGCTTTGGCGTCAACACTCAGCGCCTGAAAGAGAAAAATCTGCCCGTGCCGAAATGCTGGAAAGATCTGACCAAACCGGAATACAAAGGCGAAATTCAGATTGCCGACCCACAAAGCTCTGGCACCGCCTACACCGCGCTGGCCACCTTCGCCCAGTTGTGGGGTGAAGATCAGGCCTTTGATTACCTCAAACAACTGAATGCTAACGTCTCCCAGTACACCAAATCCGGGATTGCCCCGGCACGCAACGCAGCGCGCGGTGAAACGGCCATCGGCATCGGCTTCCTGCACGACTACTCGCTGGAAAAAGAACAGGGTGCGCCACTGGAGCTCATCGCTCCCTGTGAAGGCACCGGCTATGAAATTGGCGGCGTCAGTATCCTGAAAGGCGCACGTAACCTCGACAACGCCCAACTGTTTGTTGACTGGGTGCTGTCGAAAGAGGCCCAGGAGCTGGCGTGGAAGAAAGGCAAGTCCTATCAGATCCTGACCAATACCACTGCCGAAACCTCGCCGAACTCGCTGAAACTCGACGACCTGAAGCTTATCAACTACGACATGGATAAATACGGCTCAACGGACGTGCGTAAAGCATTGATCAACAAATGGGTCAGCGACGTGAAGATGGGTAAATAAGCATCACGATGACTTTCTCCAGGTAAGGTTACCCAGGCCGGATTAGGCAACGCCGCTATCCGGCAATTATCGTCACCCTGAATGCCGGATAGCGCTTACGCTTATCCGGCCTGGGTCAGGATTGAGCACCGGAAAACGTATGTCACACACACTTACACTCCATCCCGTGAAAAAACGGGATGCGATATTCCTTTGGGTTTTGCTGGGCTGGCTGGCGTTCGCCCTGCTGCCAAGCTGGAGCCTCGATTACGGTCTGCTGGAATCCACGGGCGATGAAATTCTTGAGGCCTATGGCTGGTCTCAGTTCAATATCAGCTGGTTATGGTATCTGCTACCTAGCCTGTTGCTGGTACGTCCGTTCCATGAGGCGAAACGCGAACAGCGCAGCCGCCATTACCTTGACGCAAGCTGGGCGCTGTTGTGCATGGCGTTTATTGTCATTAGCGCAACCGTTGAAGGTCGCGGTTTAGGTTATGCGACCATCGTGCTGTTTGTCGCATTGGGCGCGATCATGACGCTGGCGCTAACCCGCCTCGAATGGCTGGGCGGCGACCGTTTTGTGATCGGCTCACTGGTCACCATCGTGGCATTGATTGGCGTCTTTATTGTCTGGCCAAGTATCGCCATTTTTATCCCCATGTTCACCAACGACGCGGGTGAATTCGCCCCGCTGGCGTTTATGAATGTGCTGTCGCAGGCACATATTATTCAGGTGATCCTCAATTCCATCGCCCTGTCGATTGCGGTGGGCGCAGGGTGCACCTTCTTCGGTCTGGTGCTGGCGATCTACACCACCCGCATTGCCAAACGCAGCGCGATTATTGGCCGTATTTTCTCGATTTTACCGATCGTCACCCCGCCGTTTGTCGTCGGTTTAGGCGTGACGCTCATGATGGGGCGCTCCGGCTACATCACCGAATTGATGGTGGAGTGGTTCGGGTTAACCAACACTAACTGGCTGTACGGTTTTACCGGCATCTGGCTGGCGCAGGTGCTGGCGTTCACCCCGATGGCGTTTATGATCCTCGACGGCGCCATCAAAACCATTCATCCGTCACTGGAAGAGGCCTCCTATACTCTGCGCGCCAGCCGTTGGCAGACCTTTAACGGCGTGTTTGTTCCCCTGCTGAAACCCGCGCTGGCAAACGCGTTCTTAATTGTTATTGTGCAGTCGCTGGCTGACTTCAGTAACCCGCTGGTGCTCGGCGGTAACTTCGACGTACTGGCGACGCAAATCTACTTCTACATCACCGGTTCGCAACTGGATTATCAGGCCGCCAGTACGCTGGGCGCGTTCCTGCTGCTGTTCTCGCTGCTGGTGTTCTGCATCCAGTACATGTGGATCGGTAAACGTTCTTACGTCACCGTTTCCGGTAAATCCTACCGTGGCGACGTGCAGCCGCTGCCGGTCACGCTGGTGTGGAGTGTGGTAGCCATTCTGGCCGTGTGGATAGCCTTTAACGCCTTGCTCTACGGCAGCATTTTCTACGGCAGTTTCACCGTCAACTGGGGCGTGGACTACACCCTGACGCTGGATAACTTTATCAAGCTGTTCGGCCAGGGGATGAGTGACGGCGCATGGCCTTCATTGCTTGATACCCTGCTCTACGCCGGAATTGCCGCGCCGATCACCGCCGCGTTCGGCCTGCTGATTGCGTGGATTGTGGTACGCCAGCAGTTCAAAGGTAAAAAGACCATCGAGTTCACCACCATGCTGTGCTTTGCCGTACCGGGCACCGTGGCGGGCGTCTCGTATATTCTCGCCTTTAACAGCGCCCCGGTGTACCTCACCGGAACGGCGGCGATTGTGATTATCTCGATGGTGATGCGTAACGTGCCGGTCGGCATCCGTGCCGGGATCGCGGGCCTCGGTCAGATCGATAAATCGCTCGATGAAGCCTCGCTCAGCCTGCGCGCCGGAAGCTTACGCACCATTACACACATCCTGTTGCCGCTGCTGCGTCCGGCGATCCTCTCGGCGCTGATCTACAGCTTCGTGCGCGCCATCACGACCGTCAGCGCCATTGTCTTTCTTGTTACGCCGGACACCCGCGTGGCAACGGCCTACATTCTGAACCGCGTGGAAGACGGCGAATACGGGGTGGCGATCGCCTACGGTTCCATTCTGATCGTGGTCATGCTGGCGATCATTTTCCTCTTTGACTGGCTGATTGGGGAAGCGCGTATCTCCCGTTCAAAAGCCAAAAACCAGGCGTAATGGAGCGCACTATGAGTCAGAAAAAATTTGTTGAACTGCGCAACGTCACTAAGCGATTCGGCAGTAACACGGTTATCGACAATATCAATCTCACCATCCCACAAGGGCAAATGGTGACGCTGCTCGGCCCTTCCGGCTGCGGGAAGACCACTATTCTGCGTCTGGTCGCCGGGCTGGAAAAACCGAGCGAAGGACAGATTTTTATTGATGGCGAAGACGTCACCCATCGCTCTATTCAGCAGCGCGATATCTGCATGGTGTTTCAGTCTTATGCCCTGTTCCCGCATATGTCGCTGGGGGAAAACGTCGGCTATGGTCTGAAGATGCTCGGCGTATCACGCAGCGAAGTGAAAGCACGCGTCAAAGAGGCGCTGGCGATGGTGGATCTCGACGGCTTCGAGGATCGCTATGTCGATCAGATCTCCGGTGGCCAGCAGCAACGTGTGGCGCTGGCGCGCGCGTTGATCCTCAAGCCTAAAGTGCTGTTGTTTGATGAACCGCTGAGTAACCTCGACGCCAACCTGAGGCGCAGCATGCGCGATAAGATCCGCGAGCTGCAAAAGCAGTTTGATATCACCTCGCTGTATGTGACCCACGATCAGAGCGAGGCTTTCGCGGTTTCAGACACCGTGCTGGTGATGAACAAGGGACATATCATGCAGATAGGTTCCCCACAGGATCTCTATCGCCAGCCTGCGTCGCGCTTTATGGCGAGCTTTATGGGCGACGCCAACCTGTTCCCGGCGACCTTCAGTCAGGAGTTTGTTGATATTTACGGTTATCGCCTGCCCAGGCCGCTGCATTTTGCAAGCCACGGAGAAGGCACGGTCGGCGTCCGTCCGGAAGCCATTACCTTGAGCGATCGCGGTGAAGAGAGTCAGCGCTGCGTGATTCAGCACGTGGCCTATATGGGACCACAGTATGAGGTAACGGTAGAGTGGCACGGGCAGGAGATCTTATTGCAGGTTAACGCGACTCGCCTGCAACCGGACGTCGGCGAGCACTATTATCTCGAAATCCACCCGTACGGGATGTTTGTGCTGGCGGATGCGGCGTGATGTTGTGCCGGGTGACGTTGCGCTTACCCGGCCGATATTTCTTGTCGCAGGCCCGTTTTCGCAGACCTGATAAATGTGTAGGCCTGATAAATGTGTAGGCCTGATAAGCGCAGCGCCATCAGGCAATCCATGCCCGATGGCAACTAACGCCTTATCAGGCCAACCGTCAGCTTCGCGCTTTTAACGCGGCAATATCCGCAGGCGTGGTGCGACAACACCCGCCAATCACCCGCGCGCCTGCAGCCAGCCACTGCGGCAGGTAATCCGCCAGACGCGCGGCGCTTTCGCCGTGCTGATGCCAGCGTTTACTCACCGCGTCGTAATGCTCACCCGAGTTCGGGTAAACCACCAGCGGCAGTGACGTCAGTCCCTGCAAATGCTGTAACGCGGCGGTGGTATTTTCCAGTGCAATACAGTTGACGCCAATCGCCACCATCTGAGGGAAGTGACTGAGGAAGGCGACCACCTCACGCAGCGGCGTACCGTCGCTCAGATGCTCGCTGTCACGCAGGGTGAAAGTGAACCACGCACGGGCGCGCGGCCAGTCATTCAGCAGTTCCGCCAGGGCTTTGATCTCGGCAAAATTTGGCATGGTTTCGCAGGCCAACAGGTCGGCGCCCGCATCCAGCAACGCTTCCACGCGCGGACGGTGGAACGCCTGAAATTCTTCGCGGCAGCGCTGATAATCGCCACGGTATTCAGAACCGTCGGCAAGAAACGCGCCGTAAGGTCCCACAGAGCCCGCCACCAGCAGTGTGCCCGCCTGTGGGTTTTCCGCCAGATGCGCTTCCCGTGCTTTACGCGCCAGTTCAACGCTCTTGCCGATGAGCGCTTTTGATTGCGCCTCGTCGAAGCCGCGCGCCGCTAAACCCGCTGGTGTAGCCTGATAGCTGGCGGTTATGGCACACTGCGCGCCCGCACGGTAGTAGTCCAGGTGAACCTCGCGGATCAATTCCGGGTTTTCCACCAACACGTTGGCGGACCAGAGTTTGTCCGCTAACGAACAACCACGCGCTTCCAGTTCCGTTGCCAGCGCCCCATCCAGCAACAGAAAATCTTGCGTTTCGAGGATGGCGTTCAACGGATTATACTGCGACATGTTGTGGCTCCTGTTGGAATTTACGATGTCAATAAACAGAAAATCACCCTATCACAACGACGCAAACGATAAACTGTACCATCGCCCATTTTTAACGCCCGTTCAAACCGGTAACCACCGCAGTTCCCCAGCGCTGGCGCTTATCACAAGGAAAGGCGTAACGGTTAGAAACAAAAAGAGCCGCACACCCGAAACCCCGTCACGGTTATCGTCGGGCGAAGATGCTCAGTGGTAGAGTAAGGTATTTTCAGCGCATCCCGCATTGGCTGGAGTACGGACAGCGGAATTAAGGCACATGAGAAATTCATTCACCGACGTCAGCAAATTTTTAAGCTATGTCTTACGGCATCATCCTGAAGCGATGGGTCTGGAAGTCGACAGCGAAGGATGGGCCGATATCGATGCCCTGATTCGCTGCGCGGCCCAGGGGAATCATCCTCTCGATCGGCAACTGATTCTGAGCATTGTCGGAACCAGCGATAAAAAACGGTTTGCCCTCTCTGCGGATGGCAAACGGATACGCGCGGTTCAGGGGCATTCATCCCAACATGTCGACATCCGGTTTGTCGAAAAAATGCCGCCTGAATTTTTATTTCATGGCACCGCCACGCGATTTGTCGATGCTATTCGTCAACAGGGATTACGGGCTGGTTCCAGACAGTATGTCCATTTATCCGCCGATGAAACAACCGCAACAGCGGTTGGAAAGCGACACGGAAAACCGGTGGTCTTGAAGATTGATGCGCGCCTAATGCACTCACAGGGGATCGCATTTTATCAGGCTGATAATGGCGTCTGGCTGACCAAAACGGTGCCGGTCAGTTTTATTTTGTGGGAGGCGTAAGCGTTGCCGAAATTCTGCGGCTTAGATAAGCAGAATTTCGGCTGGAGTCAGTCTGAATGACGTCAGATCTTGAGCATTTTAACCGTGGCCTCGATGTCTATCTCATCTTCCGAGAAGATTAACGTCGTGCCCTGAAACGTGGTGATCGCCAGTTTTTTCACCGAGCGCATTTCGCCAGGCTTCACGTCTGTTTTGGGTCTGATATTGCTCATCAGGATCCCCACCGACAGCACTGCGTTTTCTTTATCAATGCCGGTATCGACAGGGACTTCTTCGCTGTACACCAGGAAAGACTTGATCGAGGTAAGCTTAAGGCGCTCGCCCGCGATATAGATGTATTTGCTTTCCGGGACGACTTTCACCGCATAGGCTGACAAGCCCTTGTTGTTGGTAGTCGGTTCGAAGGTCACCGCCGCATCTTTCTTAATAAGCTCCGGATTGGCGACCTTAATCACATGAAAATAGCGGTTATCACCATTTTCATCTTTGATAAATCCAAAGCCTTTATCTTTAAACCATGTTGTGATTGTTCCGTTCATCGCCATTACCGCCTGATTAATCGTTTATCTACTCAGATTTGCAGCGCGCAGTGTAAAGCACAACGCCTGCACAGACTATGCCTTTGGCTAAGTCTGGACTACCGTGATTTACCACATCAAATCATCGGGTACTTTAAAGTCAGCATACGGATCGTCTTCATCCTGCTCTTCTGCACTCAGCGCGCTGTGTAACACAATGCTGTTCGCATCTCGCTGGGCGATTTTATCGGCTACGCTCGCCGGGATAATCGCGTATTCACTCTCGCTACTGTTATCAACAGCCAGACGCGCAATCGCAAGACGACCGTTGATCAGTTGAGTCTGGGTCAGCTTATCGACCATGATTTTTTTGATTAAATTACTGTCGGTGAAGTTAAATCCAATATCGCCTCCTGGAATGGTGATTCGGTTCATTTCAATAAGTTGCTTCACCTGTGCTTTATACTCTTTCGATAACACAGCCTGTTTTTGTTGTTCGCTAAGCTGTTTATCACGCTCAATTTGTGCTTTTTTATTCTCTTCCACGGCCTCTCTCGCCTCACGAGCCTGAACGCGTGATTTTTTAGCCGTTCTCTGGACTTTGGCCATTTTTTTGCTGGTTACTAAGCCCGCTTTAAGCATCTGCTCTTGTAAGGTGAGTTTCGTCATTTTCGTATCTAAACCGGTTGAATATTTACTGGGATTATACCTGCATTTTTTGAGGCTGTATCGGGTCACCGTCCCGGATCACCGCTCTTCGTGTGGCGTAAGCAGCCGTGTTTGTGGGTTTCAGGAGGGTGATGAGCAATTGTGCTGAACCCGACAGATCAATTGGCCCAATCCCATCGTGACTTGCCCATTTGCCCACATCCATCTTCTGGACAACACTCTACGATGGCACCACTGACTCACCACGTGGAGAAACATCATGAACATCACCCAAATTCGTAATGCCACACAGCTCATCACCTTTGGCCACAAAACGTTTCTGGTAGACCCCATGCTTGCCCCGCAAGGTGCATACCCAGGATTTGCCGGAACGGCGCGCGCGGAGATCCGTAATCCGACGGTGGAATTACCGTGCAGTATTGACACGCTGTTGAAAGCCGATGTCCTGATCGTCACCCATCTGCATGAAGATCACTGGGATGAGGCTGCGGCTCGTTTGATACCAAAGGACAAACCTGTCTACGTGCAAAATGCCCAAGATGCGCAAACGTTGTGGGATCAAGGTTTCACCCAAGTTACTGTTTTGTCGGAAAACACAGTTTTGGGTGATATCACCCTGCGTAAAACCGGCGGTCAGCACGGGTCGGATCGCGCTTACGCCATTCCACAAATGGCGGAACGTTTAGGGGAGGCTTGTGGGGTCATTTTCCAACATCCTGAGGAGAAGACGCTGTATCTGGTCGGCGATACGATCTGGCGAGACGAAGTGGAAGCCGCGATGTCGTCATTCCAGCCCGACGTGGTGATCGTAAATGCAGGATTTGCGCACGTCCTCGGTTTTGGCCCGATCATTATGGGCGCGGAAGATGTGCTAAAAACCCACTTCGTGCTGCCGCAGGCCCAGATTGTAGCCAGCCATATGGAGGCGATAAACCACTGCCTGCTCACCCGTGACGCGCTCAGGCAGTATGCCAGGGATAACCAAATTGCCGGCTTCGTGAATGTGCCGCACGATGGTGAAATGCTCACATTTTAATGGCACAAAACTTTCCACGGTGTGGCGTAAGTGCACACCTAACCTCGTTTTTTCGCCAGCCAAATGGTATGCCCGGTGCACTGAGGGTCCTCCATCATCATCTCCACAACCTCAAAGCCGTTTGCCGACAGGAGGGCGCGGTACTCCTGGGGGGCAAGACTGGCATGGAACAACGGCTCGCCCTCAAACTGCCCCATGGCTACCCCGTTTCCGGGGCCGCTGGTAAACATTAATGCACTACCTGGATGGCTGAGCTGCGCAAAAATCGGGAACATCGTTTGCTGGTCTTGCTGGGTTAAATGGAAAAAGCTGTCCCACGCTATCAGACCGTCAAAGGTTTCATTGAACGTTAATTCGCGCATATCCTGCTCCAGCCAGCGCTGGCAGGGAAAGGATTCCCGGGCGCGCGCCAGCATCGCCGCAGAGCCGTCAACACCGGTCAGTTGAAAGCCTTGCCGGATAAAATAGTCAGCAATCGGCTGACCATTCCCACAACCGATATCGAGAATGCTTCCCTTCCTACCGATTACGGTGATGAATTTATCCAGCCAGCGTTTTTCAAAAAGGGTGCGCGAGCGCTGGCGGGCATAGGCATCAGCGTGACGTCGGTAGATAGACAGAATGTTCTTCGCCGCAGAGTCGCTCACGATGTCCTCACATTTTTGTTCTGTTAAGCATAATGACGATAAATCCTCCCGCACACGCTCCGCAACCCTGGAATGCGCCTCGCAGAACCCATGCGCAAATACCCCATAACCTTCTCACTGTGGCATCATAGCGCGCAGATAACGTCATGACAGGGGTGATTAACGTGAAACCGGTAACGCTATACGATGTGGCAGAGCATGCAAGCGTCTCTTATCAGACCGTCTCCCGCGTCGTGAATCAGGCCAGCCACGTTTCCGCGAAGACTCGCCAGAAAGTGGAAGCTGCCATGGCGGAGCTCAATTACATTCCCAACCGTGTCGCGCAGCAGTTAGCAGGGAAGCAGACACCGCTGATTGGCGTGGCAACGGCGAACCTTGCCCTGCACGCGCCTTCACAAATCGTTGCCGCGATAAAATCCCGCGCCGACCGCTCCGGTGCCAGCGTGGTGATCGCTATGGTTGAGCGTAGCGGCGTAGAAGCGTGTAAAGCCGCCGTTCATAACCTGCTGTCACAGCGTGTGACCGGACTTATCATCAACTACCCCCTTGATGAAGAAGATGCCATTGCCGTCGCAGCCACCTGCGGCACGGTGCCTGTTTTATTCCTCGACGTTTCTGACCAGACGCCAATTAACAGCGTGATTTTCTCCCATGACGACGGCGCACGTCTCGGTGTTGAACATCTGGTGCAGCACAGGCATCAGCGTATCGCCCTGCTGAGCGGGCCGCGCACTTCGGTTTCGGCAAGGCTACGGCATGCGGGCTGGCATAAATATCTGGCGCACTACCAGCTGCAACCCGCTGCGGAGATGGAAGGCGACTGGAGCGCGATGTCTGGATTTCAGCAAACGCTGCATATGCTTAATGCCGGTCATCTCCCCACCGCCATGCTGGTCGCTAACGATCAGATGGCGCTGGGCGCCATGCGGGCAATCAGCGAGTTTGGTCTGCGTGTGGCGGTTGATATCTCGGTGATTGGCTATGACGATACCGAGGACAGCGCCTGTTATATTCCGCCACTCACGACCATCAGGCAAGATTTTGCAATGCTTGGACAGACCAGCGTCGATCGCCTACTGCAACTTTCTCACGACGAATCAACCTACGGGAATCAACTGCTGCCAGTCACGCTAGTGGAACGCAAAACCGTTCAGCCCCCCACAACACAACACGCCTCCCCTCAGGCGCTGGCCGACTCGCTGATCCAACTGGCGCGGCAAATTTCTCAACTCCCCCCCAAAATGTGAACGCATAACAATTGTGTGAGTCAGTTCACTCATTGAGTGAACTATCCTTTACAGTGGGAATTCATTCTTCTTATTTTGATTGAAATTGTGAGCGAATAACAAATTCAAGCAGGATACCGTTATGAACCTGAACACAGATTCACTCGCCGCCGTACTGGCCAGACGCGACTGGGAAAACCCCGGCGTTACACAGCGTAACCGTCTGGAGGCGCATCCTCCTTTTGCCAGTTGGCACGACGCCACGGATGCACGCGATAATCGCCCTTCATCGCGCATTCGCAGCCTGAACGGCGCGTGGAAATTTAACTGGTTCGCGTCACCGGAAGCGGTGCCGGAAAGCTGGCGACTGAGCGATCTCAACAATGCCGATACGATAGCCGTGCCTTCAAACTGGCAGATGGACGGCTATGATGCGCCCATTTATACCAACGTGACGTATCCGATCCCGGTGAATCCGCCGTATGTTCCTCATGAAAATGCTACAGGGTGTTATTCGCTCACATTCACTGTTAGCGATGCTGAATTGCGCGATGGGCAGACGCGAATCCTCTTTGATGGCGTGAATTCCGCTTTCTATCTGTGGTGCAACGGTCGCTGGGTGGGCTACGGCCAGGACAGCCGTCTGCCGTCCGAATTTGACCTCAGCGATTTTCTGGTCACCGGTGAGAACCGCCTGGCAGTGATGGTGCTGCGCTGGAGCGACGGCAGCTATCTGGAAGATCAGGATATGTGGCGGATGAGCGGTATCTTCCGCGATGTCTCGTTGCTGCACAAACCGGACACGCAAATCCGCGACCTGCGTATCAACACCCGTTTTAACGATGATTTCAGCCGTGCTGTGCTGGAGACGGAAGTCCGGGTCGCCGGTGAACTGCATGACCCTTTACGCGTGACGGTGCAGTTGTGGAATAAGGACGTCTGCGTCGGAGAAACAACCGCCCCGCTTGGCAGCGATATCATTGATGAGCGCGGCGCATATGCAGACCGTACGACGCTTTGCATCCACGTCGAGCGCCCGGCGCTGTGGAGCGCAGAAACGCCAAATCTGTACCGCGCCGTCGTGCAACTGCATACCGCTGACGGCACGCTGATTGAAGCCGAAGCCTGTGACGTCGGCTTCCGTCAGGTCTGTATTGAGAATGGTCTGTTGTTGCTGAACGGCAAACCGCTGTTGATTCGCGGCACCAACCGTCATGAGCACCATCCGGTCAACGGTCAGGTGATGGACGAAGCGACGATGGTGCAGGATATTCTGCTGATGAAGCAGAACAACTTTAACGCTGTACGCTGCTCCCATTACCCGAATCATCCGTTGTGGTACACCCTGTGCGATCGCTACGGCTTGTATGTGGTCGACGAAGCCAACATTGAAACCCACGGCATGGTGCCGATGAATCGCCTCACCGACGATCCCATATGGCTGCCTGCCATGAGCCAGCGCGTCACGCGCATGGTGCAACGCGATCGCAACCATCCGAGCATTATCATCTGGTCGCTGGGCAATGAATCCGGTCACGGCGCTAACCATGACGCGCTGTACCGTTGGCTGAAATCCGAGGATCCGTCCCGCCCGGTGCAGTACGAAGGCGGCGGCGCGGATACCGCCGCAACCGACATCGTCTGCCCGATGTATGCCCGCGTCGATCAGGATCAGCCGTTTCCGGCAGTGCCGAAATGGTCGATTAAAAAGTGGCTGTCGATGCCCGGCGAGCAGCGTCCGCTGATCCTCTGCGAATACGCCCACGCCATGGGCAACAGTTTTGGCGGCTTCGCCAAATACTGGCAAGCGTTCCGTCAATATCCGCGCCTGCAGGGTGGGTTTGTCTGGGACTGGGTGGATCAGTCGCTGATTAAATATGATGAGAGCGGCAAGGCATGGTCAGCCTACGGCGGCGACTTTGGCGACACGCCCAACGATCGCCAGTTCTGTATGAATGGCCTGGTCTTTGCCGATCGCACGCCGCATCCTGCCCTGTATGAAGCGAAACACGCACAGCAGTTTTTTCAGTTTTCGCGACTACCAGGCGCAGAATGCAAGATAGAAGTGACCAGCGAATATCTGTTCCGCCGCAGCGATAACGAGATTCTGCACTGGTCGATTGCCCAGGACGGCAACCCGCTGGCTGCCGGAGAGGTGGTGCTGGATATCGCCCCACAGGGTCGCCAGGTCATCGCTCTGCCAGAGATTCCGGCACCCAAAACGGCAGGTCAACTGTGGTTAACAGTACATGTCGAACAACCGCAGGCAACTGCCTGGTCGCCGGCCGGACATATCAGCGCCTGGCAGCAGTGGAAACTTAACGAGAAACTCTGCACGCAACGGCCTCCGCGCGCCAACAACGCTTCGCAACTCACTGCCAGCGAAACAGCCTTCAGCATTACGGTGAACGATAAACGCTGGGAATTCTGCCGCCAGCAGGGCGTACTGACACAGTACTGGATTGGCGATGAAGCCCAGTTGCTGACCCCGCTTATCGACCAGTTCACTCGCGCGCCGCTGGATAACGATATTGGCGTCAGCGAGGCGACCCGTATTGATCCCAATGCCTGGGTCGAGCGCTGGAAAGCCGCCGGACATTATCAGATGCAGGCGGTACTGCTGCAATGCGATGCCGACAAACTTGCCGACACGGTACTGATCGCCACTGCCCATGCCTGGCAGTTCCAGGGCGAAACGCTGTTTATCAGCCGTAAAACGTATCGCATAGACGGCAATGGTGAAATGCAGATAACCGTGGATGTTGAGGTCGCCAGCGGTACGCCGCATCCGGCGCGAATCGGCCTGAGCTGCCAGCTGGCGCAGGTGGCAGAACGGGTGAACTGGTTAGGTCTCGGCCCCCATGAGAACTACCCGGATCGCCTTTCCTCCGCCTGTTTCGATCGCTGGGATCTGTCGCTTGATGAGATGTATACGCCGTATGTGTTCCCCAGTGAGAACGGTCTGCGTTGCGCTACACGTGAACTGAAGTACGGTGCGCATATCTGGCGTGGCGACTTCCATTTCAATATCAGCCGCTACAGCCAGCAGCAACTGATGGAGACCAGCCACCGCCATCTACTGCAACCGGAGGCGGGCACCTGGCTCAATATTGACGGCTTTCATATGGGCGTCGGCGGCGATGACTCCTGGAGTCCTTCCGTCTCGCCGGAATTCCAGCTCAGCGCCGGGCGTTATCATTACCGGGTGAGCTGGGGTTAACGTATTGCCGGAGGGTCTGTAGGCCCGGTAAGCGAAGCGCCACCGGGCACCAGAGCTACTCCTCAATGGCCTGGCGGATCTGTTCTAACGACGCAGGATCGTCGATGGTGGTCAGATCGCCCGGATCGCGCCCTTCGCAAATGGCCTGGATCGTACGTCTGAGCATCTTCCCGGATCGCGTCTTCGGCAACTGAGACACAAACCAGACGTGCGCCGGGCGACCAAAATTGCCGATCTGACTGTCCACCAGCGCCATGATCGCTTTCTCTTCGCTGTGCGCCACATCGCGGTCTTCCAGACTGTCGCTCAGTTTCGGGATCACAAACGCCACCGCCACTTGCCCTTTCAGCGCATCTTTCACCCCCACCACCGCCACTTCCGCCACGTTCGGGTAACTGGAGATACTCTCCTCGATTTCGCGGGTTCCCAGACGGTGTCCGGCGACATTAATCACATCATCTGTTCGCCCGAGGATAAAGTAATAACCGTCGGCATCGCGGATACCCCAGTCAAAGGTGGCATATACCGGGCGGGAGAACAGCGACCAGTAGGTGTCCACAAAACGTTTGTCGTCACCCCAGATGGTCTGAATACATCCCGGCGGCAGCGGTCCCTCAATGACCAGCATTCCCTTTTCATTCGCCTGACAGGGTTCGCCGGTCATCTCGTTGAGCAGTTGTACGTTGTAGCCATACATCGGTACACCAGGACTGCCGAGCCGCGATGGTCTGTCATCCAGTCCACGGGCAAGCGCCATAATCGGCCAGCCCGACTCGGTCTGCCAGTAATTGTCGACAACCGGCACACCCAGCGTTTCGGTCACCCAACTGGCGGTAGGTTCGTCCAGAGGTTCGCCCGCCAGATAGAGCACTTCCAGCGAGGAGAGATCGTGATGACGAATTTGCGCGGTCGGGAATTTCTTCAGCACACGAATGGCGGTCGGTGCAGAGAACATCCGGCTGACCTGATATTTCTCGACAATTTTCCACCACACGCCGCAGTCCGGATACGTTGGCAACCCCTCGTAAACAATGGTCGCCATCCCCGCCAGCAATGGCGCATAGACAATGTAGGAGTGCCCGACGACCCAGCCGATATCCGACGCGCAAAAGAAGACGCCGCCCGCTTTACCGCCAAAAATGGTGTCCATCGTGGTCGCCAGCGCCACCGCATATCCCCCAACGTCACGCTGCACGCCTTTCGGTTTTCCGGTGGTTCCCGAGGTATACAGAATGCAGGAGGTTTCGTTGGATTCCAGCCAGGCGACAGGCACCTTCGCGCCGAGATGCTGCTGACGAAGTGTCGCAAAATCAAGATCGCGCCCCGCAACACGCGCCATTTTCGCCAGCCCGCGATCCACCAACAGCACATGGCGCGGCTGATGCTGCGCCTGCGCGATAGCCTCATCCAGCAGCTTTTTATACGGCAGGATTTTACCGCCCCGCGCCCCGGCATCCGCCGAGACAATCAGCGCCGGTTTGGCATCATCGATTCGCGCCGCCACGCTGTGCGAAGCAAAGCCGCCGAAGACTACGGAGTGAATCGCGCCAATACGCGCGCAGGCCAGCAACGTAATGTGCGCTTCGGCAATCATCGGCATATAGACCAGCACCCGATCGCCGCGCTGTACACCAAGCGACTGTAGCATTGACGCCACCACATTCACTTCGTCATACAGCTGGCTGAAGGTGTATGTACGCTCTTCTTCGGTTTCTGATGAAATCGCAATCAGCGCCAGCGCGTTGGGTTGCTTCCCCACCCAACGATCAATGGCGTTGTGGCACAGGTTCGTCGTACCACCGCAAAACCAGCGGGCAAACGGTGGGTTGCTGTGATCCAGCACCTGCGTAAAAGGCTGCTGCCAGTCAATACGCTGGGCCTGTTCGGCCCAGAATGTTTCAGGTTGCTCGATAGAACGTTGATAAAACTCGCTAAAAGACATAATGCTCTCCTGTTGAACTTACGCCTTACCGCGCGTGTTAGATCACGTACAGATCGACATACTCATTAACGGGCATCTGCTCCAGGCGAGTTCTGTCCAGGGAGACCTCCAGAATGCGCTGCTGCTGACGGGCCGGGAACTGACGCGCCAGGTTGATTTTGAATTTATCGACCAGTTTCGGAATACCGTCTTTACGACGACGCGCATGGCCGATTGGGTACTCCACCACCACCTCTTCAAAGCGCGAGCCGTCGGTAAATTCAAGGGTGATGGCGTTGGCGATAGCGCGTTTTTGCGGATCGTGATAGTCGGTAGTAAAGGCCGGATCTTCAAAGCAGTTGATCTTCTCGCGCAGGGCGTCGATGCGTTTGTCCTGCGCCACGCTGTCTTCATAATCTGCCGCCGTTAAGCGTCCGAACAGCAGCGGGATAGCGACCATGTACTGTATACAGTGATCACGGTCAGCCGGGTTATTCAACGGCCCTTTTTTGTCGATAATACGAATACAGGCTTCATGTGTGCGGATGGTCACCTTCTCGATATCCGCCGCGGTTTTACCTGCCGCCTGCATTTGCGCATAGAGGGTCATTGCTGCCTCAACTGCGGTCTGCGAGTGGAATTCCGCCGGGAAGGAGATCTTAAACAGCACGTTCTCCATCACATAAGAGCCGTACGGACGCTGGAAGCGGAATGACTCGCCATTGAAGGAGACATCATAAAAACCCCAGGTTTTTGCCGTCAGTGCGGACGGATACCCCATCTCGCCGGTTTTCGCCATCAGCGCCAGACGTACCGCGCGAGAAGTCGCATCCCCTGCCGCCCACGATTTACGCGTGCCGGTGTTCGGCGCATGACGATAGGTGCGCAGCGATTGACCGTCAACCCACGCCAATGACACCGCATTGAGGATCTCGTCGCGGGTCAGTCCCAGCATCTCAGCAACCACTGCGGTAGAAGCCACTTTCACCAACAGCACGTGATCCAGCCCGACGCGGTTGAAGGAGTTCTCCAGCGCAATACACCCCTGAATTTCATGGGCTTTGATCATACCGGTCAGCACTTGCTTCATGGTCAACGGCGCTTTTCCAGCAGCGACCGCGTTACGCGAAAGCCAGTCTGCCGTTGCCAGAATACCGCCGAGGTTATCGGAAGGATGACCCCACTCCGCCGCCAGCCAGGTATCGTTAAAGTCGAGCCAGCGGATCATCGCGCCGATGTTAAAAGCGGCCTGTACTGGATCAAGCTGAAACTGAGTGCCCGGCACGCGTACACCGTTTGGCACCACTGTGCCTGGCACAACCGGCCCCAGCAGTTTTTTACAAGCCGGATATTCCAGCGCTTCCAGACCACAGCCTAATGTGTCGAGCAGACAGTAATGCGCGGTGTCATACGCCACTGTCGACGTGATCTCGTAATTCATCACGTAATCAACGATATCAACGATTTCACGGTCAAATTCCGGGCGAACATTCATGATTTGTGCGGACATAGGGTACGTTTCCTGCTTCTTGTTATCTAAGGTATTAGGTTGTGTATTACTGGCGTTCATCCAGTGGAACAAAGAGGCGATCTTCCGGGCCGGTGTAATTGGCGGAAGGACGGATAATTTTATTATCCTGGCGTTGTTCGATGATGTGCGCCGCCCAGCCGGTGACGCGGGCAATCACAAACAACGGTGTAAACATTTCCGTCGGGACGCCCATCATGTTGTAGGAGACCGCCGAGAACCAGTCGAGATTCGGGAACATCTTTTTCGTTTCCCACATTACCTCTTCCAGACGGTCGGCGATGTTGTACATCTTCAGCGACCCGCCCTCCTGAGAAAGCTGCTTCGCCACTTTCTTGATCACCTGATGACGCGGATCGGCGATGGTATAGACCGGATGCCCGAAACCAATTACTACCTCTTTGTTTTCCACGCGTTGACGGATGTCGGCCTCGGCTTCGTCCGGCGTTTCATAGCGCTGTTGAATTTCCAGCGACACTTCATTCGCGCCGCCGTGTTTCGGGCCGCGCAGCGCGCCAATCGCGCCGATAATCGCCGAATAGACGTCGGAGCCCGTCCCTGCAATCACACGACTGGTAAAGGTGGAAGCGTTAAATTCATGTTCGGCATACAGCACCAGCGAGATGTGCATTGCCTTTTCCCAGCTTTTCGACGGTTTTTCACCGTGCAGCAGATGCAGAAAGTGTCCGCCGACAGAGTCATCATCCGTTTCCGGCTGGATACGCTCGCCGTTGTGACTGTAGTGATACCAGTAGAGAAGAATGGAACTGAGCGAGGCCAGTAGCTTGTCTGCGATGTCGCGAGCGCCGGAGACGGTGTGCCCCTCTTTTTCCGGCAGCGTACACCCCAACGCGGAAACGCCCGTGCGCATCACGTCCATCGGGTGAGACGCCGCTGGCAGCGCTTCCAGCACGGTACGCACATTGGCAGGCAATCCGCGCAGCGCTTTTAATTTAATTTTATACGCCTGAAGTTCATCGCGGTTCGGCAACTTGCCGTGAATAAGCAAATGCGCCACTTCTTCAAATTCGCAATGCTGGGCCAGATCGAGAATATCGTAGCCGCGATAGTGCAAATCGTTACCACTTTTGCCAACGGTGCACAGTGCGGTATTTCCCGCCGCGACCCCGGAAAGGGCGACAGATTTTTTCGGTTTAATGACATGGGTATTATTTTGCAGGATCGTCGTGTCGCTCATAGTGTCCTCGTCATTTTATTAATGTGTAAGGTACAAATTCATCTTGTAGGCCGGATAACGCAGTGCCATCCGGCAGTGCCAGATGGCGGCTGCGCTTTATCAGGCCTGCGAATTATTTTTGGCGAACAGCGCGTCGAGTTTCTCTTCGTACTGGTAATAGTTGATGCTCTCGTACAGTTCGTTACGCGTCTGCATGATGTCGATAACGTTCTTTTGCGTTCCTTCCTGGCGCAGCACGTTATAAACACGCTCAGCGGCGCGGTTCATTGCGCGAAAGGCTGACAATGGATAGAGCGCCATAGCGACGTTGGCGCTGCGCAGTTCATCGGTGGTGAACAGCGGGGTTGCGCCAAACTCGGTGATGTTCGCGAGGATGGGTACCTGTACCGCGTCGGCAAACTGGCGATACATTGAAAGCTCAGTGATTGCTTCCGGGAACAACATGTCAGCCCCGGCTTCAACGTACGCACGGGCACGATCGATAGCCGCTTCCAGACCTTCTACCGCCAGCGCATCGGTACGCGCCATGATCACAAAATTGGGATCGGTGCGGGCATCGACCGCCGCCCGAATCCTGTCCACCATCTCCTCTTTAGAGACAATGGCTTTATTGGGGCGATGGCCGCAGCGCTTGGCACCTACCTGATCTTCAATATGCAGCGCAGCCGCACCGGCTTTGGAAATCGATTTCACCGTACGCGCAACGCTGAAAGCCGAAGAACCAAAACCAATATCGGCATCCACCAGCAGCGGCAACGGGCAAACGTCGGTGATACGGCGAATGTCGGTCAGTACATCATCCAGCGTGGAGATCCCCAGATCCGGTAATCCCAGTGAACCGGCCGCCACACCGCCGCCAGAGAGATAAATCGCCTGATACCCGGCGCGCTGGGCCAGAAGAGCGTGATTCGCGTTGATGGTGCCAACAATCTGCAATGGATTTTCTTTGGTGAGCGCGGCGCGAAACGCCTGCCCCGGAGAATGTAGAGACATATCCCGTCCTTTTGTTATCAACTTGTTGCCTTAGTTGATTTTCATAAAGCAAGGGCTATGCCAACGCTGGCACGAGGACAATCACTTTATTTTCATTCGTTTAAAATCAATAAATTAGCTATTTATTCGATATACAAAGTGAAAAAGTGCGTGCCAGTTAACGTTTCATGAAACGCATGCCGCTGTTTCATTGCAACATTTATGAAACAAGACTACACCCAATACTCTGTTCCATTATTTTTTTCGGGCGACTATGACGGATACGCACCTTCCACCGCGGGTCAATGACGACAAGCCGGTGATCTGGACGGTTTCGGTGACACGGCTATTCGAGCTATTTCGCGATATCAGTCTCGAGTTCGATCACCAGGCGACCATCACCCCCATCCAGCTCGGCTTTGAGAAAGCCGTGACCTATATCCGCAAAAAGCTGGCCAGCGAGCGATGCGATGCGATTATCGCGGCGGGATCGAACGGCGCGTATTTGAAAAGTCGCCTGTCCATTCCCGTGATCCTGATTAAACCCAGCGGTTTTGACGTCTTACAGGCGCTGGCGAAAGCAGGCAAGCTGACCTCTTCCATCGGCGTGGTGACCTATCAGGAGACGCTGCCTGCCCTGATGGCGTTCCAAAAAACCTTTAAGCTGCGTCTGGAGCAACGCAGCTATATCACCGAAGAAGACGCGCGCGGGCAAATTAATGAACTGAAGGCAAACGGCACTGAAGCCGTGGTCGGCGCGGGGCTGATCACCGATCTGGCAGAAGAAGCAGGCATGACGGGTATCTTTATTTATTCGGCCGCCACCGTGCGTCAGGCTTTTAGTGATGCGCTGGATATGACCCGCCTGACACGTCGACAACACCGTCCGTACGCCTCTGAAAACGGGCTACGCACCCGTTATGAGCTGGGCGATATGCGCGGTCATTCACTGCAAATGGAGCAGGTTCGACACACGATTATGCTCTATGCCCGTTCCCGTGCGCCTATTCTGATTCAGGGAGAAACGGGGACCGGAAAAGAGCTGGCAGCCCAGGCCATTCATCGCGAATATTTTACCCGTCAGGGCGGTCGCAGCGGCAAGCGCTCCCCGCCTTTTGTCGCCGTCAACTGCGGAGCGATTGCCGAATCCTTACTCGAAGCGGAGTTGTTTGGTTACGAAGAGGGGGCATTTACCGGTTCACGGCGCGGTGGACGTGCCGGACTGTTTGAGATAGCCCACGGCGGGACGCTGTTTCTGGATGAGATTGGCGAGATGCCCCTGCCGCTACAGACCCGACTCTTGCGCGTGCTGGAAGAAAAAGAGGTGACGCGCGTTGGCGGGCACCAGCCTATTCCGGTGGATGTACGGGTGATTAGCGCCACTCACTGCAATCTGGAACAGCAGATCAAACAGGGACAATTTCGTACCGATCTGTTTTATCGTCTCAGCATTTTACGCCTGACGCTGCCCGCGCTTCGCGAGCGGCAACCCGACATAGTGCCGCTGGCGGAAGGATTTTTAAAACAGTCGCTGGCGGCATTAGAGGCGCCGTTTAGCGAATCGGTACGCGAAGGTTTACAGCAAAGCCAGGCGATTCTGCTGCGTTATGGCTGGCCAGGAAATATTCGCGAATTACGCAACATGATGGAACGCCTGGCGCTTTTTTTAAGCGTTGAGCCACAACCGGCACTCAATGCACATTTTCTACAGCAACTGTTGCCGGAACTGACCGCCGCAGGCGAAGAGGTTTCTCCTCCTGCATCACTCACAGCTCAGCAGGTTCTTGCACAATTTAACGGGGATAAAACCGCAGCCGCGCGGTATTTGGGTATTAGCAGAACAACATTCTGGCGGCGATTAAAAGAATAACCCGCCAGTTAGACTGACGGGTTTTATCGTTCAGAGAGACGCGTTATTTCTTTTTATAAATATTAGCGGTGCCATGGATTTTATTATCCGTCTGGCCAGAGGTGAGTACGACAACATCGGCACCTTTTTCATCTGCTTTCTTCAGCAGATCTGCCTTCGCATCAGAAGTAGACATTTCGTTGCTTGTCGAAATAGTGCCAATTTTGGTGTACTGTGATTCCACTTTATCAAAATCAACTTTCATCATTAACTCTGCTGCATACGCATTTGAAACCACTAAAGCCAACGCACCAATCAATACTTTATATCCAGTCTTCATATAAAACTCCCATTTTTGTTATTACGCTATCATCACAAATACATGTTACAACACCCTTTAAGGATGGTTAATAAGTAGTTCATGTTGCAGAAAAAATCCATAGTGGAAGGCAGAATAAAATGATTTTGCGTGCTAACAATAGCAACGTCATCTGCCCCGACACCAGTCTGGATGCACCGCGATGCCCGCTCGCCTGATAAAATGCCAGAATCAGAAATGTTCATAACATGTTGAAACAAATGTCGTCTTGTGCTTCATCGAAGAAGGTCATCAAACTACATCTCTATTCAGAATAAACTCACCACCGCACGCTATTTTCAATTCTTTTAAAGTTCAGATAAACCATCTTAAATTTGTGCTTTAATGATTACCAATACAAAGTCAATAAAACTCACCCACGGTATTAATCATAGACGTTCACGCTATTATTAAAGAGAAAAAAAGAATAACCGCATCCCTGTTTAACCGCTGTCATCAATAAGTTCTTCTGAACGATACCAAAGAGGGCCCGCATCTATCACATTGAATTTAAAACACAATCAATATAAGCATTAATTAGCCATCATTATCTATTTATCTACGCATTGAACAACGCCATTTTTTTGCGTCTTATTTATTATTATTGAAACCGAACAGATGTGTTGACTTTTTTGCACCTTGTGAGCTGTGCCGCAGTTCCACCGTCTCACCATTGAGCTCACTTGTTGTGATCCCTCTCTCATTCATACACTTTTGCTATCAATAAGATGAAATCAAATCACCCATAATATGGAAGCGTTGTCTATGGAACCCCTCCACGCCGTTGTGCTCACCGTTAGTCTGTTCGTGTTAACGTTTTTTAACCCCGGCGCGAACCTATTTGTGGTAGTGCAAACCAGTCTGGCATCCGGTCGGCGGGCCGGCGTATTGACCGGTCTGGGCGTGGCATTGGGAGATGCGTTTTACTCCGGTCTCGGGCTGTTCGGCATGGCAACGTTGATTACCCAATGCGAGGAGATATTTTCGATTATCAAAATCGTCGGCGGGGCCTATCTGCTGTGGTTTGCCTGGAACAGTATGCGCCACCAGCCGACGCCGCAAATGTCCACGCTCTCGCAACCGATTTCCGCTCCGTGGTATGTGTTTTTTCGCCGTGGGCTGATTACCGATCTCTCAAACCCACAAACTGTACTGTTTTTTATCAGTATTTTCTCCGTAACGCTGAGCGCAGAGACACCGACATGGGCCAGACTGATGGCCTGGGCAGGCATTGTGCTCTCTTCCGTTATCTGGCGAATTTTCCTCAGTCAGGCCTTTTCCCTGCCAGCGGTTCGTCGCGGTTATGCGCGGGTCAATCGCGTCGCCAGTCGCGTTATCGGCGCCATTATTGGCGTTTTCGCCCTGAGGCTCATTTATGAAGGCGTAACGCATCGCTAATGCCTTACGCCTCTCGCCACTCAGAACTGATAGCTATAGTTGAGACTCGCAAACCAGAGGTAGGGATCGTCATAACTCCCGGAAAACGCCTCTGGTGACTTCACTTTTGACGACTGCATATGCAGGTACGACACCGCAAATCCTACATTGCTCGCAGGGGTAATTTGATACTGCGCGCCAGTGGCAAATCGCCATTCATCACCGGTCGGTAATGACAGCGCCACATCGCTTTGTGAGTGATAGACCGTGCTATCAAAGGCAACGCCGGCATTCAACCGCCACTGTTCGGTGGGGCGGTACTGCACGCCTAACGCCGTATGCCAAGAGTCTTTCAGGCGATTCTGCTGGTTGCTCTCCCGCCCGGCAATCGTCACTTGCGGGCTACCGAACTGGCTCCAGTCCTGCCAGCCAAGATCCCCCATCACTGACCACTGCTTATTGATGTCATGCACCAGACTCAACATAATCTGTTGCGGCGCCCGAACCTGTGCCGAAATAGGCAGATCGTATTCAACGTTGGGCAAATTCGGGAAGCGGGCTTTACCGTCAATATTAAAGTCATAATCGGTTTTACTGGTCCAGGTGATGCCCGCCCGCGTACTGTCTGTCAGATCCATCAATAACCCGAGGCGATAGCTCATCGCCCAGTCATGATCATTCTCTTTTTCATCATCACCATTAACATTACGGGTTAATGACAAATAGCCATAGTTCACATTGGCAGACGCGCCAATCGACAGTCTGTCATTTAATTTATAGGCCAGGGAAGGACTCAACGTCATTGCCACCATGGTGCTCTTTTTGATCAAACGATCGCCCGCCCAATCGCCAAAATCAATTCCCAGCCCATAGTTTCCGTATAATCCAATTCCGGCGTAGAGCCTGTCGTTAATTTTTTGAGAATAAAATGAACTGGCCCCCGGAAAAATATTCATCACATTACCCGGACTTTCTTTGCGGGTATCATCGAGGTGATAAGGAATATCACCATCCATGACCTGCAATCCCCCGGTAAACATATGATCAGGTAAACGGGTCATGCCCGCCGGATTGGTGACAATGGTCGAGGCATCTTGTGCCCTGGCCGCCTGTCCTGCCCCTGCCAGCGCCGTATCTTCAGTCCCAATTTCGTAAAAATACAACGCACTGGCATGGGAAAGTGAAGAAAAGAGTAAACCGGTACACACCAGAGTTATTTTTTTCATTGATTACCCGCTGAAATTATTATCATTATCTGTTTTTATTCGCCAGAAAAAGCACGATGGGAAAAGAGATCGAAGAAAAGCGTATTTATCCCATTCTTAGAATAGTCCTGATTTCAAAAAACGATGATGCCCAAAACAGCCAAAAGCAGTTTTGGGCGCATCAGTCAGGGAGTCACGATATTAAACCAGAAGTCGAACGTATCCATAAAACTCAGCATTTCGTCAAACTTCACTGCATTACCGGTAATCGTCACGCTACCGTTATCCTGCGCCTGTTTCAGCGTTTCCTCTTTCAGGATAATTTTATTCAGCGTGGCGCGATTGAGGGTAATGGTTGCATCGGCATGGCTGGACTGCTCATTGGCAGTATGGTTCAACACACCATTCTCAAGTTCGAGTTTGTAGGTGCCGCCGTCGTTACCCAGATCAACATTGAAAACCGCTTTTGCATTCGCCGCTTTTTCACCGTTGAGATGTACACCAAGATAATCAAAGAACATTTCCGGACTCATGGCGCGTACGGTATCCGGGCTGGCGGTGTTCGGGGTCGGGCCTTTCACCACGCCATCACGCAGCTCCTGTGCGCCGGTCAGATAGAAATTACGCCACGGGCCGGACTCGGCCTGATAGCCCAGTTGTTCCAGCGCATCCGCTTCCAGATTACGCGC
>NZ_NRDO01000158.1 GCF_010231475.1 Citrobacter sp. NCU1 | reverse complement strand
GGCGGTGCTGGCGATGCGCCACGCCTGATCTGTTTCGTCCATTCCGTTCGTGTTCCGGCCCCGGCCGGCTCTGACATTCAAGGAGCGTCCCATGAGCCTGCTCAACGCCTGGTTCAACGCCTTCCTGCGCAGCCGTCGCGCAGGCAACCTGTTCCGCCGCCGCGCGATGCCCGAGGCCGGCTTCGGCCCGGGCAGCGCCGAAGCGGCACCATTCGCACTCACCACCGGCCTGGTCACCCTCGCCCAGCAGGATGAAGACCAGCTGCTGGCCACGCTGGAATCACATGCCGATGGCCTCAGCCCGCATGAGGCCGAGGAACGACTGGCCACGCTCGGCCCCAACGAGGTGGATCACGAAAAGCCGCTGCCGTGGTGGCGCCACCTGTGGCAGTGCTACCGCAATCCGTTCAACCTTCTGCTGACCGTGCTGGCGGCGGTGTCCTGGCTGACCGAGGACATCAAGGCGACGATCGTCATCGGTGCGATGGTGCTGCTGTCCACGCTGATCCGCTTCGTGCAGGAGGGTCGTTCGAACCGAGCGGCCGAGCGGCTGAAGGCACTGGTCGGCAACACTGCGCGCGTGCTGCGCCGCAATCCCGGCACCGAGGCTGCGGATGTGGCCGACCAGTACTTCGGCGCGCACCTGCACAGCCGCCGCCCGGCGCGCCTGCTGGACCTTCCGATCCGCGAGCTGGTGCCCGGTGACCATATCGTGCTGTCGGCCGGCGACATGATTCCGGCCGATTGCCGCGTGCTGAGTGCCAAGGACCTGTTCGTGGCGCAGGCGGCAATGACCGGTGAGTCGCTGCCGGTGGAGAAGTTCGCGCACCCGGGCGACGGGCTGGCCGGCCTGCTGGAGCAGCACAACCTGCNNGCACAACCTGCTGTTCATGGGCACCAATGTGGTGTCCGGTACGGCCACCGCCATTGTGCTGGCCACCGGTAACCGCACCTACTTCGGCACCCTGGCCCAGCGCAGCACCGCCACCGACCGCGCACCCACCGCGTTCCAGGCCGGCGTCAACAGCGTCAGCTGGCTGCTGATCCGCTTCGCGCTGGTGATGGTGCCGTTCGTACTGCTGATCAACGGCTGGACCAAGGGCGACTGGACCGAGGCCTTCCTGTTCGCGCTGTCGGTGGCGGTGGGCCTGACCCCGGAAATGCTGCCGATGATCGTCACTTCCACCCTGGCCAAGGGCGCGGTGCTGCTGTCGCGGCGCAAGGTGATCGTCAAGCGGCTGGATGCCATCCAGAACTTCGGCGCGATGGAAGTACTGTGCACCGACAAGACCGGCACCCTTACCCAGGACAAGATCGCGCTGGAGCGCCACACCGG
>NZ_NRDO01000157.1 GCF_010231475.1 Citrobacter sp. NCU1 | reverse complement strand
CGCCGTCGGCGGTGTCGCCATACAGCACCGCGCCGACGATGCGGTCGTCCTTGACCACGACGCGCTTGTAGATGCCACGCGACGCGTCGCGCAGCACGATGTCCTCCGCGCCGTCGCCGCCGCCGAAATCACCCGCNNGTGGCGGTGGGGCGATAGCCCGAAGGCGCGCCGGTCAGCGCATCGGCAAGGCTGCGGCACATGTCCCAGAGCGGCGCGACCAGGCCGTACACCTGTCCATCATGCTCGACGCACTCGCCGACCGCCAGGATGCGCGGGTCGCTGGTGACCATATGGTCGTCCACCTTGATCCCGCGCCCGACCTCCAGGCCCGCCGCACGGGCGAGCGCGACCGAAGGACGGATGCCGACCGCCATCACGACCAGGTCCGCGGGAATCTCGCGCCCGTCCTTCAGGCGGATCGCCTCCACCTTGCCGTCGCCCAAGATCGCGGCGGTGTCCGCACCGCACAGCACGGTCTGGCCGCGTGCTTCCAGCGCCTGCTTCAGCAGCCAGCCCGCCGCCTCGTCCAGCTGCCGCTCCATTAGCGTCGGCATCAGGTGGAGCACGGTGACCGTCATCCCGCGCAAGGAGAGGCCATGCGCCGCCTCCAGCCCGAGCAGGCCGCCGCCGATCACCACCGCGCTGCCGCCCCGCTCGGCGGCCGCCAGCATATGCTCGACATCCTTCATGTCGCGAAAGCTGATGACGCCGGGCAGGTCGTGGCCGGGTACCGGGATGATGAACGGATCGGAGCCGGTCGCAATCAGCAGCCGGTCATAGTCCAACACCATGCCGCTCTTGGCGGTCACCGTCCGCGCCTCGCGATCAATCGCGGTGACCGGATCGCCGCTGACCAGCGTGATGCCGTTATCNNTGACCGGATCGCCGCTGACCAGCGTGATGCCGTTATCGGCATACCAGTCGAGCCCGTTGATGACGATCTCGTCGAACGTCTTCTCGCCCGCCAGCACCGGCGACAGCATGATCCGATTGTAGTTCACCAGCGGCTCGGCGCCGAAGATGGTGATGCGGTAGCGGGTAGGATCGCGCGCCAGCAATTCCTCGACGGCGCGGCATCCGGCCATGCCATTGCCGATGACGATCAAGTGCTCGCGGGGGTCAACCGGCGTCGCGGTCAGGACTTCGTGTTGCATCGCGTCTGTCCGTTCGGGAGAAAGGGGAGGCATCAGATCCGCACGCCTTCGGCCGCGCCCCAAGTCCGGCGCCAGCGGGTCTTGACCAGGGTCAGTCCGGCCAGCGCCACTACCGCCAGAGCGGCGAAGATCAGGAAGCCGCTGGAAAAGCTGCCCGTCCACTGCTTGGCGAGGCCCAGCGACGAGGCGAGGTAGAAGCCGCCGATGCCGCCCGCCATGCCGACCAGTCCGGTCATCACGCCGATCTCGGTGGCAAAGCGCTGCGGCACCAGCTGGAACACCGAGCCGTTACCGACGCCCAGCGCCAGCATCGACAGGACGAAGAGCGCCAGCGAGGCGGCGAAACCGTCTACCATCGCCACACCGGTCAGCGTCATGGCGGCGGCGATGAAGACCGCCATCAGCGCCTTCACGCCGCCGATCGCATCGGCGAGTGCGCCACCCATCGGTCGCACCAGCG
>NZ_NRDO01000156.1:1024-1759 GCF_010231475.1 Citrobacter sp. NCU1 | reverse complement strand
GCCTCCCCTGCCCGGTTCAGGAACCCCCGAAGGGGCTCCTGATCGCAGGGCCGGCTGGGATTACCAGCTGGCCTTGCGCAGACCCGGGACGTCGCCACGCATGGTGGCTTCACGCAGCTTGTTACGGCCCAGGCCGAACTTGCTGTAGACGCCACGCGGACGACCCGACAGCTCGCAACGGTTGCGCTGGCGGCTCGGCGACGAATCGCGCGGCAGCTTGGCCAGCTTGGTTGCGGCGTCGATCTTCTCTTCGTAGGTCGCGTCCACGGAGGACACGATCTTCTTCAGAGCCGCACGCTTTTCAGCGTACTTCTTTGCCAGCTTTTCCCGCTTGATGTCGCGGTTGACCATGGAGGTCTTTGCCATTTCGGTTTCCTCGACAGATCAGTTACGGAACGGGAACTTGAACGCTGCCAGCAGCGCCTTCGCTTCCGCGTCGGTCTTCGCAGTGGTGGTGATGGCGATATCCATACCGCGGATCGCGTCGACGGCGTCGAAGTCGATTTCCGGGAAGATGATCTGCTCCTTCACACCCATGTTGAAGTTGCCGCGGCCGTCGAAGGAACGACCGGAAACACCACGGAAGTCGCGCACGCGCGGCAGCGAGATGTTGATCAGGCGATCCAGGAACTCGTACATCTTGTGGCGACGCAGCGTGGTCTTGCAGCCGATCGGCCAACCATCGCGGATCTTGAACGACGCAACCGACACGCGCGACTTGGTGACAACCGGCTT
>NZ_NRDO01000156.1:0-1017 GCF_010231475.1 Citrobacter sp. NCU1 | reverse complement strand
GGCTTCTGGCCGGAAATCTTGGTCATGTCGCCGACGGCGTTTTCCAGGATCTTCTTGTTGGTGGCCGCTTCGCCGACACCCATGTTCAGGGTGACCTTGACCAGCTTCGGCACTTCCATCGGATTGGTGTAGCCGAACTGCTTCATCAGCGCCGGCACCACTTCGTCCTTGTAGAACTTTTCGAGACGGGAACTCATCTTCTCATTCCTCAGGCGTCGAGCGCCTCACCGCTGGAGCGGAACACACGCAGTTTGCGTCCATCCTCCAGCACCTTGATTGAAGCCAACGCGTTCGCCCTTGCCCGAAGCCGGGTTCAGAACATTCACGTTGGAGATATGGATCGAAGCTTCGCGCTCGACCACGCCGCCGGCAACACCTGCCTGCGGGTTCGGCTTGGTGTGGCGCTTGACGATGTTCACGTTGGCGACGACCACACGGTCGCCATCGACGCGGACGACTTCGCCCTGCTTGCCCTTGTCCTTGCCAGCGTTGACGACAACCTGGTCGCCCTTCTTGATACGGTTAGCCATGATTATCTCCTGTCGCTCACAGCACTTCGGGAGCGAGCGAGACGATCTTCATGAACTTCTCCGAACGAAGTTCACGAGTCACCGGCCCGAAGATACGGGTACCGATCGGCTCCTGCTTGCTGTTCAGCAGAACGGCAGCGTTGCCGTCGAAGCGGATCAGCGAGCCGTCGGCGCGACGCACACCCTTGCGGGTACGCACCACGACGGCGTCATACACTTCACCCTTCTTGACCTTGCCGCGCGGAATCGCATCCTTCACGGTGACCTTGATGATGTCGCCGATGCCGGCGTAACGGCGCTTGGAACCACCCAGCACCTTGAAGCACATCACCTGCTTGGCACCCGAATTGTCCGCGACGTCAAGGTAGCTCTGCATCTGGATCATGATTCAGACTCCTTATTCAGCCGCACGCGTGATGACTTCCACCACGCGCCAGTTCTTGGTCTTGGACATCGGAGCAATCTCGGTCACGCGGACGACATCGCC
>NZ_NRDO01000155.1 GCF_010231475.1 Citrobacter sp. NCU1 | reverse complement strand
GACGCTCCGACAGCTTCTGGTTGTAAGCGTCGGTACCCTTCGAGTCGGTGTGACCGGCGACTTCAACGCGCAGATCCGGGTAACGCTTCAGGATCTCGGTGGCTTCGCTCAGGATCGCCACGGCGTCCGGACGCAGGTTCGACTTGTCGAAGTCGAAGTTGACGCCCTTCAGGTCGATGGAGACCGGGACCGGGCAACCGTCCGGACCGATGGTCTGACCCGGCTGCGAGTTCGGGCACTTGTCGTCGCAGTTGTTGACGCCGTCACCGTCGTCATCCAGGTCGGCGCAGCTCGGGGCAACCGGAGCCGGGGCCGGAGCAGCCGCGACCGGAGCCGGGCCCAGCGGGATCACGACGCCGACCGAAGCCAGCACGTCGCCGAACCAGCTTTCATCGTTGCCGGCACGCTTCGGGTTCACGCTCTGGTCGTCGAAATCAGCGCGGTAGGCGACTTCGGCGCGGACAGCAACGCGCTTCTCGAAGGTGGTCTGCAGACCGACGCCGACCTTGGCGGCAAAGTTGCCGTCCTTGCGGTCAGCCAGGCCACCGCTGATCGGGTTGTACTCTTCTTCCGACTTCTGGTAGCCCAGGCCGGCCAGCAGGTACGGGTTCCAGCCGCGGCCTTCCTTGATGAAGTGGCGACGCAGGTCCAGCGAGACGCCGTACTGCGACCAGTTCATGTCCTTGTTGGCGTCGAAGTTCGGGTTCTGGTAGTTCAGCTCACCGTCCAGCGACCAGTTCGGGCTGATGAACTTGCCCAGGCCCAGGGTGACGAACGGAGCGTCATTGGTCAGGCGGTCGCTGTCCTGGAAGTTGAAGCCGGCCGAACCGGTCAGGTACCAGCGGTCATCGAACTCCTGCGCGGACGCAGCCTGGGCGAAAGCCAGACCACCCAGCAGCGCGGCAGTAAGGATCTTCTTGTTCATTGAGTACAGCTCCTATTTCGGGGGTATGAAACCGGTAGAGGCATGGGCCAGCACTAGTGCGTCGATGTTCGACAGCCGATTCAGCACGCCACCGCCGCGAACATTATGCTCAGGCG
>NZ_NRDO01000154.1 GCF_010231475.1 Citrobacter sp. NCU1 | reverse complement strand
CCGCGCCATGCCGACTACGCCATGCCCACTGGTACAGCCCGAACCGAGCCGTGTACCGAACCCGACGATCAGCCCCGCCACCGCCAGCAGAGCCCAGGAGTCCGGGAAATGCGACGGCGCACCGACCAGCCATGCGGCGATTCCCGCGCCGATCGGCAGTCCGAGCGTGAAGGCGATGGCGACCCCGCGCGGCGCGCCGGTGCTCGCCAGCCCGGCGGCGCGAGTGAACATCCCGCTGCACCCCGCGACCCGGCCATTGCCCAGCAGCATCAGCGCCGCCGCCAGGCCGATCAGCAGCCCGCCGACCAGCCCATGCATCGGCATCGCGTGAGGAAAGCCCGGCATCACAGCACGTCCAGAGGGATGCGCATATAGCGGGTGCCATTGTCCTCCGCCGGGGGTAGCTTGCCGCCGCGCATATTCACCTGGATCGATGGCAGGATCAGCCGTGGCATAGCCAATGTCGCGTCGCGTGCCTCACGCATCGCGACGAACGCGTCCTCGCTCACCCCGTCATGGACATGGACGTTACCGGAGCGCTGCGCGGCGACGGTCGTCTCCCAGGCATAGACGCCGCGCCCCGGCGCCTTATAGTCATGGCATAGAAACAACCGAGTCTGCGGCGGCAGGCTGAGCAGGCGGCGGATCGAGCGATAGAGCTGCCGCGCATCGCCGCCCGGGAAATCGGCCCGCGCCGTCCCATAGTCCGGCATGAACAAGGTGTCGCCGATAAAGGCGGCATCACCGATGATGAAGGCCATGTCGGCCGGCGTATGGCCCGGGACATGAAGCGCCACCCCCTCGAGATTGCCGACCATGAACCGATCGCCATCAGCGAACAGATGATCGAAATCGGACCCGTCGCGCGCGAACTCGGTGCCCGCGTTGAACAGCTTGCCAAAGACATTCTGCACCTGGGTGATCGCACTGCCGATCCCCAGTTTTCCGCCCAGCTTTTGCTGAAGATAGGGCGCCGCGGACAGGTGATCGGCATGGACATGCGTCTCCAGCAGCCAGTCGATCGTCAGTTCCTGTTCGTGGACATAGGCCAGGATCGGATCCGCCGGTGCGGGGGTCGTGCGACCGGCGGCGGGGTCGAACCCCAGCACGCTGTCGATGATCGCCGCCCGCCCCGTCTGTGGATCGGACACGACATAGCTGACCGTGTTGGTGGCCTCATCGAAGAAGGATCGCACGCGGGGCGTGGTCCGCGTGGAAACCGCGCTTCCGATC
>NZ_NRDO01000153.1 GCF_010231475.1 Citrobacter sp. NCU1 | reverse complement strand
ACCCTGAAGTAATTGTTTGAAGCGGTCACGGCGCCCCTGGTGCCGTGACCGTGACATTTGAAGGCATCGCTGGCAGTGCATCGCCCGCGGTAGCCGTCAAAGACCGCAGGCGCGGTCGTGGCACTACCGGCGACGGGCACGGAAGCTCGATCTGGCAAGGAGTCGCCGCCGGAGCCGTCACGAACGCTTAATCGATTCCCCGGAATCAACCTGCGTAGATGGTGCCCTTCTGGAGTTTTTCTGGTTCACGCATGTCTGGGATTTCCCTGATTGCCTCCAGGTCTGGAACGGCCCACCCCCCGGAACATCATCCCGATGTTCCCGGCGTCCAGGACGGATGCCGCACAGGACCGCACACGGCAGGAGCCGTAAGCGGAGTTCAATAGGAGGAGTGCAATGGCTCTCAATCTGTCCCAGAAGCAAGAAGTAGTCGCCGAGCTGGCAGACGTCGCCGCCAAGGCCCACTCCTTGATCGCAGCCGAATACGCTGGCACCACGGTCGCCCAGATGACCGCGNNGCCCAGATGACCGCGATGCGCAAGCAGGCTCGTGAAACCGGTGTTTTCTTGAAGGTTGTCAAGAACACCCTGGCTTCGCGTGCCGTTGAAGGCACCGAGTTCGCAGTCGCCCAGGACCAGATGGTTGGTCCGCTGCTGTACGCGTTCTCGCTCGAGGAGCCCGGCGCTGCCGGTCGCCTGATCAAGGAAGCCGCCAAGGGCAACGACAAGCTGAAGGCTAAGGTCGTCGCCATCGGTGGCGAAGTGTTCCCGGCAAGCCACGTCGACGTGTTGGCCTCGCTGCCGACCCGCGATCAGGCCCTGGCCATGCTGGCCCGCGTCCTGACCGAGCCGGTCACGATGTTTGCCCGCGCCATCAAGGCCGTTGGCGAGAAGCAGGGTGGTGGCGATGTCGCCGCTGACGCTGCCGAGCCGGCCGCCGAGACCGCCTGAGTTTCGACTTACCGTGGTTCCTGACGGAACCTCAACCCAGAAAATCATCCAAAGGTATTAATCATGTCCCTTACCAACGAACAGATCGTCGACGCCATCGCCGAGAAGTCCCTGATGGAAGTGATGGAGCTGGTCAAGGCCATCGAAGAGAAGTTCGGCGTCTCCGCCGCTGCTCCGGTTGCCGTGGCTGCTGCCGCTGGCCCGGCCGCTGCTGTTGAAGAGCAGACCGAGTTCACCGTCACCCTGAAGTCGGCCGGCGACAAGAAGGTCGAAGTCATCAAGGCTGTCCGCGCCATCACCGGCCTGGGCCTGAAGGAAGCG
>NZ_NRDO01000152.1 GCF_010231475.1 Citrobacter sp. NCU1 | reverse complement strand
GCGGTGCGCATGATATTGTTCGATCGCATAGCGTTACATGGCCATGCGACCAGCCGGCATCAGTTCGCCGGCTTGTTGGCCGCCGCCTTGGCCGCCGCCGAACCGGCATTGCTCGCCGCCTTGACCACGTCATCAAACAGCGAACGGGCACGATCCTTCGCCGCATCCTTGGTCAGACCCGCCTGCTCCAATTCGCGCAGACCCGTCTCGCGCGCGGCGTGCGTGGCCTGACGGACGGTCTCGCCAAGCTTCTTACCCAGCGGGGCAAGCACTTCCTTCTCTCGCGCGCTGCGAGGGATCAGCGCCCCGGCCAGCACGCCGACCGCGAGACCGCCGACGAGGATGCCGAGCGGGTTGGCTTCGATCGTTTGCGCGGTCTTATGCGCGACTTCAGCCGCCTTGTCCTTCGCGTCATGATAGGCGTGCGAGGCGGTTTCGCGACCTTGCGCCAGGGTTTCGCGAATGCGACCATTCTGCTGATCGCTGTCGAGTGTGGTATGGGTGGTTTCGGTGGTCATTGCGATCATCCTCCTGGGCTTTTGCCGACCTTGATGTGCCGGTCGGCTGGCCAAATCACTTGCGCTTGAAGAGACGGGCGATCCGCCGACGGTTGAGCAACAACCCGAAAACCGCCACTCCGCCGGCCACGGCCGCCGGATTGTTCTTGGCGCTGTCCAATCCCGATTTCGCGGCCGAGAGACTGACTTCCTTCGCCTGGGCAGCCAGCGCATGCGGTTCGAGGCGTGCCTGGATGCGGCCGGCGGTTCGGTTCAGGCGTTCCCGCGCTTCAGCCGCGCGAATTTCGGCTTCCGAGACGGTCATGCCTGTCCTCCCGAAAGACGCGACTTGCCAACCATGCCCAAGACGCCGGCGATCAGCAGCACGGCACCGACCACGATCAACGTCGCGCCCAAGGGCCCGACCAACGGCGTCAACGCCATGATGAGCCCGACGAGCAACGCGATGAGGGCCGCCAAGGCCAGAACACCAGCGATCGCGAAGAACGTTGCCGCGCTGCGATAACGGGAAACCCTGTCGGTCGCCCGCGCCTTGGCCAGATCGATTTCAGCCGCGATGAACGAACGACCGTCGTCAACGAGCTGAGAGACCAGCGACGTCAGCGTCTCAGGCTCCGTCGCGGGGCCCGAAAGGGGGGCGGCCACGCGCGTCACGCTCCGGCATCGTCCGATACGCGGGTCTCGAGACCCGACTGGACGACGCGCGCCACCACGAAGCCAAGAGCGGCCGCGATGCCGACAGCCACCGCCGGGCTCTTCGCGACGAATGCACGGGCGTCGTCCAGCAGCTCCTCGACATCCTTGTCCTTGATCGAGCCGGAGAAGGAGGTCACCGCCTCTGCCGCCGACCGGGCATATTGACCATATTGCTGGCCCAGCTTCTCATCGACCTGGCCCGCCGCGTCGTTGAGTAACTGCGCCACCTGATCCAGCGCCGATCCGGCCTTCGCCTTGCCGTCACCGGCCAGCGCATAGACCTTGTCGACCGCCTGCTGCTGAAATTTGCCGGCGCCATCCTTCACCGTCTGCTTGGCATCGGCAAGGCCAGAGGCTTTGGTTTCGCTCGAGCCGGTTTCGGCCGTGCTGTTCCCCAGACCCGACGAGGCGGTCGGAGCCGCGACTTCAGGTGCGAGGCTGGTCTGGCCGCCCAAATTCGGGGTGGTGTCGTTTTGCGACGGAAACGTGCTGTCGATATCAGCCATGGGAAAATCCCTTTCGTTCTTGGCCCGGCATACCG
>NZ_NRDO01000151.1 GCF_010231475.1 Citrobacter sp. NCU1 | reverse complement strand
GCGATCGTGGAATCGGCGTTGAATGAGGCAGTTGCGCAGATTGAACGTGCGAAGGCGGCGGTAGCGCCGGTCGTTCACTCGTTCTTCGACGAGCCGACCAACACCGCGACCTACGTCGTCTGGGACCCCGCCACGCGAAAGGCGGCGATCGTTGACAGTGTCCTGAACTTCGACGCTGCGGCCGGTCGCACCAATACGGCGTCGGCGGATGCGGTAATCGCTTATGTGCGGGAGCACGGCCTTTCGGTCGACTGGCTGCTCGAAACCCATGCTCATGCCGACCACCTGTCTGCGGCGCCCTATCTGCAAAAGGCGCTGGGCGGTCAGCTCGCGATCGGCCGCGACATCATTCGCGTGCAGAACGTCTTCGGCAAGATTTTCAACGCCGGCACCGACTTCGAACGGGACGGCTCCGAGTTCGACCACCTGTTCGACGATGGCGACCGTTTTACGATCGGCGACATCGAGGCCATCGCGCTGCATGTGCCGGGGCACACCCCCGCCGATATGGCCTATGTCATCGGCGACGCAGTCTTCACCGGCGATACCCTGTTCATGCCGGACTACGGCACCGCACGCGCAGACTTCCCCGGTGGTGATGCGCGCCAGCTATTCCGCTCGATCCGTCGACTGATGCAGTTGCCCGACGAGACGCGGCTGTTCCTGTGCCACGACTACAAGGCTGCGGGGCGCGACCGGTATGTCTGGGAGACGACCGTGGGCGCGCAGCGCGTCGGCAACGTCCACGTTCATGAGGGGGTGGACGAAGACAACTTCGTCGCGATGCGCACCAGTCGGGACGCCACCTTGTCGATGCCCAAGCTCATCCTGCCATCGGTGCAGGTCAATATGCGCGGCGGCCATCTGCCGGAGCCGGAAGTCAACGGCACCCGCTACCTCAAGATTCCACTGGATACGCTGTGATGCCCGGATTTCCCCATGCCATGCCGCTTGCCGGCTTCATCGGCGGCCTGATGATCGGGTTCGCTGCGGCGATCATGTTGCTGGGCAACGGCCGCATCGCCGGGGTCAGCGGCATGTTCGCGCG
>NZ_NRDO01000150.1 GCF_010231475.1 Citrobacter sp. NCU1 | reverse complement strand
ATTCCCGGCGCGGGAGTAGTTCAATGGTAGAACCTCAGCCTTCCAAGCTGATGGTGCGGGTTCAATTCCCGTCTCCCGCTCCATTGAATGAACTTTGAATATTATCGAGTTCATGTCATAATGCAAAACTCGGCTCACGTAGCTCAGTCGGTAGAGCACTTCCTTGGTAAGGAAGAGGTCGAAGGTTCGATTCCTTTCGTGAGCACCATCTTAAGCATCACCTCTCAGACGAATTCGAGATAAGCAGCCATGGCCAAGGGTAAGTTCGAGCGCACCAAGCCGCACGTCAATGTCGGCACCATCGGTCACGTCGACCACGGCAAGACCACGCTGACCGCCGCACTGACCAAGATCGGTGCCGAGCGCTTCGGTGGCGAGTTCAAGGACTACTCCTCGATCGACGCCGCTCCGGAAGAAAAGGCTCGTGGCATCACGATCTCGACCGCGCACGTCGAATACGAATCCCCGGTCCGTCACTACGCCCACGTCGATTGCCCGGGCCACGCTGACTACGTCAAGAACATGATCACCGGTGCCGCCCAGATGGACGGCGCGATCCTGGTGTGCTCGGCCGCTGACGGCCCGATGCCGCAGACCCGCGAGCACATCCTGCTGTCGCGTCAGGTCGGCGTGCCGTACATCGTCGTGTTCCTGAACAAGGCCGACATGGTTGACGACGCCGAGCTGCTCGAGCTGGTCGAGATGGAAGTGCGCGAGCTGCTGAGCAAGTACGACTTCCCGGGCGACGACACCCCGATCATCGCTGGTTCGGCCCGTCTGGCGCTGGAAGGCGACCAGAGCGACATCGGCGTGCCGGCCATCCTGAAGCTGGTCGACGCCCTGGACAGCTGGATCCCGGAGCCGGAGCGTGCGATCGACAAGCCGTTCCTGATGCCGGTGGAAGACGTGTTCTCGATCTCGGGCCGCGGCACCGTGGTGACCGGTCGTATCGAGCGCGGCGTGATCAAGGTTGGCGACGAAATCGAAATCGTCGGCATCCGTCCGGTGCAGAAGACCACCGTGACCGGCGTTGAAATGTTCCGCAAGCTGCTGGACCAGGGTCAGGCAGGCGACAACGCTGGCCTGCTGCTGCGCGGCACCAAGCGTGACGACGTCGAGCGTGGCCAGGTTCTGGCCAAGCCGGGTTCGATCAAGCCGCACACCAAGTTCGAAGGCGAAGTCTACGTCCTGTCGAAGGACGAGGGCGGCCGTCACACCCCGTTCTTCAACGGCTACCGTCCGCAGTTCTACTTCCGCACCACCGACATCACCGGCGCAGCTGCGCTGCCGGAAGGCGTCGAAATGGTGATGCCGGGTGACAACGTCAAGATGGTCGTCACCCTGATCAACCCGGTGGCAATGGACGAAGGCCTGCGCTTCGCCATCCGCGAAGGCGGCCGTACCGTCGGCGCCGGCGTGGTCTCGAAGATCATCGAGTAAGCCTGCAGTACCGGTGGTTGCATAGCGCCGCCG
>NZ_NRDO01000149.1 GCF_010231475.1 Citrobacter sp. NCU1 | reverse complement strand
TGGCGGGAGCGATCCTGCCGATGGCGATAGCCTGGCTCATCGTGCGTGGACGCTCTACGCCGATCGTCGCGGAGCAATTCCATACGCCGGCCACGTCGCCGATCGACGCGCGCCTCCTCGGCGGTGCCGCCCTGTTCGGCATAGGCTGGGGCCTTGTCGGCCTGTGCCCCGGCCCCGCCATCGCCGCGCTCGCGATCCAGCCTGCCCCCGCGCTGCTCTTCACCGCTGCAATGGCGCTCGGCGCAGCCATCCACCGCTTCGCACTCATCCCACGCCGTTCGGCGTGACCGGACAGGAGACATTACATGGCCTTCAAGAAGATCACACCGTCCTTCTCGGCTGCTCCCCAGCTCACCCGGGATGATGTCGCTGCCGCCGCACAGGCGGGGTTTCGCTCGATCGTTTCGAGCCGGCCAAATGGCGAGGAGCAGGGACAGCCGAGCGCACACGAGATGGCCCGGATCGCCGAAGAACACGGCCTTGCGTTCGCCCATGTCCCGATCGTGCCGGGCAAGGCGACCGATGCCGATGCGGACCGGATGAAGGAAGCGCTGACTGCGCTGCCGGGACCGACGCTCGGCTTCTGCCGAAGCGGCACGCGGGCGGCTACCCTATGGGCGCTGGCGGAGGCGAGTCATGCCGATCCCGAAACGATCGTCGGTCAGGCCAAGGCAGCCGGGTACGACCTGGCCGATCTGAAGCCGGCGCTCGCTCGCCGGTCCGAAAGAACCGGCAAATGACCTACGACATCGTCATCATCGGAGGCGGAGCTGCGGGCATCGCAACCGCCGCCAGCATCCTGAAACGTAACGCCAAGGTGTCGATCGCGGTCGTCGATGCGGCCCGGGACCATTATTACCAGCCCGGTTGGACGTTAGTCGGGGCAGGCGTTTTCACCCCCGAACAGACCCGCAAGGCCGAAGCCGATGTCATGCCCAAGGGCGTCGAATGGATCCGGCTGCCGGCGATCACCATCGACCCCGAGCGTCAGGCGATCACCCTGGGCGACGGGGATACGATCGCCTATCGTGTCCTGATCGTCGCCCCCGGCCTGCGTTTGGCGTGGGAGAAGATCGCGGGGCTTACCGAAGCGTTGGGCCGCAACGGGGTCACGTCCAACTACCGCTACGATCTGGCGCCCTACACCTACCAGCTTGTCCAGGAATTGCAGCGGGGACGCGCGCTGTTCTCGCAACCGCCGATGCCGATCAAGTGCGCCGGCGCGCCTCAAAAGGCGATGTACCTGTCCTGCGACATCTGGCGCGAACGCGGTGTTCTCCCCGCGATCGACGTCGAATTTCACAACGCCGGTGCGGCGCTGTTCGGCGTCGCGACCTATGTCCCTGCGCTGATGGAATATGTCGAGAAGTATAGGATCAACCTCAAGCTCGAATCCAACCTCGTCGCGGTCGACGCCGATCGGCGTATTGCCACCTTCGAGCGCAAGCAGAACGGTGTCAGCGAGCGGATCGAGCGCGGGTTCGACATGCTCCACGTCGTGCCGCCGCAGGTGTCGCATGACGTCGTTGCCAAAAGTTCGCTCGCGGCGGCAAACGGCTTCGTCGAGGTCGATGAGGCGACGCTGCGCCACAAGCGATACGACAACGTCTTTGCCTTGGGCGATGCTGCGGGGACGAGCAATGCGAAGACGGCTGCGGCAGCCCGCAAGCAGGCACCCGTGGTGGCGGTCAACGCGCTCGCCGCACTCGAAGGCAAGCCTCCTGTTGTCGACTATGACGGCTATGGGTCGTGCCCGCTCACCGTCGAGCGCGGCAAGATCGTCCTCGCCGAGTTCGGCTATGGTGGAAAACTGCTCCCCAGCTTTCCGTCGTGGCTGCTGAACGGCACGCGCCCGACGCGCGCTGCCTGGTTCCTGAAGGAGCGGATGCTGCCCCCGATTTACTGGCAAGGCATGCTGAAAGGCCATGAATGGATGGCGGCTCCGCATAAGATCGGCAAAGCGGCATGACCCTCGAACCGATCCAGTATCTGCTGGGTGCGTTATCCGGCAGCCTGGTGGGCTTTACCCTCGGGCTTGTCGGCGGGGGCGGCTCGATCCTCGCCGTCCCACTCATGGTCTATCTGGTGCGCGTGCCCGACGCCCATCTCGCCATCGGCACGAGCGCGTTCGCCGTCGCGGCTAACGCCGCCACGGGGCTGATCGGCCATGCAAGGGCGCATAACGTCAAATGGCGCTGTGGCGGCATGTATGCGACCGCCGGCGTCATCGGCGCCCTGTTCGGCTCTACCGCGGGCAAGGCCGTCGACGGCGGCAAGCTCCTGTTCCTGTTCGCACTGGTCATGGTCGTCGTCGGCGTCCTGATGCTGCGCGGGCGCGGTGACACGGGCAACCCGGGGGCGT
>NZ_NRDO01000015.1 GCF_010231475.1 Citrobacter sp. NCU1 | reverse complement strand
GTCATCATCACGTTCTCCGGATTTAGGTCAGGAACGTGTCAACGCTATTCAGGATGGGTCACATGCGAAAAAAAAGCCCGTACTTTCGTACGAGCTCTTTCTCGAATATGGCGGTGAGGGGGGGATTGACTCGCTTCGCTCGCCCTGCGGGCAGCCCACTCACTGTGTTCGTGGTCTGTCCAACTGGCTGCGCCAGTTGTCGACCCCCGGTCGGGGATTCTCATCCCCCCGGCGTGTGCAACATGCGAAAAAAAAGCCCGTACTTTCGTACGAGCTCTTTCTCGAATATGGCGGTGAGGGGGGGATTCGAACCCCCGATACGTTGCCGTATACACACTTTCCAGGCGTGCTCCTTCAGCCACTCGGACACCTCACCATATTTTTGCTGCCTGACCGCTTGGGGGGCAACGGGGCGCTACTATAGGGAGTTGCGCTAAAACGGTCAAGCAGTATTTACGCTTTAACTCTCGTTTGGTTACGCAGTGTACATCTTCCTGCCTGGCATTGCGCAGGGGAGATAAATTAGTGCTGTGAATCCAACTTTTCGTTGTTTTTCACCACATCCTGCGCCTTGCTGTAGCTTTCAATCAGCAATTGATAGGCTGGGAATATGTGGGTATACACTTCAGCCCATTCGGCCGCGTCTTCACGATTCCAGGTTCCCTGGAGTTCAGAAGCGACCGCCGCCGTATCCATTGGTACGACACCTGCCTGCACAATGCGGGCGAGGGTGATTTCTTGCGCCATTTTGCTGTACGTGCCCGAAGCATCAATCACTGCAAACACCTTGTAACCTTCACCTACTGCGCTGATGGCCGGGAACGCGATACACACACGGGTAATCGTGCCTGCGATGATAAGCGTTTTACGACCTGTAGCTTTTACTGCGTTAACAAACTCGTCGTTATCCCATGCATTAATTTCGCCTTTACGTGCAACGTACTGCGCATGCGGCGCATTGGCGTGGATCTCCGGGATCAGGGGACCATTAGGACCTTGCGGTACGGATGCGGTGGTAATTACCGGCATTTTCGACAGCGTTGCCATTTTGGCCAACGCGGCGGCGCGTGCACGTAGCTCTGGCATTGGCATATCGCCCACGGTCTGGAATAAACCGCTCTGGTGATGCGCGTATTATCCGATCGTGGGCATCGTCTTTTTGCCAGCCCGGGATTGATCGCCCGGATGGGGTCTCTTTCTTCGCCTGCCGAGCTTAACAACTGGCCGGGCCTGAGTCTTGCCGCCGGGAAACATGTTCACCGATGGGAATTGTTGGGGCCTGAAGGGGCAAGGGCAGACATCCATTTTACGCCACGTTTGATTACCACCGATATGCTGGCGCTACGCGAGGCGGCTGTCGCGGGTGTTGGCGTTGTACAATTACCGGTATTGATGGTCAAAGAGCAACTGGCTGCCGATGAACTGGTGGCTTTACTGGATGGATGGGAACCTAAAAGTGACGTTATCCACGCGGTATTTCCGTCTCGCCGTGGATTGCTGCCTTCTGTACGTGCATGAGTGGACTTCTTAACGGAAGAATATGCGCGAATGGTTGAAGATTAACGCGTGACATTGCGCCCACAAAAAAGGCCGGATAAACCGACCTTTTATTATCTTTGCCATTTTGGCGTGAAAACAATCAGCGACTACGGAAGACAATGCGGCCTTTGCTCAGGTCGTACGGGGTCAGCTCAACAGTCACTTTGTCGCCCGTCAGGATGCGGATATAGTTTTTACGCATTTTACCGGAGATGTGTGCAGTAACCACGTGACCGTTTTCTAACTCTACGCGGAACATGGTATTAGGTAACGTTTCGAGAACGGTACCCTGCATTTCAATATTGTCTTCTTTGGCCATCTAATCCTCTGGGGTATCACTACCGTAATTTGAACCGGCAAGATAATGCCGAAGTTCTTTTAATAAGTAAAGATTTGCGCGTTTAAAACGCAGCAAACCAGGTTTGGCGCATTACTCCGATCACACACGGCAAAGCCGCACTAAAAGCGCAACGTATAAGGGAGCGATGAGATAAACGATGGGCGTTACCTGACGCGAACTGTTCCTTAACGGCGGCGGGGTAATGGGCATAACCTGCTCTGCGGCACAATTATAACACCGCGACAAAAAATGTGCCGAAAACATTCACTCCTCAGGTGAAAATAACGTACGAGGCACCCAAAAAAGGCCTGGCAATCGCTGCTGGCGCATTATGCTGAGGTGTTCAAGGTACTCACGGCGGGCTATTTCTGAGGCCCCCAGTGACGCGGTATGGCTATTTAGCACCTGGCAGTCGATCAGCTTTCCCCCCTGACGGCGAAATTCAGCGCAAAAAATAAGCAGTGCGGTTTTGGAGGCGTTTTCCTGGCGGCTGAACATCGATTCACCGCAAAAAAGGGTGCCTTGCGATACGCCATACATTCCGCCGACTAATTCATTGTGGCGCCATACTTCAATAGAGTGCGCATGCCCTAATTCATGCAAACGATGATAAGCCTCCACTATATCGCGCGTTATCCATGTCCCTTCCTCGCGATCGTTGGCACAGCCTTCAATAACCTGGTCAAAGGCATAATTCAGCGTCACCCGATAGGGCGAGTGTTTGTGAAAACGCTTCATGCTGCGACTGAGATGAAAGTGTTCCGGCCATAAAACCGCGCGAGGGTCGGGTGACCACCAGAGAATCGGATCGCCAGGTGAAAACCACGGAAATATGCCCCGCTGGTATGCCATTAACAAGCGGGCGGGACTAAGATCGCCCCCAAGGGCTAATAACCCATTGGGCTCGCGCAAAGCGCCTTCCGGGGAAGGGAAGGCTATTGAGTGGCGAGAAAGCTGAACCAGGCGCATGACAGCACAACTCCAGTACGCAAGTCGGATCGTTCAATAATAGCTTACAGACGTTGCTTAAACTGGTAATAACGACCCTGCCTGGCTAACAGAGCTGCGTGATTACCTTGCTCAATAATTTGGCCGTTGTCCATCACTATTATTTGATCAAATCGCGACAGTCCGCGCAGGCGGTGTGTGACCATTAACAGCGTTTTGTTTCGCATAACATCGGCAAGCAATTCAAGCATTTGACTTTCCGTTGTGGCGTCTAACCCTTCGGTCGGTTCATCCAACAACACCAGCGGAGCGTCGTGCAATACGGCGCGGGCGATGGCCAAACGGCGAAGTTCACCGCCGGATAACTGACGCCCCCCTTCACCTAACCAGCTATTAAGCCCGCCATCGTCGAGTAATTTCTCCAGACCGACACGGCTCAGCATTTCTGACAGCGCTTCGTCACTGGCATTTGGAGCCGCCAGCAGAAGGTTGTCACGCAGTGTGGCGCTGAACAGATGGACGCGCTGCGGTACGACGCTGATAGTGGCGCGCAGCGTGGCTTCGTTAAGTGCTGAAATCGGCTGATTGTTGATGAGGATCTCGCCCTGCTGCGGGTCCCACGCGCGGGTCAGTAACTGCAATAGCGTCGATTTACCACAACCTGTACGCCCAAGAATGGCAATATGCTCGCCAGGCTTCGCGTGCAGCGAGAGGGATTCCAGCGCTTTTTTCGCCTGCTCAGGGTAGCTGAACGAAATATCACGCATCGTCAGCGTCACCTGCTCTGGTACTGCTGAATCCGTATCCGGAAATTCCACTTCGGGTTTCTGTTCGGTGAGTTCGGTAATACGCAATGCGGAGGCGATAACCTGGCCAAGATGCTGGAACGCGCCTGTCACGGGAGCCAGCGCCTCAAATGCCGCCAGCGCGCAAAAGACGAAAAGTGCGATCAGGGCGCCGGGTTTGTCGTTGCCACCCACGCCTCCAGAGGCCATCCATAGCATTAGCATGACCGCCAGCGCGCCAATCAACAGCATGACGGCCTGAGACAGTGCGGTCAGTTCAGACTGATGGCGTTGGGCTTCATGCCACTGCATTTCTGTGCTTTCCATCTGCGCCCGGTAGCGATCGCTGGCGCCAAAGATGGTCAATTCTGCTTGTCCTTGCAGCCAGGCGGTGAGTTGCTGGCGATACTGTCCGCGCAGGTGGGTCAGGCTCTGTCCGGTACTTTTCCCTGCGCGGTAAAACAGCGGAGGCAGAATGAACAAAGTGAGCAACATAACCCCCCCCAGCGTTATCGCGAGGGTGAAATCGAGAAAGCTCAGGCCCAGGGTGACGACCATAATCACCACAAAGGCGCCCACGATAGGAGAGATGACGCGCAAATAGAGATGATCGAGCGTATCGACATCAGCCACCACGCGGTTAAGCAACTCCCCCTGCCGATAGCGGGCAAGCCCCGCCGGAGAGAGCGGCAACAGTTTGCTAAAGGTATAAATTCGCAAATGCTGCAAGACGCGAAACGTCGCGTCGTGGCTGACTAACCGTTCAAAATAGCGACCGGCAGTTCGGGTAATCGCCGCGCCACGTACGCCTGCGGCAGGCAGCATATAGTTAAAACTGTAAATGCCGGTAACACCCACGACAGCGGACGCTGACAGGAACCAGCCGGACAGCGTCAACAGCCCAATGCTGGCCAACAGCGTGACGATCGCCAGCACGATCCCGAGCGTTAACATCCATTTATGGCGCTTGTAGAGCGCTAAATAGGGTAGCAAGGCGCGCATTCAGATCTCCTCCTGACGGTGAGCCAGTAACGTGGCAAACGGCCCGTTGGCGGTACTGAGCTGGGCATACTGACCGCGCTCGACAATCTGTCCGTCTTGCATCACCCAAATCGCATCCCAGTCGGCCAGATCGTCGAGTTGGTGAGTGACCATCAAGGTGGTCTGGCGTCGGGAAGCCGCATTCAATGCCTGCATGACGCGCTGCTCGCTGTGAGCGTCCAGGCTGGCTGCCGGCTCATCAAGCAAAAGCAGTTTGCACGGGTTCAACAGCGCACGCGCAACGGCAACGCGCTGCGCCTGGCCGACGGAAAGCCGACCGGCCTGATCGCCCGTCGGTGTGTCTACGCCTTGCGGTAGCATTGGTAAAAACTCGCTGACCCAGGCATTGTCGAGCGCGGCTTTGAGCTCTTGCTCACTGGCATTCGGGTGCGCTAACAGCACATTTTCCCGCAATGTTCCCGCTGGGAGTTGCGGGTTTTGTCCGACCCAGGAAAGCTGCTTACGCCAGGATTCGGGAGACAAATCGCGCAGTTCAATACCGTTAATACGCAATGACCCCTGGTATGAAAGAAAACCGGATAACGCATTCAAAAGAGAGCTTTTCCCTGAACCACTGCGCCCGACCAGTACCGCGCGGTGGCCTGCGGGTAGTGAGAAATTCAACGGACCGGCGAGTATTTTACCTTCCGGGGAGGTGATAATCAGATCCTGGGCTTCAACCGAGACAGGGTCTTTGGTCGCAAGCTCAATATCGCCACGCTCCGGGTGGGCAAGGGGCGTTTCCATAAACGTTTTCAGGCTGTCAGCCGCGCCTACCGCCTGGGCTTTAGCGTGATAAAACGTGCCAAGGTCGCGTAAAGGCTGAAAGAACTCAGGGGCAAGAATCAGCGCCAGGAAACCTGCGGCGAGCGTGACGCCGGTGCTATAGTGACCGAAGTTCAGTTCGCCAAGATAAGAGAAGCCGAAGTAGACGGCGACCAGCGCGATGGAAAGCGAGGTAAAGAACTCGAGAACGCCCGAGGATAAAAAGGCAAGGCGCAGGACTTCCATGGTGCGTTGGCGAAAATCCTGTGAGGCGGCGCGGATGCTTTCCGTTTCTGCTTCCCCACGCCCAAAAATGCGTAACGTTTCCATGCCGCGCAAACGATCGAGAAAATGACCGCTCAGACGCGCAAGGGCCTGGAAATTACGGCGGTTGGCATCAGCAGCCCCCATACCGACCATCGCCATGAATAATGGAATCAGCGGCGCCGTTCCGAGCAGGATCAGCGCGGCGGCCCAGTTTATCGGAAAAATAGCCGCAACGATCAGCAGCGGCACGCTGACAGCCAGCGCCATTTGCGGAAGATAGCGCGCATAATAATCGTGCATATCGTCAATCTGTTCGAGTACCAGCGTCGCCCAACTGCCTGCGGGTTTACCCTGAATCCACGCTGGTCCTGCCTGTTGCAGGCGATCCAACACCTGACGACGGATTTCAAAGCGGATATGCTGCCCGGCATGAAAACCGACCCGTTCACGCAACCAGACGACCCAGGCGCGCAGAATAAAAATCAGTGCCAGAACAATGAAAGGGAGGAGAAGGGCTTCACGAGGAATGTTCTCCATAATCATATGTTGCAGAATACGCGCCATGAGCCAGGCTTGCGCGACAATCAATAAGCCGCTGACAAATCCCAACAGACGAGAAATATTCAGCCAGCGCTGGGAGAGGACGCTTTGCTGTTTTAACCAGCGAGTTAACTCTTTTTGACGGGTTTTATTCATTGCACGCTTAGCAGGTGAGTTATCAGAATTTTAGGCAGGGCAATGTTACAACGGGGCAAAAATAAAGGCGACTTATAGTCGCCTTTTTTACTTTTGTTACTGTTTTGTAAACTTATTTACCGGCGTCGGCTAACCCGTCGAGATAACGCTCTGCATCCAGCGCCGCCATACAACCTGTTCCCGCAGACGTGATCGCCTGGCGGTAAATGTGATCCATCACGTCGCCTGCCGCAAAGACGCCCGGAATGCTGGTTTGTGTGGCATTGCCGTGAATGCCTGACTGAACTTTGATGTAACCATTTTCCAGCTCAAGCTGACCGTCGAAAATAGCGGTGTTCGGGCTGTGGCCGATGGCAACGAACAGACCCGCAACGTCCAGCGATTCAATGTGGTCGGTGTTATGCGTATCGCGCAGGCGCAGGCCAGTGACGCCCATCTGATCGCCAGTGACTTCTTCAAGCGTACGGTGGGTATGCAGCACGATATTGCCGTTTTCGACTTTATCCATCAGACGCTTGATCAGGATTTTTTCTGCACGGAAACTGTCGCGACGGTGAATCAGATGGACCTCAGAGGCGATATTCGCCAGGTACAATGCTTCTTCAACTGCCGTGTTGCCGCCGCCGATGACCGCGACTTTTTGATTGCGATAGAAGAAACCGTCACAGGTAGCACAGGCGGAAACGCCACGCCCCTTGAACGCTTCTTCTGATGGCAAACCGAGATAGCGAGCGGAAGCCCCGGTGGCGATGATCAGCGCATCACAGGTGTATTCGCCATTGTCGCCAGTCAGACGGAACGGACGGTTCTGCAAGTCCACCTTATTGATATGATCAAAGATTATCTCAGTATCAAATTTAGTCGCATGCTCATGCATACGTTCCATCAACAGCGGCCCTGTCAGCTCGTTTGGATCGCCAGGCCAGTTTTCCACTTCGGTCGTGGTGGTCAGCTGACCGCCTTTTTCCATACCGGTGATCAGTACTGGTTGCAGGTTTGCACGCGCAGCGTAGACCGCAGCGGTATATCCCGCTGGCCCTGAACCAAGAATAAGCAGTTTACTGTGTTTGGTCGTGCCCATGAGATCCCCATAGTTGTTGGCAGACAATGGGCAGGATTGTAGGGAATTTGTAGACGTAAAAAAAGGGTATAGCGATTTTGTTAACAATTCGTGTAATAGCAGGAACCAATGAGCGGCCACGATGACGGCACGATTAGAATGATTTCTACTTAAAATAGGGCCGTTATAAGGTGATTAAATGACGATTAACGACCGCTCCCAATGAATAATTGGCATGTTGTACTAAAAATCGATGTTTTGCTTTGACAATCCCCTGCCGTTTTGCGAAAACATTCATTGAAGAACAAAACAGTGATATGTGTGTGATGCATAACCATGCATGTAAATACCATGTTTACCGGGCTAGCGAAATCTACGCATGGTGTGGACAGACGCCATTCGTGATATCGATAGCGGCCATCAGGCAACGGTCTTCTCACTATAGACCAGGCATTGCGCGCCGTTAATCCCTTTGGGTTTCGGTCTATTGTGATGGGCATAGGCTCTAAACAGTGATGTGCAAAGAGTCAGGCAGGAGTAGGGAAGGAATACAGAGAGACAATAATAATGGTAGATAGCAAGAAGCGCCCTGGCAAAGATCTCGACCGCATCGATCGCAACATTCTTAATGAATTGCAAAAAGATGGCCGTATTTCTAACGTCGAGCTTTCTAAACGAGTGGGACTTTCACCGACACCCTGCCTTGAGCGTGTGCGTCGGCTCGAAAGACAGGGGTTTATTCAGGGCTATACGGCACTGTTAAACCCGCATTATCTGGATGCATCACTTCTGGTTTTTGTTGAGATTACTCTGAATCGTGGTGCGCCAGATGTGTTTGAACAATTTAACACCGCAGTACAAAAACTTGAAGAAATTCAAGAGTGTCATTTAGTTTCCGGTGATTTCGACTACCTGTTGAAAACACGCGTGCCGGATATGTCTGCCTACCGTAAGTTGCTGGGGGAAACCCTGCTGCGTCTGCCGGGCGTGAATGACACCCGTACCTATGTGGTGATGGAAGAAGTAAAACAGAGCAATCGTCTGGTAATTAAGACGCGCTAACACGGAACAGGTGCAAAATCGACGCAGTTTGATTACACTCCTGTTAATCCATACAGCAACAGTGCCGGGGCAACCCGGTGCTGTTGTCCGTTTTAGCATCGGGCAGGAAAAGCCTGAAACCTGGAGAGCCTTTTTTGAGCCAGGAATATACTGAAGACAAAGAAGTCACATTGACAAAATTAAGCAGCGGGCGCCGACTTCTGGAAGCGTTGCTGATCCTTATTGCCCTTTTTGCCGTCTGGTTGATGGCAGCCTTACTGAGTTTTAATCCCTCAGATCCCAGTTGGTCGCAGACGGCATGGCACGAACCTATCCATAATCTGGGCGGTATGCCGGGAGCCTGGCTGGCTGACACCTTGTTCTTCATTTTTGGCGTAATGGCTTACACCATCCCGATCATAATCGTGGGGGGATGCTGGTTCGCCTGGCGCCATCAGGCCAGCGACGAATATATCGATTATTTTGCCGTGTCGTTGCGCGTGATCGGCGTGCTGGCGCTCATTCTGACCTCCTGCGGTCTTGCGGCAATTAATGCTGATGACATCTGGTATTTCGCGTCTGGCGGCGTGATTGGCAGTCTGCTGAGCACGACGCTTCAACCTTTGCTGCACAGCAGTGGGGGAACCATCGCATTATTGTGCATCTGGGCCGCTGGTCTGACGCTATTTACGGGGTGGTCGTGGGTCAGCATTGCAGAAAAATTAGGCGGCTGGTTGCTCAATATTCTGACATTCGCCAGCAATCGTACCCGTCGTGATGATACGTGGGTCGATGATGAAGAGTATGAAGATGACGAAGAGTTTGCTGATGAAGGTGACGGCGTAAAACGAGAGTCCCGACGCGCACGTATTCTTCGGGGCGCACTGGCGCGACGCAAACGTCTGGCAGAGAAGTTTTCCAACCCTCGCGGTCGCCATACCGATGCGGCGCTGTTTTCCGGCAAACGCATGGATGATGATGAGGAAATTGAATATAGCGCAGGTGGTGTAGCTGCCGATCCTAACGACGTGCTGTTCTCCGGGCATCGTGCGACTCAGCCTGAGTATGATGAATATGATCCGTTGCTCAATGGTCACTCGGTCACCGAGCCAGTCGCCGCAGCCGCAGTAGCGACAGCCGCTACGCAAGCCTGGGCTGCGCCTGCCGAACCCGCACTACAAACACCGTCGATTCCCGGTGCCGAACCTGTGCCTGTTGTACCTGAAGTGCAATGGCAACCTGTGCCAGGGCCGGAATATACCGACCCTGTTATCGCCCCAGCGCCGGAAGGGTATCCGCAACCGTCACAATATGTTCAACCTCAGGTTCCCGTTCATGAACCCTGGCAGCAACCTGCGCCAGTCGAACCTCAGCCGCAGTATTATGCGCCACCGGTGTCGGAGCCTGGCTATGAACAACCTGTAGCGCCGCAGCCGCAAACGTCATGGCCGCCACAGGAATCCGTTGCGGAGCAACGCTGGCAACCTGAACCGGTTTACCCACAAGAGTCGGTGCATTCCTCTGAACCTGTTCATCAACCGGAACCCATTGCCGTTGCGCCAGAGCCAGAGGTTGAAGAATCTAAACCTGCACGCCCACCGCTTTACTATTTTGAAGAGGTGGAAGAGAAGCGCGCGCGTGAGCGTGAGCAACTTGCAGCGTGGTATCAACCTATTCCTGAGCCCGTGCAAGAACCTGAGCCGGTGAAATATTCTTCCCCCGTGACGGCGGCTATACCGCCAGTGGAATCTCTTGCCGCAGTGGCACCATTAGCGGCAGGCGTGAAAGATGCGACGTTGGCGGCAGGGGCGACAGCCGCTGCGGGCGCGCCAGTGTTTAGTCTCGCAGGGGACGGCGCGCCACGCCCGCAAGTTAAAGAAGGTATTGGACCGCAATTACCGAGACCAAATCGTGTGCGTGTTCCAACGCGCCGTGAACTGGCATCGTATGGTATCAAATTACCGTCTCAGCGCATGGCGGAAGAGAAAGCGCGTGAGGCGGAGCGTCAACCGTTCGATTCTGACACGCAGTACTCTGAAGACGAAATCGAAGCGATGCAGCAAGATGAACTGGCTCGCCAGTTTGCACAATCGCAGCAGCATCGTTATGGCCAGGAGTATCAGCACGATGTTTCGCAACCGGAAGACGAAGATGCCAGCGCTGAAGCCGAGTTGGCACGCCAGTTTGCCTCTTCACAGCAACAGCGTTATTCCGGTGAACAACCCTCTGGCGCGAATCCATTCTCGCTGGATGATTTTGAATTCTCACCGATGAAAACATTGGTGGATGAGGGACCGCATGAGCCGTTGTTTACCCCAGGTGTGATGCCGGAAGTTCAACAACCGCAGTATCAGCAGCCACAGCAACCTGTTGCACAGCCGCCGCAGTACCCGGTTCAGCAGCCTCAACAGCAGCAGGCCTATCAGCCGCAGGTTCAGCAGTCGCATCAACCTGCTCCGCAGCCAAAGGAAAGCCTGATTCATCCGCTGCTGATGCGTAACGGCGACAGTCGTCCGGCCCTTAAACCGACCACGCCGCTGCCGTCATTAGATCTGCTGACGCCGCCGCCAACGGAAGTTGAGCCGGTAGATACCTTCGCGCTTGAGCAAATGGCGCGCCTGGTCGAAGCACGACTGGCGGATTTCCGTATTAAAGCAGACGTTGTGAACTACTCACCGGGCCCGGTTATCACCCGCTTCGAGCTGAATCTGGCACCGGGCGTGAAAGCGGCGCGTATTTCCAACCTGTCGCGCGATTTGGCCCGTTCTCTGTCTACTGTCGCAGTGCGCGTCGTGGAAGTGATTCCAGGCAAACCCTACGTAGGTTTGGAATTGCCGAACAAAAAGCGCCAGACCGTTTATCTGCGTGAAGTGCTCGACTGCGCGCGCTTTCGCGATAACCCGTCGCCGCTCTCCGTGGTGTTGGGTAAAGACATCGCCGGTGAGCCCGTGGTGGCTGACCTGGCGAAAATGCCGCACCTTCTGGTTGCCGGTACCACCGGTTCCGGTAAATCGGTCGGCGTGAACGCGATGATCCTCAGCATGCTCTACAAATCGCAGCCGGAAGACGTTCGCTTTATCATGATCGACCCGAAAATGCTGGAACTTTCAGTTTACGAAGGTATTCCGCATTTGTTGACCGAAGTGGTTACCGACATGAAAGACGCCGCCAACGCCCTGCGCTGGAGCGTCAATGAGATGGAACGCCGCTACAAGTTGATGTCAGCGTTGGGCGTGCGTAACCTGGCGGGCTACAACGAGAAAATTGCCGAGGCGAAACGTATGGGGCGTCCGATTCCGGACCCGTACTGGAAACCGGGCGACAGCATGGATGCCACACATCCGGTGCTGGAAAAACTGCCGTATATCGTGGTGCTGGTAGATGAATTTGCTGACCTGATGATGACCGTTGGCAAAAAAGTGGAAGAGTTGATCGCGCGTCTGGCACAGAAAGCGCGTGCTGCGGGTATCCACCTGGTGCTGGCCACCCAGCGTCCGTCAGTTGATGTCATTACTGGCCTGATTAAAGCGAACATACCAACGCGTATCGCCTTTACGGTGTCGAGCAAAATCGACTCCCGTACCATTCTCGACCAGGGCGGTGCGGAATCGTTGCTTGGGATGGGGGATATGCTCTACTCCGGCCCGAACTCCAGCACGCCTGTGCGTGTTCACGGCGCGTTCGTTCGCGATGAAGAAGTTCACGCTGTTGTGCAGGACTGGAAAGCGCGCGGTCGTCCACAGTACGTCGACGGCATTACCTCCGATAGCGAAGGTGAAGGCGGCGGTGGCGGCTTAGACGGTGGCGAGGAGCTGGATCCCTTATTCGATCAGGCCGTGAACTTCGTGACCCAAAAACGTAAAGCATCGATCTCCGGCGTACAGCGTCAGTTCCGCATTGGCTATAACCGTGCGGCGCGCATCATCGAGCAGATGGAAGCGCAGGGAATTGTCAGCGAACAAGGTCATAACGGCAATCGGGAAGTGTTGGCTCCGCCTCCCTTTGATTGATTGCAAAGATCGGTAAATAAATAAGAATTCAGTATTTTCTTCTTTCCTCATGCTGATTTTTGGCCTGGAATGGATAGCAGAGGAATCTCCCCATCGGGAGTGACGTATTTTGAGGAATAACAATGAAAAAAATCGCAATCACCTGTGCATTACTCTCAAGCTTTGTCGTGAGCAGCGTATGGGCCGATGCCGCCAGCGATCTGAAAAGTCGTCTGGATAAAGTCAGCAGCTTCCACGCCAGCTTCACTCAGAAAGTGACCGATGGCAGCGGTGCAGCGGTTCAGGAAGGTCAGGGTGATTTATGGGTTAAGCGCCCAAACCTGTTTAACTGGCATATGACGCAGCCCGACGAGAGCATTCTGGTCTCTGACGGTAAAACGCTCTGGTTCTTTAACCCCTTTGTCGAGCAGGCAACGGCGACCTGGTTGAAGGATGCGACAGGCAATACGCCGTTTATGCTGATTGCCCGCAACCAGTCTAGCGACTGGCAGCAATACAACATTAAGCAAAACGGTGATGACTTTGTCCTGACGCCGAAAACCAGCAACGGGAATCTGAAGCAGTTCACCATCAATGTCGGGCGTGACGGCACCATCCATCAATTTAGCGCGGTAGAGCAAGATGGTCAGCGCAGCAACTATCAGCTGAAGTCTCAGCAGAATGGTGCTGTAGAAGCATCGAAATTTACCTTTACCCCTCCGCAAGGCGTAACGGTAGACGACCAACGTAAGTAGAGGCATGTGAGTGAGCAATCTGTCGCTCGATTTTTCTGACAATACTTTTCAGCCACTGGCCGCACGCATGCGGCCAGAAAATTTAGCGCAGTATATTGGTCAACAGCATCTGCTGGCGGCCGGTAAGCCATTACCTCGCGCCATCGAGGCGGGGCATCTGCACTCAATGATCCTGTGGGGACCGCCAGGTACCGGAAAAACGACCCTTGCCGAAGTGATCGCCCGTTATGCGAATGCGGATGTCGAACGTATTTCTGCTGTCACCTCCGGCGTGAAAGAGATCCGCGAAGCCATTGAACGTGCTCGTCAGAACCGTAACGCGGGTCGCCGTACCATTCTTTTTGTCGACGAAGTTCACCGCTTCAATAAAAGTCAGCAGGATGCGTTTCTGCCGCATATTGAAGACGGCACCATCACTTTTATCGGCGCCACGACCGAAAACCCTTCCTTTGAGCTGAATTCCGCGCTGTTATCGCGAGCGCGCGTCTATTTGTTGAAATCGCTGACCACCGACGATATTGAGCGGGTGCTGAGACAGGCGATGGAAGACAAAGCGCGTGGCTATGGCGGTCAGGATATTGTCCTGCCGGATGAAACATGCCGGGCGATAGCCGAGCTGGTTAACGGCGATGCGCGTCGTGCGTTAAACACGCTTGAAATGATGGCGGATATGGCGGAAGTGGACGCCAGTGGAAAACGTGTTCTTCAATCTGCGTTACTGACAGAGATTGCCGGGGAACGCAGTGCTCGCTTTGATAATAAAGGCGACCGCTTTTACGACCTCATCTCCGCATTGCATAAATCCGTTCGTGGCAGCGCCCCGGATGCGGCGCTCTACTGGTATGCCCGGATCATTACTGCCGGTGGCGATCCGTTGTATGTTGCGCGCCGTTGTCTGGCCATTGCTTCCGAAGATGTGGGCAATGCAGACCCACGCGCCATGCAGGTCGCGATCTCCGCATGGGACTGTTTCACTCGCGTCGGCCCCGCAGAAGGCGAACGTGCGATTGCGCAGGCGATTGTTTATCTGGCCTGTGCGCCAAAAAGTAATGCTGTTTATACCGCCTTCAAAGCCGCGCTGGCCGATGCGCGTGAACGCCCCGACTACGATGTGCCGGTTCACCTGCGTAATGCACCGACCAAACTGATGAAAGAAATGGGATACGGGCAAGAGTATCGCTACTCCCATGATGAACCCAACGCGTACGCCGCAGGTGAAGAGTATTTCCCGGCTGAAATGGCACAAACGCGCTATTACAATCCAACTAAACGGGGTCTTGAAGGTAAGATTGGCGAAAAGCTCGCCTGGCTCGCTGAACAGGATCAAAATAGCCGCACAAAACGCTACCGCTAGCGCAGGCGTTGCGGTAATGTTGGCAATGTATCTTTGCAACCGCAGGCTGCGGTTGCATTCCCTTTTTTAATTCGATAAGCACAGGATAAGCATGCTCGATCCCAATCTGCTGCGTACCGAGCCAGACGCAGTCGCAGAAAAACTGGCACGCCGGGGCTTTAAGCTGGATGTAGATAAACTTCGCGCTCTTGAAGAGCGACGTAAAGTACTGCAGGTCGAAACCGAAAACCTGCAGGCAGAGCGTAACTCGCGATCGAAATCCATTGGCCAGGCGAAAGCGCGCGGGGAAGATATCGAGCCATTACGCCTGGAAGTGAACAAACTCGGTGAGCAGCTTGATGCCGCGAAATCTGAGCTGGATGTGTTGCTGGCGGAAATCCGCGATATCGCGCTGACCATCCCGAACATCCCTCACGACGACGTACCGGTCGGCAAAGACGAAAACGACAACGTTGAAGTCAGCCGCTGGGGCACCCCGCGTCAATTCGATTTCGACGTTCGCGACCACGTTACCCTGGGTGAAATGCACAGCGGTCTCGATTTTGCCGCAGCCGTTAAACTGACCGGCTCTCGCTTTGTAGTGATGAAGGGTCAGATTGCGCGTATGCACCGTGCGCTGTCACAGTTCATGCTGGATCTGCACACCGAACAGCACGGTTACAGTGAAAACTATGTGCCGTATCTGGTGAACCACGACACGCTGTATGGTACGGGTCAGTTGCCGAAATTTGCCGGCGATCTGTTCCATACTCGTCCGCTGGAAGAAGAAGCCGACAGCAGCAACTATGCGTTGATCCCGACAGCAGAAGTCCCGCTGACCAACCTGGTGCGTGATGAAATCATCGACGAAGACCAGCTTCCGATCAAAATGACGGCGCACACGCCGTGCTTCCGTTCTGAAGCGGGTTCTTATGGTCGTGACACGCGTGGCCTCATCCGTATGCACCAGTTCGACAAAGTGGAAATGGTGCAGATCGTTCGTCCGGAAGATTCTATGGATGCACTGGAAGAGATGACCGGCCATGCTGAGAAAGTGCTTCAGTTGCTGGGTCTTCCGTATCGCAAAATTGTTCTGTGCACCGGTGACATGGGCTTCGGCGCATGCAAAACCTACGATCTGGAAGTGTGGATCCCGGCACAGAATACCTATCGCGAGATCTCTTCCTGCTCTAACGTTTGGGATTTCCAGGCTCGCCGTATGCAGGCGCGTTGCCGCAGCAAGACGGACAAAAAGACCCGTCTGGTTCATACATTGAACGGTTCTGGTCTGGCTGTGGGTCGTACTCTGGTAGCGGTAATGGAAAACTATCAGCAGGCGGATGGTCGCATTGCGGTGCCGGAAGTGTTGCGTCCGTATATGAACGGACTGGAATATATCGGCTAATACTGGTTTCTTTGATCTTAAAAAGCGCCTTCGGGCGCTTTTTTTATGTCCGTTTGACACCGAACAATAATCCATACCCCCTTAGAGGTAATACTGGCTTCGTATGAAACTCAGCATATTTCGCTGAATGTCATCACACTCATTATATATAAATTTATATAGCGATGATATCGATATATAAATAACTACACAACGAAGTGTTACTTTTGTTATGTGAGCAGCAGAGTGAGCCATTATGAAAACTAAGATCCCCGATGTCGTACTGGCAGCTGAGGTGAGTCGTCGTGGTTTGGTAAAAACGACGGCGATAGGCGGACTGGCACTCGCCAGTAGCGCGTTCACCCTGCCATTTACCCGAATCGCGAATGCCGCTGAAGCGATCAGCCCGGCTCAGCCCAGCGAAAAAATTGTCTGGAGCGCCTGTACGGTTAACTGTGGTAGCCGCTGTCCACTGCGCATGCATGTCGTGGATGGTGAAATCAAGTACGTTGAAACCGATAGTACCGGCAATGATGATTACGAAGGATTACATCAGGTACGCGCCTGTCTGCGTGGTCGTTCCATGCGTCGCCGCGTCTATAACCCGGATCGCCTGAAGTATCCAATGAAGCGTGTAGGCAAACGTGGTGAAGGCAAGTTCGAGCGCATCAGTTGGGAAGAGGCGTATGACATTATTGCCAACAACATGCAGCGCCTGATCAAAGATTACGGCAACGAATCCATCTATCTGAACTATGGGACTGGTACGCTCGGCGGCACGATGACGCGTTCCTGGCCGCCAGGAAAAACCCTGATTGCTCGTCTGATGAATTGCTGCGGTGGTTATCTGAATCACTATGGCGACTACTCGACCGCTCAGATAGCGATGGGGCTGAACTACACTTACGGCGGCTGGGCAGATGGCAACAGTCCGTCAGATATTGAGAACAGCGACCTGGTTGTTCTGTTCGGCAATAACCCGGGCGAAACACGCATGAGCGGTGGCGGGGTGACGTACTACCTCGAACAGGCTCGTCAAAAATCCAATGCTCGCATGATCATCATCGATCCTCGTTACACCGATACCGGCGCAGGGCGTGAAGATGAGTGGGTCCCGATTCGTCCGGGCACTGATGCGGCTCTGATCTCTGCTCTTGCCTGGGTAATGATTAAAGAAGACCTGGTCGATCAACCGTTCCTCGACAAGTATTGCGTAGGCTTTGACGAGAAAACGATGCCATCGGGTGCACCAGCCAATGGGCACTATAAGGCGTATATCCTGGGTCAGGGTAATGACGGTATTGAGAAAACGCCACAGTGGGCTTCAGCTATCACAGGTATTCCTGCCGAACGTATTATAAAACTCGCCCGTGAAATCGGTAATGCGAAACGCGCATTTATCAGCCAGGGCTGGGGGCCGCAGCGCCATGCAAATGGTGAAGTGGTGTCACGTGCGATTGCGATGCTGGCGATCATTACGGGTAATGTGGGTGTTAACGGGGGTAACTCTGGAGCTCGTGAAGGCTCCTACGCTCTGCCGTTTGAGCGTATGCCGACGCTGGATAACCCGGTTCAGACCAGTATCTCGATGTTTATGTGGACTGATGCGATTGAACGCGGTCCGGAAATGACTGCACTGCGTGACGGTGTGCAGGGCAAAGATAAACTCGATGTGCCGATCAAAATGATCTGGAACTATGCAGGTAACTGCCTGATCAACCAGCACTCAGAAATCAACCGCACGCATGAAATTCTCCAGGACGACAAGAAGTGCGAAATGATTGTCGTCATCGATTGCCATATGACCTCTTCAGCGAAATATGCTGATATTTTGCTGCCTGACTGCACGGCATCCGAACAGATGGACTTTGCGCTGGATGCATCCTGCGGGAATATGTCGTATGTGATTTTTGCAGACCAGGCTATCAAACCTCGTTTCGAATGCAAAACCATCTATGAGATGACCACGGAACTGGCGAAGCGCATGGGCGTTGAACAGAAATTTACCGAGGGTCGTAGCCAGGAAGAGTGGATGCGCCATCTGTACGAGCAGTCTCGCAAGGCTATCCCGGGACTGCCATCGTTTGAGGAGTTCCGCCAACAAGGCATGTACAAGCAACGCGACCCTGAAGGACATCACGTGGCTTACAAAGCGTTTCGTGAAGACCCACAGGCTAATCCACTGACGACACCGTCCGGTAAAATCGAGATCTACTCGCAGGCGTTGGCAGAGATTGCCGCGACCTGGGAATTGCCTGAAGGTGATGTGATCGATCCGCTGCCGATCTACACACCTGGTTTTGAGAGCTACAACGATCCGTTGACCAAAGACTATCCGCTCCAGTTGACAGGTTTCCACTATAAGGCACGTACTCACTCCACTTACGGTAACGTTGATGTGTTGAAAGCCGCCTGCCGTCAGGAAATGTGGATTAACCCGATGGATGCGCAAAAACGTGGCATCAATAACGGAGACAAGGTTCGTATCTTCAACGGTCGTGGCGAGGTGCACATTGAGGCGAAGGTCACGCCGCGTATGATGCCTGGCGTTGTCGCCCTGGGTGAAGGAGCCTGGTATGACCCGGATGCGAAACGTGTGGATCAGGGCGGATGCATTAACGTTCTGACAACTCAGCGTCCATCGCCTCTGGCGAAGGGGAATCCGTCACATACCAACCTCGTTCAGGTTGAAAAGGTCTAAGGAGTAACCGATGACAACTCAGTATGGATTTTTTATTGATTCCAGCCGTTGCACCGGTTGCAAAACCTGCGAGCTGGCCTGCAAAGACTATAAAGATTTAACCCCGGACGTCAGTTTCCGTCGCATTTACGAGTATGCCGGCGGCGACTGGCAGGAAGATAACGGTGTATGGCATCAGAATGTCTTTGCCTATTACCTCTCCATCGCCTGCAACCACTGTGAAGATCCGGCCTGTACTAAGGTCTGCCCAAGCGGTGCGATGCATAAACGTGAAGATGGTTTTGTGGTGGTGGACGAAGATGTCTGCATCGGTTGCCGTTATTGCCATATGGCCTGCCCATACGGTGCGCCGCAATACAATGCCGCCAAAGGCCACATGACCAAGTGCGATGGTTGTCATGACCGAGTCGCCGACGGTAAAAAACCGATTTGTGTGGAGTCCTGTCCGCTGCGTGCGCTGGACTTCGGCCCGATTGAAGAGTTGCGTAAAAAGCATGGCAGTCTGGCCGCTGTCGCACCGTTACCGGGCGCGCATTTCACGAAGCCCAGTATTGTGATCAAACCTAACGCTAATAGCCGTCCGACCGGAGATACAACCGGTTATCTGGCGAATCCGAAGGAGGTGTAAGATGGGAAGTGGATGGCATGAATGGCCGCTAATGATCTTTACGGTCTTCGGACAATGTGTCGCCGGCGGTTTTATCGTAATGGCATTAGCGCTGATAAAAGGGGATCTGCGTGCTGAATCTCAGCAGCGGGTTATTGCCTGTATGTTTGGCCTGTGGGTGTTGATGGGGATTGGTTTTATTGCCTCTATGCTTCATCTGGGCTCTCCGATGCGCGCCTTCAACTCACTTAATCGTGTGGGCTCTTCAGCGCTCAGTAATGAAATTGCCAGCGGCTCGCTCTTCTTTGCCATTGGCGGAATAGGTTGGTTGCTGGCTGTGCTCAGGAAACTCCCTCCAGCCCTGCGCAATTTGTGGTTGGTTGCGACAATGGTTCTGGGCGTTGTCTTTGTCTGGATGATGGTGCGTGTATATAACACCATCGACACCGTCCCAACCTGGTACAGTGTGTGGACTCCGCTAGGGTTCTTCCTGACGCTGTTTATGGGCGGCCCATTATTGGGGTATTTGCTGCTGCGCGTGGCGGGTGTGGATGGATGGGCAATGCGTCTGTTACCGGTGATTTCTGTCCTGGCGCTGGTTGTCAGTGCCATGATGTCCGTAATGCAGGGCGCTGAACTGGCAACCATCCATAGCTCGATTCAGCAGGCAACTGCGCTGGTGCCGGATTACGGCTCCTTGATGGCCTGGCGTATTGTATTGCTGGCGGTGGCGTTGTGCTGCTGGATCCTACCGCAATTAAAAGGATATCAACCTGCTGTACCGCTACTGTCAGTCGCGTTTATCCTGCTGTTAGTCGGGGAGTTGATTGGCCGTGGCGTGTTCTATGGCTTGCACATGACGGTCGGTATGGCAGTCGCGAGCTAAGCATAGAGAGTGTCAATTATCTGAACCGGGGCATTTGCCCCGGTTTTTCTTTTTTAACGACCAGGAAGCGAGCGAAAAACAGGCTATTTTGAATCATGAAATTTTTCGACTGAACGAAACGGGGTATTTTTGTTTTAGATCAATTAAAACAATAACATGATGTTTTTCACCTTCTATTCATTCATGTTAAGAATCAGTATTTCAAATCGATAGCCATGAAACCCCACCATGCCGCTGATTTCGCCGATTGACAATGTTTTTGGCGGTGGCATGATGCGCATGAAATTTGAACTTCCTCACGGTTTTTATCCATGACCACCTATACCCGGCCTGTCATATTGTTGCTGTGCGGCCTGCTTTTGTTGACTCTGGCGATAGCGGTATTAAACACGCTCGTTCCGCTATGGCTCGCCCAGGAAGAACTGCCGACCTGGCAGGTCGGGATTGTCAGTTCGTCCTATTTTACCGGGAACCTGGTCGGGACAATCCTCACAGGATATTTAATTAAACACCTTGGGTTTAATCGCAGCTATTACATCGCGTCGCTGATTTTTGCCGCTGGCTGTATAGGACTGGGTGTGATGGTTGGATTCTGGTCCTGGATGACCTGGCGTTTCATCGCTGGCGTCGGGTGCGCCATGATTTGGGTCGTCGTCGAAAGCGCGCTTATGTGTAGCGGCACGTCGCGAAACCGTGGCCGATTGCTTGCGGCCTATATGATGGTCTATTACGTGGGGACGTTTCTTGGCCAGGTGTTGGTCAGTAAAGTGCCGACGGATCTGATGAATGTGCTGCCATGGGTAACCGGTATGGTTCTGGCGGGAATTTTACCCCTGCTCTTTACCCGTATTCTGAATCAGCAGTCTGAAAGCCAAAGCACGACGCCGATTGTCTCTATGCTTAAGTTGCGCCAGGCGCGACTGGGTGTGAATGGCTGCATTATTTCCGGAATTGTGCTGGGTTCTCTGTACGGTCTGATGCCGCTATATCTCAAGCATCAGGGGATCAGTAATGCCAGTATCGGTTTCTGGATGGCGGTATTAGTGAGTGCCGGTATTCTGGGACAATGGCCGATAGGCCGTCTGGCGGATAAATTTGGCCGACTACTGGTTTTACGTGTCCAGGTCTTTGTTGTGATCCTCGGCAGTCTTGCCATGATGATGCAGGCTGCGATGGCGCCAGCGCTGTTTATTTTGGGTGCGGCTGGTTTTACGCTTTATCCGGTGGCGATGGCATGGGCCTGTGAAAGGGTCGGACAGCATCAACTTGTTGCGATGAATCAGGCGTTGTTGCTGAGTTATACGGTAGGTAGCTTGCTGGGCCCCTCGTTTACGGCCATGCTGATGCAAAATTATTCAGACAATCTGCTGTTTATTATGATTGCCAGCGTATCGTTTATTTATCTGCTGATGTTACTGCGTAAGGCTGGCGAACATCCGACGCCCGTGGCGCATGCCTGACGATAAAAGTCCGTTAACAACTCACATCGTTCACTTATGCCAATGAAGTCGGGGAAACAGCGGGTTTGGTTCCCGAAGGGGCCAAACCCGGTGGTCGCCCTGGATATCCCGGTTTTAAACTCAGGCTGTTATGTTAACAACAGGTTTTTTGTAACCGTCATATCTAAGAGTTTTACGTATTGTTTACTTCTTAAGAGAAACGATAATTCAATCAGGCATCTCTTTTAAAAGGCAGCAATCATGTCAGCACGTCGTTTTCTCACTACCGCGTTGGCGGTGGTGTTGTCTTTAACCTTCGCTTCTGCTCCGGTCATTGCTGATCCAGGTAACGGGAATAGCGGCGGTAAAGGCAACAGCGGCAACCATGGTAATGGAAACTCCGCTAACCATGGAAATAAACAAAATCATGAGAGCAAATCAAAGGCGGATAAAAAGAACGTCGATGATGATGTCTCTATTCATATTAATTACGATCGCGCGCGGTCGTTGGCGCTCAATTACGGTTTAACCGGATATAAAGCACTTCCTCCCGGCATTGCGAAAAACTATGCCCGCGGTAAGCCTCTGCCTCCGGGAATTGCGAAAAAAATGGTGCCTTCATCAATGTTGGGGCAATTACCGTCTTATCCTGGCTATGAGTGGCGTATTGTCGGTGAAGATCTGGTGTTGATTGCACTGAGTACCGCGATAGTCACTTCCGTGATAAACGGCGTCTTTAAGTAAATATAAAAAGCCGCAGCGCGATGGGCGTGGCAAAACAGCATGAAGCGTACTTATTTGCGCGAGGCACTTTTCGTGTCACCTGGCTGACCTTTCAGGCTGGTATTTACCATCAGCTGTAGCGCTGAAGGGGAAGTCAGGTATGTTTTGCCAAAGCAATAATCGCCGTGGACAGAATGCTAAATGCGCGGGAAGAGCAGGGTGGGTGTGCTACGCGGAGTGCCGCGAAACGCATCAGAAGAGCATTTTCTCGATGAGAACGCGGCAAATACGCTTTCGGCAAACTTGATGTCGTCAGGCTTCTACTCCAGCGATGCCAACTGTTGTGGGACGATATACTGTTTTCCGTCATAACGCAGGGTCCAGTTGGCCTTACCGAGTGTATCCTTCGCCGTGCATTCACCTTTAGCGTCAACAGAGGCTATGGATTTCACGCTTTTTTCGCTGACACGGATATCGGCGTAACCCTTATGGGAAGAGGCGTCGATAGCAAGGATACGTTTTGTATCGTTAAACTCGCCAGCGCAGTTCCCGTCCCATTCGCCGCTGTTAGCCGTCAGCGCGATCCCCTCTAATATCAGACGTAGTTGATTATTTTCAATGACGTATAACGACAGCGCATCTTCACCAATCGGATTAACGCGCGAGCTGCCGCTACGGGTTATGTGCAGACCAAAGGCGGTTTGGTTGGGCGCCACTTTCCAGCGTGCGGTATCAAGTGCGATACCCGTAATGCGGATAGCATCATCACTCATTCGTTCTGGCAGGTGTAATCGCTGTTTAACCTCCAGGGTGACGGAGTTGAGCACCAGTAACTCCAGATCGCCATTGTGGGCATAGTCGATTTTTTCCTGGGACATCAGGGGGACAGCTGCAAGCGTCAATTCAGGATGGGCAGGCCAGACACGACAAATCGCGCTTTGCGGTGAAGTGCCCGTGATATCGATAACCTGATTACCAGGGGTGATCATCGTCCCTTCCGCTGTCGGTTTCGCTTCCGGCCATGCGTGCTGGACGATGGCGCGGATGTCACAGTTGTTGGCGGCATTGGCGCACTGAGCCGACAGCAGTAAAATCCCTGAAATGAATAAACGCATCGCTTCCTTTCCTGAGTTTTCTTTTGAGGATAGCAAAACGGCTACCTAATCAGGCAGCCGCTTTGTTTTAACTATTAGTACATCACTTTATGACCATACTGCTCGAGAATACCTTTCACACGATCCATGGTCTCTTTCTTCGGTGGATGGACGCCATCAAGTTTGTACTCTTCACCCATTGCCACCCATTTGTGTTTACCCAGCTCGTGATACGGCAGCAGCTCAATTTTTTCGACGTTCCCCATATCACGGGTAAACTCGCCCAGCCGATGTGCAGAGTCGTCATCATCTGACCAACCCGGAACAACGACGTAGCGGATCCACACGTTAATATTTTTCGTTGACAGGTATTGCGCGAACTCCAGCGTGCGATGGTTAGAGACGCCGACCAGGTTCTGGTGGATCTCGTCATTCATTTGCTTCAGGTCAAGCATGACCAGGTCGGTGACTTCAAGCAGCTCGTCGATCACCGGATCGTAACGACGGACAAAACCGTTGGTGTCGAGGCAGGTGTGAATTCCCTCTTTTTTACAGGCGCGGAACCAGTCGCGAACGAACTCAGCCTGCAGAATCGCCTCACCGCCGGATGCAGTAACGCCGCCGCCAGAGGCGTTCATAAAGTGACGATAGGTGACGACTTCTTTCATCAACTCTTCAACCGTCACTTCTTTACCGCCGTGCGTGTCCCACGTATCACGGTTATGGCAGTACAGGCAGCGCATCAGGCAGCCCTGGAAAAAGGTAATAAAACGGATACCTGGGCCGTCAACGGTGCCACAGGATTCAAAGGAGTGAATACGACCAATAACTGACATTGCGGTGTTTCTCCAGATGTGGCCCATCCGGGGCCGTGTGAGTGCACAGTTGTTCACTGTGTCGAGTCTGTTTTGGCAGTCATCCATAAGTATAGATAGCTGACAAAGCAGGCTGCGGGTAGGGGAGTTACCTGTTAAAAAGGCCCCACTTACGTGGAGCCTTTATTGTACGTCATTTAATGCGTGATTTCAGTCAAAACCCATTACATGGTCTGAGTGAAGGTACGGGTAATAACATCCTGCTGCTGTTCTTTAGTCAGGGAGTTAAAACGTACTGCGTAACCAGATACACGAATGGTCAGCTGCGGATATTTTTCCGGATGTTCCATCGCGTCCAGCAGCATTTCACGGTTCATCACGTTCACGTTCAGGTGCTGACCGCCTTCAATGGAAGACTCGTGATGGAAGTAACCATCCATCAGGCCTGCCAGGTTGGTCTTACGAACTTCGTCGTCTTTACCCAGTGCGTTCGGAACGATAGAGAAGGTGTAAGAAATACCATCTTTAGCGTAAGCAAACGGCAGTTTTGCAACGGAGGTCAGAGAGGCAACAGCACCTTTCTGGTCACGGCCGTGCATTGGGTTAGCACCCGGTCCGAACGGCGCGCCAGCACGACGACCATCTGGGGTGTTACCGGTTTTCTTACCATACACAACGTTAGAAGTGATGGTCAGAACAGACTGAGTCGGGATAGCGTTACGGTAAGTAGTCAGTTTCTGAATTTTCTTCATGAAACGTTCTACCAGGTCAACCGCCATGTCATCAACACGAGAGTCGTTGTTACCAAACTGCGGGTATTCGCCTTCGATGTCGAAGTCAATAGCCAGGCCGTCTTCGTCACGAATCGGTTTAACTTTCGCATATTTGATTGCAGACAGGGAGTCAGCAGCAACGGACAGACCAGCGATACCACACGCCATGGTGCGGATAACGTCACGGTCGTGCAGCGCCATCAGAGAGGCTTCGTAGCTGTACTTGTCGTGCATGTAGTGGATAACGTTCAGCGCGGTGACATACTGCTTAGCCAGCCAGTCCATGAAGTGATCCATGCGGTCCATCACTTCGTCGAAGTTCAGAACGTCGCCTTTGATTGGTTCAGATTTCGGACCAACCTGGATTTTCAGTTTTTCATCAACGCCGCCGTTGATTGCGTACAGCATGGTTTTCGCCAGGTTTGCACGCGCACCGAAGAACTGCATTTGTTTACCAACAACCATCGGGCTTACGCAGCAAGCGATAGCGTAATCGTCGTTGTTGAAGTCCGGACGCATCAGGTCATCGTTCTCGTACTGCAGAGAAGAGGTGTCGATAGACACTTTAGCGGCGAATTTTTTGAAGTTCAGAGGCAGTTTTTCAGACCACAGAACGGTGATGTTCGGCTCCGGAGAAGGACCCATGGTGTACAGGGTGTTCAGGAAGCGGAAGCTGTTTTTGGTTACCAGAGTACGGCCGTCAACGCCCATACCACCGATAGATTCAGTTGCCCAAATCGGGTCGCCAGAGAACAGTTCATCATATTCAGGAGTACGCAGGAAACGAACCATACGCAGTTTCATGACCAGGTGGTCAATCATTTCCTGAGCGTCTTGCTCGGTGATTTTGCCTGCTTTGATATCACGTTCGATGTAAGCATCCAGGAAGGTGGATACGCGACCGAAGGACATTGCTGCACCGTTCTGAGACTTAACAGCGGCCAGGTAGCCGAAGTAGGTCCACTGGATAGCTTCCTGAGCGTTGGTAGCCGGACCAGAGATATCGCAACCGTATTTCGCTGCCATTTCTTTGATCTGACCCAGTGCGCGGTGCTGTTCAGCGATTTCTTCACGCAGACGGATAGTTGCTTCCAGGTTTACGCCGTTTTCCAGATCGGACTGCAGAGAGACGAACTGAGCGTATTTGTCTTTCATCAGGAAGTCGATACCGTACAGCGCAACGCGACGGTAGTCACCGATGATACGGCCACGGCCATACGCATCCGGCAGACCAGTCAGAACGCCAGACTTACGGCAGTTCAGAATGTCTTTGGTGTAAACATCGAATACGCCCTGGTTGTGGGTTTTGCGGTATTCGGTGAAGATTTTTTTCAGCATCGGGTCCAGTTCGCGATCATACGCTTTACAGGAACTTTCAACCATTTTGATGCCGCCAAACGGGATGATCGCACGTTTCAGCGGAGCTTCAGTCTGCAGACCAACAATTTTCTCGAGCGCTTTGTTGATGTAACCTGCGTCGTGAGAAGTGATGGTGGATGCAACGGAGGTGTCAAAGTCAACAGGCGCGTGAGTGCGGTTTTCCTGTTTAACGCCTTCCATCACGCTGTCCCACAGAGCCGTGGTCGCATCGGTCGCGCCAGCCAGGAAGGACTCGTCACCCTCATACGGAGTGTAGTTTTTCTGAATGAAGTCACGGACGTTTACTTCATTCTGCCAGTCACCTTTGGTAAAACCTTCCCAGGCTGTGGCTAACTTTTCATTAAGCTCGGACATGTAACACCTACCTTCTTAAGTGGATTTTTTATTTACTGCGTATAACAAACATCAAAGGACTAATGATGATCGTCGCCACGCAGGTAAATGACCCAGTATGTCAACCCGACCAACAAACCGCCGCCGATAATGTTACCGATCGTAACCGGAATCAGGTTATCGGTGATGAAATTCATCACGGTCAGGTGAGTAAAATTCTCCGGAGCAGAACCGACAGCGGCCCAAAATTCCGGTGTTGCGAAGTCGCGGATTACAATACCCAGAGGGATCATAAACATGTTTGCGATACTGTGCTCAAAGCCGCTGGCGACAAACATCGCGACGGGTAATACCATGATGAACGCTTTGTCCATCAGGCTGCGACCTGAGTAGCTCATCCACACGGCCAGGCAAACCATCAGGTTAGCAAGAATTCCGAGGCAGACAGCTTCGACAAAAGTATGGTGCACTTTGTGGTCGGCGGTTTGCAAAACGTTGAGTCCCCATGCGCCATTGGCGGTCATATACTCGCCAGATAGCCACATAAGTAATACGAACAGCAATGCGCCGATCAGGTTGCCAACATAAACATTTAGCCAATTTTTGGCCAGTTGGCCCCAGGTGATACGGCCACTGGCTTTGGCGACGACGATCAATACGGTTGAAGTAAAGAGGTCTGCGCCGCAAATAACACAAAGAATCAGCCCCAGAGAGAAGCAGATACCCCCCACCAATTTAGCCATACCGAACGGCATCGTTCCGGTACCGGTTGTGGCGGTAATATAGAAAACAAAGGCGATTGAGATGAATACACCGGCAGTAATCGCCAGATAGAAAGTCTTTAGCGGATGTTTCGTTGCTTTATAGACACCTGCTTCTTCGGCCACTTTGGCCATTGCAGCAGGGAGTAAAAGATCAAAAGGGTTGTCAGCTTTCACACTAACTCTCTCTTTATTAAGTCGGCGACGAGATACTAACAAAGCATTATAGATGAGAATTTGATATAGATCATATCTCACCTGGCTTATAGGCCCTCAAGTCGCATGGTTTTTGCACGATTGTGATGTAATTTGTTGATTTATAAAATAAAAATAAATTTTAAAAGTTATAATGTGAGTTGAATTTTTTCTTTGAACCTCTGAAAATGCAGTTAATTAAAATGGAGTAATTGGTATGTACAGCAACACTTACGCATTATTTTATGTAATATCAACTACCAATATTTAACCTTGTTATTACATTTATTTTTGATAATTCAAAAATAAGTAAAACGGGGCACTAAAAGCGCCCCGTAATATAGCTCAACCGAGTGTTTAAGCCTACTTAGCGTAAGCTATTCGGTTTTATTTTGACCACCAGAGGGCTTTTGCACGTTGCAGTTTCTCATAGGCCTTCAGCAAAGACTGGTGCGATGGGAAAGCCAGTAAGTCGCCGTCAACTGCCTGTAGTCCATAAAACGCCGATTCGCCGCTTAATGCTGCGCTTGCCGCTTCAACGGCTTCTGCGCCATACATGCGAACAAAGGCATTCAGATATTGCAACGGTTCACGGTCGTCTTCCTGCGCCAGCAGCAGTAGTGTTTGCAGGCAACGGTAGTAGTTCGTGCGTTCAGCGCTGAAGACGGAGGCGTTAAATTCCATCGTCCATTCGGTCCAGATCAGCGCCTGTTCAAGGTCGCCGCCTGCTAACGCCAGCATCGCTTTTAGCTCGCCAATGCGCAGCGTATACCAGCCGTTATCCGGCCCGGTTGCCAGTCCCAGCAGTTCGCGTACGCGAGTAAAGTCGTCAAAACCTTCTTCATCGAGTTGTTCGATCAGATTCAGGTAGGCTTCTTTTTCCCACTCGCTGCCAGGCAGAGCAAGGATCGTTTCGCGCAGATGGCTACCCATGCTGTTATTGGCTAACCACAGATCTTCGGCTGGGTAGATATCAGACATACCCGGCACAATAATACGGCAGGCATATACGCCCAGGTGCTCATAATCGGCGATGTACACTTCTTTATCTTCAGCATTGAAGATAGCCATCAGGGTAGCGAACTCTTCTTCAGTGGTGCCGGAGAAATTCCAGTCAATGAAGGGATAATCAGCATTCTGCTTAAACAGATCCCAGGAGATCAGACCGCTGGAATCGATGAAGTGAGTTTCGAGATTAGTGTGTTCAGCCACTTCTTCGTCATCAAAGGTTGGCGGGGTGAAGACATCCAGATCCTTCAGACCACGGCCCTGCAGCAATTCGGTGACCGTGCGCTCCAGCGCCACGCCAAAATCCGGATGTGCGCCGAAGGAAGCAAAGCAAGTTCCGTTGGCCGGGTTGAACAATACAACACAGATCACCGGGTACTGACCGCCCAGTGAACCGTCGTAAGCGAAAATGGGGAAACCTTCAGCTTCCAGTTTCGCGATGGACTCCACCACTGCCGGATAACGCGCCAGGACATCGGCAGGGATTTCCGGCAGGCTGATGCTTTCAGCAATAATGCGGTTCTTCACATAACGTTCGAAGACTTCAGACAATCCCTGTACGCGCGCTTCATTAGGTGTGTTACCGGCCGACATCCCGTTAGAGACATACAGGTTGCCGATAATATTCATCGGAATATACACGGTCTTGTTATCAGACTGGCGGGTAAATGGCAGACCGCAGACGCCACGCTCTTCGTTACCGGACTGCAGGTCAATCAGCATGCTTCCGGTCAATTCATTTTCCGGATCGTAGAACGCGCGCAGACGCGCATCCAGCAGACCTTCAGGCATGTCGTCATCTTCGGTTAATGGAAACCATTTTTCGTTCGGGTAATGTACAAACGGACCATTGGCAATGGTTTCACCGAGCCAGAAATCAGCAAAGAAATAGTTAGTCGACAGACGCTCAAAATATTCGCCCAGCGCGGAGGCCAGTGCCGCTTTTTTTGTCGCGCCCTTACCGTTGGTGAAGCACAGTGCGCACTCTTTGTCGCGAATGTGTACAGACCAGACGTTTGGTACCGGATTCAGCCAGGAAGCCTCTTCAATATGGAAACCAAGGTCGAGCAGTTTTTGCTGGAAGCGAGCGATGGAATCTTCCAGGGCAGCGTCTTTGCCAGGGATAAATGTTTGCGTCATGAAAATCACTTTTGTCGTACGGAAAGCGCGCAATGATACGGGTTTTAAAGGCATGGCGCTATCATCACCAGTTCTTCGGCGTAAATAAAAGTATTGACTATGCTTTTACAAAACTCCCCCACGCAAAGGCATAAAAATGAAGGCGTTCGATTGGCAACGTATGGCGCTGGATAACGTGCCGCTGGCGTTTCTGGGTGAAGTCGCGCTGCGAAGTTTCTATACCTTTGTTCTGGTTTTCCTTTTTTTGAAAATGACTGGCCGCCGTGGCGTACGGCAGATGTCGCTGTTTGAAGTGTTGATCATTTTGACGCTGGGGTCGGCTGCCGGGGATGTCGCGTTTTATGATGATGTTCCGCTGCTCCCGGTGTTGGTCGTTTTTCTCTCGTTGGCCTTGCTTTATCGGCTGGTCATGTGGCTGATGGCGCACAGCGAGAAACTGGAAGATATGCTGGAAGGCAAGCCTGTGGTGATCATTGAAGACGGCGAACTGGCCTGGTCGAAGCTCGGGCGGGCGAACATGACCGAATTTGAGTTCTTTATGGAGCTGCGTCTAAATGGCGTTGAACAACTGGGGCAGGTGAAACTCGCTATCCTGGAAACCAATGGACAAATTAGCGTCTATTTTTTGCCGACGAAGAGGTGAAGTCTGGACTCAGTATTTTGCCTAAGCAGTGTACGCAGCGATTTCGTGTCGTTCCGGAGGCGGGGGACTACGCCTGTGTGCGTTGCAGCGAAGTGGTCGCGATGAAAGCCGGTGAGAATCAATTATGTCCACGCTGTGCAAATCCAGAATGGTCGAAGGCAAGTCAGGCAAAACGCATCACCTGACAGCCAAATTATCGGTTTTACCCCGGTAAACCGACAGATTCTGTTGTGTGATGTATTGCACATTTTTGCTCCGGTCAGTTTTACCCATTGCGGCGCGTGCCACTGAAATGATAAAACCGATATCCACAGGAATAACATATATCCAATGTCTGTCGTTCTGCTGTTCGCAACCGACGGGATGTTGAGTTGATAACAATACAACGTGGTGAGGGGAAATGGCTCAGGTCTTCAATTTTAGTTCAGGTCCGGCAATGCTACCGGCAGACGTGCTTAAACTGGCGCAACAAGATCTCTGTGACTGGCAGGGTCTTGGCACATCAGTAATGGAAATTAGCCACCGCGGCAAAGAGTTCATCCAGGTCGCAGAGGAAGCAGAGAAAGATTTTCGCGATCTCCTCACTATCCCCTCTAACTACAAAGTCTTGTTCTGTCATGGTGGTGGTCGTGGACAGTTTGCCGCTGTTCCGCTCAATATTCTGGGTGATAAAACGACGGCAGATTATGTTGATGCCGGATACTGGGCCGCCAGCGCCATTAAAGAAGCCAAAAAATACTGCGCCCCTCATGTGATTGACGCCAAAATCACCGTTGACGGTCTGCGTGCGGTTAAGCCAATGAGCGAATGGCAGCTGTCCGATAATGCAGCCTATTTGCACTACTGTCCGAACGAAACCATCGACGGCATCGCGATCGATGAAACGCCGAATTTTTCGTCTGATGTGGTCGTGACCGCCGATCTCTCTTCTACTATTCTCTCCACGCCGTTGGATGTTTCCCGTTATGGGGTGATTTACGCGGGGGCGCAGAAAAATATCGGTCCTGCAGGTCTGACGATTGTTATCGTTCGTGAAGATTTACTGGGCAAAGCGCATACATCCTGTCCGTCAATCCTTGACTACAGCGTGCTGAACGAGAACGACTCAATGTTCAATACGCCACCGACTTTCGCCTGGTATCTCTCTGGCCTGGTCTTTAAATGGCTGAAAGAGCAGGGTGGCGTGGCTGCGATGGATAAAATCAATCAGCAAAAAGCAGATCTGCTGTATGGCGTGATTGATAGTAGTGATTTCTATCGTAATGATGTGGCGAAATCTAACCGCTCCCGCATGAACGTGCCGTTCCAGTTGGCAGATAGTGCGCTGGATAAACTCTTCCTGGAAGAGTCATTTGCCGCAGGTTTGCATGCGCTGAAAGGTCACCGTGTGGTGGGAGGAATGCGTGCCTCTATCTATAACGCAATGCCGCTTGAAGGCGTTAAAGCGCTGACCGATTTTATGATCGATTTCGAGCGCCGCCGCGGCTAATGTGCTGTACTTTTTCATCCCCACAGCTTGTCTGTGGGGTTTTTATTTCCGTTTTTGAGAGTTGAGTTTCATGGAATCCCTGACGTTACAACCCATCGCGCGGGTCGATGGCACCATTAATCTGCCTGGCTCCAAAAGTGTGTCAAACCGCGCTTTGTTATTGGCGGCGTTAGCACACGGCACAACTGTTTTGACTAACCTGCTGGACAGCGATGACGTTCGCCATATGCTTAATGCGCTGAATGTGTTGGGGATTGATTACACCCTTTCTGCCGATCGTACCCGTTGCGAGATCAACGGCAACAGTGGTGTGTTACAGGCGGACGGATCGGTGGAACTGTTCCTCGGCAATGCGGGAACCGCCATGCGCCCACTGGCGGCAGCGTTGTGCCTGGGGATGAACGATATCGTGCTGACGGGTGAACCGCGCATGAAAGAACGTCCAATTGGACACCTCGTGGATGCCTTGCGTCAGGGCGGGGCGAATATCGAGTACCTGGAACAGGAAAACTATCCGCCGTTACGTCTTCGCGGTGGATTTACCGGTGGGCAGGTTGAGGTCGACGGCAGTGTTTCCAGCCAGTTTCTCACCGCATTGTTGATGACCGCGCCGCTGGCTGCGCAAGATTCGACGATTGTGATCAAAGGTGAGCTGGTGTCGAAACCGTATATCGATATCACGCTGAATATGATGAAAACGTTTGGCGTTGAGATTGAGAACCAGAATTACCAGCGTTTTGTCGTCAAGGGGAGGCAGCAGTATCAGTCTCCGGGCGGGTATCTTGTCGAAGGCGATGCTTCTTCTGCCTCGTATTTTCTGGCGGCTGGTGCCATTAAAGGCGGTACGGTGAAAGTGACCGGTATTGGCCGTAACAGCATGCAGGGCGATATTCGCTTTGCCGATGTGCTGGAAAAAATGGGCGCAACAGTAACCTGGGGCGACGATTTTATTGCCTGCACACGTGGTGAATTAAATGCCATTGATATGGACATGAACCATATCCCGGATGCGGCAATGACCATTGCAACAGCCGCATTGTTCGCGAAAGGCACGACGACGCTGCGTAATATCTATAACTGGCGTGTGAAAGAGACCGATCGCTTATTTGCCATGGCGACCGAACTGCGTAAGGTGGGGGCTGAAGTGGAAGAAGGGCACGATTTCATTCGCATCACGCCGCCTGCTCAATTACAGTTTGCCGAGATTGGAACGTACAACGATCACCGCATGGCGATGTGCTTCTCGCTGGTGGCGTTGTCTGATACGCCAGTGACGATCCTCGATCCGAAATGCACCGCCAAAACCTTTCCTGACTATTTCGAGCAACTGGCGCGAATGAGTACGCTTGCTTAATCTGAATGATTAGCGATGAACGCCGACCTTGAGTCGGCGTTTTTTTTCGGACTTTCTGGTCGCTCGCGACAATGTTAATCTCCGCGTGTATTTGTAACTCATTAATATTTCTATTAATTATGTTTAATCAACGGATGATTCACATGAATAATGCAAAGCTACTGCTGGCACTGGCCGTTTCCGCTACGCTGCTGAGCGGCTGTCAGAATACACACGGTATCGACACTAATATGGCGGTCAGTTCTGGGTTGTCTGCCTACAAAGCAGCGACGCTGACGGATGCTGATGCTAAAGCGATCGCGAACCAGGGTTGTCAGGAACTGGATAGCCAAAATCAAATGGCCAGCTCGTCCAGCAAATACAGCAAACGCTTAGCCAAAATCGCCAAAGCGCTGGGGAATAGTATCAACGGTACACCGGTTAACTATAAGGTTTACATGACCAGCGATGTTAACGCCTGGGCGATGGCAAACGGCTGCGTACGCGTCTATAGCGGCCTGATGGACATGATGAACGACAACGAAATCGAAGGCGTTCTGGGTCACGAACTGGGTCACGTCGCGCTGGGGCACTCGCTGGCAGAAATGAAAGCATCTTACGCTATCGTTGCCGCACGCGACGCTATCTCCGCCACCAGCGGCGTCGCGGCTCAGCTTTCTCAATCTCAGCTTGGCGATATCGCTGCAGGGGCTATCAATGCCAAATACTCGCGTGATAAAGAGTCGGAAGCGGATGATTTCTCTTACGATCTGATGAAAAAACGCGGTATCAGCACGCAAGGGTTAGTTGGCAGCTTTGATAAGCTGGCAACCATGGATGCGGGTCACGCTAAATCGATGTTCGATTCTCACCCGCCATCAGCTGAGCGTGCGCAGCATATTCGTGACCGTATCGCCGCGGATAAAAAGTAAAAGTTTGTCATCTTCCGGGCTGATACCCTCTCAGCCCGCTATAATTGCGTAATTATTCTGCATTCCATCTCCTGTTATCCGTAATTTGCAAGCAATACTCACTTTCCGTCGTACAGACGCGTATAATGCGCGGCGTTCACGTTAACGGTATGCCTTATAGGAGATAAAGATGACAGCAATTGCCCCGGTAATTACCATTGATGGCCCAAGCGGTGCAGGTAAAGGCACCTTGTGCAAGGCAATGGCGGAAGCATTGCAGTGGCATCTGTTGGACTCTGGTGCGATTTATCGTGTACTGGCGTTGGCAGCGTTACATCACCATGTCGATGTAACCTCTGAAGACGCGCTGGTGCCACTGGCGTCTCATCTGGATGTCCGTTTTGTCTCAACAAACGGCACACTGGAAGTGATACTGGAAGGGGAAGATGTGAGTGGCGAAATACGGACTCAGGACGTCGCCAATGCCGCCTCGCAAGTGGCCGCATTTCCACGCGTTCGCGAAGCGTTATTACGCCGTCAGCGCGCGTTCCGTGAGCTGCCTGGTTTGATCGCTGACGGACGTGATATGGGCACGGTGGTATTCCCTGATGCGCCTGTAAAAATTTTTCTTGACGCCTCTTCTGAAGAACGTGCTCATCGCCGTATGCTACAGTTGCAGGAGAAGGGCTTTAGTGTTAACTTTGACCGCCTTTTGGCCGAGATCAAGGAACGCGACGATCGCGATCGTAATCGTGCTGTAGCACCGCTGGTTCCTGCTGCTGATGCTTTAGTTTTGGATTCTACCCGATTAAGCATTGAGCAAGTGATTGAAAAAGCGCTACAATACGCGCGCCAAAAACTGGCACTCGCTTAAACGCGACCGAATTTGTAGTACCCCCGTTGCAATGGAATGACAGCGGGTATGTTAAACAACCCCATCCGGCATGGAGCCAGGTGGACGTTAAATATGAAACCTGAAGATTAAACATGACTGAATCTTTTGCTCAACTATTTGAAGAATCCTTAAAAGAAATCGAAACCCGCCCGGGTTCCATCGTTCGTGGTGTTGTTGTTGCTATCGACAAAGATATCGTACTGGTTGACGCTGGTCTGAAATCTGAGTCCGCCATTCCGGCAGAGCAATTCAAAAATGCCCAGGGTGAGCTGGAAATCCAGGTTGGTGACGAAGTTGACGTTGCTCTGGATGCAGTAGAAGACGGCTTCGGTGAAACCCTGCTGTCCCGTGAAAAAGCTAAACGTCACGAAGCTTGGATCACGCTGGAAAAAGCTTACGAAGACGCTGAAACTGTAGTCGGTGTTATCAACGGCAAAGTTAAAGGTGGCTTCACTGTTGAGCTGAATGGTATTCGCGCGTTCCTGCCGGGTTCCCTGGTAGACGTTCGTCCGGTTCGCGACACACTGCACTTGGAAGGCAAAGAGCTTGAATTCAAAGTAATCAAGCTGGACCAGAAGCGTAACAACGTTGTTGTTTCTCGTCGTGCCGTTATCGAATCCGAGAACAGCGCAGAACGCGATCAGCTGCTGGAAAACCTGCAGGAAGGCATGGAAGTTAAAGGTATCGTTAAGAACCTCACTGACTACGGTGCATTCGTTGATCTGGGTGGTGTTGACGGCCTGCTGCACATCACCGACATGGCATGGAAACGCGTTAAGCATCCGAGCGAAATCGTAAACGTGGGCGACGAAATCACTGTTAAAGTGCTGAAGTTCGACCGCGAGCGTACCCGTGTATCCCTGGGCCTGAAACAGCTGGGCGAAGATCCGTGGGTAGCTATCGCTAAGCGTTATCCGGAAGGTACCAAACTGACTGGTCGCGTGACCAACCTGACCGACTACGGCTGCTTCGTTGAAATCGAAGAAGGCGTTGAAGGCCTGGTTCACGTTTCCGAAATGGATTGGACCAACAAAAACATCCACCCGTCCAAAGTTGTTAACGTTGGCGATGTAGTGGAAGTTATGGTTCTGGATATCGACGAAGAACGTCGTCGTATCTCCCTGGGTCTGAAGCAGTGCAAAAACAACCCATGGCAGCAGTTCGCGGAAACCCACAACAAGGGCGACCGTGTTGAAGGTAAAATCAAGTCTATCACTGACTTCGGTATCTTCATCGGCCTGGACGGCGGCATCGATGGCCTGGTTCACCTGTCTGACATCTCCTGGAACGTTGCAGGCGAAGAAGCAGTTCGTGAATACAAAAAAGGCGACGAAATCGCAGCAGTTGTTCTGCAGGTTGACGCAGAGCGTGAGCGTATCTCCCTGGGCGTTAAACAGCTCGCAGAAGATCCGTTCAACAACTGGGTTGCACTGAACAAGAAAGGCGCAATCGTAAACGGTAAAGTGACTGCAGTTGACGCTAAAGGCGCAACCGTAGAACTGGCTGATGGCGTTGAAGGTTACCTGCGCGCTTCTGAAGCTTCCCGTGACCGCGTTGAAGATGCAACTCTGGTTCTGAGCGTTGGCGACGATGTTGAAGCTAAATTCACCGGCGTTGATCGTAAAAACCGTGCAATCAGCCTGTCTGTTCGTGCAAAAGACGAAGCTGATGAGAAAGATGCAATCGCAACTGTTAACAAACAGGAAGATGCAAACTTCTCTAACAACGCAATGGCTGAAGCTTTCAAAGCAGCTAAAGGCGAGTAATTCTCTTAATCTTCGGTTTTTTTCATCCTGAAGAATCACGAGTTTACTTGACAGATTGCGGGATTCGTCCTGTAATCAAGCACTAAGGGCGGCTACGGCCGCCCTTAATCAATGTAGCGACAGCAACAGCTAATTTTGCCTTTAAGGAACCGGAGGAATCATGACCAAGTCAGAATTGATTGAAAGACTTGCAACCCAGCAATCTCATATTCCCGCGAAAGCGGTTGAAGATGCAGTGAAAGAGATGCTGGAGCATATGGCCTCGACTCTTGCGCAGGGCGAGCGTATTGAAATCCGCGGTTTCGGCAGTTTTTCTTTGCACTACCGCGCACCTCGTACCGGACGTAACCCGAAGACTGGTGACAAAGTGGATCTGGAAGGGAAATATGTCCCACACTTTAAACCGGGTAAAGAACTGCGCGATCGCGCCAATATTTACGGTTAAGTTTTGCGTTAAAACTTGAGCCAGAAAAAAGCACCGTTGAGGTGCTTTTTTCGTTTCTGAAATCCCGTCAAATACGGGGAACTGGAATCCCCTTCGCATTTGTATTTATGCGTTTCAACTGCTACGTGAAAACAGCGGAACCCTTGCTGTAAATTGTCAAACCGCCACCGGACAACCACACCACAAAACGGCACACTTTCTCTAACAGGGAGGTGTCTATGAAAATAACAATAGTGAGCGCATGCGCATTGGCAGGCATTCTTCCTCTGTTGCTATTACCCACACTACCGGATACGAAGTATCTCGCTATGTTGTTCCTTCTGGCGTGTGTGTTCTGTTTTATTCCCCAGCGATGGGCGCGTTATGTCGCACTGATCATGCTCTTCTTTCTGTGGGGGATATTCGCGGCAAAACAGACTCTCTGGCCGGGAAACACATTGCCTGGAGCAACGCAACAGGCTGTAGTACGAATAACGGCGACAGACCATATGATGACGCATTATGGGCAAATTACACATGTGCAAGGGAAGCGACTATTTCCTGCGGTGGGCATCGTTTTAAACGATCAGTATTTGCCGGGCAGCGTGTGCGCCGGTCAACAGTGGGCGATGGCGCTAAAGATACGTGCGGTACATGGTCAACTGAATGACGGAGGGTTCGATAGCCAACGTTATGCGCTGGCCCAACATCAGCCCCTGACGGGACGTTTTTTGCAGGCAAGTGTGATTGACTCCCGGTGCAGCTTACGCGCTCGTTACTTGTCTTCTCTCACGACGGCGCTGGCAAACTATCCCTGGCGGCAGGTTATTCTGGGGCTGGGGCTGGGGATGGGGGAGCGTTTGTCGGTGCCGCGTGAGGTGACAGACCTCATGCGGGATACTGGCACAACACATCTGATGGCGATTTCCGGGCTGCATATTGCCTTTGCAGCGTTGCTCGCAGGGGGAATCATTCGATGTGTGCAGTTTGTTTTCCCGGCGGAGTGGATACGCTGGCCGGTTCCTCTTATTGGTGGGATAGGCAGCGCTCTGTTTTATGCCTGGCTTACGGGATTGCAACCCCCCGCGTTACGGACAGTCATCGCTTTGAGTGCATGGGGAGCACTTAAATTAAGCGGACGGCAATGGAGTGGATGGGAAGTCTGGCTTTGTTGTCTGGCGGCGATTGTTATTGCTGATCCTGTTGCCATTCTGTCGCAGAGTTTGTGGTTATCGGCATTGGCGGTTGCCGCACTTCTATTTTGGTATCAATGGGGGCCAGCTCCAGTCTGTTTGGTATCACGCGCGGGACGTTTGATATGGAGTCTTATCCATCTGCAGCTAGGTATTACGGTGTTGCTCTTACCCATGCAAATTGCGATTTTTCATGGCATCAGTGTGACCGCATTTCTGGCAAATCTGTTTGCTGTACCACTGGTGACATTTATTTCTGTCCCGCTCATTCTGGCAGGTATGGTGGTACACCTGACGGGACCACTCCTCATTGAAGAGGGGGGCTGGTATCTGGCAGATCGTTCACTGGCGCTCTTGTTTTGGTTACTCAGGAATTTACCGGAAGGCTGGATCAGTATCGATAAGCGGTGGCAATGGCTGGCATTGTCTCCCTGGTTAATAATTATTGTCTGGCGATTTGCTGTCTGGCGTACCTGGTCTGGGGTCTGCCTGGCAGGGACGATTTTAGTCAGTTGGCCCGTATGGCGTACTGAGCCCAAAGATGAATGGCAGGTTCACATGCTGGATGTCGGGCAGGGGTTGGCGATGGTTATTGCCCGCAATGGTAAGGCCATTCTCTATGATACCGGACGGGCCTGGCCGGAGGATGACAGCGGGCAGCAACTGATCATTCCCTGGCTACGCTGGCATAACCTGAAACCTGAAGGCATTATTCTCAGCCACGAACATCTGGATCATCGCGGTGGATTGCGCTCATTGCAGAAAGCCTGGCCAACGCTTTGGATAAGAAGTCCGTTAGGATGGGAAGGGCATCAGCCCTGTTTTCGGGCAGAGCAGTGGAAATGGCAAGGACTGACCTTTCGTGCGCACTGGCCGGTCAAAGGTAATAAAGATCTCGGGAATAACCGTTCCTGCGTCGTCAAAGTCGATGATGGTAAGTACAGTGTTCTGTTGACGGGGGACATTGAATCCGGCGCAGAACAAAAAATGCTAAGTCATTATTGGCGACATTTACAGGCGACATTTATTCAGGTTCCGCATCATGGCAGCAATACGTCATCGTCGCTGGCATTAATTCAACGTGTTGATGGTCAGGGGGCGCTGGCTTCAGCATCGCGTTACAATGCCTGGCGGCTGCCTTCATGGACAGTCAGGCAGCGTTACCGGCAACAGGGATATCAATGGCTGGATACGCCGCATCAGGGGCAGATTTCGCTTATCTTTTCCTCGCAAGGTTGGCAAGTACGCAGCCTGCGAGAGCAAATTTTACCTCGTTGGTATCATCAGTGGTTTGGCGTGTCAGAGGATAACGGGTAGAATATGCGGCTATTTCAACAAATGCTGGTTTTTTGAATGCATAACGATAAAGATCTCTCTACGTGGCAGACATTCCGCCGACTGTGGCCCACTATTGCGCCGTTCAAATTAGGTCTGATCGTGGCGGGGGTAGCGTTAATCCTTAACGCAGCTAGCGATACCTTCATGTTATCGCTCCTGAAGCCGTTACTGGATGAAGGTTTTGGTAAAACAGACCGTTCGGTGTTGCTTTGGATGCCATTAGTGGTTATTGGTCTGATGATATTACGTGGCATCACCAGCTATATCTCCAGCTACTGTCTTTCGTGGGTATCAGGTAAAGTCGTGATGACCATGCGTCGTCGCCTGTTCGGTCATATGATGGGGATGCCCGTCTCTTTTTTTGATAAGCAGTCGACAGGCACTTTGCTCTCTCGTATTACCTATGACTCAGAGCAGGTCGCATCTTCCTCTTCCGGGGCACTGATCACCGTTGTGCGCGAAGGGGCCTCGATTATTGGTCTGTTTGTCTTGATGTTTTACTACAGCTGGCAACTGTCGATCATTCTGATCGTACTGGCGCCGGTTGTCTCAATTGCGATTCGCGTAGTTTCTAAGCGTTTTCGTAGCATCAGTAAAAACATGCAGAACACGATGGGGCTGGTCACGACCAGTGCTGAGCAGATGCTGAAAGGCCACAAAGAAGTGTTAATTTTTGGTGGTCAGGAAGTCGAAACCAAACGTTTTGACAAAGTCAGCAATAAAATGCGTATGCAGGGTATGAAGATGGTTTCGGCTTCTGCTATCTCTGACCCCATCATCCAGCTGATTGCGTCTTTGGCGCTGGCCTTTGTCCTGTATGCGGCAAGTTTCCCGAGCGTAATGGAAAATCTGACCGCTGGGACGATCACCGTTGTCTTCTCGTCCATGATTGCACTGATGCGCCCGCTGAAGTCACTGACCAACGTCAATGCGCAGTTCCAGCGTGGGATGGCAGCTTGCCAGACCCTGTTTGCGATTCTGGACAGCGAGCAAGAGAAAGACGAAGGCAAACGTGTTATTGAGCGTGCGAGCGGCGATCTGGAATTCCGTAACGTGACCTTTACCTATCCAGGACGTGAAGTGCCTGCGCTGCGCAATATCAACCTGAAGATTCCGGCAGGTAAGACCGTGGCGTTAGTTGGGCGTTCAGGTTCAGGAAAATCGACGATCGCCAGCCTGATCACCCGTTTTTATGACATTGATGAAGGTCATATCCTGATGGACGGGCATGACCTGCGCGAATATACGCTGGCATCCTTGCGTAATCAGGTTGCTCTGGTTTCGCAGAACGTACATCTTTTTAACGATACCGTCGCCAACAACATTGCCTACGCACGTAATGAACAGTACACCCGCGAGCAGATAGAAGAGGCTGCACGTATGGCGTATGCGATGGACTTTATCAATAAAATGGATAATGGTCTGGACACGATCATTGGTGAGAACGGCGTCCTGCTGTCTGGCGGTCAGCGTCAGCGTATTGCGATTGCGCGTGCTCTGCTGCGCGACAGTCCGATTCTGATTCTGGATGAAGCCACTTCCGCACTGGATACCGAGTCGGAACGTGCGATCCAGGCTGCGCTGGACGAACTACAGAAAAACCGTACATCGCTGGTGATAGCCCACCGTCTCTCCACCATTGAACAGGCTGATGAGATTGTAGTGGTGGAAGACGGGCTGATTGTTGAGCGTGGAACCCATACTGAGCTGCTGGAACATCGTGGTGTCTATGCTCAGTTGCACAAAATGCAATTCGGTCAATGATCGCACGAATCTGGTCCGGTGAGTCGCCCTTGTGGCGACTGTTACTCCCGCTTTCCTGGCTATACGGTCTGGTGAGTGGGGGTATCCGCTTGTGCTACAGGCTGGGATTGAAACAATCCTGGCGTGCTCCAGTGCCGGTCGTTGTCGTGGGGAATCTGACGGCGGGCGGCAATGGTAAAACGCCTGTCGTAATCTGGCTGGTTGAACAACTCCAACAACGCGGTATTCGCGTGGGAGTGGTTTCACGTGGTTACGGTGGAAAGGCGTCATCCTATCCGTTACTCCTGGCGCATGAGACCACGACAGCAGAAGCGGGCGATGAACCGGTACTGATCTTTCAACGTACTGGCGCGCCCGTTGCCGTTTCGCCAGTCCGCTGCGATGCGGTGAAAGCCATTCTGGCTGATCATGATGTGCAAATTATTGTGACGGATGATGGGCTACAACATTACCGTCTGGCGCGAGATGTTGAAATTGTGGTGGTTGACGGGGTTCGTCGATTTGGCAATGGTTGGTGGCTACCGGCAGGCCCGATGCGCGAACGCGCGGGGCGGCTTAAATCGGTGGATGCGGTTATTGTTAATGGCGGTGTTGCTGAACCGGGTGAAATTCCTATGCATCTGGAACCCGGTCAGGCTGTTAATTTGCGTACCGGTGAGCGTTGTAACGTGGCACAACTGCGTAATATCGTGGCTATGGCGGGCATCGGTCATCCTCCCCGTTTCTTTGCGACGCTCTCAGCATGCGGCGCGCACCCGCAAAAATGTGTCGCGCTGGCAGATCATCAGTCGCTCAGTTATGGTGATGTCAACGCATTGCTCACCGAAGGCCAGACGCTGGTGATGACGGAAAAAGATGCCGTTAAATGCCGCTCGTTTGCCGACGATAACTGGTGGTATTTGCCCGTTGATGCTCAGCTATCTGGTGATGCACCAGACGCCTTGCTTAAGCAACTCACTTCGCTGGTTCGTTAGCTGATCAGGCTGCGGCGGCGAACGATTTATGGAGTGATAAATGTCGTTGCCGCAACTCTCTCTTACCGATGCTCGTCACCTTCACCTTGCAGCCCAGGGGCTGTTAAAGAAATCACGCCGTCGCGCGCAGCCCGGCGATATTCTCGCCACCATTTCGCGCATGTCACTGCTGCAAATCGATACCATCAACATTGTCGCGCGTAGCCCATATCTGGTGCTATTCAGCCGCCTTGGGAACTATCCGCCGCAGTGGCTGGATGACGCATTATTGCGCGGTGAGTTGATGGAGTACTGGGCGCATGAGGCCTGTTTCCTGCCGCGTAGCGACTTTACGCTCATACGCCACCGAATGCTGTCGCCAGAGAACATGGGCTGGAAGTATAAAGCGGCCTGGATGAAAGAACATGCTCATGAAATCGAGCAACTGATGCAGCATATTCATCACAACGGCCCGGTACGCTCTGCGGATTTTGAACATCCACGCAAAGGGGCCAACGGCTGGTGGGCGTGGAAGCCCCATAAACGTCATCTTGAAGGGCTGTTTACTGCGGGAAAAGTGATGGTCGTGGAGCGTCGCAACTTTCAGAGGGTATATGATGTGACTCAACGCGTCATGCCCCACTGGGATGATAAGCGTGACTTACTTTCTCAGGCGCAAGCGGAAATTGCCATGCTTGATAACAGTGCGCGCAGTCTGGGGATATTCCGTGAACAGTGGCTGGCAGACTACTACCGCTTAAAACGTCCCGCGTTGAATGCGTGGCGGGATACGCGCTCAGAGCAGCAGCAGATCATTCCGGTAGAGGTTGAAACATTAGGCACGCTGTGGCTCCATGCAGACCTTCAGCCGTTTCTTGAACAGGCAATAGCGGGCCAATTAACGGCGACGCACAGTGCCGTTTTGTCGCCGTTTGACCCTGTTGTCTGGGACCGAAAACGGGCTGAGCAACTGTTTGATTTCACCTATCGTCTTGAGTGCTACACTCCGGCGTCTAAACGACAATATGGTTATTTTGTCTTGCCGTTGTTGCATCGAGGGGCGTTGGTCGGGCGGATGGATGCCAAAATGCACCGTAAAACGGGGGTGCTGGAAGTCATTGCGCTGTACCTACAAGAAGGGACCAGGCCCGGTGCAACACTGCAAAAAGGTCTGTTTCAGGCGATTAGCGATTTTGCGCGTTGGCAACAGGCAAGTCGCGTGACGTTGGGCTTGTGTCCCCAGGGGGTGTTTAGTGATTGCCGCCAGGGCTGGGAAATAGACGCAGAGGTATAGACGATTATGATAATATTTACAGATTCACAATCCGGTCCATCTGGAGGAACTATGGATCATCGTCTGCTCGAAATCATTGCCTGCCCGGTATGTAACGGCAAACTCTGGTACAACCAGGAAAAACAAGAACTGATTTGCAAACTGGATAACCTTGCTTTCCCATTACGCGATGGTATTCCGGTATTACTGGAAACCGAAGCCCGTCCTTTGACCTCCGACGAGAGCAAATCATGAGTTTTGTGGTCATTATTCCTGCCCGTTTTGCATCGACACGCTTGCCTGGTAAACCATTGCTGGATATCAACGGCAAGCCGATGATTGTGCATGTACTGGAACGTGCGCGTGAATCCGGTGCCGATCGCATTATCGTGGCGACCGATCATGAAGATGTGGCGCGTGCGGTAGAGGCGGCTGGCGGTGAAGTGTGCATGACCCGCGCCGATCATCAGTCGGGTACGGAGCGACTGGCGGAAGTCGTGGAAAAATGCGGATTCAGCGATGATACCGTCATTGTGAACGTACAAGGCGATGAGCCGATGATCCCGGCGGTGATTATTCGCCAGGTCGCGGATAACCTGGCGCAGCGTCAGGTTGGTATGGCAACGCTGGCGGTGCCGATTCACAGTGCGGAGGAGGCATTCAATCCAAACGCAGTGAAAGTGGTGCTGGATGCTGAAGGTTACGCGCTTTACTTCTCTCGCGCGACGATCCCCTGGGATCGCGACCGTTTTGCAGATAGCCGTGAGACTATTGGCGATACCTTGCTGCGTCATTTGGGGATCTATGGGTATCGTGCTGGATTTATTCGCCGCTATGTGAACTGGCAGCCAAGCCCTCTCGAACATATTGAGATGCTGGAGCAGCTTCGTGTGTTGTGGTACGGCGAAAAAATCCATGTTGCCGTCGCTAAAGAAGTTCCCGGTACTGGCGTGGATACTGCCGAAGACCTTGAGCGCGTTCGCGCTGAAATGCGTTAAGCTTCAATACTGACACCCCTCTCAGTTATGAGAGGGGTGTCGTACCGTTACGATTTTCCTCCACTTTTCTTTTCATCAATTGATCTCATCAGGGTGACATCTGTCCATACGACGCTCATTATGAAAGCAGTAGCGTTTATGAGGGCAATCTGAAATGGAACAGCTGCGAGCCGAACTGAGTCATTTACTGGGTGAAAAACTCAGCCGTATAGAGTGCGTGAATGAAAAAGTAGATACGGCGTTGTGGTCACTGTATGACAGCCAGGGAAAACCGATGCCGCTCATGGCGAGAAGTTTCACCACACCGGGGATGGCGCAACAGTTGGCGTGGAAAACGACCATGCTGGCGCGTAGCGGTACGGTGCGTATGCCGGTCATTTACGGCGTCATGACCCATGAAGAGCATCCCGGTCCTGATATTTTACTGCTGGAAAGGATGCGTGGCGTACCCGTAGAAGCCCCCGCGCGAACGCCTGAACGGTGGGAACATTTAAAAGACCAGATTGTTGAAGGTTTGCTTTCCTGGCATCGTCAGGATAGCCGTGGCTGTGTGGGCGCGGTGGATAACACGCAGGAAAATATCTGGCCTTCCTGGTACCGTCAGCGTGTTGAAGTGTTATGGAGCACGTTAAACCAGTTCAACAATACGGGCTTAACGATGCATGACAAGCGCATTCTGTTCCGTACCCGCGAATGCCTGCCCGCGTTGTTTGAAGGATTTAACGACAATTGCGTACTGATTCACGGCAATTTTAGTTTGCGCAGTATGCTTAAAGATGCCCGCAACGATCAGCTTCTGGCGATGGTGGGGCCTGGTGTGATGCTGTGGGCGCCACGGGAATACGAGTTATTTCGCTTGATGGACAACGCACTGGCGGAAGGATTGCTCTGGCATTACCTGCAACGCGCGCCAGTCGCAGAATCCTTTATCTGGCGGCGTTGGCTCTATGTGTTGTGGGACGAGGTTGCGCAACTGGTCAATACAGGGCGTTTTAACCGCGCTAACTTTGATCTGGCAACCAAATCACTCTTGCCCTGGCTCGCCTGACGATCCTTTGAGCCACTGCCAGACTCGCCCTAATGTTTCATATCCGACGCGATCGCTGTGCATCAACCAGACGGGAGAAGGGATCGCGCGTTCCCACGGATTGAGTGGCGAATCAATCGCCAGCTGATTTGCCGGGGCCGGGAGCGGGTGAAGCCCCGCCTGCTGGAAGAAAATCATCGCGCGCGGTAAATGCGACGCAGAGGTGACCAGCAGGAACGGCGCGTCGCCGATAGCCTGTTTAACGGCAGCCGCTTCTTCTTCAGTGTCTTTGGGGGTATCCAGCGTGATGATATCGCTTAGCGGCACGCCGAGTGACTGTGCGACTCTGGCTCCGGCTTCAGCGGTACTGACATTATTCGTTTTTGCTCTTGCGCCGGTAAAAATCAGTTTTGCACCCGGATTGGCCAGCCAAAGCCGTACGCCTTCATTGAGACGCGGCAGACTGTTGCTGATCAAGTTGGAACTTGGCGCCCACTGCGGGTTCCAGGTATAACCGCCGCCCAGCACCACGACATACTCAACTTTTTGTCTGTTTTGCCAGGTGGGATACTGGTCTTCAAGCGGTTTCAGTAAGCGATCGGCGACCGGTTGCAGGCTTAACAGCAGCAATGCGAGCCAGCCCAGACTCAGACACACCTTTCCGGTTTTTTGAAAGCGACTAAACCACACCAGAGCCAGCCCCACCCCCATGATCAAGAGCATGAGCGGAAGCGGAAGCATCATACCGCCAATCACTTTCTTCAGAGTAAAAAGCATCCTTTTTGGTTCCTTTTTTAACCATACAGCAGGGGATCTGCAGGGATATTACACCAGACAGGTTCATTCTCGGCGTGGCTGTGACAAAATAGCGGTTTTATCAGAGAACCCCTTTGTTAGCCTGTGGAGAGCCCGATGCGGGATCGCAATTTTGATGACATTGCTGAAAAGTTTTCCCGTAACATTTACGGAACCACCAAAGGGCAATTGCGGCAGGCCATTTTGTGGCAAGACCTTGACCGTGTACTGGCGGAAATGGGTGAGCAAAAACTGCACATCCTGGATGCTGGTGGTGGTGAAGGGCAAACCGCGATCAAAATGGCTGAACGGGGTCATCGGGTCACGCTATGCGATCTGTCTGGCGAAATGATTGCGCGCGCGCAACTGGCGGCAGAGGCGAAAGGCGTAAGCGGAAACATGCATTTTATACAATGCGCCGCTCAGGATGTTGCTTCGCATTTGGAAAGCCCTGTTGATCTGATATTGTTTCATGCTGTGCTTGAGTGGGTCGCTGACCCCGTCAGCATGTTACAAACGCTTTGGTCTGTATTACGTCCCGGCGGCGTACTGTCATTAATGTTCTACAATGCTAACGGCCTGTTGATGCACAACATGGTGGCAGGGAACTTTGACTACGTGCAGGTAGGGATGCCAAAACGTAAAAAACGTACGCTTTCGCCAGACTATCCGCGTGAACCGGAGCAGGTTTACCAGTGGCTGGAAGAGATTGGCTGGCAGATTACCGGCAAAACAGGTGTACGTGTGTTTCATGATTATCTGCGTGAGAAACATCAACAGCGTGACTGTTATGAAATGTTAGTCGAATTAGAAACGCGCTACTGTCGCCAGGAGCCTTACATTAGCCTTGGCCGTTACATTCATGTCACCGCTCGCAAACCGCAGATGCAAGGATAACTTATGAGTGAATTTTCCCAGACAGTCCCCGAACTGGTTGCCTGGGCCAGAAAAAATGACTTCTCCATCTCGCTGCCGGTAGACAGACTTTCGTTCCTGCTGGCGGTGGCCACGCTCAACGGCGAGCGTCTTGACGGTGAGATGAGTGAAGGGGAACTGGTGGATGCATTCCGCCATGTCAGTGATGCGTTTGAGCAAACCAGCGAAACCATCGGCGTGCGCGCCAACAACGCCATCAACGATATGGTTCGTCAACGTCTGCTGAACCGCTTTACCAGTGAGCAGGCTGAAGGGAATGCCATATACCGTCTGACGCCGCTTGGGATCGGCATTACCGACTACTATATTCGTCAGCGCGAGTTTTCCACGTTGCGTCTCTCAATGCAGCTGTCCATTGTGGCGGGTGAATTGAAGCGTGCCGCAGATGCGGCGAGTGAGGGCGGCGACGAATTCCACTGGCATCGTAATGTTTACGCGCCGTTGAAATATTCCGTGGCGGAAATCTTCGACAGTATCGATCTGACGCAGCGCATCATGGATGAGCAGCAACAGCAGGTGAAAGACGACATTGCCCAGTTACTGAACAAAGACTGGCGCGCCGCGATTTCAAGTTGCGAAATGCTGCTGTCTGAAACGTCGGGTACGTTGCGCGAACTCCAGGATACACTGGAAGCGGCAGGCGATAAGTTGCAAGCTAATCTGTTGCGCATTCAGGACGCCATAATGACGCGCGACGATCTGCATTTCGTCGACAAGCTGGTCTTCGATCTCCAGAGCAAACTGGATCGCATTATTAGCTGGGGTCAACAATCCATCGATTTGTGGATTGGCTATGACCGGCACGTGCATAAATTTATCCGTACTGCGATTGATATGGATAAAAACCGCGTCTTTGCTCAACGTCTACGTCAGTCTGTTCAGACCTATTTTGACGATCCGTGGGCGCTAACCTATGCCAATGCAGACCGCCTGCTGGACATGCGTGATGAAGAGATGGCCCTGCGTGACGAAGAGGTGACCGGGGAGTTGCCGCCGGATCTGGAATATGAAGAGTTTAATGAGATTCGGGAACAGCTGGCGGCGATCATCGAAGAACAGCTGGCTGTCTATAAATCCAGACAAGCACCACTGGATCTTGGTCTGGTAGTGCGCGAGTATTTGGCGCAATACCCGCGTGCGCGCCATTTTGACGTCGCGCGTATTGTTATTGATCAAGCGGTACGTCTTGGCGTAGCGCAAGCAGATTTCACCGGACTGCCGCCTAAATGGCAGCCGATTAATGATTACGGAGCCAAGGTACAGGCGCATGTCATTGACAAATATTGAACAAGTGATGCCAGTTAAACTGGCGCAGGCGCTGGCAAACCCGTTATTTCCGGCGCTGGATAGCGCATTACGTTCGGGCAGACATATTGGTCTGGATGAACTGGATAACCATGCATTTTTGATGGATTTTCAGGAATATCTGGAAGAGTTTTACAGCCGCTATAACGTTGAGTTAATTCGCGCGCCGGAAGGTTTCTTCTATCTTCGCCCGCGTTCTACAACAATTATTCCGCGCTCCGTGTTGTCTGAACTGGACATGATGGTCGGTAAAATCCTGTGCTATCTCTACCTCAGCCCGGAACGTCTGGCGAATGAAGGGATTTTTACCCAGCAAGAGTTGTACGACGAACTGCTCACGCTGGCTGACGAAGCCAAATTGTTGAAGCTGGTGAATAACCGCTCGACCGGTTCGGACGTTGACCGTCAGAAGCTGCAGGAAAAGGTCCGTTCATCGTTAAACCGTCTGCGTCGTCTGGGGATGGTGTGGTTTATGGGTCATGACAGCAGTAAATTCCGCATCACCGAGTCGGTCTTCCGCTTCGGGGCGGATGTCCGTAGCGGCGACGATCCTCGCGAAGCGCAGCGCCGCTTAATTCGTGATGGCGAAGCGATGCCAGTCGAAAACCATCTACAGCTCAATGATGAGCCAGAAGAGAATCAGGCGGACAGTGGAGAGGAAGAATAATGATTGAACGCGGTAAATTTCGCTCACTCACGCTGATTAACTGGAACGGTTTTTTCGCGCGAACCTTTGACCTTGATGAACTGGTTACGACGCTATCCGGGGGGAACGGAGCCGGGAAATCCACCACCATGGCGGCGTTTGTCACGGCGCTTATCCCGGATCTGACCCTGTTGCACTTCCGTAACACCACCGAGGCCGGGGCGACCAGCGGATCGCGAGACAAAGGTCTGCACGGTAAGCTAAAAGCGGGCGTCTGTTACTCAATGCTGGATGTCCTCAACTCACGCCATCAGCGAGTGGTCGTGGGCGTACGTTTGCAGCAGGTTGCCGGGCGGGATCGTAAAGTCGATATCAAGCCATTCTCCATTCAGGGACTGCCGATGTCGGTACAGCCGACGCAACTGGTCACGGAAACCCTCAACGAACGCCAGGCTCGCGTGCTGACGCTTGCGGAACTGAAAGAAAAGCTCGACGCGATGGAAGGCGTGCAGTTTAAGCAGTTTAACTCGATTACCGACTATCACTCGCTGATGTTCGATCTGGGTATTATTGCTCGCCGTCTCCGCTCCGCGTCAGACCGCAGCAAGTTCTATCGCCTGATCGAAGCGTCTCTTTACGGCGGTATCTCCAGCGCGATTACGCGCTCGCTGCGTGACTACCTGCTGCCGGAAAACAGCGGTGTACGTAAAGCGTTCCAGGATATGGAAGCCGCGCTGCGTGAAAACCGTATGACGCTGGAAGCGATTCGCGTCACCCAGTCTGACCGCGACTTGTTTAAGCATCTGATCAGCGAAGCCACTAACTATGTGGCGGCTGACTACATGCGTCATGCTAACGAGCGACGGATCCATCTGGATAAAGCCCTTGAGTATCGCCGCGAATTGTACACGTCACGTAAGCAACTGGTGGCGGAGCAGTACAAGCATGTAGAAATGGCGCGTGAACTGGGCGAGCACAACGGTGCTGAGGGCGATCTGGAGGCCGACTATCAGGCAGCGAGCGATCATCTGAATCTGGTGCAAACGGCCCTGCGTCAGCAAGAAAAAATAGAACGTTACGAGGCGGATCTGGATGAATTACAGATCCGCCTTGAAGAACAAAATGAAGTGGTCGCCGAAGCGGCCGATCGTCAGGAAGAGAATGAAGCCCGCGCAGAAGCCGCGGAGCTGGAAGTGGATGAGTTGAAAAGTCAGCTCGCCGATTATCAGCAGGCGTTGGATGTACAGCAAACGCGTGCCATTCAATACAACCAGGCGATTCAGGCGCTTGCCCGGGCTAAAGAAATTTGTCATCTGCCGGATTTAACGGCGGACAGCGCGGCGCAGTGGCTGGAAACGTTCCAGGCCAAAGAGCAGGAAGCAACGGAAAAACTGCTCTCGCTGGAACAGAAAATGAGTGTGGCGCAAACCGCGCACAGTCAGTTTGAGCAGGCATATCAGCTGGTCGTGGCGATCAACGGCCCGCTGGCGCGCGGTGAAGCGTGGGATGTTGCGCGCGAACTGCTGCGCGATGGCGTCAACCAGCGCCATCTGGCAGAACAGCTGCAGCCGTTGCGCATGCGTCTGAATGAGCTGGAACAGCGTCTGCGTGAACAACAGGAAGCCGAACGTCTGCTGGCTGAGTTTTGTAAGCGTCAGGGCAAGCATTTCGATATTGATGAACTGGAAGCCCTGCATCAGGAACTGGAAGCACGCATCGCAGATCTTTCTGACAGCGTATCGAATGCGCGCGAACAGCGGATGACCCTGCGTCAAGAACAAGAACAGGTTGAGTCGCGCATTCAGCATTTGATGCAGCGAGCCCCTGTCTGGCTGGCGGCGCAAAATAGCCTGAACCAGTTGTGCGAGCAGAGTGGCGAAGAGTTTACCTCCAGCCAGGATGTGACCGAGTATCTGCAACAATTGCTCGAACGTGAACGCGAAGCGATTGTTGAGCGCGACGAAGTGGGCGCGCGTAAAAATGCGATAGATGAAGAGATTGAACGCCTAAGCCAGCCGGGTGGCTCGGAAGATCAGCGTCTTAATTCTCTGGCCGAACGCTTTGGCGGCGTGCTGCTGTCAGAAATTTATGATGACGTCAGCCTTGAAGATGCGCCGTACTTCTCCGCGCTGTACGGTCCTTCGCGTCATGCGATTGTTGTGCCGGATCTGTCTCTCATCAGCGAACAACTGGAAGGGCTGACGGATTGCCCTGAAGATCTCTATTTTATCGAAGGTGACCCGCAGTCGTTTGATGACAGCGTCTTTAGCGTCGATGAACTGGAAAAAGCGGTGGTGGTGAAAACGGCCGAGCGCCAGTGGCGCTATTCCCGCTTCCCGGAAGTGCCAATCTTCGGACGCGCCGCGCGTGAAAACCGTATTGAAAACCTGCACGCCGAGCGTGAAGGGCTTTCCGAACGTTTCGCGACGCTCTCTTTCGATGTACAGAAAACCCAGCGTTTGCACCAGGCGTTCAGCCGTTTTATCGGCAGCCACTTAAGCGTTGCCTTTGACGCCGATCCAGAAGCGGAAATCCGCCAGCTGAATGGTCGCCGTATTGAACTGGAACGCGCGCTGACGAATCATGAAAATGAGAATCAGCAGCAACGAGTCCAGTTTGAACAGGCTAAAGAGGGCGTTTCCGCACTGAACCGCTTGTTGCCGCGCCTGAATTTGCTGCGTGATGAAACGCTGGCGGATCGTGTTGATGAAATTCAGGAGCGTCTGGATGAAGCTCAGGAAGGCGCGCGCTTCGTGCAGCAACACGGTAACGCGTTGGCAAAACTGGAGCCGATCGTTTCCGTTTTGCAGAGCGATCCGGAACAGTTTGAGCAGTTGAAAGAAGACTATGCGTATTCTCAGCAGGTACAGCGTGATGCGCGTCAGCAGGCCTTTGCGCTGACTGAAGTGGTACAGCGTCGTGCGCACTTTAGCTACTCCGACTCGGCGGAAATGCTCAGCGGCAACAGCGATCTGAACGAGAAACTGCGCGAACGTCTGGAGCATGCTGAAACAGAGCGGACCCGTGCTCGCGAAGCATTGCGTGGACATGCCGCGCAGTTGGGTCAGTACAATCAGGTTCTGGCGTCGTTGAAAAGTTCGTACGACACCAAAAAAGAGCTGCTTAACGATTTGCAGCGCGAATTGCAGGATATCGGCGTTCGTGCTGACAGCGGCGCGGAAGAGCGTGCACGCATTCGTCGTGATGAGCTGCATGCGCAGCTGAGTAACAACCGCGCGCGTCGTAACCAACTGGAAAAAGCGCTGACCTTCTGTGAAGCGGAAATGGATAACCTGACCCGCAAACTGCGCAAGCTTGAGCGTGATTATCATGAAATGCGTGAGCAGGTGGTGACCGCGAAAGCAGGGTGGTGCGCCGTCATGCGGATGGTGAAAGACAACGGCGTTGAACGTCGACTTCATCGTCGCGAACTGGCTTATCTGTCGGCAGATGAACTCCGTTCAATGTCGGATAAGGCGCTGGGTGCGCTGCGCCTGGCTGTGGCGGATAACGAACATCTGCGCGATGTTCTGCGGATGTCTGAAGATCCTAAACGTCCTGAGCGTAAAATTCAGTTCTTCGTGGCGGTCTATCAACACCTGCGCGAACGTATCCGCCAGGACATCATCCGTACTGACGATCCGGTTGAAGCCATTGAACAAATGGAGATCGAACTGAGTCGCCTGACGGAAGAGCTGACCTCCCGTGAACAGAAACTGGCGATCAGTTCACGCAGCGTGGCGAACATTATTCGCAAGACGATCCAGCGTGAGCAGAACCGTATTCGTATGCTGAACCAGGGATTGCAGAGCGTTTCCTTCGGTCAGGTCAACAGCGTGCGTCTGAACGTCAATGTCCGCGAAACCCATGCCACGTTGCTGGATGTTCTTTCTGAGCAGCATGAACAGCATCAGGATCTGTTTAACAGTAACCGCCTGACCTTCTCAGAAGCGTTGGCGAAGCTGTATCAGCGTCTGAATCCGCAGATCGATATGGGGCAGCGTACGCCGCAGACGATTGGCGAGGAGCTTTTGGATTACCGGAACTACCTGGAAATGGAAGTCGAAGTCAACCGTGGGTCTGACGGCTGGTTGCGGGCAGAATCCGGCGCCTTGTCTACCGGTGAAGCGATCGGTACTGGGATGTCCATTCTGGTGATGGTGGTACAAAGCTGGGAAGATGAAGGACGCCGACTGCGCGGAAAAGACATCTCCCCATGCCGTCTGCTGTTCCTTGATGAAGCGGCCCGTCTGGATGCGCGTTCCATTGCGACGCTGTTCGAACTGTGCGAACGCTTGCAGATGCAACTTATCATCGCAGCGCCAGAAAACATCAGCCCGGAGAAAGGCACCACCTACAAACTGGTGCGTAAAGTTTTCCACAATACGGAACACGTTCATGTGGTCGGGTTGCGTGGTTTTGCCCCGCAATTACCTGAGCCTCTTCCAGGCATTGATGACGCCTCATCGCAGGCAAGCTAGATGAAAAGGGCGGCTGAAAGGCCGCCTTTTCCTTTTCGGAATACAGCAAAACTGGGTGAAATATCTTTAAACTTCTTTACATTAGGTCAGGCAAAAACTTTTTGATGTTTATATACTGAAGGTAAGCCTGACGAGTAAGCAGGCTTACTCGTCATACTTCCCGTGTGTATTGGCGTTAAGCAGACGGTGTTGCAATGTAAAGTATGATTAAGAAAACAGGGGGCAAGGGATGTTGCTTAATAAAATATGTGGTCGTCGACTCTCGGCAATCAGTTTATGCCTGGTCGTAATATTTGCTCCACTGTTTAGTGTGCAGGCTGACGAGCCTGAAATGATCCCTGGTGACAGTTCCGCCGCGCTCAGCGAACAACCTACCGCGTTGTCGCAGCCGCAAGCGCAATCGCCCGTCACGGCGATGATGGCCGGGATCCAACCTCTTCCAGAAGGCGCTGCGGATAAAGCCCGCGCTGAAATACAATCGCAATTACCGTCCGGGTATACACCGGTCTACATGAATCAGCTCGAGCTTCTGTACGCGGCGCGAGAGATGAAACCGATGTGGGAGAACCGCGAGGCGGTAAAAGCGTTCCAACAGCAGTTGGCTGAAGTTGCGATTGCAGGATTTCAGCCGCAGTTTACCACCTGGGTTGCCTTGCTGACCGAGCCTTCGGTGACGGGCCTGGCGCGGGATGTTGTTCTTTCCGACGCGATGATGGGGTATCTCCATTTTATCGCCAACATTCCCGTGAAAGGCACGCGCTGGCTGTATAGCGATAAACCCTATGCGCTGGCGACACCGCCCATTTCGGTCATTAACCAGTGGCAGGTCGCGCTGGAAAATGGCCAACTCACCCCGTTTGTGGCGAGTCTGGCACCTCAGCACCCTCAGTATGCGGGAATGCATAGCGATTTGCTGAAGCTGGTGGGGGATTCTCGCCCGTGGCCGCAGTTGAGCAGCACCGCGACACTGCGCCCCGGCCAATGGAGTAATGATGTACCTGCGCTGCGGGAAATTTTACAGCGGACAGGTATGCTGGAAGGTGGGCCTAACATCGCGTTACCTGGCGATGAAACGCCAGCCGATGCGGTGGTCAGCCCTTCTGCGGTTGCCGTTGAAGGCTCCACCACAAAACCGGTGGCGCGACAAACTAAGCCGCAACGCAAATCTGCTGCGGCCGTTCGTGGTGTTTACGATCGCGAGCTGGTCGAGGCCGTCAAACGTTTTCAGGTATGGCAGGGGCTGGGGGCTGATGGCTCCGTGGGGCCGGCTACCCGTGACTGGTTAAACGTGACCCCCGCGCAACGTGCGGGGGTCCTGGCGCTGAATATTCAGCGTTTGCGGCTACTGCCGGGTGATTTATCCACCGGTATTATGGTGAATATTCCGGCCTATTCGCTGGTGTATTACCAGAACGGTAACCAGGTACTGGCATCGCGCGTTATTGTTGGGCGTCCCGATCGCAAAACGCCAATGATGAGCAGCGCATTGAATAATGTGGTCGTTAACCCACCGTGGAATGTCCCGCCAACGCTGGCGCGAAAAGACATCCTGCCGAAGTTATGGAATGACCCCGGTTATCTGGAGCGTCACGGTTATACCGTGATGCGTGGCTGGAACAGTAAACAGGCAATCGACCCCTGGCAGGTTGACTGGGGGACGATTACCGCGTCAAATCTTCCGTTCCGCTTCCAGCAGGCACCGGGCGCGCGCAACTCATTGGGGCGCTATAAATTCAATATGCCCAGTTCTGAAGCGATTTATCTGCACGATACGCCAAACCACAATCTGTTCCAGAAGGATACACGAGCGCTCAGTTCTGGATGTGTACGTGTGAATAAAGCGTCGGAGTTGGCGAACATGCTGCTGCAGGATGCGGGCTGGAATGATACCCGCATCTCCGATGCACTGAAGCAAGGTGATACACGGTATGTCAACATTCGGCAAAACATACCGGTTAACCTCTATTACCTGACGGCGTTCGTCGGTGCTGATGGGCGCACCCAGTATCGTACAGATATTTACAATTATGATCAGACTGCGCGATCCAGTGCACAGATCATGTCAAAAGCAGAACAATTAATCAGGTAAATGAAGACGTTCTGCTTAATGTGTTGTCGTAATACTTAGCCGCAACGGGGCCGATTGGCTGCAGGCCCCGTCGTTGCTGGGGATGGGCTATCTTGACGTCGGCTTTTTTGCCAGTTAAGGTGCCCTTCGTGCGCCAGAAGTGCATATTAACGATAACATTTACCGTAGACCTGATTATCATGGACAAATTCAACGCTAATCGCCGCAAATTGCTGGCGCTAGGTGGTGTTGCCCTCGGTGCAGCCATCTTGCCTACGCCTACGTTTGCAACCCTCTCTACCCCTCGTCCGCGCATTTTGACACTCAGTAATCTCCATACCGGAGAGTCGATCAAAGCGGAGTTTTTCGATGGCAGAGCCTATATTCAGGATGAATTAGCAAAACTTAATCATTTTTTCCGTGATTTTCGCGCGAATAAAGTGAAGTCCATCGACCCAGGATTGTTTGACCAGCTCTTTCGCCTTCAGGGGCTTTTAGGAACCCGTAATCCCGTACAGCTTATCTCGGGTTATCGCTCGGTTGATACCAACAACGAATTACGTTCGCGCAGTCGTGGCGTAGCGAGAAAAAGCTATCACACGAAAGGGCAGGCAATGGATTTCCATATTGAAGGCGTTTCATTGAGTAATATTCGCAAAGCTGCGTTATCTATGCGCGCAGGTGGTGTAGGATACTACCCACGCAGTAACTTTGTGCATATTGACACCGGTCCGGCACGGCACTGGTGATCCACAGGCTTAACGAAACAGGAGCAGTATGAACTATCGTATTATTCCGGTCACCGCATTCGCACAGAATTGTTCATTAATCTGGTGTGAGCAAACCCGTCTGGCCGCGCTGGTTGATCCCGGTGGCGATGCAGAGAAAATCAAACGTGAAGTCGATGCCAGCGGTGTTACGCTAACGCAGATTCTGATCACGCATGGTCATCTTGATCACGTCGGTGCCGCGGGCGAACTGGCTGAGCATTATGGCGTGCCTGTGATCGGCCCGGAAAAAGAAGATGAGTTCTGGCTGCAGGGTTTACCGGCGCAAAGTCGCATGTTTGGCCTCGGAGAGTGTCAGCCACTGACGCCTGACCGTTGGCTGAATGAAGGAGATCGTGTGAACGTAGGGAATGTGACTTTACAGGTGTTGCATTGCCCGGGACACACACCAGGCCATGTCGTCTTCTTCGATGAACAATCGCAGTTACTGCTTGCGGGTGATGTCATTTTCAAAGGCGGCGTTGGGCGCAGCGATTTCCCACGTGGGGATCACAATCAGCTGATTGATTCAATTAAACGTAAATTGTTGCCGTTGGGCGACGACGTTACGTTTATCCCGGGACACGGTCCGCTTTCCACGCTGGGTAACGAACGGTTGCATAATCCGTTCCTGCAGGACGAAATGCCTGTCTGGTAAACGAATAAAAAAGCCCGCATAGCGGGCTTTGTTTTTTTCAGTCTGTTTTACAGCACGGCAACGATGGCTTCGCACAGAGGTGCCATGTTATCTGGCGTCATGCCTGCCACGTTAACACGACCCGAAGCCACCGCGTAAACACCAAACTCTTCACGCAGACGCAGTACCTGTTCTTTGGTCAGACCGCTGAACGAGAACATGCCGTTTTGTTTGATGATAAAGCTGAAGTCGCGGTTTGCGCCTTTCTCTTGCAGGGTATTCACAAACAACAGACGCATACGCTGAATACGTTGGCGCATATCGGTCAGTTCTTGTTCCCAGATAGCGCGCAGAGCGTCGTTGCTCAGAATGGTCGCCACCACCGATGCGCCGTGCGCCGGCGGGTTAGAGTAGTTCGCGCGAATAACGGACTTCATCTGGCTGAAGGCGCGGTCAACGGTATCAGCATCCGCCGCCACCAGCGTACAGGCACCAACACGTTCGTTATACAGGCCAAAGTTTTTGGAGTAAGAACTCGCGACGATCAGCTCTTTATGCAGCCCGGCGAAAGCACGCAGACCTTCCGCATCTTCTTCCAGACCACGGGCAAAGCCCTGGTAGGCGAAGTCGAACAGCGGCAGCCAGCCTTTCTCAACGGAAAGCTGCGCCAGCGTTTGCCATTGTTCAAGCGTAGGATCAATACCGGTAGGGTTGTGACAGCAACCGTGGAACAGAACAACATCGCCAGCCTGAGCGTCGCTCAGGCTACTCAGCAGCGCGTCAAAGTCCAGGCAATGGTTTTCTGCATCGTAATACGCGTATTCACGCACTTCCAGGCCCGCGGAATTAAATACGCTCTTATGGTTTGGCCAGCTCGGGTTGCTCACCCATACGCGTTTGACTGCCGTGTTTTTTGCCAGGAAATCCGCAGCAACACGCAGAGCGCCTGTACCGCCAGGGGTTTGCGCAGTGCGGGCACGTTTGTCATTAATCAGGGCGTTACCTTTGCCAAATAACAGTTCCTGAGTGCAACGACCAAACTCCGGAATACCGTCAATGCCGAGGTAGTTTTTCGTCGTTTCATTTTCGAGTAAATATTGCTCGGCTTTTTTAACGCTGGTTAGCACCGGCGTTTTGCCAGTCTCATCTTTATAGACACCGATACCCAGGTTAATTTTCCCAGGGCGGTCATCGGCACGAAACAAATCGGCCAGACCCAGAATGGGGTCGGCAGGCGCGGCGGTAATGTTCTCAAACATGACGAGGTTCCATTGTAGTTACAGAAGGGAAATCCGTAATCAGGTTAACGGTAGATTTACAAAATGCCAACTGTTAGTGACAAAAAGCCTGATTGTTTTTAGAAGACACGAGAATTTGCTGGTAGACATAAAAAAACAGGACCGAAGTCCTGTTTTTTAGGCATTTAACAAAGAGGTCTGCTATTAGAACTGGTAAACGATACCGACAGCAACGGTGTCGTCTGAACCTACACCCAGTTCGTTGTCAGAATCGATCTGGTTGATGATGTAGTCGACGTAGGTGGACATGTTTTTGTTGAAGTAGTAGGTTGCGCCCAATTCAACGTAGTTGACGAGATCAACATCGCCGATGCCTTCGATATCTTTACCTTTAGATTTGGTATAAGCGATGGACGGACGCAGACCGAAGTCGAACTGATACTGAGCAACCAGCAGGACGTCTTGAGTTTTGTTCGCGTAGCCATTAAGGCCATTGATGCCGTTAGAAATACGGGTTGCGTTATGCGTTTCGCTGTAGTTAGCCGCCAGGTAGATGTTGTTTGCATCATACTTCAGGCCAGCGGCCCACTGTTCAGCTTTAGCGCCACCGTTAGCGTAAGTCAGACCTTCCTGAGCGTTGGTGCGGTCAGCCGCGCCGTAGGCACCAACAACACCGAAACCTTCGTACTCATAGCTGATTGAACCGCCAACACCGTCACCGTTAGAGCGACGAATATCGCTGTCACGCTCGTTTTTACCCAGGTACTGTACCGCGAAGTTCAGACCATCAACCAGGCCGAAGAAGTTGGCGTTACGGTAGGTCGCCAGACCGCCGTTACGCTGAGCGAAGAACATATCAGATGCGGCGGTATCACCACCAAACTCTGGCAGCATATCGGTGTAACCCAGTGCATCGTAAACCACACCGTAGTTACGACCATAGTCGAAAGAACCAAAGTCGCCGTATTTCAGACCCGCGAAGGCCAGACGGGTTTTGTTGCCGTCCTGAGCGTCACTACCGCCTTCGGAGTTGTTACCGGCAAAGTTATATTCCCACTGACCGTAACCGGTCAGATCGGAGTTAATCTGTGTTTCCCCTTTGAAACCAAGACGGGCATAAGTTTCGTCGCCGTTACCGCCGTAGCTGTTTTTGCCATTGTCTTTAGAAAAATAACGTAAACCTACCGCTTTACCGTACAGGTCCAGCTTATTGGCATCTTTGTTGTAGATTTCTGCTGCGTTTGCGGTACCTGCTGCCAGCAGTGCAGGGATAACCACTGCCAGAATGTTGCGCTTCATCATTATTTATTACCCTCATTGGTTTTTTTATGACACCTGCCACTGCCGTCAATAAATTCTGTCAATAATAATTTACGAAACTATTGATGAGAGTTTGGTGTCTTTATGTGTCTGACAGGCATCTTTCCATTCAAACTACCGTTTCGCTACAGTGAAAATGCTACAAAGTTAAAGATTATGTTTCTAAGAGAAAAAATATGTAACAAAAAATTAAAATTGATGAACTTTGTGAGCGGCGTCATGTTTCAGCCCCTTTTCTTGATTTGAAACACCATTTTTAATTCTATTTATATGATTTTCTTATATTTAATTTATATAAGGTGAATGCGGTTGCTTGATTTAGCCGCTGGCAGGCTGACGTGCATTTGATTTTTAGACTTCTGGATTTCTGAATTGAAGGTCAAAAAATGTGCTATAAGCTAAGGGAAAACTTATCTTCAACATAAAATTGAATATATTTTGTGCATAAATATTGCAGAGAAATATCACGTAACAAGAATGTGGGTTTTGAGGGGTTGCTATTAGATTTGGTTACTTAATGCTCACAAAACTTGACAATTGCACCGATAAAAAAGGCCAGCAAAGCTGGCCTTTAAACGGTGATGGGTGATTAGAAGCTGGCGTTACGAGGTGTACGCGGGAACGGAATCACATCACGGACGTTTTGCACACCCGTGACATACGCGATAAGACGCTCGAAGCCCAAACCGAAACCTGAGTGTGGCACAGTACCGTAGCGACGCAGATCGCGATACCACCAGTAATCTTCTTTGTTCAGGCCCATTTCTGCCATACGTGCATCCAGCACATCGAGACGCTCTTCACGCTGGGAACCGCCAATAATTTCGCCGATACCCGGCGCCAACACATCCATTGCAGCCACGGTTTTACCGTCTTCGTTAAGGCGCATATAAAACGCCTTAATGTCTTTCGGGTAGTTTTTAACGACCACAGGGGCTTTAAAGTGTTCTTCAGCAAGGTAACGTTCATGCTCGGAAGACAGATCCACACCCCAGAACACCGGGTTTTCAAATTTCTTACCGCAGTTTTCCAGAATGGTCACCGCATCGGTGTAATCAACCTGAGCAAAATCAGCGTCGATGAAACGTTCCAGACGGGAAACGGCATCTTTGTCGACGCGTTCGGCAAAGAACTTCATATCATCTGCACGTTCTTCCAGTACGGCCTTAAAGACGTACTTCAGCATCGCTTCCGCCAGACCCGCAACATCGTTCAGGTTGGCAAACGCCACTTCCGGCTCCAGCATCCAGAACTCCGCCAGATGACGGCTGGTGTTGGAGTTTTCCGCACGGAAAGTCGGTCCGAAGGTATAGATTTTGGACAGCGCACAGGCGTATGTTTCACCGTTCAACTGACCGGAAACGGTCAGGAACGCTTCTTTACCAAAGAAGTCTTTGTCGAAATCGACTTTGCCTTGATCGTTGCGTGGCAGATTCTCCAGATCCAGCGTGGATACGCGGAACATTTCACCGGCGCCTTCGGTATCAGAGGCGGTGATCAGCGGCGTGGAAACCCAGAAGAAACCCTGCTCGTCAAAAAAACGATGCAGCGCTTGCGCCAGCGTGTGGCGAACGCGGGCTACTGCGCCAATCATGTTGGTGCGCGGACGCAGGTGCGCCACTTCACGCAGATATTCAATGCTGTGACGTTTTGCTGCCATCGGATAGGTGTCTGGATCTTCAACCCAACCCGTCACTTCAACGTGAGTAGCCTGGATTTCAAAACTTTGTCCCTGACCAGGCGACGCAACGACATGACCCGTTACAACGACCGAGCATCCAGTCGTCAGACGTAAAACGTCTTCATTGTAATTGGGCAGAGAATTATTGATGACAGCCTGTACAGGATCAAAGCAGGAACCGTCATAAACGGCGAGGAAGGAGATGCCAGCTTTTGAATCTCGGCGGGTACGTACCCATCCGCGCACGGTGACTTCGCTGTCAACGGCTACGCGGCCCTGGAGTACGTCGGCAACAGGCGCAACGCTCATAATATTCTCTCTGTTAATAGTCGGAAAAAATAAACACTTGTCCACCCCTGATTGGGGGGATACCTATGTTACCTGGCATCTGCAATCAGACAAGCAGAATTCACAGGCAAAGTGAAAGATTTCGGAAATAAACAAGAAATGGGGGGCCCCAAACGGACCCCCGGGGAGATTAACTGGCTTTTTTGATATGCGGAAGGTCGAACGCTTTACGCAGTGCGCGCACAAACGCTTTGTCATGACAGATGGTTTTCCCTGGGCTGTCTGACAATTTGGCCACGGGTTTACCGTTGCATTCCACCAGCTTAATGACAATATTCAGTGGCTTCACTTGCGGTAAGTCACAAGTCAGACGTGTACCAATGCCAAAACTGAGTTGAACGCGCGGTGCGAAGTGACGGTAAAGATCGATCGCTTTTCTCAGGTCAAGATTGTCTGAGAAAACCAATGTTTTGGTTAACGGATCAATGCCCAGTTTCTCATAATGCGCGATCGCCTTTTCGCCCCATTCGACAGGATCGCCAGAGTCATGGCGCAGCCCTTGATAACGGGTCGCAAACTCCATACCGAAATCGCGCAAAAACGCGTCCATCGTGATGCAGTCGGTGAGTGCGATGCCGAGTTGGTCAGGATATTCATTCAGCCAGGCGGCAAGAGCAGCACGCTGACTGGTCGCCAGATCGGGGCTAATTTGCTGGTGCGCCTGAAACCACTCATGCGCCTGCGTGCCCATCGGGGTGAGGGACAACCGACGCGCGAGGTCGTAGTTACTGGTACCGACAAACCACGGTTCCCGCTGAAGGCGTTCAACGATCGCCTGCTGCACCTCACGTGAGAAACGGCGTCGCGTGCCAAAATCCATCAGATGGAAGCGGGACATATCGAGATCGGCCGTTAAAGCAGAGAAATCGACTAGTTTACTTTCCAGCGCATCAAGCGCCTGGGCCACACCCGCTTCTGGCGTACGATACCGGTGCACCAGTTCACTGATCACTGCCAACAGCGGGACTTCCCACAGAATGACTTCACGCCACGGGCCGGTTAAGCGGATATTCAGCTTACCGTTATCATTTGTGACGCTCACCTGTTCGGGGTTGTAGCGGAAATCCCGTAACCAGTTAAGGTAATCAGCATTAAAGAAGGGCAGGTTGGAGAGCCATGTAAACTCGTCCTCCTGAAGTTGCAGGTGCTGCATTGCATCCACCTGCTCGCGAATTGCATCGGCATAAATACCCAGCAGGTCGTCGCCACGGCAACGAAATTCCGCCGCTACGTGAACATCGTAGTAGTGGTGAAAAACGGCTTGCTGCATATGCAACTTATAAGCATCTGTATCCAGCAGCGAATGCAGAACAGGAGAAGCGAATTGTGTCATAGGTGCGCAGTAGCATCCTCTCACGGGAGCGTTTAGTACAATAAACAACTAAGAAAACCGCTGGAGTATACCTTGTTTAGCGATTTATTGAACCCCGATCACAACATAAGCGCTCTTTGGGGTCGAGTACATTTCGTGCCTCGTGTTATAAAAATGTAGCGAAAAGAGTGTTTGTGACTGAAAAGATGAACATTCTGCGTAGCGTGATTTACACAACAGGAATAGACTGGAGTCGAGACTCTATAGAAGATGCTAAAGGTTTTTTTATGACACAACAGCCACAAGCCAAATACCGTCACGACTATCGTGCACCGGATTACCAGATTACTGATATTGATTTGACCTTTGACCTGGATGCTGAAAAAACCGTGGTCACTGCCGTGAGCCAGGCTGTTCGTCATGGCGCGTCGGATGCCTCACTTCGCCTCGACGGCGAAGATTTGACGCTGGTATCAATCCACGTGAACTCTCTGCCGTGGACAGCGTATAAAGAAGAAGAGGGCGCGCTGATCCTCAGTAACTTGCCGGAACGTTTTACCCTGCGCATTGTCAATGAAATCAGCCCGGCGGCGAATACCGCGCTGGAAGGGTTATACCAGTCTGGCGATGCGTTATGTACTCAGTGTGAAGCTGAAGGCTTCCGTCATATTACCTGGTATCTCGACCGTCCGGACGTACTGGCGCGTTTTACCACCAAAATCATTGCTGACAAAAGCAAATATCCGTTCCTGCTCTCCAACGGCAACCGTGTTGCGCAGGGCGAACTGGAAAACGGACGTCACTGGGTACAGTGGCAGGACCCGTTCCCAAAACCCTGTTACCTCTTTGCGCTGGTCGCCGGTGATTTCGACGTACTGAGCGATACCTTCACCACCCGTTCCGGGCGGAAAGTGGCGCTGGAATTGTACGTTGATCGCGGTAATTTGGATCGCGCGCCGTGGGCGATGACGTCGCTGAAAAACTCCATGAAGTGGGATGAAGAGCGCTTCGGTCTCGAATATGACCTCGACATCTATATGATTGTCGCCGTCGACTTCTTTAATATGGGCGCGATGGAGAATAAAGGTCTTAACATCTTTAACTCCAAATACGTGCTGGCGCGTACCGATACCGCCACCGATAAAGATTATCTCGACATCGAGCGCGTCATTGGGCACGAATATTTCCACAACTGGACCGGTAACCGCGTGACCTGTCGCGACTGGTTCCAGTTGAGTCTGAAAGAAGGGCTAACGGTGTTCCGCGATCAGGAGTTCAGCTCCGATCTCGGTTCCCGCGCGGTTAACCGCATCAGTAATGTGCGTACGATGCGTGGTTTACAGTTTGCTGAGGACGCCAGCCCGATGGCGCATCCCATCCGCCCGGATATGGTCATTGAGATGAACAACTTCTACACCCTGACCGTGTACGAAAAGGGCTCCGAAGTCATTCGTATGATCCACACCTTGCTGGGTGAAGCGAATTTCCAAAAGGGGATGCAACTTTACTTTGAACGTCACGATGGCAGCGCGGCGACCTGCGATGATTTCGTACAGGCGATGGAAGATGCGTCAAACGTCGACCTCTCCCATTTCCGTCGCTGGTACAGCCAATCCGGGACACCGGTCGTCACCGTAAAAGACGACTACAACCCCGAAACGGAGCAGTACACTCTGACCATCAGTCAGCGCACGCCAGCAACGCCGGATCAGGCGGAGAAGAAACCGCTGCATATCCCGTTTGCTATCGAACTGTATGATAACGAAGGTAAAGTTATTCCATTACAGAAAGGGGGGCATCCGGTCAATTCCGTGCTCAATGTGACGCAGTCTGAACAGACGTTTGTCTTCGATAACGTTTATTTCCAGCCGGTGCCGGCGCTGCTGTGCGAGTTTTCCGCGCCGGTGAAACTGGAATATAAATGGAGCGATCAGCAACTGACCTTCCTGATGCGTCACGCGCGCAATGATTTCTCCCGCTGGGATGCGGCGCAAAGCCTGCTGGCGACCTATATCAAGCTGAACGTTGCGCGCCATCAGCAAGGGCTACCGCTCTCTCTGCCAGCCCATGTTGCTGACGCCTTCCGCGCGGTACTTCTGGACGAGAAGATTGATCCCGCGCTGGCGGCTGAGATCCTGACGCTGCCTTCAGCCAATGAAATGGCCGAACTGTTTGAGATTATCGATCCAGTGGCGATCTCCGCCGTGCGCGAAGCATTAACCCGCACGCTGGCGACGGAACTGGCCGATGAGTTTCTGGCGATTTATCACGCTAACCATCTGGATGAATATCGGGTCGAACATGCCGATATCGGTAAGCGTACGCTGCGCAACACCTGTCTGCGATTCCTGGCCTTTGGTGAAACTGAACTCGCCAATACGCTGGTGAGCCGACAGTACCAGAACGCCAACAATATGACGGATGCGCTGGCGGCGCTTTCTGCGGCGGTGGCAGCGCAACTGCCGTGTCGCGACGCCCTGATGCAAGAGTACGACGATAAGTGGCACCAGGATGGTCTGGTGATGGATAAATGGTTCATCCTGCAATCCACAAGCCCGGCCGACAACGTGCTGGAGACGGTACGTAGCCTGCTGCAACATCGCTCCTTCACTCTGAGTAACCCGAACCGTATTCGTTCATTGATTGGCGCGTTTGCCAGCAGCAACCCGGCGGCGTTCCACGCCGAAGATGGCAGCGGCTATCAGTTCCTGGTCGAAATGCTGACCGAACTCAACAGCCGCAACCCACAGGTGGCTTCACGGCTTATCGAGCCGCTGATCCGACTGAAACGTTATGACGCCAAACGGCAGGCGAAGATGCGTGCAGCGCTGGAACAGTTGAAAGGTCTGGAAAATCTCTCCGGCGATCTGTTCGAGAAAATCACCAAAGCGTTGGCCTGATACATTGGCAGGTACGTGTAGGCCGGATAAGGCGTGACGCCGCCATCCGGCAAAAAAAGGCCCGGTGGCGCTCGCGCTTACCGGGCCTGGAATAGAAGGCATTATCAGGCGTGTCGACGAACCCGTTGTTCCGTGTCCCCCCGTTGCATCACCCGGTTTAACACTTCCGCTTCCAGTTCTGCTAAACGTACCGAACCTCGTCGGTGCGGGCGCGGGATATCCACCGTCAGATCCAGACCAATTTTCCCGTTCTCAATGAGCAGCACGCGGTCGGCCATCGCCACCGCTTCACTCACGTCATGGGTGACCAGCAGCACGGTAAAGCCATGCTCCTGCCACAGCGAGACGATCAACGCCTGCATCTCCAGACGGGTTAAGGCATCCAGTGCGCCGAGCGGTTCATCTAATAGCAGCAGACCGGGTCGATGGATCAAGGCACGCGCCAGCGCCACCCGTTGTTTTTGCCCTCCAGAGAGCGCGGCAGGCCATTCGGTTGCGCGATTTTCCAGGCCGACTGCCATCAGCGCTCGATGAGCGGCATCCTGCCAGTAACCTTTCAGACCCAGCCCAACATTGTCGAGAACGGACTTCCACGGTAGCAGGCGCGCATCCTGAAACATCATTCTTGTATCGTCCTGGATTTCCGCCAGCGGGGTGGTTCCGGCGAGCAGTTCGCCTGCCGTTGGGGTTTCCAGTCCGGCCAGCAGGCGCAACAGGGTACTTTTACCCCCGCCGCTACGCCCGACCACGGCGACAAACTGGCCTGCCGGGATATGCAGATCCAACTGATTGAGCACGGTATTACTGGCGTAACGTTGGGTGACCGCATTGAGCAGCAAAGGGGTACCCTGATTCAGACGTGCAGTGTTCATACGGTTGCCTCCTTCACGTAATATGCCGGGTTCCAGCGTAGCCAGACGCGCTCCAGCCGTTGTGCGCTGACATCGGCGAGTTTACCGAGCAGGGCATAGAGAATAATGGCGACCACGACCACATCGGTTTGCAGAAATTCGCGGGCATTCATCGCCAGGTAGCCAATCCCGGCGTTCGCTGAAATCGTTTCCGCCACAATCAGCGTCAGCCACATCAATCCAAGCGCAAAACGAACGCCAACCATAATCGAGGGGAGGGCGCCGGGCAGGATCACATGGATAAACAACGGAAAACCCGACAGTCCGTAGCTGCGCGCCATCTCCACTAATCCGCGATCGATATTGCGGATCCCATGCCAGGTGTTGATATACAAAGGAAACAGTGTCCCCAGCGCGACCAGAAAGATTTTCGCGGACTCATCAATACCAAACCACAGGATAACCAGTGGGATCAGCGCCAGATGCGGTACGTTACGCAGCATCTGGATCGAGGTATCCAGCAGGCGTTCCCCCCAACGTGAAAGACCGCTGATAAGCCCCAGCATCAGGCCAATCGATCCACCAATCGAGAATCCGATCAGCGCGCGCCAGGCGCTGATGGCTAAATGCTGCCACAGTTCACCGCTGACGGAGAGTGTCCAGAACGCGGTAATCACACCCTCCGGTGAGGGCAATATGCGACCGGAAAGCCAGCCGATTGAGGATGCAAGCTGCCAGACCGCGATGATGCCCACCGGTAAAAACCAGGGGGCAGCGCGCAGCAACCCTTTATGTGTTCGCGTTGCCATCAATGTATTCCTTAACGTTGCGCGACGTTACGCGGGATAAATTCGTTGGCGACGGCTTCGCCCTGCTGATGCAGCGACTGCGGTTGCGGAATTTCTGGTATGGCGACATCAAGATGAGGGAATAACAACTCACCCACTTTCCAGGCTTCTTCGAGATGCGGATAACCGGAGAGGACAAAACTGTCGATACCGAGGGCTGCATACTCATTAATACGCGCCGCTACCGTTGGGCCATCCCCCACCAACGCGGTTCCTGCACCGCCACGCACCAGCCCGACGCCTGCCCACAGGTTTGGGCTGATCTCCAGTTTGTCCCGCTTGCCGTTATGCAGCGCCGCCATACGGTGCTGACCGACAGAGTCGGTTCTGGCGAAAGCCGCCTGTGCTTTGGCGATGGTGTTATCATCCAGATGCGCAATCAGCCGATCTGCGGCCTGCCAGGCTTCCTCATTGGTTTCGCGAACAATGACATGCAAGCGAATGCCAAAACGGATCTTTCGCCCGCGTGCGGCGGCTTTGGCGCGAACCTGTTCGATCTTCTCTCTTACCAGCTCCGGCGGCTCGCCCCAGGTGAGATAAAGATCAACCTGTTCGGCGGCCAGATCCTGCGCCACGTTGGAAGATCCGCCAAAGTAGAGGGGAGGGTACGGCTGTTGTATCGGCGGGAAAAACAGCTTTGCCCCGCGAACGTGAATATGTTTGCCGTGAAAATCGACGGTTTCTCCTTGCAATAACCGCCGCCAGACCTGGGTAAATTCAGAAGAGGCGGCATAGCGTTCGCTGTGATCGAGGAAAACGCCGTCACCTGCCAGTTCTTGTGGATCGCTACCCGTGACCAGATTAAAGAGCGCGCGGCCATTGGAGAGTCTGTCGAGCGTCGCGGCCTGGCGTGCGGCGACCGTGGGTGATGTGACGCTGGGGCGCAACGCCACGAGGAATTTAAGCCGCTGCGTTACCGGGATCATTGACGCTGCAACCAGCCACGCATCTTCACAGGAGCGTCCGGTGGGGATCAGCACACCGGTAAAGCCAAGACGGTCTGCGGTTTGCGCGATTTGCTGCAGATAGCCATGATCGACCGGGCGCGAACCGGCTTCGGTTCCCAGATAGTGCCCGTCACCGTGTGTCGGTAAAAACCAGAACATATTCAAACTCATAATTTTGCTCCTTCCTGCTGAGTGGGTTGCCAGATGCGTTCACGGATGTCGATTTTTTTCGGCACCAGGCGGTTGTCGTAAAACAGATCGGCGGTTTGTTGCTGCAGTGCGGCAACCGTGGCGTCAACCGGAGCGATCGTGGTGGGGGGGCGATGATCCAGATAGCTGGCGATCACCGGCGCGGGCAATCCCATCGTTTTGGCAAGTAGCGCGATACTGTGTTCGCGTTGGCTAAGCGTCAGCGCATCGGCCTGACTGAATGTGTTGAGCACGCCCTGAATAAAGGCGCCATTTTTTTCAGCATACGGGCGTGCCGCCAGTTAGAACGACCCGGTTTGTTTTAAGTCAGAGCCGTCCTTCAGTACGCGCACGCCGCCTTGCAACAGGGCTGCTGAATAGTAGGGATCCCAGATAGCCCAGGCATCGACGTTACCCTGCTGGAAGGCGGCGCGCGCATCCGCCGGGGTCAGAAAGGTGGGTTGAATATCGGTAAATTTTAACCCGGCCTGCTGTAAAGCCCGGAGCAGCAGATTATGTGAACTGGAACCTTTCTGGAACGCGACCTTACGCCCTTTTAAATCCGCCACACTCTGAATTGGGCTGTTCTGAGGGACCAGAATCACTTCCGCCTTTGGTTTAGGCGGTTCAACACCGACATACACCAGATCCGCTCCGGCGGCCTGTGCGAAGATCGGTGGAATATCGCCCGTGCTGCCCAGATCGATACTGCCGACATTCAGCGCTTCCAGCATCTGCGGCCCCGCCGGGAATTCTATCCAGGCGATTTTCGTTTGCGGATAGCGCGTTTCCAGAAGTTGGTGGCTTTTTGCCAGCACCATACTGATGCTGCCTTTCTGATAACCGATACGCAGCGTCTCTGGCGCGGAGGTTGTTGCGTGAGACAGGGCTGAAAGTGACAGTAAACCGGTCAGCGCCAGCCAGGGGGAATGACGTTTGAGTCGTTTAAACATGGGCGATCCCCTGTGATGGGTGAAAGGTGGGAGTCTGTACATCCCGACGATGCAGTGCCTGCCAGAATGTCTCCAGCGCGTGGTCCAGACGCAGTTGTAGATTCGGTGTAAAGTGCGGTTTATGTTGATAATCAATAACCTGAGAGTCATCAGCAAACACGCCATGCAGAATTTCCTGCGCTTTAAGGGCGCTTAATACCGGCTTGAGCGCATAGTCGACCGCCAGTAAATGTGCGACGGTACCGCCGGTCGCGAAAGGCAACACCACTTTCCCTTCGAGCGCCCGCTCAGGCAGCAGATCAAGCAACGTTTTTAACGCCCCGGAATAGGCTGCTTTATAAACGGGCGTGGCGACAATCAGTCCATCGGCCTCTTTTAACTGGCCGACCAGGGTTTTCAGCGCGGGGCTGCCGAATCGCGCATATAAAAGATCGTCGGGCGCAAAGTTGTGGAGGTTCCAGTGGGCGACCTCGACATTCAGAGCACTGAGTTTTTCACGGGCATATTCCAGTAACGCACTGGAACGAGAGGGAAAACGTGGACTTCCAGCCAGAGTGATGATGCGCATATTCTCAATCTCTCCTTATAACTAATTGTTTATTTTTTTTCTAACATTGATAACAATTCGTGCAGTCTGACAGAGAGATTTTGCGAATCGAAATGATTTATCCGGCAGAGAAAATCTGAAAAACGCATAATTACGCGGGGGAGAAAGAAAACGATTGCGTAGACATTGCCATTTATTGCCGCAGGTCAATTCCCTTTTGCTTCAACATCGCACATAATACGCCCCCGGTTTGCACACCGGGAATCCAGGAGAGTTCATGTACTACCCCTTCGTTCGTAAAGCCCTTTTTCAGCTCGATCCAGAGCGCGCTCATGAATTAACATTTCAACAATTACGCCGTGTCACAGGTACACCGCTGGAAGCGCTTGTGCGCCAGAAAGTGCCAGCAAAGCCTGTTACCTGTATGGGGCTGACGTTTAAGAACCCGCTTGGTCTGGCAGCAGGTCTGGATAAAGATGGGGAGTGCATCGATGCGCTGGGCGCAATGGGATTTGGCTCGATAGAAATCGGCACCGTGACGCCACGCCCTCAGCCTGGTAATGATAAACCCCGCCTTTTCCGTCTGGTCGATGCGGAAGGGTTGATCAATCGAATGGGCTTCAATAACCACGGTGTTGATAACCTGGTGGAGAACGTTAAAAAATCACATTTTGACGGCATCCTGGGGATTAATATTGGTAAAAATAAAGATACGCCGGTTGAGCAGGGCAAAGAGGACTATCTGATTTGTATGGAAAAAGTCTATGCTTATGCGGGTTACATCGCGATCAATATCTCTTCACCGAATACGCCAGGATTACGCACACTGCAATACGGCGATGCGCTGGACGATTTATTAACGGCAATTAAAAATAAGCAAAACGATCTGCAGGCGACCCATCAAAAATATGTGCCAGTGGCCGTAAAGATCGCGCCGGATCTTTCTGAAGAAGAACTGATCCAGGTTGCCGACAGTTTAGTCCGTCATAATATTGATGGTGTTATTGCGACCAATACAACGTTGGATCGTTCTCTGGTTCAGGGAATGAAAAACTGTGACGAAATGGGTGGTTTGAGTGGACGACCGCTGCAATTAAAAAGTACAGAAATTATTCGACGTCTGTCGCAGGAATTAAACGGACGGTTGCCGATTATTGGTGTCGGGGGGATTGATTCGGTGATAGCGGCGCGTGAAAAAATGGCGGCCGGAGCTTCACTGGTTCAAATTTATTCCGGCTTTATTTTTAAAGGTCCGCCGCTGATTAAAGAAATCGTTACCCATCTCTAACCTTTTCCCTTAATCGAACAACCATGGCTTTATTTCCAGTCCTGGTTGTTTTATATTCCTTCACTGTTGCTTATTTAAACATTATGGTCTTTTCTTATTAAGGCAATTAACGAAGCGGCAATCAGGACAATCTTACAACAGGATGTTAAGCCCAGGAGATAAACGAATGCGAATTAAACCTGACGATAACTGGCGCTGGTATTATGATGAAGAGCATGACCGAATGATGCTCGATCTGGCCAATGGCATGTTATTTCGCTCGCGTTTTGCTCGCAAAATGCTCACTCCTGATGCTTTTTCACCTGCCGGTTTTTGCGTAGAAGATGCAGCGCTTTATTTTTCCTTTGAAGAAAAATGCCGCGATCTCGAATTATCGAAAGAACAAAAAGCGGAACTGGTGCTTAATGCGCTGGTGGCTATTCGCTACCTCAAACCCCAAATGCCCAAAAGCTGGCACTTTGTTGCGCATACCGAAAACTGGTCGCCCGTCTCCGGCGATGCGGCTTGCGTTTATTTGAGCGACACCGAAGAGCAGGTCAATTTACTGGTGGTGGAGCCGGGAGAAAATGCAGCGCTTTGTCTGCTGGCTCAGCCTGGTGTTATGGTCGCGGGCCGAACAATGCAGTTGGGTGATGCGATAAAGATCATGAATGACAGACTGAAACCACAAACCATTATTGACAGTTTCAGCCTTGAGCAAGCCGTTTAACTTTCCAGTCTCAGCGCCGTTTTCGGCACACAACTACAGCAAAGAATCGTGCCATCCTCGCCTATCGCGGATTTTTTCAGTGGGCTGACTTCGCCCTCCAGTAACCGTACCCGACAGCAACCGCAAATACCTGCCCGACACGAATAGGGAACCCGGATTCCCTGGTTTTCCAGCTGTTCTAATAAAACCTGTTGGTTGTTGCCACGAAAAGTGTGTCCGTGCCAGTCGATATTCACCGCTGCATCAGGGCGTTTTTCTGCGGTTACAGTATCGTCAGGCACTGTCGCGCCATAAGCTTTTGCCGGTCCTGTGGCCAGTATTTCGACATCATCACCTGTGCGAATCACGCCGCTGTTGCGCGCAATCAGATTCTGACCGAAATCAACATCGCCATTATCCAGCGCTGTACGAAAACGCTGCAACGTGGCTAACGGTTCGCCGGAGGGATGTTTTTGACCTTTCTCCGGGCTGACAGTGGTGAAAATACAGCGGCTGCACGGTTTTGCCACGTCAAAAATAACGTCGCCAATACGGATCACTTTCCAGCTGTCCTCCTCCCAGGCGGCGGCACCGCTTACCACCAAGTTAGGCCGAAACTGTTCCATTTTCACGCTGGCAGGGCAGCGTTGTTGTAAATCCCGCAGAGAGGCTTCACTGGCCAGCAGGTAGGGGAAGCCATCAGCGAAGGAGAGCGGTACGCCGCTGTGTTGTTTAACACGTCGCGTCAGATTTGGCCCGACCCAACGTAGTTGCACCTTGCGGGAAAAGAAACCACTCAGCCACCGATTGACAGCGTCGGGTGCGATGCGGGCGGTAAAATGGTTCCCCCAGACTTCTGTTGGGGCATCTTGTTCGGCGAAATCAGCGAACCGCACCAGCGCGCTGCTGCCGTCAGGAGTCGTGAAATGCAACCCGTCGTGCAATAGGGAAGGGGTAAAACGGACCATTTGCGGAAACTGTCGGGCAGTGATGAAGGTTCCATCGGGTTCGGTGATCATAAAAATACGATCAAACGCCAGACCGCTGGCGTCGGCCAGCGCGTGTGTCAGGCCAATGCCGCGCATTGATTTAACCGGATGAACAAAAAGTCGGGTTAGCGTCACCACAGTACAGCCCTCAAATGAAAATAAGCCCTCAACTTTATGACATACAGCCCATATTAGCTATAATGCGCAGCAATTTTCCCGGAGTAAAAGTGACGATATGAATTCTCTGTTTGCCAGTACGGCCCGTGGGCTGGAAGAGCTGTTAAAAACTGAACTGGAAAACCTGGGCGCCAATGAGTGCCAGGTCGTTCAGGGTGGGGTCCATTTTAAGGGCGACACACGGCTTGTTTACCAGAGCCTGATGTGGAGCCGACTGGCCTCTCGCATCATATTGCCGATGGGGGAATGCAAGGTTTATAGCGATCTGGACTTGTATCTCGGCGTTCAGGCAATCGACTGGACAGAGATTTTTAATCCCGGAGCGACGTTCGCCGTGCACTTCAGCGGCCTGAATAACACTATCCGTAACAGTCAGTACGGCGCAATGAAAGTGAAGGATGCCATTGTAGATGCCTTCACCCGCAAGAATCTGCCGCGCCCGAATGTTGATCGTGAATCCCCGGATTTACGTATTAATGTCTGGCTGAACAAAGACACCGCCAGTATCGCCCTCGATCTGAGCGGTGACGGTCTGCATCAGCGTGGGTATCGCGATCGTACGGGTCAGGCACCGATTAAGGAAACGCTGGCGGCAGCGATTGTAATGCGTTCTGGCTGGCAGCCGGGCACGCCACTGCTCGATCCGATGTGCGGTTCGGGTACGCTGTTAATTGAAGCGGCAATGTGGGCGACCGATCGTGCCCCTGGCTTGCACCGTGGATACTGGGGTTTCAGCGGTTGGGCGCAGCATGATGATGCACTGTGGCAGGAAGTGAAAGCCGAAGCGCAGGTCCGTGCTCGCAAAGGGCTGGCCGACTACAGTTCGCGCTTTTATGGTTCAGACAGCGATGCTCGCGTGATTGAGCGTGCGCGCAGTAACGCCCGCCGCGCAGGCATCGGCGATCTCATCACCTTCGAAGTAAAAGACGTTGCACAACTGAGCAATCCGCTGCCTGCGGGTCCTTACGGGACAGTTATCAGTAACCCACCGTACGGTGAGCGTCTGGACAGCGAGCCAGCGCTTATCGCGTTGCATAGTCTGCTCGGCCGTACCATGAAAAACCAGTTTGGCGGCTGGAATTTGTCATTGTTTAGCGCGTCTCCGGACTTGCTCAGCAGCCTGCAATTGCGCGCCGATAAACAATTCAAGGCGAAAAACGGTCCGCTGGATTGCGTGCAGAAAAACTACCACGTCGCAGAAACCACCTCCGAAAGTAAACCTGCCACGGTGGCGGAAGATTACGCCAACCGACTGCGTAAAAATATTAAGAAGCTGGAGAAGTGGGCGCGTCAGGAAGGGATTGAATGCTATCGCCTTTATGATGCCGACCTCCCGGAATACAACGTGGCGGTTGACCGTTACGGTGACTGGGTGGTGATTCAGGAATATGCGCCGCCGAAAACGGTCGATGCGCAGAAAGCGCGTCAGCGTCTGTTTGATATTATCGCGGCGACCCTCTCTGTGCTGGAGATGGCGCCGAACAAGCTGGTGCTGAAAACGCGTGAGCGTCAGAAAGGGAAAAACCAGTACCAGAAGATGAACGAGAAGGGTGAGTTCATCGAAGTGAGCGAATACAACGCGCGTCTGTGGGTCAATCTGACTGACTATTTGGATACAGGTCTGTTCCTTGATCACCGTATTGCGCGCCGCATGCTGGGTCAAATGAGCAATGGAAAAGATTTCCTTAACCTCTTCTCCTATACCGGTAGCGCCAGCGTACATGCTGGTTTGGGTGGCGCCCGCAGCACCACCACGGTAGATATGTCACGCACGTATCTGGAGTGGGCGGAGCGCAACTTGCGTCTGAATGGCCTGAGCGGTCGTGCGCACCGTTTAATCCAGGCCGATTGCCTGGGATGGCTGCGTGAGGCGGATGAGCAATTCGATCTTATTTTCATCGATCCCCCGACGTTTTCTAACTCAAAACGTATGGAAGATTCGTTTGATGTGCAGCGCGATCATCTGGCGCTGATGAAGGATCTGAAACGTCTGCTGCGTAAGGGCGGCACCATCATGTTCTCTAACAACAAACGTGGATTCCGTATGGATCTCGACGGACTGGCGGCACTGGGACTGAAAGCACAAGAAATTACGCAGAAAACGCAATCCCAGGACTTTGCCCGTAACCGCCAGATCCACAACTGCTGGCTGATTACCTCGGCCTGAAAGGAAAAGTAAATGTCATTGATCAGTATGCATGGCGCATGGCTGTCGTTTAGCGATGCGCCGCTTCTTGATAATGCAGAATTGCATATCGAAGATAACGAACGCGTCTGTCTGGTTGGCCGTAACGGCGCCGGAAAATCGACCCTGATGAAGATCCTCAACCGCGAACAAGGTCTGGATGACGGGCGCATCATCTATGAGCAGGATCTGGTGGTTGCGCGTTTGCAACAGGATCCCCCGCGAAACGTTGCGGGCAGCGTGTATGATTTTGTCGCCGAAGGCATTGAGGAACAAGCGGAATATCTGAAGCGTTATCACGATATTTCTCGTCTGGTGATGACGGATCCAAGCGATAAGAATCTCAATGAACTGGCGCGGGTACAGGAACAACTCGACCACCATAATCTGTGGCAGCTCGAAAGCCGTATTAATGAAGTGTTGGCGCAATTGGGGCTTGATCCTAACGCGGCGCTCTCTTCCCTTTCTGGCGGATGGCTGCGTAAAGCTGCGCTGGGCAGAGCATTGGTGAGCAACCCGCGCGTATTGCTGCTGGACGAACCGACTAACCACCTGGATATTGAAGCCATCGACTGGCTGGAAGGATTCCTGAAATCCTTCAATGGCACGATCATTTTTATCTCTCACGACCGTTCGTTCATTCGGAATATGGCGACCCGTATTGTCGATCTGGATCGCGGTAAGTTGGTCTCTTATCCGGGCGATTACGATCAGTATCTGCTGGAGAAAGAAGAGGCGCTGCGCGTCGAAGAGCTACAGAATGCAGAGTTTGATCGCAAGCTGGCGCAGGAAGAAGTGTGGATCCGTCAGGGGATTAAGGCGCGTCGTACGCGTAACGAAGGTCGCGTGCGTGCACTGAAAGCCATGCGTCGCGAGCGTGGCGAACGCCGTGAAGTCATGGGTACTGCGAAGATGCAGGTCGAAGAGGCGACGCGCTCGGGCAAAATCGTCTTTGAAATGGAAAACGTCGATTACCAGGTTGATGGCAAACAACTGGTGAAAGATTTCTCCGCGCAGGTACAACGCAGCGACAAAATTGCGCTGATTGGGCCAAATGGCTGCGGTAAAACGACGTTGCTGAAACTCATGCTGGGTCAGCTCCAGGCCGATAGTGGGCGTATTCATGTGGGTACAAAGCTCGAAGTAGCCTACTTTGATCAGCATCGTGCCGAACTGGACCCCGATAAGACGGTGATGGACAACCTCGCGGAAGGCAAACAAGAGGTCATGGTTAACGGTAAACCACGCCATGTGCTGGGTTACCTGCAAGACTTTTTGTTTCACCCTAAACGTGCCATGACGCCGGTTCGCGCATTGTCAGGGGGCGAACGTAACCGTCTGCTGCTGGCGCGGTTATTCCTCAAACCCAGTAATCTTTTAATTCTCGATGAACCAACTAACGATCTCGACGTCGAAACCCTCGAGCTGTTAGAAGAACTGATTGATGGTTATCAGGGGACGGTCTTACTGGTGAGCCACGATCGCCAGTTTGTGGATAACACCGTGACAGAGTGCTGGATCTTCGAAGGTGACGGCAAAATTGGACGTTATGTCGGCGGTTATCACGACGCTCGTGGACAACAGGTACAACATCTGGCGTTTAAACAACCTGTTGTGAAAAAAAATGAGGAATCTGTTGCACCTAAAGCAGAAATTGTAAAACGAGCGAGCGGCAAACTAAGCTATAAACTACAGCGCGAACTGGAACAGCTACCCCAGCAGCTTGAAGAGCTGGAAGCTAAACTGGAAACGCTGCAGGCGCAAGTTGCTGACGCCACCTTTTTTAGTCAGCCGCATGAGCATACACAAAAGGTTCTGGCTGACCTGAGTGACGCGGAACAAGAACTTGAGCAAGCCTTTGAGCGCTGGGAGTATCTTGAAGCCTTGAAGAATGGCGCATAATTAAAGGAGCACATATGTGCGAACATCACCATGCTGCGAAGCATATATTATGCTCGCAATGTGACATGCTGGTGGCATTACCCCCGTTAGAGCATGGTCAAAAAGCGGCATGCCCACGATGTGGCACAACATTAACAATCGAGTGGGACGCGCCAAGGCAGCGTCCCACCGCGTATGCGATAGTTGCTTTATTCATGCTGGTACTCTCCAATCTCTTCCCTTTTGTGAGTATGAATGTGGCGGGAGTAAGCAGCGAAGTTTCATTCCTGGAGATTCCGGGCGTTTTATTTTCTGAAGATTACGCCAGTCTCGGTACTTTCTTTTTATTATTTGTTCAGGTGGTTCCCGCCTTTTGTCTGATCACGATATTACTGCTCGTTAATCGTGTCGCCATGCCGGAAAAACTCCAGGCGAGGCTGGCGCGTGTTTTGTTCCAGTTAAAATCCTGGGGGATGGCTGAAATATTCCTCGCTGGGATTTTGGTGAGTTTTGTCAAACTGATGGCCTACGGCGATATTGGCGTAGGCAGCAGTTTCATTCCGTGGTGCCTGTTTTGTATTTTGCAGCTCCGCACATTTCAGTGTGTGGATCGTCGCTGGTTGTGGGATGACATCGCCCCCGCGCCGCAAATAGCGCAGCCGCTGAAAGTGGGAACGACGGGAATTCAACAAGGGTTACGCTCCTGTTCTTGCTGTACAGCGATACTGCCTGCCGATGAACTGGTGTGTCCTCGTTGTCATACCAAAGGGCATGTGCGACGTAAAAACAGCCTGCAGTGGACGATGGCATTGTTGTTTACGTCAATCATGCTTTACCTTCCAGCCAATATCATGCCGATCATGATTACTGATTTGCTGGGTTCAAAATTGCCATCAACCATTATTGCCGGGGTGGTGTTACTGTGGAGTGAGGGATCTTATCCAGTTGCAGCTGTCATATTTATTGCCAGTATTATGGTGCCAACGTTAAAAATGATTGCGATTGCGTGGTTATGTTGGGACGCAAATGGGCATGGAAAGCGTGACAGCGAAAGAATGCATTTGATTTACGAAGTCGTGGAATTTGTCGGTCGTTGGTCAATGATCGATGTTTTTGTTATTGCCGTACTCTCTGCGCTGGTGCGCATGGGAGGGTTGATGAACATTTATCCTGCAATGGGTGCTTTGATGTTTGCTTTAGTCGTCATTATGACAATGTTTTCTGCGATGACGTTTGATCCTCGTCTGTCGTGGGACCGTAAACCAGAACCAGACCATGAGGAGTCCTGACAGCATGGAATCTAAAAGTGGGGAAGCCAAAGTGCAGAAGGTAAAGAACTGGTCTCCCGTGTGGATTTTCCCCATCGTCACTGCACTTATTGGGGCATGGGTTCTGTTTTACCACTACAGTCATCAGGGGCCAGAAGTTACCCTGATTACCACCAATGCGGAAGGCATTGAGGGCGGTAAAACCACCATAAAAAGCCGTAGCGTGGATGTCGGCGTGGTCGAAAGCGCGACGCTGACCGATGACTTAACCCATGTAGAAATCAAAGCACGCCTCAATTCCGGTATGGAAAAGTTGCTGCATAAAGATTCTGTCTTCTGGGTGGTTAAGCCACAGGTAGGGCGTGAAGGGATCAGCGGCTTAGGTACGCTGCTGTCTGGTGCCTATATTGAACTACAGCCAGGTAATAAAGGAAACAAACTCGATAAATACGATCTACTGGACTCTCCACCGCTGGCGCCGCCGGATGCGAAAGGGATCCGCGTGATCCTGGACAGCAAAAAGGCAGGGCAGTTAAGCCCAGGCGATCCGGTGCTGTTTCGCGGTTATCGTGTCGGTTCAGTTGAAGCCAGCACGTTTGATCCGCAAAAGCGCAGCATGAGTTATCAGCTCTTTATCAATGCGCCGAATGACCGCCTGGTCACCAGTAATGTGCGTTTCTGGAAAGACAGCGGTATCGCGGTCGATCTCACCTCTGCGGGGATGCGTGTAGAGATGGGCTCGTTGACGACCTTGTTTGGCGGCGGTGTCAGTTTTGACGTCCCGGAAGGGCTTGATCAGGGACAACCGGTTGCGGAAAAATCAGCGTTCGTTCTCTATGACGATCAGAAGAGCATTCAGGATTCGTTGTTTACCGACCACATTGACTATCTGGTGTTCTTCAAAGATTCGGTTCGTGGATTACAACCCGGTGCGCCACTGGAATTCCGTGGCATTCGTCTGGGTACTGTCAGCAAAGTACCGTTCTTTGTGCCAAATATGCGTCAGGTATTTAACAATGACTTCCGCATTCCGGTTCTGATCCGTATCGAGCCTGAGCGTCTGAAAGCGCAGTTAGGCGAAAATACGGATGTGGGAGCACATCTGCAGGAGTTGCTGAACCGTGGCTTACGCGCATCGTTAAAAACGGGGAACCTGGTGACCGGCGCACTGTATGTCGACCTCGATTTCTATCCGAAGGAACCACCGCTTAAGGGCATCCGTGAGTTTAGCGGCTATCAGATCATTCCAACCGTGAGTGGGGGTCTGGCGCAGATCCAGCAACGTCTTATGGAAGCGCTGGATAAAATCAACAATCTGCCGTTGAATCCGATGATCGAGCAGGCGACGAATACGCTCACTGAAAGCCAGCGTACGATGAAGCATCTGCAAACCACGTTGGACAACATGAACAAGATTACGTCCAGTGAGTCGATGCAGCAGCTTCCGGCGGATATGCAAACTACGCTACGCGAACTGAACCGCAGTATGCAAGGCTTCCAGCCGGGTTCTGCCGCGTATAACAAGATGGTGGCGGATATGCAGCGCCTTGATCAGGTACTCCGTGAACTGCAACCGGTTCTGAAAACGCTCAACGATAAGAGTAACGCGCTGGTGTTTGAAGCGAAGGACAAGAAAGATCCAGAGCCGAAGAGGGCGAAACAATGAAAAAGTGGCTAGTGGTAATGATGTCGGTCTGGCTGACGGCGTGCAGCTCCGGTGGAGAAAGTAAAAGCTATTACCAACTGCCCATTGCGCAGGGGGGCGTGCAAAGTACCGCGAATCAGGGAAACCGTCTGCTGTGGGTGGAACAGGTATCTGTACCTGATTACCTGGCAGGTAATGGAGTGGTCTATCAGACCAGCGATGTGAAGTATGTGATTGCGAATAACAATCTCTGGGCCAGTCCACTGGACCAGCAATTGCGCAATACGCTGGTGGCCAGCCTGAATACCCAGCTTCCGGGCTGGGTTGTCGCTTCCCAGCCACTGGGAAGCACTCAGGACACGCTAAACGTCACGGTGACCGGATTCCACGGTCGCTATGATGGTAAGGTTATCGTGAGTGGTGAGTGGCTTCTCAATCACCAGGGGCAGCTGATTAAGCGTCCATTCCATCTTGAGGCTGTGCAGCAGCAGGATGGCTATGATGAGATGGTCAAAGTGCTGGCGACGGCATGGAGCCAGGAGGCCGCGTCTATCGCCCAGGAGATAAAACGCCTGCCTTAAAGTTTAAACAATTGTAAATTAAACCGCCTCAGGCTGCTCCCTGAGGCGGTTTTTTTTCGTTTTTATTCCGCAAAAATAGCTGTTCTTGCTCACATTTTTTGTACAAATGATTTATTGAGTAGCTCACAAATATGACACTGGCGTGAATTTTGCGCATTGACGGAACCAATGTTTCGCGGTATTCGTTTTAGTGTGATTGCACACTTCGTAATCACTGTTTTCTTTTCCACCAGATAAAAGATGAGGGAAACGAGGCATGAAGAGACAAAAACGAGATCGCCTGGAACGGGCACATCAACGCGGATATCAGGCCGGCATCGCCGGACGCTCAAAAGAAATGTGTCCCTATCAGACGCTGAATCAGAGGTCGTACTGGCTGGGAGGCTGGCGAGAAGCCATGGCGGACAGGGTAGTAATGGCCTGATTCTGTCTCTTTAGAAAAAAGAAACCTCCGCATTGCGGAGGTTTCGCCTTTAATCACCTAGTCAGCAAACGTTGCTGGCTGTAAAAGCTCAGGATTAGAACGCGGAAGTGTCCTGGAACAGGCCCACTTTCAGGTCATTAGCGGTGTAGATTAGACGACCGTCAACCAGAACTTCACCATCAGCCAGACCCATGATCAGGCGACGGTTAACGATGCGCTTGAAGTGGATACGGTAAGTGACTTTTTTCGCGCTCGGCAGAACCTGACCCGTAAATTTCACTTCACCTACGCCCAGGGCACGGCCTTTACCTTCACCGCCCAGCCAGCCGAGATAGAATCCAACCAGCTGCCACATTGCGTCCAGACCTAAACAACCCGGCATGACCGGATCGCCGATAAAGTGACATCCGAAGAACCAAAGATCCGGGTTAATATCCAGCTCAGCTTCGACATAACCTTTGTCAAAGTTACCACCGGTTTCAGTCATCTTGACGACACGGTCCATCATCAACATGCTTGGTGCTGGCAGTTGTGGGCCTTTAGCGCCAAACAGTTCACCGCGACCAGAGGCAAGAAGGTCTTCTTTTGTATAGGATTCGCGTTTATCTACCATGTTCTCTGTAAGCCTTATTTTATTGAAGCACGCAGGATAGCTAACACGTGTACGCTGAACAAGTCCGATCAGTTCGGAACAAACCAATTCAGCCAACGCAGTGGCCAGGGAAAACGGTGACGGCTTTCCAGTTGCGTTGCTGCTGCAATACGCTCCTGGATAGTTTGCATCAGCGTTGTCTGACCTTCACCGTCCCACACCAGATTTAACAGAAGCGGCAGGGCGTCTGTGACGTCATCCACCGCCCAGATACTGAATTTATCTTCTTCAACAGCCTGTAGCAGCGCAGGTTGTAGACTAAGATGCCTGACGTTGGCCGCTGGAATGATCACGCCTTGCTTGCCTGATAATTCCCGCTGCTGACAAATAGTAAAGAAGCCTTCAATTTTCTCGTTTAAACCGCCGACCGGTTGCGCCCGACCGAATTGATCGACAGAACCGGTAATGGCGATATTCTGATTAACCGGAACATCAGCCAGCGCACTGATCAACGCGCATAATTCAGCCATTGATGCGCTGTCGCCATCGACTTCACTGTAGGATTGCTCGAAGGTCAGTGAGGCGGAAAATGGGATCTGCTGCTCAAGCTGTAGCTCAGACATCAGGAAGGCCTGCATGATCATCATTCCTTTGGCATGGATATTCCCGCCAAGTTCCGCTTTTCGCTCAATGTCAGTGAATTCACCATCGCCAATATGCACCACGCAGCTAATACGTGACGGTTCGCCAAATGCGCGAGGGTGGCCGGGAAACTCAATCACCGAGAGCGCGTTGATTTGACCAATGCGTTCACCTTCGGTTTCGATCAGGATCTGTTCCTGGAGGATTTCATCCTGCATCCGCTCGGCAAGGAAGCCCTCGCGCCATTCGCGCTGGGCGAGCATCAGGCTAAGTTGTTCTGCATTACAGGTCTCCCCATCACACAGCGGGGCAACTTCTTTGAACTGACGGGCAATCCATAGAGGACAGAGCGGCAATGTACCCTGCTCGCCGGTATAGCGTACCGCTTCACGAATCAGGACCTGCCACGCATCTGGGCCGGGATAGGGCAGATTATTACTTCTGGCAACTTGGGTCACCCACTGGCACCACTGCGTCATGGACTCTTCATCCACTATCTGCAGATTGTCTTCAAATTCGCTATAGATAGCCTGCTCTGCGAGTTCTGGCTCCATTTCCTGGAAGTCCGCTAACGACTCACGGTCACCCACCAGGACCACTTTCATTTTGAGCGGCATAGAGGGCACGGAAACAGGCAGAGGGCGAGACTCATCGAATGCGACCCAGTCAAACCTTTCGCGACTCACGATGGCTTTCAGGCGCATCCATAACAGAGGCTGGGCCAGAAGCGTGCGCAGAGAAATAACCAGAATGCCGCCATTAGCCTGATGCACCAGACCGGGTTGCAGGGTGATTTCTCCGTTAAACTGGCGCAGGCAGCCAAACAGTTGTTCGGCTTCAACCCAGTCGGCACTGACTACCTGAGTTAACGTCGCAAAATTGTCTTCTGCTTTTTCTGCTTCGCGAAAACGAATGTGATGACCTGAAATCTCGTAATGACCACCGGCTAACTTGCCGCCGTCGGTGTGCAGCGTTCGGACTGCATCGGCCAGAAGGTTAATATACTCAAGCTCTTGCGGGGCTTTCGCCAGCATAAAAGAGGACGAGGCACATGGCTGGAGAAGTTGTTCCAGAGCAAATTGCAGTCGCGGTTGAGTATCACTGAGTAAGGTATCGTTTTCGTCAGTAAAGTGTGGCTGTGCAAATATCTCCTGATAACTGTCGGTATCAGGAACCAGATCACGCCATGCTAGTTTCGTAATGGTCAAAGTTGAGGTTTTTTAGTCTGTTGTAAAAAACGCGATTATACCGTAACAGGCAACACTGCACACGTGGAAAGCGAACGGAAACACGCAGTATGACGCGCGACAGTTCACAGGCTGGATATTCTTTTCTTCAGAAGCTTAAAAAGCTGATATTCTGATAAGAGTTACACGGTAACATTGAGATCGCAATGAAATATCAACAACTTGAAAATCTTGAGAGCGGCTGGAAGTGGAAGTATCTGGTGAAAAAGCACCGCGAAGGGGAGTTGATTACCCGCTACGTGGAGGCTAGCGCAGCCAAAGAGGCCGTCGATTTGTTGCTAACCCTCGAGAATGAACCGGTTCGGGTCAATACCTGGATTGAAGAGCATATGAATCCTGCGCTGCTAAATCGGATGAAACAGACGATACGGGCACGACGCAAACGACACTTTAATGCTGAGCATCAGCATACGCGTAAGAAATCGATCGATTTAGAATTTATCGTCTGGCAACGTCTGGCTGGACTTGCGCAGCGCCGTGGTAAAACGCTTTCAGAGACGATAGTGCAGTTGATTGAAGACGCGGAACATAAAGAGAAGTACGCCAGTAAGATGTCTACGCTAAAGCAGGATTTGCAGGCCTTATTGGGTAAAGAATAGTGTGTGACTCTGCCTGCGTGTTTTGAGACCAATGGCACGGCGAAAAAAAAACCCGCAAAGCGGGGTTTTTTATTGTCTATAGAAAACCCCCAGCTAGGCTGGGGGTTCAGTAAAGCTTTCAGCTTTGAGCCAGTT
>NZ_NRDO01000148.1 GCF_010231475.1 Citrobacter sp. NCU1 | reverse complement strand
GGCGCCGGTGAGCGACCCTGGCCCCCGCAGGACCGGAATTCAGGAGAGTATGGATGGCTTACGATCGCTATTCCCGCGGCGCCAATCGGGGCGAACGCGACTTCGACTATGGCCGCGATTTTGGGTCCGGCCGCGATTATACTTACTCCAGCGCACGCGACTATGAAGCGGCGGGCGCCTTTGACGACGATCGCGACAGCGACCGTTACGGCAGCCGCAACGAAGACCGCCGCGGCTATGGTGCGCGCGACTATGGCTATCAGGGCTATGGCAACCGCGACACCTTCAACCGCGGTCGCCAGGATTTTGGCAGCCGCCAGAATGAAGGCCGTTACGCCGAGGGCCGCTCGGGCGGTTATGCCGGCTATCGTGGTGAGCGCGACTATGGTCGCGACCGCGATTACGGGCGTGACCGCAACTATGACCGTGATGAGTATCGCCCGTCGAGCTACGGCAATTCGTCGCGCGGCTATGGTTATACCGGCGACCGCTATGGCCGTGACGACCGCCAGGACCGTGATTATGGCCGTCAGGGCCAGGGCCGCGGTGACTATGGCCGTCAGCCGCAGGGTTATGATTACGAGGATCGGGGTTTCTTCGCGCGCGCCGGGGACGAGGTCCGTTCGTGGTTCGGTGACGAGGAGGCGGAACGCCGCCGCGAGGCCGATGCGCGCTATGACGAGCGCTATTATGCCGAACAGGATAACCATTATAACGACTGGCGCTCGGGCCAGATCGCCGCGTTCGACCGCGATTATGACGAATATCGCAGCGAGAACCGCACCAAGTTCCACAATGAATTCAATAGCTGGCGTACCGAGCGCCAGGGCCAGCGCGATCTGCTGTCCAAGGTGAAGGAGCATCAGGAAGTCGTGGGTTCGGACGGCAGCCATGTCGGCACCGTCGACAAGCTGCGCGGCGACCGCATCCTGCTGACCAAGAACGACCGCGACGCCGGTGGTCAGCACCACTCGATCCCGTCGCGCTGGCTGAAGTCGGTCGAGGACAAGGTCACGCTGACCAAGACCGCCGATGAAGCCAAGGCGCAGTGGCGCGAGGAGGAAAACGCCCGCGCCATGTTCGGTGATCGCACCAATGACGATCGCGGCAATCGCTCGGGCCAGACCAGTGCCTATGGCCAGTCGGGCAATTATGGCCAGACCGGCTCGGCCAGCGGCACCGGCTCTATGAGCAGCGCGGGCAGCTCGACCACGGGCAGCACCTCTGGCACGTCGACCACCACGGGTACGGCCGGTACCAGCGGTACGACGACCACCGGCAGCACGTCGACCACCACGGGTACGGCC